>JBKQPR010000110.1:0-5498 GCA_052144935.1 Bryobacteraceae bacterium
CGGTTTCACCGGCCGGCGCCCAGTTGACCGAAAGTGGGTTTATCGTACTTTGAGCCGCGGCCTGGTAATCGAGGCAGAGGGCAGGCGCACACTCTCGAAACGCACTGCTCGCCGGATGGCCGCGCGCGCACGACGCATTCCGGCCCGTCGCGCGGATGAACGTTCTCGGCCCGCGGTCGCAGGGCCGACGCCCACCGCGAACCGCGCGGGAGGACGGCCGAAAACGGCGAAGGCTGGTTCGGCCTGGCGGCCGGCAGAGGAGCCGGGCAGCGATTCGGAGAAGCCGGCGCCGCCGCGCGGCTGGACGCTCTCGGCCCGCGGTCGCTGGCCACCGCGCCGCGGGCGGGGACGCCAGGCGGTAACGGCAAGACTGGCGTGTGTTACTCCGCTTGCTTCTTCGCCGAGTTCCGGATGTCGTCGAGTGACCGTGCTCGATGCAAGAGATCCAGAATCAGCTTGCACTTGTCGCGATCAAGATGTTCGGATTCGTCAATCTGCTCCAGGACTTCCAATTCTGCCAGGGCGATGTTCAGGAGTCGGCCTGAAACCAGTTGGGCACGAGCTGGTCATCGGCCACGTTCATCGCGTTGAGAAGATCCTCCTCGATGACCTTGAGGCCACGGAAGAAGTAGGCTCGGCTCTTCAGCCCAGCTCTCGGATATTCCGCGATTGCTCTTATGATCGTGCGTGCGGCTGCCCATTCCGATACGTGTTCAGAATTCCCCCCGAGGCGGAAGCTGGTCTTGACGAAACTCACCTTCGGAAGGAAGTTGCCGGATGTGGCCTTCCGAAATCGCCCAGTCAATAGATCAGCCGCTTCACCTGGCGCACACTCAACCCCAGTTCCTCGGCTGCCTCGCGCTGCGTAATCAGCTTCTTCTTGGCTTTCTTCAACGTCACCAGCCGGTCTCGATCGGCTTGAGTCATGAGTAGTTGTCCTTCCTGCATCCCCCAAGCCTGGGGCTGTCAAGAGGACATTTCTACTTTGCTCAAAGGGGACATTATCATTTTGCCGTGTCAGAACGGATCCACGCACCCACGCACCGGACCGCTCCGCAAGATTTTTTTGCCTCGCGTTACAGTTTCCGCGCGCAATGTCCGCTGTAGAGGGTGAGCGAGTTCGGGGTCAACTCGAACTCGGGAAACGGAGGGTAAGACGATGGCGCACCGGATCGTAGGCAACCAGATATTCCATTACGGAGTTCCGGTAGAGCTGCTCTTTCGGGTAGCGCGGGGCGCGCAGGGCGATACCTGGCGAGTGCGGCCTTTGTTCGTAGTCGAGCCGGAACGCGACGACATGTTCCGGCCGGCCGACCGCATCAGCTTCCTCCACAGCAGCCCACTGCGGGCGCATGCGGCGTAGCGCTGCAATCGGCGGTCATACCAACACCCCGGCCGCCGGCGCACTGACGCGGCCTCCCGCGCAGCGGAAACGCCGGGCGACGGGTTATTCCGCCATGTTCAGTTTTTCAGGAACTGAAGTGATTGGCCTGCTATACTTCCCTCAACGCGCGTTTGTAACAGCGCGGCCCGGTGAGGTCGTGTCATGCGGCAACGATTGTGTGTGCTGGCCCTGTGCGGGATGACGGCACTCTGTTTGTGACGGTCTGCTGGCAGGCCCCCCGAGGGGTCAGAGTTTCTGGACCTTTTAGCAGACGTTCCACAAACGCTCTCTTTCCGGTTGTCCGTAAGGCCCGGCGGACCAGCATTCCGCATCACGGTTCGTCCCTTCCCCCATGAAATCTTCGACGGCTGGCAGCAGCAGCCTTTAAAGTCCGTTCACGCAGGCGATATTGAGGTGGCCCGCTGCCAGGACGGAAAGCGCCTACAGTTACTACCTATCACGGCGTGGCAACCGCTCAATTTTGGCCCCACCTTCCATGCGGACGATATCAACTTCGACGGATATCTCGATTTTTCCGTTCTTACGGATTATGCCGGCGAGTACGTGAGTAGGTCGTACTGGGTCTATGATCCGCGTTCCGGGCTCTTCGTCCAGAACGAGTTGACACAGGAGTTGGGGAAGAACTGTTTGCGTGGCGGCGCCTGCTGGAAAGCGTCCTCCATCGACTTCGATCCAAAGAAGCAAGAGATCAGTGCGCACTACATCCCGAGTTTTGGCCGGTGTCCAATTGGATCAGAGGACTTTAGCGGAGATCGTTACCGTGTCAAGAACAATCGCCTGGTCCTCGTCCACAAAGAGGAGATTAGCGACGGTAACTGCACCGTGACGTATTCGGACCTCAATGGCGGCATCATGCGTGTTACCGAGGTACGGCGGTTTAATGCCCAGGGACAGCTCGTGAAATGATCCCACGGCTGGCGGGGCCGTCCAAAACTTTCGCCTCAACAGCAGGCCGAGACCGGAAGGATGGCTTCCAAAGGCGGCAAGACGGCAGCCCGCGCCGCCAGGCTCTTCAAGGTTCACCCCGCCACCGTGTCCCGGTTGTTAAGGAGCAAAAAGGCCAAGGTCGTGACGGGGCGGAAACGGTAAGACGGGTTTGGCCGGGCGGCCGGCAGGGGCGCCAGGCCGCGATCGGAGAAGCCGGCGCCGCCGGCCGAGACCAGGCCGAACTGGACGCGGGCGCGCGCGCAAATCAAGCACGGCCACCGCCGCCGGGCGGATGGGACGCTCTCGACGTGCGGTCGCACGGCCGCCGCCGACCGCGCCGCGGGCGGGACGGCGGGCGGATACGGCAAGCCTGGTTCGGCCTGGCGGCCGGCACGAGGCGCCGGCAGCGATCGGAGAGGCCGGCCCGTCGCGCGGATGGCCGCTCTCGGCCAGCGCGCTGAACTGGCTCGTGCCCGCGTTAGGAGGCCCGTAGAGCCATTCCCGGAATGGATTGGCGGTGGTTGGACCCTCGGGGGACCGAGAGCCGTCCACCAGCTTGCTGCCGCACCAGCGGCCGGCGCCGTGCCGATGGATGCTCTCGGCCCGCGTGTCGCATGCCCGCCGCCCACCACCTACGGCACGGCGGCGTTCGAGCCGGCTACGCCTCGTTCTGCGAAATCACCACGATGGAATTCGGCGCAACCCCGGTGACTGTCAGGCGTTAGATTCTTGGCAGCACCGGGAATAATCTGGTGTGGTCGTGGCCTTTGTTGACACGCTGGAGAGAAACACGCATATGACAAACGAAGAGCTCCTACTGGAAGAGACGCGGCAAAAAAGGGCGCATTGGCAGCGCTGCGGTCCGTACCTGAGCGAACGTGCCTGGGGCACGGTCCGCGAGGACTACAGCCCATACGGGAATGCCTGGGAGTATCTTTCGCACGATCACGCCCGGTCCAGAGCCTACCGTTGGAACGAGGATGGCATCGCGGGCATTTGCGACCGGCATCAGTATGTTTGTTTCGCGGTAGCTATGTGGAACGGCCGCGATCCGATCCTGAAAGAGAGGCTCTTCGGCCTGACGGGCAATGAGGGCAATCACGGGGAAGATGTTAAGGAGTGCTATTTCTACTTGGACAGCACTCCCACGCACTCCTACATGAAGTACCTGTACAAATACCCACATGCCGCGTTTCCTTACAGACAGTTGGTGGAAGAGAACCGCCGTCGCGATAAGCACAGCCCGGAATTCGAGCTGATGGACACGGGCGCTCTCTTCGACAACCGCTACTTTGATGTATCGGTGGAATACGCCAAGAACGATCCCGAAGATATACTGGTGCGGATTACTGTCACCAACCACGGCCCGGAGCGGGCGGAGATCCACCTGCTGCCCACCGTGTGGTTTCGGGATACGTGGTCATTGGGAAACGAGAACGGGCAACGTCCCGTTCTGCGCGAAGTGGACGGCGCCATTGAGCTGGAGCATCCGGAACCCGGACGGCGACGGCTCCAGTGCGACGGCGGTCCGGAACTTCTGTTTACGGAAAACGAAACCAACTACCAGCGCCTCTTTGGTGTCCCGAACGGATCTCCCTACGTCAAGGACGGGATCAACGAGTACGTGGTCAACGGCGTGGAGGCGGCGGTCAACCCGGCGCACACGGGCACCAAGGCGGCGGCGCGGTACATCCTGTCGCTTGGGCCCGGTGAAAGCAAGACCGTACGCGTGAGGCTGGAGCGCCTCGGCGAAGGCCCGGAACCGTTCGGTACGCAGTTCGATGCAATCTTCGCGGAACGGATTCGCGAAGCCGACGAGTTCTACGCAACCGTGATTCCGGCGGATCTGACCGTGGATGCCCGCAACGTGATGCGGCTATCGCTGGCCGGCATGCTGTGGTCCAAACAGTTTTACCACTATGTGATCCGCGATTGGCTGAAAGGCGATCCGGCGGCTCCGCCGCCGCCATCCGAGCGGCTTAGCGGGCGAAACCATGAATGGTCTCATCTGTATAACGCCGACGTCATTTCGATGCCTGACAAGTGGGAGTATCCCTGGTACGCCGCGTGGGATCTGGCGTTTCATTGCGTGCCTCTGGCCCTGGTGGATTGCGCGTTCGCCAAGCAACAGCTTGTACTGATGACGCGCGAATGGTACATGCATCCCAATGGGCAGCTTCCCGCGTATGAGTGGGCTTTCGGCGACGTCAACCCGCCAGTGCATGCATGGGCAGCCTGGCGCGTGTACAAGATCGACAAGAAGCGCCGCGGCAAAGGCGACCGCGAGTTTCTGGCGCGCATTTTTCAGAAGTTGCTCCTGAACTTTGCGTGGTGGGTAAACCGCAAGGACACCGAGGGGCGAAACGTCTTCCAGGGCGGTTTTCTGGGGCTGGACAACATCGGCGTATTCGATCGCAGCGCACCCCTTCCCACCGGGGGCCACATCGAGCAGGCGGACGGCACTGGCTGGATGGCGACGTATTGCCTGAACCTGCTGGCCATCGCCATGGAGCTTGCGAGCGAAGACCCGACATATGAGGATGTCGCCAGCAAGTTCTGGGAGCACTTCCTGTACATCGCGAACGCGATCAATCATCTGGGCAGCGATGGCACCGGCATGTGGGACGAAGAGGATGGCTTTTACCACGACGTCCTGCACATGGGGGACGGAAACCACGTTCTCGGATGGCGAGCCTTTTGGTCTGGTGCGCCTGCTGGAATTCGCTGCCGCACAGGGCAATTTGGAACCCGCAGCCTTTGCCAATGCTCTATTGAATACGGTATCGATTCATGACCAGGAGGATGATCTCAATAGTCGTGGCAGAGGCGCGGTGACGGCGGCGAGTCTTGTAGCTTGGATTGGCCATGACGGCTGGATGGTTATCTCCTAGACATTGTTGCGCTCTGATTCGATTGGCATCGGGACGATAAGTCGGCAACTCGGAAAGTGCCTCCCGATGGCCGGGCCTCGTGGCGTTGCGGAAACCTTCGCAAGCACCCCCAACCCCGCCCATCGACATGCCTCCGTCGGCCTCCCAACCCGCCCCGCCGTCGGAAACCCGCCCGCCTCAGCCGACTCACCGCCCCCGCCCACCCCAGTCATTTACTGGCCAATCGTGACCTACTTTTTTCCCGCCGGTTTCCTGCTACCGGCGCCAACTGCTGC
>JBKQPR010000111.1:0-6643 GCA_052144935.1 Bryobacteraceae bacterium
GGTCCCTTCAGGCCACAGGCTTGATCGATGAGCTTGATCAAGTCCAGTTGCTCGGCGACCCATACCAAAGCTCCCACGTCGCCAACCCGCCGCGTCCCGATGGTCCGCGTGGATCCCAAGTCGGCAATCGGTGCCGCGTCTGCCGGGCCCAATACGGCTTGGCGCGCGAAGGGCCGTTGTCTGGCGGGATCCCATAGGGATTGGGAAGCGACGCGATACCGCCGTCCTCCCACCTGGCGTTCGAATATATTCATTCTTTCATCTAGTCATGATGGAACGCCGATGTCAAGCGAAGGTGCGATCCTGAGGGTGTCGGACCATCCTCGGTCTGCTTTATCCCCTCAAATGTGCGAAAGTCGGGCTAGCACAAGAATTCCTTCCGCTCAAGAGATTTTATCCCACGAAGCATCGCTATGGAATAGATTGGGAATCATTTATGGGCTATCCGAAAACAATCGCACGATGCGTCCCGACAAACGCGCTTGCGTCGGGTATCTGCCTTCCACATGAGCGTGTAGCCGCCTATCCGCTGAAATGCGTGCGAACGATGCCCGGCGGGCAATCGCACACTGGAGGGGCGCACCCACCGTTTTCTAACGAGCACAGCCATTCCGTGCAGCAAATCTAGCCCACGGCGTAACGCGGCGCCCTGCGCGAACGGCCTGATTCAGCGCGTCGCTGGTCGCCACCGCCGGCGCCATCCGGGCCGCCGGCGATCTTAGGCAGCGCTCAGGCGAGCCTTTTCGACGGCCTTCGGAAAGCGATCGATGACAGTCAGGCAGGCGCGGACAGCGCTCGGCGGTTGCGCCCGGCCAAGTTCCCAATCCTGCAATGTACGCGTACCGAATCCGTAACGGCATGCGGTCAGGAGTTCCCCCAAACGCGTAAGATCGCCTTATTCTAATGGCTATGGGCGGGACCTAAAAGGCGCCCCGCCCTCCAACACTTTTCTCTGTGTACGCACCCCGCCCGTGCGACAATCTCAATCATGCGCGGAGCGTCGAGGGCCTGGATTGCACATGTGGCGATTGCAACGGCCGTGGTGGCTGCCGGCGCCCTGGCCGAGCGGGCATTCACGCAACAGGCGCCGGCCTCGCCAAGCCGGACAGCAGGTCCGGCAGCCACTTCGGCGAACCGCTACGTAGATCCCACGCAGTGCGCGCAATGCCACGCAGAGATTGCCGAGCATTTCCGGAAGACCGGCATGGGGCGATCCTTCTACCGCTTGCCAGCGGGGCTTCCCCCGGCGGAACTCACCACCGCCAAGCCTTTCTATCATGCGGCCTCCGACAATTACTTTGCCATGATCGCGCGCGGCGGCAAGTACTATCAGCGCCGCTGGCAGATCGGATTCGATGGCAAGGAAACCAACGTGGACGACAAGCAGGTGGACTTCGTCATGGGTTCGGGCAATCATTCCCGGACCTGGCTTCACCTGACCGGCCGGAACACGCTGCAGCAGTTGCCGCTTGCCTGGTACGCGGAGAAGGGCGGGTATTGGAGCATGAACCCGGGTTACGACAAGCCGGATTTTCCAGGGCCGACCCGCCTGGTGGGCTACCAGTGCATGTTCTGCCACAATGCTTATCCCAGGATTCCGGATGGGCATGCGGAGGAGGGCGCCGAGGCCCAGTATCTGCTGCCGCTGCCCGAGGGAATCGATTGCCAAAGATGCCATGGCCCGGGACAGCGCCACATCGCGGCGATGAGCCGGCCGGGCGCCAAACCGGAGGAGATTCGCGCGGCCATCGTGAATCCCGGGCGGCTGAGCCCGGAGCGGGAATTGGAAGTGTGCTTGCAGTGCCATCTGGAGACCACCGCCCAGCCGCTGCCGCATTCGGTCGAGCGCCGGAATCGCGGACCTTTTTCCTACTTGCCGGGACAGGCTTTAGCGGACTTCCGGTTGTCGTTCGACCGCGCCTCGCCGGAGGATCGCCTGGAAGTGGCGCACGCCGGCTACCGGCTTCTGGAATCGCAGTGCTTCCGGAAGAGCGCGGGGAAACTGCGGTGCACCACCTGTCACGATCCGCACGACGTCCCGCGTGGAGAGGCCGCCGCCGCGCACTCGAACGGCGTCTGCCTCACTTGCCACCAGGAGGCCCTGCGGCGTGCGGTGGCGGCCGGCGCGCACACGGCCGATTCCGCCTGCGTGAGCTGTCACATGCCCAAGCGGAGAACCGATGAGGCGGTGCACATCGTGATGACGGACCACCTGATCCGGCGCCGTCAACCAACCACGCGCGATCTGCTGGCCGAAAAGGTTGTGTCGAGCGAAACGCCCGCTGCTCCATATCGCGGCGAAGTGGTTCCGTACTATCCGGCCGAGCTCCCGGCGACGGCCGAGAATGCCCTCGATGTGGCGGTCGCGCAGCTTCGCGACCGGAGCAATTTGAAAGATGGCTTGCCGCGTCTGGCAGGTCTAATCGAAAAGTATCGTCCGCAGGCGGCCGGCTACTACGCGGACCTGGGGGAGGGGTACCTCGCGGCGGGAGATGGCGCGCGGACGGTTCGCTATTTTGAGGAAGCCGTGCGGCATACGCCCTCCTCGGTAGGCGTAACGCTGAGATTCGGCAACGCGCTGGTGGAGTCGCGGCAATGGGCCAAAGCGGAAGCGGTCTTGCGGACGGTGACGGATCGAGCGGTCAAGGATCCCGTCATGTGGGGGCTGCTGGGCCAGGCCTTGTGGCAGCAAAACAAGAACGCCGAGGCGAAGCTGGCGTTCGAAAGAGGCGTGAACCTGAATCCCGACCTGCCCGACCTGCATAATTACCTCGGCGCTCTGCTGGTAGGCGGCGGCGATTGGGCGGGGGCCGAGAAAGAGTTCCGCGAGGCGCTGCGCATCGAACCCGGCATCGCGGAGTGGCAGGCCAATCTGGGGAACCTGCTGGCGTCGCGGGACCGGGCGGCGGAGGCGCAGTATCACTTCGAGCTGAGCATCCGACTGAAGCCCGATTACCCCGGTTCGCGGCTCGGTTATGCCCGGCTGCTGGCCAACACCAATCGGATCGAAGAGGCCGAAAGGCAGGCCCAGGCGGCGGTGGATGCGGATGCGAGCGCGCCCGAAGCGCACGAGTTGTGGGGGGATCTATTGGAGGCCAAAGGCGACTTGGACGGCGCCGCGCGCGAGCTGCAGGCGGCCGTACGGCTGCGGCCCGATTTGTGGCGCGCGCAGTACGAGCTGGGAGCGGTGCTCGCACAAAAGGGCGACGCCCGCGGCGCGCTGGAGCACTTGAAAATCGCGTCGCAGGGCACCGATGCGGAGGTCAAGGCGGCGGCACTGCAGTTGATGCAAAGGTTGGGGCGCTGATGCGGCTATGCGCCACCGTCATTGCCGCCGCCCCATAGGAAGACCTCCTCCGCGTTTTTCCCAAAGGCGCACGAGATCTTGAACGAGATCTTGAAGGCCCGGGGGGAGCGACGGTTCGTACTTGCCGTTTTCCACTGCCACGATGGCTTGCCGGGAGACGCCGATCATGGCTGCCAACTACGCCCGCGTCCAGTCCCTTTCCGCCCGGTGCTGTGAAAGCGTCAGGATCTGGGGAGCATCTACCAGGGGATGGGACCATTCACGCATTCTTTACCGCCTCAACGCGATTTTAGGACCCTACCCCCCGTTACGCGGCTCCCGCCTCCGGTTGCGGGGCCGGTTGCTTGTGCTTGCAATCGGGATTGGGGCACTGCCACACCGCGCCGGCCTTCAGCCACTTCTCCACCATGTACGGGCTGCCGCACTCCGGACACTTCTCGGGCACCGGCTTGCCCCATGCCACAAAATTGCATTCGGGCCAGCGGTCGCAGCCGTAGAAGGTCTTCCCGCGCTTGGAGCGGCGCTCCACAATTTCTCCCGTCGAACACTCCGGGCACGGTACCCCGATCGTCTTGTGCTTGACGTATTTGCAGGTCGGGTAATTGCTGCACGCGGTGAATTCGCCGAAGCGCCCCGTCTTCAGCACCAGGTGGTTCCCGCATTGCGGGCACTTCTCCTCCAGCGGCTGGTCGGGTTTTTTCTGCGAGCCGCCGATGGGCTTGGTGGTCTTGCAATCGGGATAGCCGGTGCAGGCGAAAAAGGTGCCGAAGCGGCCCTTCTTCAGGACCATCGGCCGCCCGCAATTCTCGCAGTACTCCTCGTCGCCCTGCTCGGCCAGGTCCACCTTGTCCACGTCGGGCAGGTCCACGGTCAGCTCGCGCGTGTAGGTGCAGAACTCGTCCTTTCTCTGCCAGGAGAAGGCGACGCCCTCGGCCGTGTCCTCAAGACGCAGGTCGTACACATCGCTCATCCCGGGATAACGGGCCTGGATCTTCTCCAAACGCATTTCAATCTGTCGGCGATCGTTTTTCCGCCGGAGCGCGATTGCCTTCTCGTGCTCTCGTAGGGTGGGCTCCATTTTCTTGGGGAGTCCGTGACCACCGGCGCCGGCAATAAATCTGCCCTCCTTGCCCCAGTCGATCTGAATCCCATAGTGCCGCTGAATTTTTCCCCGGCGGATCTCAATATCGCGAAGAGATCTGAGCCGTCGAATCGTAATCTCCTTGGCCAGCTTCTCCAGATCGCTCTCCGCGCTCTTGGCGGAGAAGTCGGGATAGCCGGTGCAGGCGAGAAAGCTGCCATGCTTGCCCCACTTGACCACCAGGGGTTTGCCGCACTTCTCGCAGATCAAGTCGGTGGGCTTCTCCATCCGCTTGATGTCGGTCATGTGCTCTTCGGCGTGCTTCAGGTCCTTATCGAAACGCTCGTAGAACTCCGACATGGCGGCGCGCCAGTCGAGGTTGCCTAATTCGATCTCGTCCAGCTCCTCTTCCATCCGGGCGGTGTACTTCACCTCGAAGATGTCGTCGAAGCTTTCGAGCAACAGGTCCGTCACCACCATCCCGAGCTCCGTGGGGATGAACCGTCCACCCTCCTTCTTCACGTACTCGCGCTCCTGGATGGTCGAGAGGATGGAAGCGTAAGTGGAGGGCCGCCCCACGCCATCGGCTTCGAGGCGCTTCACCAGCGTGGCTTCGTTGTAGCGCGGCGGCGGTTCGGTGAAATGTTGTTCGGGCTTGAGCGCCTTCAGGCGCAGCACCTCGCCTTCGGTCACCGCCGGCATTCGGTGTTTCAACTCCTCGTCTTCCTCGTCGGCCTGGTCCTTGCCCTCCTGGTAGACCTTCAGGAAGCCTTCGAATTTCAGCACCGATCCGGTGGCGCGGAAGATATAATCCAGGCCGTTCTTGCCCTTGGCCGCCACGTCGATGGTGGTCTGGTCGTAGAGCGCCGGCATCATCTGGCAGGCCACGAAGCGGTTCCAGATCAGCCGGTAGAGTTTCATCTCGTCTTCGGCCAGGTACTTCTCCACCACCTCGGGCGCGTACGCCATGGATGTGGGACGGATGGCCTCGTGGGCGTCCTGCGCGTCCTTCTTCGAGCGGTAGACGTTGGGTCCGTCGGGCAGGAATTCCTGGCCGTAGCGCTCGGCAATGTAGTGGCGCGCGTCGCGCACGGCGTCGTCGGAGAGGCGCGTGGAATCGGTGCGCATGTAGGTGATCAGGCCCACCGCCTCCTTGCCGATCTCGACGCCCTCGTACAGCCGCTGCGCCAGCATCATGGTGCGCTTCACGCTGAAGCGCAGTTTGCGCGAGGCCTCCTGCTGCAGCGTCGAGGTGATGAAAGGCGCCACCGGATTGCGCTTTTTCTCGCGCGTCCCCACCGAGCGCACGATGTAATCGGCGCCCTCTAGCTGCGCCACGACCGCATCGGAAGCCTCCTGGGAAGCGATCTCCGCGGGCTGGTCGTCGATCTTGAAGAGCCGCGGCGAGAGCAGCGGCGGCTTCCTGGCCGCCAGGTCGGCGTCGAGCGTCCAGTATTCCCGCGGAACGAAGGCGCGGATTTCGCGCTCGCGCTCCACCACCACCCGCAGAGCCACCGTCTGCACGCGGCCGGCGGAGAGACCCCGCCGCACCTTGTCCCATAGCAGCGGTGAAATCTTGTAGCCCACCAGCCGGTCGAGCACACGGCGGGCCTGCTGCGCGTCCACCAGGTTGAGGTTCACCTGGCCGGGCTTCTCGAAAGCCTTCTGGATGGCGCCCTTGGTGATTTCGTTGAACATCACGCGGTAGATCCGCGGGCCGTCCTTCTTGCTGCCCTGCAACTCCTCCTGCAAGTGGAAGCAGATGGCTTCGCCTTCGCGGTCGGGGTCGGCCGCCAGGTACACTTCCTGCACCGTCTTGGCGGCCTTTTTCAACTCGCCGATGAGCTTCTTTTTTCCTTCGATGACTTCATAGCGCGGCTCGAAGCCGTGCTCCACATCCACCGCCAGATCGCGCTTGGGGAGATCCTTGATATGACCGAGAGAAGCTTTGACTACAAACTGCTTACCCAGGTATTTATTGATGGTTTTCGCCTTCGCAGGCGATTCCACGATTACCAGAGCTTTTGGCATAGAAATTCGGAATGCGGCGCCCGGCGCCGCGTCAACTAATTTTGCAGATTATCCAGAATGACGTTACCACACTTTAACAAAGTTCTTGCCGGGGAGCTGGGGTGCCTAACCGTTTTGGGGGAATCGGGGTCGTGGCATAGGGCTGTGGGGTCGATGGCGGTGACGGTGAGCAAATTAGTGCTGGACTTTAGCGCCAAAAACATCTAAGCTGTTGTTTGTTTTCC
>JBKQPR010000112.1:0-6105 GCA_052144935.1 Bryobacteraceae bacterium
GCAGATTGGACCGCCACGCCATGCTCCGCGACACGCTCGCTGCCCTGAACCACCTACCTCCGGCGGCGGCCCGGTTTCGAAAGAAACTCCCGCCGGGTTCCCAACCCGTCTTGGCCCAACTGGAACGTAGCGTGCGGAAGGCCCTCAACCCCAGGGAGGCCTACAACATGGTGCCCGGCAGAGATCCCGAAGACGTTTAAGCACCCGTTTAGGATTAATGGCCGCCACCGCGTGGCGCTGGGGTGCGCGACTTGAAAGTGAGATCGGCCGATCATGGGCGTCAGCAAATGAAGCTACTCGCCGATCTGGAGGTGACCACCAAAGCCGTGGAACGAACGGCGGAGGCGACTGGTGAAGATATCGCCGTGCGCCAACAGGAAGAGATTCAGCGGGCCCTACAGTTGGATCTGCCCATGATCGTCGGAGAGCCGGTTCCAGTCTTATATGTGCAACTGGATGGGACAGGCGTGCCGGTAGTGAAAAAGGAGACCGTGGGCCGGCGGGGCAAAACGAGGCCCAACCGGCCCACACGCGGGAGGCCAAACTGGGAGGCGTGTTCACGCAGACGGCTTGGGTCGAAAAAGGGTACGCGGTACGCGATCCCGACTCGCCCACCTACGTCGCCGCCATTGAGCACGGCGGAAGAGTTTGGCAAGCGCCTGTATCCGGAGGCTTGGAAGCGCGGCTGGAGTCGCGCCGCCAAGAGGGTCGTGATCGATGACGGAGCGGAATGGATCTGGAATATTGCCAATGAACACTTCCCCGACGGCATTCAGGTCGTCGATCTGTTTCATGCCCGGCAGCACCTGTGGGGGTTGGCCCGGAAGCGATACCCGAATCAAGACGCCGAGCAGAAAGCCTGGATGACGATCCACCAGGACCTGCTGGATGAGGGGAAAATCGAGGATCTGGTCGCCGCCCTCCGTCCCCTCGATTCATCCCATCTGGAGTTGGCCGAAAAGACTCGCACCGACGCCGACTACTTCGACAAAAACGCCAAGCGCATGCGCTATCCGGAATCGAAGCGGGCTGCAAAACCGTCATCGGTCCCGCTGCAAGCAGTCTGGAATGTTTTGGACGGTACGCGGGGCAAACGCCATCCTGGCTCTGCGATGCTGCCAAATCAACGGCCGCTTTGAGGATTGCTGGGCCAACCGCCGGGCGGCTTGATTTCCACTTCTATGTCGAACGCCCCAAATCAGCGGACCCCGAACCTGTAGGGCAACGGGACTTGGGCCACCCTTTGATCCGCGGGCGCCCCCCTGCCGGGCAGTCTTTACCCCGCCACAGGGGTCTCAAGCGGTTCGGGAGTCGAAAACCCATGGACGATGCGCTTCCACTCGACCGTGGGTTTCTGGAAATTCACTAAAAGACAAAATCGCCGCCCGGAGGCTCGCAGATAGTTGAGACATTGCGCGATATGTTCGTTGGCGAGCCTTTCCACGCATTTCAGCTCCAGGACCAGCACGTCTTCGACGAGGATATCCGCAAAATACTCGCCCACGCGATAGCCCTTATAGAAAACGGGAATAAAAGTCTGCGCGGTAGCCCGAATGCCACGAAGGTCCAGTTCCCTGAGCAAAGCGCGCTCATAAACCTTCTCCAAGAATCCCGCGCCGAGCGTATTCGAAACCTCAAACACCGCACCGAGCACGCGCTCAGTCAGTAAATCTGTCTTGTCTTCATCTGTGTTCATCTGCGTTCATCTGTGGCCAATATTCTTGTGTTCTCGTCCAGGAACGCCTCTCAAGACAATTATTGGCCACAGATGAACACAGATGAACACGGATAAGCAAACTCCTAGCTCCTCATCCTTAGCAGCATATACAGCCCCGCCAGACCGAACACCACGTCGGGGGACCACGCCGCGATCGGCGGCAAGAGTTGGTTCAGGTCGCCGATCTTCTCGAACAGCGTCCCGATTCCGCGGTACGCGATCGCAATCGCCAGACTTACTCCAATGCCCGTCATGCGGCCCCGGTTGCCTACCCGGAAGCCGAACGGCGCCGCGATCATCGCCATGATCAGCGCGAACAGCGGCGCGGCGAATTTCAAGTGGTATTGCACTTGTAACTTCACCGTGTCGAATCCGCGCTGCTCCAGGCCGCGGATGTAAGCGCCCAGTTGCAGGAAGCTCATTTGTTTGTCCTGCACCGCCTCGGTCAGGAAGTAATCCGGCGGCTCGGTCAGCTCGCGGAAGGTGGTGGCTTCGAACGGTCCCCAGGGCAGCCTCTCGGTGCCCTTGAAATCGCTGCTCCAGCCGTTCTCGAACACCCAGGTCTTCGACTCTTTGCTCCAGCGCGCGCGCTTGGCCTGAATCTGCTTCGTCAGCCGGAACGTGGACGGCTCCAGCTCGAACACGCTGACGTCGTCCATCACGTTTTCCTGCGTGTCGAAGTATTTATAGTAGTAAATGCGCCCCTCGTAACCGCGAATCCACTTACATCCTGGACATAAGTATGTCTGGGTAGTGCGTCCCTTGATGATATCGCGCAATTTCTGCTGCCGTAAGTTGGCGGCCGGCACATAGTAATAATTGAACGCGAACAGGCCGCCCGAGAGCAAGATGCTGCCGATCAGAATGGGCGCGGCCAGGCGGTGCAAGCTGACCCCGCACGCCCGGAAAGCCGTAACTTCATTCTGCTTGCTCAGGACGCCGAGGTTGATCAGCACCGCCACCAGCACGCTCAGCGGCAGCATCTCATAAATCTCCTCCGGGGCCAGGAAAAACAGATACTTGAACATCGTCATGAGCGGTATGTTGCGCTGGAACATATCACCCATCAGCTCGAAGAAGTTATACACCAGAATCATCGAAACGAAGCTGGCCAGCACCACGCAGAGGTAAAACACGAAATTGGCCAGCACGTAGGTGTCGATGATCTGCGGCAGCAGCGGCAGCCGGATGCCGGAGAGACGCGGGCGGGCCGCCGCGGGCTTGGCCGCGCGCCGCTTGAACCGCCCCGCCAGCCTCTCGAACCAGCCCGTGACGGTGCCCACCATGTCGCGGTCGCCGGGACTCTCCATGCGGTACAGGAACACCACTCCGGCCAGGAAGAACACCACATCCGGCAGCCACACCGCCATGGGGATGGGCATCGGCGGCAGAGTCGCACCCAGCAGGTGGAAGGGCGACCGCTTCTTGGCCAGGTTGAGCAGCGAAATCGAGGTCAGATAGTAGCCGAAGAAGGCCAGAAAAACGGCGTTCACGTAGCCCGCCCCTTTGCCGCCCTTGCGCGTGGCGACCCCCAGCGGAATCCCCACCATCGCCAGCATGATGCAGGCCAGCGGAAGGGCGAAGCGGTTGTGCAGCTCCACCTGCACGTCGATCCAGTCCGGCCCGTAGTAACTCAGCAGCGCGCGGGTGTTCATTTCGCGCGAAATCAGCGTCTTCTGCTCCGGCGGTTTGGCGTCCAGCGCCTGTTCCGACACCCGCATTTCGCTGTCGTGCGCCTTGCCGTCCTTGCCCATCTCGTGGGTGGCGCGGTCGTGCATGGAGAGTTGCACGCGGTTGTGGTCGGGGTCTGGCACGGCCACGGCCATGCGCGCCACGGTCACCAGCGGCCCGTCGGCTTTGGCGCCCAGCCCCTGCTGGCGCTGCTCGGGCGGAGTCACGTCCGCCAGGAAGACGTTGCGCCACACGGTCGGATTGCCGGTGCGGACATCGCCCACGTACAGGATCATGTTGGGGAAGTCTTCCACGAAGGAGCGCGGCTTGATTTCGGAGGAGACCTGCCGCCGCGCCAGTTCGTAAGTGATGTTGGTGGCCTCGCGCAGGCAATACGGCGACATGCGCAGCGAAGCCGCGCCCGCCAGAACAGCGCCCAGGGCGGCGAACAGCAGCACCGGCAGGATCACCTTGCGGCTGGAAACGCCGGCCGCCCGCATGGCCACAATCTCGCCATCGGAGGACATACGGCCCAACCCGATCAGAATCCCCACCAGCACGCCGAAGGGAATGGTTTGCGGCAACACCGGCGGCAGCGAATAAGCCAGCAGCGTGAAGACGGTCTTGGGCGAGGGATTGCCCGCGCCCAGGAGCACTTCAAACAGTTTGTCCACCTTCTGCAGGAAGATGACGAACGTGGCCAGGCCCGTGCCCAGCAGCGAGCTGGTCAGGATCTCCCGGAAAATGTACCGGCCGAGGAGGCGCACAAACGGCTACCGAACCGTGTCCGGGGCCAGACCCGGGGCCGGCACCACCGGCAGCTTGGGCAGCTCTTCCTCCACCGGATGCAGCTCCAGATCGTCGATCAGGATGGACGGCGCCACCACGCAGGCCTCGGACGTGTATGTGCTGGCGCCAATCAGCGCGAAGGGGGCCGGATTATCCATGAAATCGAATACCGTGCTGTCGTTGCCCGCCGCCAGGATGTCCTTGAGGGAGCGGGCGTTGAACCCGCGGAACCGCAGGCCGCGCACCAGCTCCTCGCGGCCGTCGGGGTACACCTTGTAGGCCAGGATGGGCAAGCTGACCGGACGCCCGCTTCCCTGTCCTCCCTGAATCAGCCTCCGCACTTCGTCGATGGATGCCGAGGACGGAAAATCCATCCTGCGCACCAGGATGCCGTACGGCTTGTTGCGCGTCTGAATCAGGTCGATCAGTTGCTTCTTCAGATCGGCCGGAGACACGCCCTCCGAGGAACTCACGAACAGGTTACTGATGCCGGGTGTGGAGGCGCCGTTATTGCCCGGCATGCGCGCGCGCCCGTTGGAACCTTCGAATCCCTTCACCGGCTGGCGCGTGAGCAGGTAACCCTTCAGCACGCCCTTCTGCACCAGCGGCAACGGTTTGGCGGGGACGCCTTCGCGGTCCACATCGTAGCTGCCGAAGAGCGGCCGGCCGCGCCACTCCTTCTGCGTGGGGTCGTCCACCACCTCGAAGGAATCGGGCAGCACGCGCGCCCCCAGCCGGCCGTCCAGCTCGCTGGGTTCCACGCCGCCGCCCCGTCCGCCGCCGCCCGCCGGACGCCGCGTCAGCGAGAGATTGTGCCCCAGCACCTCGGCGAAAACCTGCGCCGCGGCGGTGCCTTCAAACAGCACCGGGCCGCTATAATCCTCGCCCTTGGGGGCCTTGGCCAACGCCACCACGTTCTTGGCCAGCTCCGCCACGCCGCGGCGCATCTCGGCATCCGGCGGCATGCGTACGGGGTCCAGCGCATGGAAGGTGAGGGCATCCCGCAAGGTCGTGCCGTCGGCGGCTTGGGCGATCGCGCGGGCGCGCAGGTAGACTACGTTTTCCGGCTCGCGCACTTCCGTGCCTTCGGAATTCACCACCACGTAGCCGCCCGCGCTGGCCTCCATCTCGATCGAAGAATTCTTGACTTCGGGATATTCGGCGAACACCGCCGAAAGCGCCCGCACTTTGTCCGCCCAGGCATCCTCATCCAGTTCGAGCGCGTGGAAGGGATGCACCGAGTGGAGCGGCTCGGCGTGCGCGAAATCGTTCAGATCGCCGTTCTGCGACAGGTTGCGCAGCGCCGCCCGCTTGCGCGAAATGGCCTCCACCGCCGACTTGTAAGCCGAATCGGTCTCCAGCCAGAGATAGCGGCGCAGCACCGGATAGGAGTTTTCCAACGGGAAGCGCTCCAGATCGTAACGCGAGCCGCCGAATCCACCGCCGGCGAAGTTGGTGTTGTCGAACTTGTAATCGCCCACCCGCACGAAGACCTCGGGTTGTCGAAAGCGCTCACGCCGCTTGTGCACCAGCCCGCCCAAGCTCGCGGAGACGCTGAAACTATCGGCCTCGTCCATTACGTACTCGATGAAGTAGGGCGCTTCCAGGTTGGCCACGGTGATCTTGCGGGCCCGCTCCAGCTCGTCGTGCATGGCGCGCAGCATCGGATCGGGCGCCGGCGTCTGGGCACTGAGCGCTGCCAGCGCGGCGGCGGCGAGCGCGATCAACCAGACTGTTGCGCAGCGTTTCGAATAGGGCGCGGCGCCGGCACTTTTGTGGGGTTTCCCCTTAGGCCCGTCGGCACTCAGGCCGACGCCTGCGTGAGCCGCGGCATCACAATCACGAACCGGTGTTGAGACAAGCGGAGGTTGGCAGGCGAAAGCGCCTGCCCCACTTTGCTCTACAAGAGGTGGGCTTTGAGAGGTGGG
>JBKQPR010000113.1:0-51616 GCA_052144935.1 Bryobacteraceae bacterium
GTCCGGTGCTCAGACTCCGACCTTCACCGATGATAGAAAGCCTCGCCGAAACGATACTCGCCAGGGCTGCCAGATTGAAGCCCCTTCAGCCGTGAAACCGCGTTTTCACGCCGGATCCAAGTATATGCGGAAGGATGCGCGCATTAACATTCGCCTTTCTACCGCCGACTTGGAAATGCTCAAGCGTCGCGCGGCGGAAGAGGGCCTTCCCTATCAGAGCCTGATCGCCAGCGTCCTCCACAAGTACGTCCGGGTATCGTCCCATTCATGAGTGACGCGGCCTTGGAGTCTGGCTTGCGATGACGACCTCCCCGATCCCGCTATCCACAGCCTCAATCTGCTGCGATAAAGGAGACTACCAATGATGAAACCGATGTTCTGGGCGGCTGCCCTCGTCATGCTGATAGGGAGTCCGCTGTGCGCGCAGGACATCGCCGGCGACTGGCAAGGAACACTCAAAGCGGGCAAGGACCTCCGGATCGTCGTCGCCATCACGAAGGGCGAGAACGGTGGCTGGAATGCCATGCTGTACAGCATTGACCAGGGTCCCGATGGCACGCGTGCCAGTTCCATCACCCTGCAGGGCGCCACGCTAAAACTGACCATTGACTCGTCCCCGCGCGGCGCTTATGAAGGCACGCTCAGTCCGGATGGGGCGTCCATCAAGGGGACCTGGACCCAGGGCGCGCCGCTGCCGCTGGACTTCAAGCGCGCCACCAAGGAGACGGCCTGGCAGCGCGACTCATCCCCGCATACCGTGCAGTTCATCGCCGTGGATAAAGACGTCAAGCTGGAGGTGCTCGATTGGGGCGGCTCCGGACGGCCCGTAGTGCTGTTGGCGGGCCTTGGAAATACCGCTCACGTGTTCGACGACTTCGCGCCCAAGCTGACTGGTGCGTACCATGTGTACGGCATCACGCGGCGCGGATTCGGCGAGTCCAGCGCTCCCGCCCCGGTCAGCGCGAACTACACGGCCGACCGGCTCTCGGACGACGTGCTGGCGGTGGCCGGCGCGCTCAAGCTGAACCGGCCCGTATTGGCGGGGCACTCCATCGCCGGCGAAGAGTTGAGTTCCGTGGGATCGCGGCATCCCGAAAAGGTCGCTGGGTTGATTTACCTGGACGCCGGCTATTCGTACGCATTCTACGATCGCTCGCGGGGAGATTTGCTGATCGACTCGCTGGAGTTGCAGAAGCAGTTGGAGCAGTTGCAGCCCGGGAAGGGCCCGGCGAACCCAAAGCAGTTGGTCGACGAGCTGCTCGAAACCAGCCTTCCCCAGATCGAAAGAGACTTGAAGGAGCGGAAAAAAGACCTGGAAGCGGCGCCCGAGGCGCAGATGCCGCCCCAGCCGGCGGTCCCCACGCCCGCACAGGCGATCATGGCAGGCCAGCAAAAGTACACGGAGATCCGGGTCCCTGTGCTGGCCATTTACGCGCTCCCGCACGAGACGCCGCCGCCCCTCAAGAACAATCCCACCGCAGCCGCGGCGATGGAAGCCAGGGACCTGGCGATCACAGGGGCACAAGCCAAGGCTTTCGAAAGCGGCGTACCCTCCGCGCGGGTGGTTCGATTGGCGCATGCGAACCATTTCGTCATGCGATCGAACGAGGCGGATGTGCTGCGCGAAATGAACGCGTTTCTCGCCAGCTTGCATTGACGATTCCCTGTATAATCAAGGCTATGGAAATGCGTCCTTTACACGATCGCGTGCTGGTCCGGCGGCTGGAAGAAGGCGAACAGCGTCAGGGTGGCATCATTATTCCGGATTCGGCCAAGGAAAAACCGCAACAGGCCGAAGTCATCGCCGTGGGCAACGGCAAACTCCTCGATACCGGCGAGCGCGCCTCGATCGAGGTCAAAGCCGGCGACCGGATTCTATTTGGCAAATATTCCGGGTCGGACATCAAGATGGAGGGCCAGGAATACCTGATTCTGAAGGAAGACGAGATTCTCGGGGTACTCGAATAGGGTGTGCTAATCTAAAGCAGAACGCGCCAAAACTCAGGAGTCTTTTCATGTCTTTACGGATGGGCCTCAGGCCCCTGGCGGTCTGCTCGGCCTTGTTTGCCGTCAGCCACCTCGCCCCCGCGCAATCCGGCGCCCCCGCGCCGGCCAAGGTTGCCGTGGTGAATCTGCAGGCCGCCGTTTTTGGGTCGGCCGAAACCAAGAAGGCCGATGCCGAGATGACGGCCAAGTTTAAGCCGCGGCAGGACGCCATCGATCAGCTCAACCGCGAAATCGCCGCCTTGTCCAACCAGTTGCAAGCCAATCAGGGCAAGTTGACGGCGCAGGCCGAGGCCGATATCACCGCCCAGGGCCAGAGGAAGCAGCGCGAACTGCAGCGTGCCCAGGACGATCTGCAGGCCGACGCCACCGCTTACCGCAACGATGTTCTTTCCAAGATCACGGCGAAGATGTCGGATGTGGTCAAGAAGCTGGCCGACCAGAAAGGGTACGACCTGGTGGTGGAAGCCTCCGCGGCCATCTTCTTCAAAACGGCATTGGATATCACCAAAGACGCCATCGCCGAGTATGACAAAACGTACCCGGCGAAGTAAACTGAAATTGGGGATGAGATGGCAGGCTTTTTCGATCACTACGGCGCCGGCGAAGAGCGGCGCGAGAAGATCATAAAGTCGGTCGCGGCCATGCTGGCGATTCTGGTGGTATTGGGCGGCGTCCTCTTCTTCATATTTCACGATTACCGCCAGGAGCGCCAGGCCCGGCGGTTCTTCGATCTCATCGCCAGCCACGACTACAAAGGCGCCTACGCTTTGTGGGGCTGCACGGACGCCAAACCATGCACGGGCTATCCTTTTTCCGCATTCCTGCAGGATTGGGGACCAGCCAGCGGCAATCCTCAGAACGCCGCCCAGTACCACATCGCCAAGAGCCGGTCGTGCGGCTCCGGCGTGATTCTCACGGTGGATGTGGGCTCCAACCGTCAGGAAAAGCTCTGGGTCCAGCGCGACGATCTGACCATCGGATTCTCGCCCTTCCCCGGTTGCCCGGCCCCCCCACGTTGACCGCGCCGCCGGATTAGAATAATATTGCGAAGCGAGCTCAGCCAAAACTATGGGAACGATTGCGGCAGGTCTGGAAGGCGTCATCGCGGGCGAGTCTGAGATTTGTTATATCGACGGGTACCAGGGCATTCTCAGCTACCGCGGCTATAACATTCATACGTTGGCGGAGCACGCCATCTTCGAGGAGGTGATCTTCCTCCTCTGGAACGGGTGGCTGCCCAAGCAGGGCGAGCTCGACCGAATTAAGAAGGACCTGGCGGCCGAGCGCGGCCTGCCCGGCCCGGTAGTCGATTTCCTGGCCAGCGTGCCGCGCTCCAACCCCATGGACGTGCTGCGCACCGCCGTTTCCATGCTGAGCCTGTACGATCCGGAAGCGGCCGACATGTCCACCGAGGCCAATCACCGCAAGGCCGTCCGGCTGATGTCCAAGACCTCCAGCCTCATGACCACGTTCGACCGGCTGCGCAGCGGCAAGCCGGCGATTCCCGGCGATCCGGCGCTGGGCTTTGCCGCCAATTTCCTCTACACCCTGACCGGCAACCGTCCCGACGAGGTCATGGAGCGCGCCTTCGACGTGGCTCTCACGCTGCACGCCGATCACGAACTGAACGCCTCCACCTTCGCCGCGCGCGTCACCGCCGCCACGCTCTCCGACATTTACTCCTGCGTCACCAGCGGCATCGGGGCGCTCAAAGGGCCGCTGCACGGCGGCGCCAACCAGGACGTGATCCGCTGGCTGCTGGACCTGGGCGACGAGCAGGCCGCCGCCGAGAGCGTCAAGAACACACTGGCCCGCAAGGTGAAAATCCCCGGCTTCGGCCATCGCGTCTATCGCACCGACGATCCGCGCGCCACGCACCTGCGCGTGCTCTCCGAGGAGCTGGGCAAGCGCACCGGCCACGAGAAACTGTACCGGCTCTCCAAGCGGATGGAGGAGACCGTCAAGGAGATCAAGCACCTCAACCCCAACGTGGACTTCTATTCGGCCTCCACGTACTATTCGCTGGGCATCCCCATCGACCTGTTCACGCCGGTTTTCGCGGTGAGCCGCATGTCCGGCTGGACCGCCCACGTGCTGGAGCAGTACCGCAACAATCGTTTGATCCGCCCGCGCGCCGAATACAAGGGCAATCCCGA
This sequence comes from Bryobacteraceae bacterium, assembly GCA_052144935.1. Classification (GTDB taxonomy): domain Bacteria; phylum Acidobacteriota; class Terriglobia; order Bryobacterales; family Bryobacteraceae; genus JOPF133. The sequence continues at coordinate 4,164 of JBKQPR010000113.1, forward strand.
CGGGCAGACCTGGATCCCGATCGGCCAACGGTAGGAACCAATGGACGAGCGCCAGTATTACACCGATTCCGAAACCACCAAGCCGGCCACGCTGAACTGCCCGTACTGCCGGAGTGCGGACACCTACGATCTGCGGTGGTCGGTGCGCAAAAAAAAGGACCGCCTGCCGGGCGGGGCGGACGAGCGCGACCGCGCCAAGTTCGCCAAAGCGCAGAGCTACATGGTGCTGCTGGACGATAAGGTGGCGTGCAAGAATCTGCGCTGCCGCAAGCGGTTCGACATTTCCGGCGTCAAGACCATGGCGTTTATCTAGGCGTGAGTCTCCCGGCGGATTCGAACCCCATGATTCCGTTTGCGGAGGTCTGCGCCCGTGTCGAGGGCCGCATCGAGCGCCGCTACGGAATCCGCGTGGTGACGCGAGCGGTGGGGGGAGGCTTCGTGGGCGATCTGGACGGCGCCGGGATCCACATCGATCCGGCGGCCGGCGCCGAGCAACGCCTGTTCCTATTGGGCCATCTGTTCGGCCACACGGTGCAGTGGAACACGGATGCCGAAGCCTTTGTGCTGGGCCAGCCGCAAACGCCGCCGGTGGCTGAAGATCGGCTGCCGGCCCTGCTGGATTACGAGCGCGAAGCCGCCGCCTACGGCCTGTCGCTGTTAGCGGAGGCGGGCGCGGGGCCAGTGGAACCCTGGTATTCGGATTACAGCGCCTGCGATCTGGCGTATCTCATGCACTACTACCGCACCGGCGAAAAGGGCGACTTCCGCAGTTTCTGGCTCGACGGGAGACCGGCGCTGGCGCCCAAGCCGATTCCGGCTTTTCAGCCCACCCGGCGGGTGTTTCGCAGCACGGGGTTGGTGATCTGAGCGGAGGGGTCCTCCCATAATCCCTCACAGGTCAAATATTCTCCGTCGCTTCTTTGGCCAGAAAGAGCACCGCTCTCTAAGTTGGCGTGACACGGACCAGGCCAAACCCAATGAGCTCCCTAACTTAACCAGGCAGCTCCGCCGTGCGCGCTTGAACGTCGTCGGACTCAAATTCGATGTAACCAATGCTTTGAAAGTTGGTCGGAAAATGAAGCTCCTTCTCCTTGAAAATGACGATGCGATCGCCATAGGCAAATGATGTCGCACCCCCAAGCAAATGTTCCGGATCCGCGACACTTTTGGAATCGCGTAGACCTGCGGGCCGTTTCGCCGGTCTGCGGTTTGCGAATAAGCCGGATAGTTTCGTTTGCTTCGAATGTGCCGCGCGCCCGCGCCCCGGTTGCGCGGCACTGCGAAGCGTGTTACTTCAGTAACGGAGAGGCGTGCCATGCAACGACGTAATTTCCTGAAGACAGCCGCTGCGAGCGGTGGATTGACGATTCTGCGCAGCGGGCTGCTGCGCGGCCAGACGGCGCCCAGCAACCGTCTCAACATCGCCCTGGCCGGCGTATGGGGCCGGGGAACGGCGCACTACAACGTGCTGCGCAGCGAGAACGTGGTGGCGCTGTGCGACGTGAACGAGCTTCGCACCAAGGAGGCCCTCGAAATCTTTCCCAAGGCCAAGACCTATTGGGATTGGCGCCGCATGCTGGACCAGAAGGATATCGAGGCGGTGATCATCTGCACCGCCGACCATCACCACGCCTTCCTTGCCAACTGGGCCATGAATCGCGGCATGCACGTTTACTGCGAAAAGCCCATGGGCATCACGGTGGACGAAGTGCGCACGCTGCGCGCCAATTATCTGAAGAACCGCGGGAAGATCGTCACCCAGCACGGCACACAGCGGCACGCCTACCCCAATTTCGAGCGCCTGCGCGAGCTGATTCTGGATGGCGCGGTGGGCGAGCTCAAGACGATTCACGGGTGGGACAGCCGCCAGCTTCCGCGCCCGGGTTACCCCCAGGCCGAAGGCACGGTGCCCGCCGCGCTGCACTACGAGCAGTGGATTGGACCTTCGCCCTACCATCCCTACAGCCCGCAGTATTTCGGTGGTAACAGCGGAATGAACTGCCTGTTCTGGAACATGTATCGCGATTTCGGCGTGGGCCAGATGGGCGACATGGGGGCCCACACCATGGACCTGCTGTGGAACTCAATCGACGCCGGCGCGCCCACGGCGATTGAAGTGGATCAGGAAGTCAGCGACAAGTTCAATCCCGATATCACGCCGGTCAAACTGAAGGCTTCGTTCGAGCACGCGGCCAACCAGTGGCGCGGGCCCGTGACGGTGGTTTGGTATCAGGGCGGGCTCAAGCCCAACGCGCCCAAGAGTTACATCGACGTGCAGAAGATCCCCAACGGCGCCATCTTCGAAGGCACCAAGGGCAGCATTCTGGCCGATTTCACCACGCGCGTCATTATTCCCAACAACGACGATGGCGACCTCACCTATTACAAGCGGCGCTCGAAGAGCGACGTGTTGCCGCTGATCGAAGGCACCGGGCAGGCGACGCAGGGGCAGCGCCCGGGTGCTGGGCGCGGCAACCCGGCGCAGGGGGCCCGCAATCGGCCGCCGCTGCCCGCCGGCTTCACCGCTATGCCCAGCTCCGAGCCGCAGGCCAACGGATTTCCCGCTGTGCAGTTCCTGGCGAACGGGCTGCCCGCCGATCTGGGCATGCCTAATACCGATGTCGAGCAGATCCTGCAGGCCGAGCAGGCCGGCCGCGGCCCGAACCTGGGCGGCAGCCTCTTCCAACTGGAATGGATCGACGCCTGCAAGGGGAAGAACAACAGCGTGACTCACGGCACCAGCACCAAGACGCACTGCGACTTCGACTATTCCGGTTCGATGATGGAGCAGATGCTGCTCGGCCTGGTGGCGCACCGCGCCGGCAAGCGTCTGGATTACGACCCGGCGACCGGGCGCGTGACCAACGACTCTGCCGCTAATGAGTGGTTGAAGCGCGGTTACAGGTCGGGCTGGACGCTGAATGGGTAGGCGGCTGTAGTGGAAAACGCGGCTCGCGGGTCTTAGAGAGTGACGTGAGACCCCCAAGTCTTGCCTGGCTGGTAGCGCTGTTTTTGGTTCCAGCCGGCCGGGCGCAGAGCAGCAGCTATACCGCATACACGGTCGTCGGGCCGTGGTCGAATCCTCTATTCGGCCCGGCATTCACCTCGAGCGGGCGGTTCGATATCGTCGCCACCGACTGGGCCGGCGACCTTTACGCAGAATACGGCGGGCCCATTTGGAAAATCGACGCGCAGGGCAACCTGTCGCCGGTTACGGAATTCGGTCCCGCCGCGGTCGCACCCGGCCAGCCGGTGTACGCGCTTCTGGCAGGGCCCGAATACTTTGGCTTCACAGCCGATCCGCAAGGCGATCTCTTTCTGGCTGGCGGTAACGCGATTTACCGGGTCGGTTCCGACGGGCTGATGGAAGTGTATTCCCCGGTGGCGGCTACCGGCGTTGCCTGCGATGCCGCCGGCAATCTCTATGCGAACGTGAAGAGCGCGCAAGTAGTGCGCGTTGCCAGCGATGGCAGCGCCGTGCCGGTGGCCGGAACGGGCGTTGCCGGGTACAGCGGCGATGGCGGCCCGGCCATCGACGCGCAGATTAACGGATTCATAGTGGTGGATGAGGCCGGCAACATTTGGATTGGCGACGAGCAGGACAACGTGATTCGTAAGATAGACCCGACCGGCACGATCAATACCGTGGCACACGTCAGCTACCTGAACAGCATGGCTGCCTTCAACGGAGCGGCTTACTATAGCCAGTATTCGAGCACTGGAGCCAATCCCAACCAGGTGATGCGGGTGGACGCCAGCGGGGCGATTGAGACGGTTGCCGGCGTTCCATACTCCGCGCCCTATAACGGCGATGGCGGACCGGCGACCGCGGCGGCGCTGACGGACATCCTCAGCCTGGCGGTGGACGCGGCCGGCAATCTCTACATTGCGGACGCCAACCGTTTACGCATGGTGGATACCTCGGGCGCGATCCACACCGTGGCGGGTTGCCAGTGCGGCGGCGATGGCGGTCCGGCGGTTTGGGGCGAGGCGGGGGCGCCTGCCGGGATGGCCCAGGACGCCGCGGGTGACATCTACTTCTCCGATCAGGGTTCGCACATGGTTCGGCGGATTGCTCCCGATGGAACGGTTTCCGCTGTGGCCGGCATCGGCGAGGCGGGCTTTTCAGGCGATGGAGGTCCGGCCACGGCGGCGCGACTGGCGTGGCCCGCCGGATTGGCTTTCGATAGCGCGGGCAACCTCTACATCGCCGACGAGCAGAACAACCGCATCCGCGAAGTCACAACGGCCGGCATCATTCAGACTGTGGCGGGCAACGGTGTGGCGGCGTTCGCCGGGGATAGCGGCCCGGCCACTGCGGCCTCGCTCGGTCTGCCCGATGGCGTGGCAGTGGACGTGTCGGGGAACCTCTATATCGCCGATACCGCCAGCCATCGCATTCGCAGAGTCACCGGCGGCACCATCCAGACCATTGCCGGGTCGGATCAATACGGGTCGACCGGCGACGGCGGACCCGCCGCGCAAGCCCTGCTCATCAACCCGCGATCGCTGGTGTTCGACCAAGCCGGCAACCTGGTGCTGACCGATTCATCGGCCCGCGTAGTTCGGCGCATCACTCGAGCGGGAATCATCCAGCGCGTAGCGGGCACCGGGCAGGAGGGGTTCAGCGGAAATGGCGGGCCGGCGGCGGCCGCGGAACTCGACCTTCCCTGGGGAATCACGGTGGACAGTGCCGGAAATGTTCTCATTGGCGATGGCGATGCGATTCGATCGGTGAATCCGGCGGGCATCATCCAGGACGTCTCGTACGGCGGCGTCAGCGTCGTCAAGGGGCTGGTGGTAGATGGCGCCGCAAACTTATGGATCGCCGGCGGCAGCACGGTCGAGGTGCTGTCGCAAGGCGGTCCGCCATTTCCTCTGGCGCCCGTGATCACGAACCAGGAGGTCGCCAGCGCCGCGCTGTCCAATGTTTCGATCTTGACAGGTTCCCTATCGGCGGGCGTTGCGCCCGGAGAGTTCGTCACGATTCCGGGGATGCGGCTGGCCTCCACGGATGCTGCCGTGGTGCGGGTGCTGTTCGATGGAATTTCGGCGCCCGTTCTGTCGGTGAGTGCGGAGCAGGTCAACGCCGTTGCGCCTTACGAGATTTCCGGTCAGGCATCGGTGGGAGTGACGGTAGAGGTGAACGGGGTCAGTTCCAACACCTCCACCGTGGCGGTGCTGCCGGCCGCGCCCGAACTGTATACGTACAGCTTGGGTATCCTCATCTCGGCATCGGCGCTCAACCAGGACGGCACCTACAACGGACCTGGCAACCCGGCGCCGGTTGGAACGGTGGTGTCGCTATTTGCGACCGGCGCGGGGAACATGATTCCGCCGGAGACCGATGGCGCAGTCGTGAGCGGCCCGCCGTGGCCCGTTCCGGCGCTGCCGGTTTCGGTGACCATGGGGACGCGTTCGCTGCAGATACTGTACGCCGGCGCCGCGCCCGGCTTGGTCTCAGGCGCATTGCAGGTGAATGTGCTGATCCCGAACAATCTGGTGCCCGCGCCCGAGGCTGGCGTGATGGACTATTATTTGACCCAACTGCGCGTGGGATACGGGCAATCCCTGGCGGCTTACGTTTGGGTCAAGCCCTGAGCGGGCGCGCCGCTCTTGACAAACATTTTAGTTGAAACTAAAATATATTTCCATGGAGTCCGCGGTGCTGGATGCGATCGCCTCACCGCGCCGGCGCGAGATTTTGCGCCTGGTGTGGAACGAGGAGCAGACCGCCGGCGCCATCCACAGGGCCATGCCGGACGTTACCTTCGGAGCGGTTTCGCTGCAGTTGCGGGCGCTGGTCGAGGCGGGCCTGGTGGAGGCCCGCGCCAAACAGCGAAACCGGTTTTACAGGGCCCGCCGCGAGGCGCTCGGGCCGGTTGCGGAGATCCTGGAGCGCATGTGGGACGACGCGTTGTGGAAGCTCAAGCTGGCTGCTGAATTGGAAGAAACCCGCCGGGGGCCTAAGCCGCGCCGGCGCCATAGCAAGAAACCAAGACTGTGAGGGAGCATGCCGGAATTACCATACGAGTTGGATCGGACCATTTTGATCAAAGCTGAGCCGGAGACGGTTTTTCGATTTTTCACCGATAGCGCGCGATGGGCCGGTTGGTGGGGCGCCGGCTCGACCATCGACGCCAGGCCGGGCGGCAAGGTGTACATCCGCCACCCCAACGGAGTGGAAACCTTGGGCGAGGTTTTGGAAGTACACGCGCCCGAGCGGATCGCCTTCACCTACGGTTTCGCCAGCGGCCGGCCGATACCGCCCGGCGCCTCGCGCGTAACCATTCAGCTTGAGCCGGACGAAGCCGGAACCCGGCTGCAGCTCCGGCATGAATTCACGGAGGCCGGTCCGCGCGACGAACACGTGCAAGCGTGGCGCTTCCAGCTTTCGCTGTTCGCCAACGTGGTGGCCAACGAAGCCTACGCGCACGTGGCCGGCGCGGTGGATGCCTGGTTCGGCGCCTGGGTGGTGGCGGACGCTCAGGCGCGCGAGGAAACGCTCGCCAAAATCGTAGCGCCCGGAATCCGGTTCCGGGACCGGTTCAGTCTGCTCGATGGCATGGCCGATTTGATGGCGCACATCGGCGCGGCGCAGCGCTTCATGCCGGGCATCGTCCTGCGGCGGAAGGGAGACGTGCGGCATTGCCAGGGCGAAGTGCTGGCCGATTGGGTTGCGGCGGGGAGCGACGGGAAAGAACGTATGAGCGGAACGAGCCTCTTCGTGTTCCGGCCGGACGGGCGGATCGATGCGGTGACGGGGTTTACGAATCCGCCTTCGGCTTAGGCTGGGGCTCCGATTCACCACGGAGACACGGAGATAGCGGAGGAAGCGCGGAGAAAACCAAGAGAAAAGGGTTTTCTCTGCGTAGCCTCTGTGACCTCCGCGCCTCCGCGGTGAATCGGAGCCACCCATACTTCGGCCTTCTACATGTATAATGTGTAGAAGAAGGAGGTATAGGCAATGACGGTGAAATCGGATCTCCCCCAGGGGACGCTCGACCTCTTGATCTTGAAAATTGTCGCGCTGGGACCCGTCCACGGGTACGCCATCGCGCAACGGCTGCAGCAGGTGTCGCGCGATGTGGTCCAGGTTCCGCAAGGCTCGCTCTACCCGGCCTTGCACCGGTTGGAGAATCGCGGCCTTCTGGCGGCGGACTGGAAGGAGACCGAGACCGGGCGTGAGGCCAAGTTCTATCGCCTGACGCGCAAGGGGCGGGCGCGGCTCGACACGGAGACGGCCAGTTGGGCCCGCCTGGCGGAAGCCGTCGGCCTCATCCTGAGACTGTCGGAGGGAGGCGCGAAATGAGCTGGTGGCAGCGTCTGTGGCGCCGAAGCCGGATGGAGGAGCAGCTTGATAAGGAGCTTCGCTTCCATATCGAGCAACACGCGGCCGATCTGATCGCGGGGGGCCACGACCCCGCGGAGGCGCGCCGGCAGGCCCGGCTGGTTCTAGGCGGTCCCGAGCAGGTGAAGGAGCAGTGCCGCGATGCCCGTGGCACACGCTGGATTGAGGACCTGTGGCACGACTTCCGCTATGCCCTGCGCACTCTGCGGCAGCGGCCGGCGTTCACGGCCGTGGCCCTGTTGACCCTGGCCCTCGGCACGGGAGCGACCACCGTTATGTTCACCGTGATCAACGGGGTGCTGCTGAAGCCGCTGCCCTATCCGGATCCCGCCAGGCTGGTGGCCGTGCATGGACATGCGGATGACTGGAATGTGGCCTTGTACGGCGACCAGAATCTGTCATACCCCGATTTTCTCGATTGCCGGCGCGAGAGCCGCTCGCTGGAGCTGGCGGGGTGGTTTTACAACCCCGGCACGCTGAGCGAGCCCGGCGACCCCGAGCACGTCGAGGAATTCCAGGCCTCTTCCAACCTGTTTTCGGTCTTCGGCGTTCCGCTGTTTCGAGGGCGTCCGTTCCTGCCCGAGGAGGACAAGCCAGGTGGAGCGCCAGTGACGATCCTGGGCTACAGTCTGTGGCAGCGCCGGTTCGCCGCCGACCCGGCCGCGCTGGGCACCGCGCTGGTTCTTGACGGAGCGCGCTATACCGTGGTGGGCATCGCCGCCGAGGGCTTCCGGATCGATGATGGCGAAGCGGATGTGTATACGCCGCTCGGTCAAAGCACCTACCCGATTCTCAAGCGTCGCGGACCGCATCCCATCGGAGGCATCGCCCGCCTGCGCCCCGGCGTGACGCTGCTCCAGGCCCAGACGGAACTGGCCCTGCTGGGCCGCCACCTGGCCGAACAGTATCCGGACACCAACAAGGGCCGCGGTTTCATCGCGGCGACGTTGCATCCAGACGTGGGAGACGTCCGGTCCACGCTGTGGCTGCTGCTGGGCGCGGTGAGCCTGGTGTTGCTGATCGCGTGTGTCAATGTAGCCAGCCTGCTATTGGCCCGTGCGGTTTCGCGCAGCCGGGAATTTGCCATGCGGGTGGCGCTCGGGGCAAGCCGCAGCCGGCTGGTGCGTCAATGTCTGACGGAGAGCGCGGTGTTGGGCCTTTCCGGAGGCCTGCTTGGCATCCTGCTGGCAGCGGTCGGAATCCGCCCGTTTGTAGTGTTCTGGCCGGGCAGTTTGCCGCGCGCCGAGGAGGTCCACGTCGATTGGCATGTGCTGCTGTTCGCACTGGGCGTCTCTCTCGGGAGCGGACTTTTCTTTGGACTGGCGCCGGCGCTGCGCGTTCCGGCGCGCGAGCTGGAACTGACCCTGCGCGCCGGTGCGCGGACCGTAGCGGGCCGCTCGCGCCACCTGCACGGAGGTTTCGTGATCTCCGAGATCGCCCTCGCGGTGGTGTTGCTGGTCTCGGCGGGGATGCTCGGGCGCACGCTCCTGCATCTCTCGTCCCTCGACCCGGGCGTGAACATTCGCAACATCCTGACCGCCCGGATGGCGCTTTCGCCGGCCACGCTCTCCGATCCGGCGCGGATTCGCGCCGCCTGGCAGGACGTCCTGGATCGCGCGCACCGCGTGCCGGGAGTCGAGTCCATTACGATGGTGGACACCGTGCCGATGCGCCAAGGCAACAACCAGATCGGCTACTGGACCAGCGCGAATCTGCCGCCGGAGAACCAGCAGCCGATCACGTTGGCATCCAGCGTGACGCCGGATTATCTGAAGGTGATGGGGATCCGCCTGATCGAAGGCCGCTTCTTCGATGACCAGGATCGTAAGGGCAATGAATCGGCGGCCGTGATTGACGACGTGATGGCGCAACAGGCGTTCGGCGGACAGGAGCCGATCGGCAAGCATCTGTGGATCGGGATCGCCCCCGACCCCGTGCGGGTGGTGGGAGTGGTGAGCCATGTCCGGCATTGGGGGCTCGCCGGGGACGATAAAGCGCAGGTACGCGCCCAGTTGTATTATCCGTTTGCCCAGGTCCCCGACCAGTTACTGCGCCGTTGGTCCGAACTCATGTCCATTGCCGTGCGGACGGGCATCCCTCCCTTGAATGTGGTCGAGGCGCTGCGGCGGGAAGTGCGCGGAGCCGGGGGCGATCAGGTTCTCTACGAGGTTCGCACGATGGAGCAGCTCGCCAGCGGCACTCTCTCGCGGCAACGCTTCCTGGCGCTGTTGTTCGGCATGTTCGCGGGCCTGGCTTTGCTGCTCGCGTGCGTGGGGATTTATGGCGTGCTGGCGTACCTGACCAGCCAGCGCGTGCCGGAGATCGGCGTGCGTATGGCGCTGGGGGCTACCGCTCGGGATGTCATGCGGATGGTGTTTCGCCAGAGCCTGGGAATGATTCTCGCCGGTGTGGGCGTGGGCGCGGCCGCTGCCCTGGCGGCAGGGCGCGTGCTGGAGCGCCTGGTGGAGGGAATGCGGCCCACCGAGCCGCTGACCGTGGCGACAATGATTTCCGTGCTGGTGGCCGCCGCCCTGTTCGCGAGTTTTCTGCCCGCGCGGCGCGCCAGCCGGGTGGACCCGATGAGGGCTCTGCGGGAAGAGTAGGGCGGCTCACGATGGTGGCGCGGAGCCGCCAGGGCTTCCGGGCAGTCACTGGTGCTTAGCGCAGTAATCTGAACGGTCACTTTGTGTACACATCCCGTTGTAGCAGTAGTGAACCACAAAGGTGAGCGGACTGCTGGGTGTCAGGCTTCCTGGGAAGTTGGAAGTTGTGACGGACCCGTCGCTGTTGGTAACCGTTAGCGTCGCCGAGGATACGCCCGTGCCCGGGTCCGAAATCGAAGTGGGGGGCGAACCGCCGAGGACTACCGTCACGGGGCCGGTATTGACGGGCACCTCGTTGGATCCCGACGCGTACCAGGGCAAAGTTATTCCGTCATTCAGCGTGAGAGTCCAGGACTTCGCTAGCTTAAGGTCGACATAGTACTGTCGCAATTGCCGGCTGCACTGCAGACGCTGGAACTATGAAGCATCTCGAATGCCGGTACGTTCATGCTCCGCGAGCATGCGCCGGACTTCGTCAGACAGGTCGGGATCGCCGGCGCATTCCCGGCCGAGGAACTCCCCGGCCGCCTCGGGAGGAAATGCCGCCGCGGTATCAAAGAGCTGGCGAACTCTCTTCCAGCGTTCAGGGGTCATCCGGCCGTCCCGCTGAACTCAGCCTGGAGCCACGCGCGCCGAACTCCAGTCGCGTTTGACCGTACGGACGGAGATGCCCAACACGTGAGCCCTGTGTTCATCCGTGGCGGATCGTTCTTTCTCCCGCTACGGTCCGCGCTTTACCAGCTTGCGCAGGCTCTTGGGCGCGATCAGGCGATAGCTGACCCCCACCAGTTCGGCGACTTCGTCCCAATCGACCTCGCCCGTGTCCAGGCGCAGCGCGATCCAGCCTCTCGGCCCGATGTAAGCGGGCAGGTAAAAGCGGTCCGGTTGAGCGGACGCGAGAGCGGCGTTATCGCCGGGCAGCGCCTTGCACGCGACCGAAAGGATGCCATCGCCGTGATGGTCGTTCAGGAAATACGCGAAGGTGCTCTTGCGGACCAGAAAGGCGGCGTGGCTTCCGTGGTCCAGCCGCGCCGCCTCTGGCAGCGCCAGACAGACCTTCGTGAGCTGGGCGAGACAATCATCGGCAGTGGTTGCAGACATGCCTCCTATTGTCGCCTAAAAGAGCCGATTGCCCCGGCTTACCCGCCGATCTCGATCGACCGCGCCACGTCGCCGCGGCGCTCGGGAGTGAATTTGACCGAAACGGCCTTGTTCATGTCTCCGGTCAGCTCTTTGAGAGTGATGGCCCGATCGCCGGATTTGATCCGAGTCCTGGCGGTGAGGACCATATCGAAGGGAATTCCATCCGGCGTTTCCACCACCACCATTTTCCGATCGGGATCGACCATGGAGATCTTCCCGGAGAGGGTTTCCGGTGGCCAGGCGCTCCGTATGGCCGTGGCCGCCGTCATATTCTTGTTGGTGTTGTTATTTGTTTTGGCCGCGGGTCCGTTGGCCGCGGTCAGTGGAACCGCCAACAACAGCGCGCACGCTGTGCCGGCCAGGAACGACAGATCGACTTTCATCTTTAATGTACCTCCAAATTCATAGGGGAACAGGGCAGTGCCTGAACAGTTTTCAGGCACTACCGGGAACAGGGATCGGCCCGGTCAAGCCCAGTGAGGGCGGAAGTCATAGAGGGCTGCGAGGAAGCTTATAAAAGCTCACTCCCCAAGGCCGCGCTTCAGGTCCTGATACTCTTTCGAAGCGCCCGGGAACTGGACCGCGTTGTCGACGTAGCGCGTCAAGCCCTTGGCTTCGCTGTATAGGTTGTCCAGCCGGTTGCGATATGTGGGGGCCCACAAGTAACTTCTGTTGGCGTTGGCGAACAGGATGGCGTGTTGCGCGTTGTCGGCCAGCACACTAGCGGTCCCCTCGATGTCATCGATTACGCGCTGCTGCCACGGGGCCACCGCGCTACGTATGGTTTCCAGCCGGCAGAGCTTATCGCCAATATTATTGATATCGCTGCGAAGATTGTCCAACTGCTCCGCCGTTTCTTCCCACGGCAGGTTGCTATAGCCGGGGCTGTCCAGCATCTCGGCATGGTACTGGGCTCCCAGGGCGTAGGTTTGAATGTCCTCGAAGATGGTATTGGCTTCACGTTGGAAGTCCCACGTCGACGACGCGGCAGCCGGCTTTCCGGCAGGGCATTCATGCGCCGCCGCGGCAAGCGCCGGAACGGCGGATAGCACCATCGCGATGGAAATGCAACTACTCGTTAGAATGGCTCTGAGTTTCATCTTCTGCTCCTTATCCTCTGTATTTTTGGACGCGCCGGCAGGAAAGGTGCGTATCCTGTCGAGACAGTATTTCGCGATGCTTTTGCGATGAGTAAGTGCGCGGCAGCACCAATTCGGGTTGTGTAACGCATCTTCCCCAGGCAACTTGCGTCCATCATGGTGAAAGCGAGGAAATATGAGAGTTTCACTCAAAGCTATAACTCTGAGTTCGGCGATTCTGTGAGGCTTTGCGATGCTATTCGCCGGCCTGATTCACATGGCCGCGCATTCGTACGGCGGAGAGTTCCTGCGACTCATGAGCTCGGTCTGCCCGGGCGCCGATACCGAGCCCACGCTGGGAGGGGTATTGCCCGGCGCAGTGTACGGGTTTGTGGATGGCGCTGTGGCCGGCTGTCTCTTCGGCCTGCTATACGACGCCTTCGCCGGCGGTGCCAAGGCTCTCTCCGAGTAGAGCGGCGGTTGTTCGAACGGGAGCGGGGCGCCGCGCGGCGCTGGCCGGGTCGCCACCGGCGGCTGGCTCTTGGGCGGCGTCCGTCTCGCGCGGCAACCTCCGGTTCCGGACAACCCGTCCCATAGGCGAACAATCGGGGCGCCGGCATCTCGCGGTTTGTAAGGAGTTACAATTGGACGGAGATTTGCAGGTCTTAATATCGCTATGTCGAGCTTCACGCGGGATGTGTGGTTCGGATTGCGGCTCCTTCGGCGCCGCCCCTGGTTCACGGCCATCGTTGTTCTCACAGTCGGCTTAGGCATTGCGGTAAATACGACGGTGTTCAGTTGGATCGATTCCGTCCTGCTGCATCCTTTCCCCGGCGTCGGCGATCCGCGGGAACTCGCTCTGATTGAGACCGTGACCCCCAGCGGGGAGTATCTGGTCAACACGTCCTATCTGGACTACCGCGATTACCGGGTCAATCTGAAGCTGGTCTCGGGGGTCGCTCTCGGACGCTTCACACCCCTCAGCGTGGGAGACGAGGGAGAAACGGCGCGGGGCTGGGCGGAGCTGGTCTCGACAAACTACTTCGATCTCCTGAAGGTCAAGCCCGTGCTAGGACGCACGTTCCTGCCCGCGGAGGGACGGGACCAGGAAGGCGGCGCGGCGGTCGCCGTGATCGGCTACGGCATGTGGCAGTCCCGCTTCGGCGGCGATCCAAAGGTGCTGGGCAAAACCATCCGTTTGAACCGTCACGAGTTGACCATCGTCGGCGTGGCGCCCCGGGGGTTCCATGGCACCACCGGCGGGGTGGTCTACGACGTATGGATGCCGGTCACCATGGCGACCGCGATGGGCACTGGCGATGGCACGCTGCACTACCGCGGGACGCGCGACGAGACTGATACGATCGTGCGGCTGAAGCCCGGTGTCACCATCGGGCAGGCGCGCGCGGAAGCCGCCGCCCTGGGAGATAAGCTGGCGGCCCAATACCCCGCCACCAACCGGGGTATCGGCCTCACGGTGACGCCGTTGTGGCAAGGGCATCTGGGCGTCCAGGGCATGCTGCTCCAACCGCTGCGGATTCTGATGGCGCTCTCTCTGCTCTTTCTGCTGATCGTTTGCGCCAACGTTGCCAACCTGCTGCTGGCCCGCGCGGTATCCCGCCAGAGGGAGTTCGGGATGCGGCTGGCGCTGGGGGCCCGGCGTTCCCGCCTGGCAATGCAGCTTCTGGTCGAGACCCTGCTGCTGGCCGGCGCCGGCGCGGCTTTCGGGGTCCTGCTGGCATCGTGGCTGGGCCAGTCGCTCCTGTTCCTGGTACCCAACCCCGACATTCCGCTGGATTTCGGCGACGGTTTCAGCCTGCCCACACTCGGCTTTACATTGCTGATTGCCGTCGTTACGACTCTGCTATCGGGCACCGCGCCGGCCTTGTTCATCGCCCGCTGCGACCTCAATGAAACCCTCAAGGAAGGAGGGCGTAGCGGAGGCTCCGGTTCCGGCTCGCACCGTCTGCGCGGTCTGCTGGTGGTCTCCGAAATGGCCCTGGCGATGGTGGCGGTGATCGGAGCCGGGCTCTTCTACCGGAGCTTCCGGAACGCCAGCGGCATCCAGCCCGGGTTTGACCGGTCCAACATCTCGGTGTCGCAGTTCTATCTCTCCTACGCGGGCTACTCCGCCGAGGAGCAGCGGGACTTCTGCCGGACTCTCCGCGAGCGGTTGGAGTCGAAGCCGGGCGTGATCGGCGTGACCTACTCGGATGTGGTTCCCCTTTCGACGCCTTCGGGCGGTGGCATCACGCCCTGGCACCAACTCGACATTGAGGGGTACGCTCCGGCGCCCAATGAGCAGATGATGATCCATCGCGCCACCGTTCCGCCCGGCTATTTCCAACTGCTTGGCATCCGGATGCTTGAAGGCCGCGACTTCACCGAACGCGATTCGGCCGAGGCGCCCACGGTGATCGTGGTCAACGAAACCTTCGCCCACCGGTTCTTCCACGGCGGAAACCCGATTGGCCGCAAGCTCCGCTGCGAGGGCCACCCGGCCACTGTGGTTGGGATGGTCAAGGACAGCAAGTACCACACGCCGATGGAGGGCGCGACCCCGTTCTTCTACATACCGTTCCGCCAATGGTTCAAGCCCGGTCTCAATTTCGCCGTCTTCATCAAGACCGCCGGAGACCCGCTACGGATGACCGCCGTCCTGCGCCGGGAGGCCCTCGCGCTCAACCGGGATGCGGTGTTCAGCACAAGGTTGCTGTCTGACGCCACCACCGGCTCCTTATTCGCGCAGCGCACCGCGGCCAGCTTGTTGGGAGTGGTCGGCGCGATTTCGCTGCTGCTGGCGGCCATCGGCTTATACAGCGTCATGAGTTACGCCGTGAGCCAGCGCACGCAGGAGATCGGGATCCGCATGGCGCTGGGCGCGCAGCCAGGCGACGTGTTTGCGCTGATGCTGAGGGAGGGCCTTGGCTTGATGGTTCCGGGGCTGCTGGCCGGCAGCGCGATCGCCCTGGCGGCGGCGCGCATCGCCGGCGGAATGCTGGTGAATGTCGGCGCTTCCGATCCGCTCACGTTCGCGGCCGCGGCGGCCTTCCTCGGGCTGGTGGGCGCATTTGCCAGCTACCTGCCGGCGCGGCGGGCCACGCGCGTGGATCCCGTGGTCGCGCTGCGGACCGAGTAACGGCGGGGCGGCTGCAACCGCTCTCTTTCGTTCGCGGCTCTGAACGCGCATCGGAGCCGCGACCGTTAGGGAGTGCCCATGGGCCAAATGCCACAAGGATTTTCAGTCCGCCGCCTACGGTCGGTGTGGCGGTCACTCGAATTGCGGATGGAAGAGCGCGGCAGATGGCCTCGCAGGTTGGCAAACGGATACTGATCGTTCAGTTCGATCCGTTGCATGAGCTACGGTTCCCTCAGAACCCTGTCGGTTGCGCACTGTGGTGCATTCCACATATCCTGGGTATTCCGTTTATGCCCACGAAAACACCCATCACCGTCGCCCATGGGGACGGTATCGGACCGGAAATCATGCACGCCACGCTCCAGATCCTGGAAGCGTCCGGCGCGGCGCTCCAGATTGAGACCATTGAAATTGGCGAAAAGGTTTATCTGCGCGGCAACAGCGCCGGAATTGAACCGAGTTCCTGGGACTCCCTCCTGCGAACCAAAGTCTTCTTGAAGGCCCCTATCACCACCCCGCAGGGCGGCGGTTTCAAGAGCCTCAACGTCACCACGCGCAAAACGCTGGGCCTGTACGCCAACGTCCGGCCGTGCGTGGCGTATCACCCGTTCATCGACACCAAGCACCCCAACATGGACGTGGTGATTGTGCGCGAGAACGAGGAGGACCTGTACGCCGGCATCGAGTACCAGTTGACGCCCGAAGTCACCTCCTGCATCAAGCTCATCTCGCGGCCGGGCAGCGAAAAGATCGTGCGCTACGCCTTCGAGTACGCGCGCCGCCATAACCGCCGCAAAGTCACCTGCTTCATGAAGGACAACATCATGAAGATCACCGACGGCCTGTTCCACAAGGTTTTCGACGAAATCGCCGTCGAGTATCCGGATATCCAAAAGGAGGTCTGGATCGTGGACATCGGGGCCGCCAAAATGGCCGACACGCCGGAAGCCTTCGACGTCATCGTGATGCCGAACCTGTACGGCGATATTCTTTCCGACGTGGCGGCGCAGATCGCCGGGTCGGTCGGCCTGGCGGGTTCGGCCAACATCGGCGACAAGTGCGCCATGTTCGAAGCCATCCACGGCTCGGCGCCGCGGCGCGCCGGACAGAATCTGGCCAACCCCTCGGGGCTGCTGCTGGGCGCCGTGCTGATGCTGGTCCACATCGACCAGCCCGAGGCGGCCGAGCGCGTGCATAATGCCTGGTTGCGCACCATCGAAGATGGCATCCACACTTACGATGTCTTCACCGAAGGAGTGAGCGCGCAGAAGGTCGGGACCAGGGAATTCGCCGACGCGGTGGTGGCGCGCCTGGGGCAAAAGCCCAACACCCTGAAGCCGGTGAGCTATGCGCATCGCACGGGGACCGCTCCGGCCGCGCGAGCCGCGGTTGCGGCCGCCCTCACCAGCGTGGAAACCAAGGGCATCGACGTCTTTGTGTACTGGCCTTCCCGCAATCCCAACCAGCTCGCCGAAGTCATGGGCAAGCTGGCCGGCGAGGGGCTGACCCTGCAGATGATCGACAACCGCGGGGTCAAGGTTTGGCCGGCGGGAAGGGCCGAGACCTTCTGCACCGACAGCTTCCGCTGCCGCTTCATGGCCGAGGGCGTAGCGCCCGTGCCGGTGCTGATCGCTCTATTAGGCCGGGTGGCGGAGGCCGGCATAGAGATCGCGGCCACCCAGACGCTGCACACCTTCAACGGCCAGGCCGGATTCACGCTGGCCCAAGGTCAATAGTCCATGGCTGGGGCGCCGCTGGTAGCCGTGATTATGGGCAGCAAGTCGGACTGGGAGACCATGCGCCAGGCCGATGAGCTGCTCACGCGCTTCGAAATCCCGCACGAGTGCCGCGTGCTTTCGGCCCACCGTACCCCCGCGGAGACGGCCGAGTATGTGAGCCAGGCCGAATCGCGGGGCCTCGAAGTGATCGTGGCGGCCGCCGGCGGAGCGGCCCACCTGGCGGGCGTGTGCGCGGCGCATACGGTGCTGCCGGTGTTGGGCGTTCCCATGGAAAGCGCCTCGTTGAAGGGGATGGACTCGCTGCTTTCCACGGTCCAGATGCCGGCGGGAATTCCGGTGGGCACTCTGGCCATTGGGCCGGCGGGAGCGCGCAATGCCGCGCTGCTGGCGGTGGCCATCCTGGCGAACAGCCGGCCCGGCCTGCGCGAGCGTCTCCGGCAGTTTAGAGAAGAGCAACGGCGCAAGGTGCTGGGGGAGACGTTGGAGTAAAAGGGGCTGCCCAAGCATTCACCGCGGAGACGCGGAGAACGCAGAGGAAGCGCGAAGGAAACACAGAGAAATACTCTGGATTTTCTCCGCGTTTTCTCTGTGAACTCCGCGTCTCCGCGGTGAATGCTTGGGCAGCCCCCCGGCTATTTGGCGAAGGTACTCCCCGCCTTCCAGTGCGGCCGCTCGCTCGCATTCGCCAGGGTCTCTACCAATTTGTTGAAAAAGTCGTTGAATTTGGCGGCGGCGTCCGGAACCCACGGCTGATTCAGGTCGTCGAGCGGCGTGTGATAGCGCCGGGCGTACCATTCGCGATACGCGGCTTCATCGGGCGTGCCCGGCACGTATCCAAAAATGAATCCGGTGGAGGGAACGCCGATCTGCATGAAGCTGTAGTGATCGGACCGGCGCAACAGATTGCGCCCCGGCTCGGGATCGGGCTGAATCTTGATATCCATCGAGCCGGCTACGCTCTTGACCGTGTCGCCGAGCGTAGATTCGTCCATGGCCAGCATGGTCAACGTGTGGAGCGGAAAAAGGGGCCGCAATTGGTCGAGATTGATGTCGGCTACCAGTTGCTGCTTGGGAATGGTGGGATGCGCGGTGAAGTATTTCGACCCGAGCAGCCCCTTCTCCTCGCCGGTCACCACGCAGAAGAGGATCGATCGCTTCAGTTTCTTTCCCGATTCATGCAGACGCTCCGCCATATCGATCAGCGTGGCCACGTAGGCCGCATCGTCGAAGGCGCCGTTGTAGATGTTGTCGCTGCCCCAGGGTTCGCCGATGCCGTAACCATCCAGGTGAGCGGAGACCACCACGTACTCTTTGGCAAGCTCGGGGTCCGCGCCGGGAAGCGCGGCGAGGATATTGTCCGACTGCAAATCGCCGCTTTCAAAGCTCAGGTGAGCCTTCAAAGTGGCGGGAATAGCGAACCAGGGCAGCGGCTTCTCCTGGTCGCGAAGGCCCATCAACTCCTTGAAGCTGTGGCCCGATCCCTCAAACAGCATCTCCGCGAACTCAGGGTTGAAACGCAACGCCAGGGGCGCCGGCCCAGGGCTGGCTTCACCGTTGCCGGGCCCAGAGGGCGCCCCAGCGGGCACCCCTGCGGGAGTTGAGCCATCGCCGTTGCCGGGCCCAGCGGGCACCCCAGAGGGCACCCCGGCGGGAACCGAACCATCGGCCACCGTCATCTGCACCGCGTATTGCACCGGCCAACGGGGCGGTTCGGGACCGGCCAGGCTGTCGATCGACAGCGTTCCCGCCATGGATCCGCGCGCGCGGCCGCCTCCACCGCCTCCTCTTCCGCCCGCGGCGCCCCGGCCTCCGCCGAGTTGAACCAGGATCTTACCCCGCGGATCGACCCCCTCCGGAGGTTGGCCGCTGCCGGCGAACAGCAGGGCCGCATCGATGGATTCCGGGGTTCCCGGCCGCGCCGGCACGGTGATCTGGCGCAGCCACTGAAGCTTCGTGGAGCCGTTCGCGCGAACCAACTCGACCGTGGATCGATCGGCACGGAAGCGCAAAACGTGCAAGGGAACCGTCTGGTAGAACCCGTGCTCCCCGGCGGGTTGGAGGCCGTTGCGCTCGAATTGCGCGACCACGTAGGCAGCCGCCTTGCGGTATCCTTCGCTGCCGGTATCGCGGCCCTGCAAGCTATCGTTCGACAGCGCGGTGACGTGAGCCCACCAGCGGCGGGTGGCGTTATTCGGTTCGGTGGCGAAGAGTGCGCAACTGACAGCCAGAAGGGCCAGGCGGCGAGGATGCATGGTTGTCAACATATCACGGGAAGAAGGGCGCGATAGCGGTGGCGGATGGATGAACGCTTCACGGCGCGGACGTGAGCGGTTTCGAACCAAGGGCTTCCTCGCGGATGGCGGCGGCTACGGCGCGTGCGTCCTCGGCATCGCGATAAGTGGAACGGGGCCAGAAGAAGCCGCGCAGCCCGTCCTTCTTCCGCCGCGGAACAATGTGCACGTGGAGGTGCGGCACGCTCTGGCTGACGCGATTATTGTTGGCCAGGAAGGTGCCCTCGGCCCGCATGGCGCCGGTGACCGCCACGCACAAAATCCGGGCGGCGGCGAATAGCGGCGCGATCTGGTCCGGAGGAAGATCGGCGAGAGTTTCGTAGTGCGGCTTGGGAATCAAGAGGCAGTGGCCCGGGAAAAGCGGCCGGCGGTCAAGGAAGGCCATAGTGTGCTCGTCCTCCCAGACGATGTCAGCCGTGTTGGGGGACGAAACCACGCGGCAAAATGGGCACTCGGCGCTCATCCTTCCATGATGAAACGGAGAGGGGCGCCGGTGGCGGTCCGTGGGTAACCGGGGGGCGCCTGCCTGCCCCACTGCGCCCCACTGCCCCAACTGCCCCACCTGAATCGTGTCCTGGCGCGCGTGTTATGATGAGGTGGAATCAGACCTCTCGGGAGGAGTTGAGACGATGGGCACGCTAGGCTGGCAGGAAACCGTCTTCATTTTCCTCCTGGCGCTGCTCCTTTTCGGGCCGAAAAAGCTGCCCGAATTGGGGCGAACGCTGGGAAAGGCAATGACCGAGTTTCGCCGTGCGTCGAGCGAGCTGAAAGCGACGTTCGACAAAGAGATGAAAAGCCTGGAGCAGGAAACCGAATCGCTGAAACAAGTCGCCAAAGACTATCAGTACGACACTTACAATTACGATTACTCCTCGTATGAATCCACCTATGAGGGAGCATACGGTACGGAATCGAACGATTCGACTGCCACCACCCCATCCACTGCAAGCGCATCCGCACTTCAGGGCGCTGAATCACCCGCCGCTTTGCCGGAAGGCACCGTAGCCCATGGCTCGGAGACGGCTCTAGTGCACCAGGCCAACGGAAATTCCCCGGAGGGCGCCCCTGGCGCCCCGGAACATTCCGCCACGTCCGGCCACGATGAGTCCGCCCCCACGACGGCTGAACACAACGCATAAGCTAAATGGCATCGAGTGACGACCAGAAGGGAGCGGGCGCTCCCCCGCCGGGAAGTGCGCGTTCCAAGGAGCTGACGCCGGTTGGACAGAAGCGGCGGATGTTCGGGCGCGGTGGGGGTACCCCTCCGCCGCGTCCCCCCTCGGACGGCGATGGCGACGACGAAGACGACGGCATGCTGCGCATGTCCTTCCTGGAACACCTGGAAGAACTGCGCGCGCGCATCATCCGGATGGTGATCGGGGTGGGGGTGGCCTTCATTGTCAGCCTCACATTCTCCAGCCAGTTGTGGGCCTTCGTCTGCCAGCCGGCGGTGCAGGCGTTGAAAACGCTGCACATCGAACCCGCCGAACTGGCGCAGATCGCGCCCATGGACGGCTTCCAGATTATCTGGGTCAAGCTACCGATTGTGTGCTCGATTTTCGTCGGATCGCCGTGGATTATGTATCAGGTCTGGGCCTTCATCTCGCCCGGGCTGTACCGCCGCGAAAAGCGCTGGGCAGCGCCGTTTATTCTGTGTTCCGCGGGCCTTTTCATTATCGGCGGAGTTTTTGCATATTTCGTGGTCTTCCGTTACGGCCTGACCTTCCTGCTCGGCATCGGGCTGGGAAATTATGTCAGGCCGGTGGTCTCGATCACGGAATATTTCGATTTATTCGTGAACGTGGTCCTCGGTGTGGGACTGGTTTTCGAGATGCCGATTCTGATCTTTTTCCTGACCTTGCTAAGAATTGTCACGCCGTCGTTCCTGATGAACCACAGCCGCTACGCGATTCTGGCGATCTTCATCATCGCCGCGGTGGTCACGCCGACGCCCGACGTATTCAATCTCATGCTGTTCGCCACGCCCATGTGCCTCTTGTTTTACGTGGGGATTTTCGCCAGCTATTTGCTGGTACTGCACCGCGAAAATCGGCGATTCCCGTGGCGCAAGGCCCTTACCGTTGTAACCGTTGTACTGTTGCTCATAGCCGGGGCGATATCTCTGGCTATTACTGTACTTGGATACAAATTGGTACCTCATTGGCCATTTATGGTCCGATAATCCCGATTTCGCGTAGAAGTGCGTCTTCTTTCCGGTGTACTATCAGTCTTGACTGCGGCACACGTGGTCACTGTTGCGGTTTTGAGACCCGATGGACCTATATAAAGCCATACAAGACTTATACGCCGAGAAAGAAAAACTCGAGCGGGTAATCGCCTCATTGGAGGAACTGCAAAGGGCCGCGGAAGCCGCTGCGTCGCCAGCGGCCGAGGGCGGGAAACGGCGAGGCCGGAAATCGATGGGATCGAAGGAGCGGCAGGAAGTTTCCGAACGTATGAAAAGATACTGGGAAAGCCGGAAAAAGAAACCGCCCGAAACGAAGCCCAGCGGCAGCCGCGCGGGAGACTCGGAGAAAGGGAAATCGTCGTAATCCAGGGAATTTCCGAGGAGTGGGGAACGCCGAACGGCCACTGGAAACTGCCGGCGACTAGCGAATTTCCCGTTCTTTGAAAAACCAGAGCCAGTAATATTGGCTGCCGGCCCCGGTCTGATAGCGCATGTCAAACCCACAGCGGCCGGCCATCTCGCGGGCCTCGCGCTCGGAAAACGAAACGCCCACCCAGGTATCGTCCGCGTCGGCTTTCACGCGCGGACTGCCCTGCACCTGGAATTTGAACAGGGCCCCGGGACGCAGCCGGCGGTTGACCTCGCGGACATAACTTTCGATAATCTCCCGGCTCGGAATATGCTGAAATACGATGCAGGAAAATGCAAAATCCAGTTGCAATTTCCGGCCAATTCCCCAGCGGCTCCACCAGCTCCCGCCGACCACCGCGAGATCCCGGCCGTTATTCCGAAAAATCCGCACGTTGGGAAAAGCCGCCAGCCCGCGGCGAGCCTGGCGGACCATTTCGGGGCTGATATCGACCGCATAGACCTGGCCGAAGTGCTGGCCCAGCGCGCGGGTGACCCGTCCGGCGCCGCAGCCGATTTCGAGCACATTCATCTGGCGCGGGTCTTTGCCCTGACAGATGTTTTCGAGGTCGGTGAGGATCTGTTCCTGGAAGGTCTGCTCGCCGGACCGGTAAAACTCCTCATCGGACCACTGGTCCTGTAAGGTGGCCACATAAAAGCGGGCATTCTCGCGCGCCCGCCGGTCCCAATCGCGCCGCATGCGCCGCAGTTGGGTGCTGATCCGGTTCCCCGTCATCTGCTATATTGTAACTGTGAAATAGCACTACGAAATAGCACTATGAAATAGCAGTATCCACAGACCCCGTGGGCGGCTAGCTCAGTTGGGAGAGCACGGCGTTCGCAACGCCGGGGTCGGGGGTTCAAATCCCCCGCCGTCCACCAACAAATCCCTTAAAATCTGCGGTGTATTCGTTGGAAAGAAGCCCGAGTCTCCGGCCAGGGGCAGGCCGGGCCGGCGCCACTTACCTTGCCCGCAACAGGACTCCGCATTAATTGTGGGGCGGGCAGGACTGGGGTGCCCCTCTGGGCCCAGCCGCCCTTTGTAGGCGGCTTTTTCGGACCGCGCGAGTCTGCGCACCGAGAGCCGGCTGCAAGCCAAGATGGGCTGCCCCACGACTTGTGCAGAATGGGCACCAACCCCAAAGTAAGTGGCATTGGGCGGTGAGCCGGCGCCACAAACATGGCGCAAACGGGGCGCCCTCTGGCCCGTCCCGGCGCATCGGCGCATTTGAAGCTGCGGGTGCGGGCGCGGCATAGCGGCGGCCTTGCCCTGCGAGGCCCACCAGGGCTACGGACGGAGCCAGGAGGCGTTCCTGGCCCATCACACGCCAGCTTGCGGTCGCCCCAATGCATACCAGATTATGAAGTCCGTCATGGGTGGCGTGGCCCCCAGTTGGCGCATCCGTGACGCGTTCTGGCCGCGGTGATGCTGGCTGTGCGTGAGCGCCTGCAGCAACAACACGCCAGCCGGTGCTTCCCATGGACCGTTGGGCCCGCGCGGCAAAGTGATCGTCTTGTCGAGATCGGTAGACCCCAGCGCCGCCACCAGGTCCGCCTGGGCCTTCCCCATCGCCGCTTCGAGCTCGTCGATGGAGTCCACTTCCTTCGTCGCGGTGGTGTCCGGCGTCTCGCCGCGCGCCAGCATGGTCAGCCAATTCAGCGCCATCGCCATGTGGTTCAGCCGCTTGCGTATCTCCGCATCTTCCGACAGCGCGCCATTCTCACGAAGCGCTTTCCAATGCGCCGCATCGGCCCAAGCCTGATGCCGCGCCAGGTCCAGCAACAGTTCTGCATCCATGGTTCTCGCTCCCTGATCCCAGTTTCGTTTTACCACGATGAAAAATCCAGTTGCCGAAGTAAAAGACCGGCGTGCTGCGGTTGACACCGAAGCGACTTCGAAACGATCCCGGCTGCCTGCGGTTTGCGCCGGCCGGCGGTGGCCGGAAGCATCAGGGCGTGGGGAGGATGAGGGCGCGGCGGGGTCGCATCCACTGCCACAGCAAGCCCAGCGCAAGCCCCACCATGAGACCCAGGAGAGCGATAGCGAGGCGATTGGGTTGGATCGGCAGTTGGGGGAGGCTGGCGGGGTCGAGGAGTTCGACCTGTTTGACCCCGGAACCGGTCACGCGATGCGTAAGGTTGTCCTCGATCAGGCGCGCGACGACTTGCTGCACGGCCGCCTGCGCCTTGAAGCGGTCGTGATCGGACGAGCGGATCCGGAAGGCGCCGGAATGTCCCTGGAGTTCGCGGACTTCCGTGCCTCCACCGTTTTGGCGAATGTAGCCCACTACTGGTGCGGCGGATTCGGGTGGAGTTACGCGCACCACCGCGCTGGACATCCACGTGTCCGGAATGGCGAAGGAGATGACGCCGGCCAGCAGCATCCCTGCGATTCCGCAGAGCGCCACGGCGGGCCAGCGGCGGACGCCAGCCAAAATGATGCCTGCGGCCAAGCCGATCACCAGGCCGGCGAGGATCCAGGCGGATCGGTTGGGTTCCGAGGGCTGCTCGGGCAGGCTGGCGGGATCGAGCACGGTGAGGCTGACGACGGGTGTGCCGTCCGCAATCACGCGAGTGGTCAATTCGCGGGTGACCGCTTGCGCCTTGACGCGGTCCGGATAGGAGAAGCGGATCTGGAAGGTACCAGCGAGAGGACCGGTCTCACGCCCGTTCCGAACCGGACGAAACGGACGGATCTGGATGGTGCGGTTTTTCATGTGCTGAACGACATCCTCAAACGGCAGGCTCTTCCGCTCTTCGGGGTACAGGTCGAGTTTCTGGATCATAGCCGCGAGCGAGCCGCGGCTGAGGACGTCGGTGTCGATCCGTTCCAGCCGCATCGCCAGGTCCTCGCCGGTGGGAACGTGATCCAATTGGAGCACGGCCGTGGAGATATAAGTGTCGTGGGTGCTGATGGCCACCACGGCCGCGCCGGCGAGTCCAATAGCTCCGCAGACGGCGATGATCTTGGCGAAGCTCCCGGCGGTAAGTTGCATGACGATCGCTCCTTTGAGGACATCGCCCAGCGCCGGCCAGCTTGGGCCGGCGTCTTCGAGCAGGGCGTCGAATTCGGCTCCGTAGCGCATGCGCCAGGCTGGCGGGTAGAGCCGCGCCGCCAGCCGGAGAAGGTGTCTCATGCGTGCTTCAACCTGCCGAGGGCGGTGCGTACCACTTGGTCCAGGGCGGTCACCTGCTCTTCCAGGTAAGCGCGGCCGCTGGGGGTCAGGGCGTAGGGCTGGCGCCGGTCCTGGGCGGGCACGGGGCGGATCCAGCCGCGCGCCTCCAGACGGGTGATGGCGCCGTAGAGGGTGCCGGGGCCGAGGCGGACGCCGGCGAAGCGCTGGATGTCTTCCATCATGGCGTAGCCGTGCTTTTCGCCATCGGCCAGGCTGGCAAGTACGAGAATGGTTGGGTCGGACACGATATTACGTCTCGCGTAATATCGTATGACGGAATAGACGGGGAAGTCAAGCGGGCAGCTCTGGAGGCCTCTGGAGGCGTGCTGCGACGCAGTTTGAAGCGTTCCGGTCGCTCGCCCAGGCGTCTTCGTGAACGTTCCCGGCGGCTCGCTGCCATCAGCCACGGATTCCTGAGGCTTCGGACCACTCTTCGCCGCCACCAATGACGTCCCTGACAGTCATACGAGTCGCGGCCAGCCGCTCGCCTGAGATCTCCACGCCCATGCGCGTTCAGCCGCCGCTGGGCTTCACGGACAATGCCTGAAAAGCCGGAGCACGGCCGCTGCCATGTGATTCGACCGAGAGCCGTGTGATTCGACTGAGAATAGCCCGGCCATGACCGCCATGATCGGCATGATCGGAAGGCGCCCCTATAGCAGCGGACATGCCGTTGCGCGTATGTCAAGCCGTCAGGCAGCTTCCGGGAAGCCTCGGAAAGCCTGAGGCATAAAAAAGATGGACAGACACCCTGTTCCCTTACTGGAAGCAGGGCGCCTGTCCGTGTGGGGCTGGCCTGTCCCCTTGTGGTTACTGCGGCTCCGCCGTTCCGGCGGCTTGCACGTTGATGGTGACGCCGGTTTGAGTGGGGAAGTTGCTGCCCACCGAAATCACGATCGGTTGCGCGCCGGCGCTCACGCCTGCGGGAATCGTCAGATTTACCTGCATCACGCCGTAGATTATGTCCGGCGCCGATCCCGCATAGTTCACCGTGGCCTGCATTCCGCCCACCGTAGCGGTCACCGTGGGGATGGGGTGGTTCAATCCGGTGCCATTGCCCGGCGCCACCCCGCCGGTGGTGCTGGCCGGGCTGGTGACGCCCTCGCCGGTCATGTAAACGGCGACCACCGATCCTATCGCAGCCGGATTGTTGGGACCATTCACGCTATAGTTCTGGTTCAGGATGGCGCCCGGTCCGGTGCCCGATTCGTTCAGCGTGTAAATGCCGGGCGCCGTGGAAACCACGTTATACGTCAACGGCGCGGAAGTGACGCCCTGGTAGACCACCGTAACGTTAGTGGTGGGCTGCCCGGCGATCTCATAGGGCACCATCACGCTGGTCGCCGTTGCGGAGACGTACAGGACGGGGGCCGCGACGCTGCCGAAAAATACTTGCGTGTTTCCCAACGCGGTCGGATACGGGCCGGTGGCGCTGGGCGCCGCTACGGTCAGCGTGGCCGGCCCGATTCCGGTGCCTTTGATGTAGATGTTTTCGCCGGGCGAGACCCCACCGAGCGCGTAACTGGCGGCGTTCTGCACCGCCGCGATCACGGGCGTAGGAATGCTCGCCACTGCGACATTCACAGTGAGGGTGATGGGCGCGGCCGTGTTCGGCGAGTTGATGCTGATGGTTCCCTGGTAATTGCCCGCGGCCAGCGCTTGGGAAGCCACGCTAATGGTGAGCTGGGCGGGTGTGACGCCGCTGGTGGGCGAGACGGTGAGCCAGGTGCCTCCGCTCTGGGTGAGGACGGACGCGGTAAAAGGAGTGCCGCTGCCGGAAGAGGTGAGCGAGGCAATCTGCGCCGAAGGCGACGGCTGACCGGCGATGGCCGAGAAGTTCAGGGTCGCGGGAGTCACCGAGAGGGTCTGCGGCGCCGTCACGGTGAGCGTGACCGGAATGGCGATGGGGCTGCCGGTGGCTCCGGGGGCCGTGATGGTAACGGTGCCGGTGTACGGACTGCCGCTGGCCGTCAGGGTGCCGGCGCTGGCGCTCACCGTCACCAGGGCCGGCGTGGCGCCGCTGGCGGGTGTCACCGTAAGCCAGTTGCCTCCGTTGGCGGTGGTGGCGCTGGTGGTGAAGCTGATCGCGCCAGGAGTGCCGTTCACGTTGATGGCCTGCGCGGCCGGCGCCGTGCCGCCTTGCACCTGCGAGAAGGCCAGCGTAGCGGGACTCGCGGAGATGGTTCCTGCGTTCACGGTGAAGGAGACCGGCACGGTGACGGGAACGGCACCGGACGCGGTGATGGTGATTTGGCCGGTGTAGGCCGTCGTGCTGGCAGCCAGGCTGGCACCACTCACGCTCACCGTGAGAGTGCCCGGGGTGGTGCCGGAAGTCGGAGTCACCGTCAGCCAGGAGGACGATGGGGGCGTGGTCGTGGTAGCCGACGCGGTGAAGGAAAGCGATTGACCGGTGGAGCTTCCGACGCTGATGGTCTGGGCGGCCGGCGCCGAGCCTCCCAGCGTCTGGGTGAAGCTCAACTGCGCGGGAGTGGCCGTAGGCGCGCCGGCGGTCACCTGGAGGGTCACCGGAATGATCAACGGGCTATCGAGCACCTTGGCGCTGCTGGCGGCCACGGCGGTGATCGTCACCGTGCCGGAATACGAGCCGGGCGTGGAAGGAATGAATGCCAGCCCGATGGTGAGAGCCGTGCTCCCGTTGAGCGGAATCGTCGCGGACGTGGGCACGGCGAAAAGCCAGGTGGCGCCGTCGGTGGTCGCGGTGTTCACGCTGATGGATAACGGGTCCGTGGCGCTGGTGCTGGTGATGGTGAGAGCGCAGTTGGAGGATGTGTTGGTAATGCAATTTTGCGAGACCACCGAACCTTGCACTCCGACCTGGGCGCTGAAGGCGGGTGCGCTGGCGGGGGTAACCACCAGCAGAGCGCTGGCGCTGACGTAAAAGGACACGGGAATCACGTAAGGGCTATTGGGCGCGGCGTTGCCGGTGGCCGGATTGGTGGCGGCGATGGTGATGGTGCCGGTGCAGGCGGCTCCGCTGGTGACCGCGGTGATCCCGGTGGGACTCGCGGTTACGGTGAAGGAGCCGCTGGTGGCGCCCGTGGTGGATCCCGCAAGCTGGAGCCAATTACTGCCGCAACCGTTGGTGGTGGCGGTGTTGGCCGCCACGGCGGTGTAGCTGAGGGTGGCGCCGGTGGTGCTGGAGACCGTGATGGTCTCGGTGGCAGGCGCCGTACCACCGGTCTGATAGGCGAAGACCAGCGGCTCGCTGGTGGAGACATTGGTGGAGATCAGCGGGTCGTTGGCGACGTTGAGGGTGACGCCGACGGTTTGCGGAGTACTGCCCGTGGTGCTGCCGTAAACCGAAACCGTGCCTTTGTATTGTCCGAGCGTAAGGCCGGAGACGTTCACGCTGATGGTGATGGGCGTGCCGGAGCTGGTGGTTGCGCCCACCTGGGCGAACAGCCAGTTGCCGCCGCTGGTGGTGGTAGGGACGACGGTGATGGCCGGCTGGCCGCTGGTGGCGGTAGCCTCGACCGTGACGGGAGCCGGAGCGCTTCCGTTCAACTCCGAGGTAAAAGTGACGGTGGAAGGCGCTACGTTGAGCAGCGGCGTGTTGGATACCAGCAATTGGATGGGAATGGTCTGTGAGGCATTCTCGGCAGTTACGGTGACCTCGCCGTGGTAAGTGCCCGCCGGTAACGAAACGCCCTGGTTATAGGCAACAATTACCTGATCGGTATTGCCCGGGGGCGTAAGCGTTCCGCTGGTCTTGCTCAAAGTAAACCAGAGGGTCCCGGTGTAACCGGTGTCGGTGGATTGGGCAAACAAGCTGTAGGGCACCGCCACAGTGCCATTACTAGTCAGGGTCAAGGTTTGCGACGGAAAAACGGCCGTCGCAGTCTGGTAGTTCATGGATATGGAGGAAGGATTCACGGTTACAGTGGGCGCCGCGGAAACCGTCAGATCCACTGGGACCTGGAGTTGGGTGCCTGGAGAATTGGCAGGCGTGATGGTGAAGGTGCAGGAATAAGTGTTGGGCGCCAGGGTTAACACTACCGAGGGGTTCAGAAGCACGGCGAGAGTGCCGGGGGAGGTGCCGGTA
This sequence comes from Bryobacteraceae bacterium, assembly GCA_052144935.1. Lineage (GTDB taxonomy): Bacteria > Acidobacteriota > Terriglobia > Bryobacterales > Bryobacteraceae > JOPF133. The sequence continues at coordinate 33,344 of JBKQPR010000113.1, forward strand.
GTGGGAGTCACTACCAGCCAAGAGCAATTGGAGGAAGTGGGGACCGCGGCGGTGTACGTCGTATTCTGACCGGTCAGTTGCAGAGTTGCCGAGGGAAAACTCCCGCTGTTCACCTGGTAGGAGAGCAGCACGGGCGGCTGCGGGCTGATCCCGATGGTGCTCACGACGAACGTAACATTGATGCTGGTGGAGGCGCCGTTTCCGGACACCGTTATGGATCCCGTATAGCTGTTGGCGGCGAGGCCGGAGGGGTTCGCAAAGATCACAAACGATCCGGGTGTGCTGCCGGTGACTGGCGTCTGCGAGGGAGTACTGCCGCTCGTGGCGCCCAGCGACAACCAGGGGGAACTGGAGCTGTTGCTGTTAAACGCGACGTACGCAATTGTGCCCGACGACGCGGTCACGTTGATCGTCGCGCTCACGGGCGTGGTGCCGCCCACCGTCGCGCTCAAATTGACGGACGCGGGGCTGAGGCTCAGGGTTTGGGCGCCCGCGACGCAGGCGAGCGAAATCATTGACAGGGAAGCAAAGGCAAGAACTCTTTTCAAGATGGACCTCCAGCGATCGGCAGCCCGGACGGGTGGGAACGCCTCAATTCGCTTCTTGTGGAGCAATGCGCCTTCCATATTAATTTTCCTTCAAAAACAGAATGTACTTTTTGTGTTTCATATGCAAGATCTTTCACAACTTACGCCGGAATCCGAAGCCGGCCGCCGCGTGTGGCGGCGGCGCCGCGCGGAGCGGTGCGACACACCCGGTGTATCTAGCGGCCACGATTTCCAGCCGGCGGCCGCCCGGAGAAGCCGCCAGAGACGATCGCCGCCGATGCCGCATGTGTGAACGGCTTCACATTCGGGTGTAGAGATGGTGGCTGGCGATGTACCCCAAGACGCTGGGCGGCACGTCCACTATTAAATCTCCCGCAGCTAACTTACGCCGGATTTCCGACGAAGAGACCGGAAGATCGACAGTGTCCAGGCGCTCCACGCGGGTTTCCGGCGGGATCTCGTAAACATGGCCCGGGCGGCTCACCACCAGAAAGACGACCGCGCGAGCCACCTCCCGCCAGCGCCGCCAGGCGCCGATCTCGGCAAAGGCGTCGGCGCCGATCAGGAAAAACAACTCGTCGCCGGCCGCCATGTGGGCGCGGACTTTTTCGATCGTGTCGATGGAATAGCTGGGACGGGCGCCTTCGGCGCCCTCTTCGATGCGCGACACCTCGAAGCGGGGATCGCCCTCCAAGGCCAACTCGACCATGCGGACGCGGTCGGCATAAGGCGCGTGGCAGGCGGCTTTATGCGGCGGCCTGGCGGCCGGAATGAAGAGCACGCGATCCAACTGGAAGCGGCCGGCGGCGGCGCGGGCCGCCGCCAGGTGGCCGTTGTGAATCGGATCGAAGGCGCCGCCGAAGAGGGCCAGGCGGGCGGGGGAACGGCCGGTCACGGGCAGCACGACCGCTACCTGACGGTCGCGGCTCAGTAACACTCCGGCCGGCAACGCACGGGTCCTACCGCACCGCAACGCACGGATTGTACCGCACCGCAACGCACGGATTGTACCGAACCGCGACGCACGGACTGTACCGAGCCGCGACGCACGGACTGTACCGAGCCGCGACCGTCAGGGAGCGGTGGTGGCCCGAACAATGACGCCATGCCTAAACGCGCTCGATCTTCACGGAATTGACGCGCACTTCCTTGAGCGGGCGGTCCTGGGAATTGCGCGGCGTCTGTGAGATCTTCTTCACCACGGCGTAGCCTTCGCTGACTTCTCCGAAGACGCTGTGACGGTTGTCGAGGTGGGGCGTGGCCGCCACGGTGATGAAAAACTGGCTTCCGTTGGTGTTGGGCCCGGCGTTGGCCATCGAGAGGATCCCCGGCTTGGTATGTTTCAACTCCATGTGGAACTCGTCGGCGAAACGATAACCCGGCCCGCCGCGGCCCGTGCCTTCGGGATCGCCGCCTTGAATCATGAAGTCGGGAATCACGCGATGGAACACGGTGCCGTCGTAGAAAGGCTTGCCGGTCTTGGTCCCCTCGGCCAGGTTCACGAAGTTTTCCACCGTTTTCGGGGCTCTGTCGGCGAACAGCTTGATCTTAAATTTCCCCTCGGTGGTGTCGAATACGGCGTAAATCTCATCGGGCATCAATGCGATTGTAGCAACTGGCGGGGCGGGGAACCGGTGTGGGCCGGCGCGCGAATCGCTGTTTCACGTGAAACAACTGGCGTCCCGGTAAAATCGGGGGACCGCCCGGCGGCGCCGCGCCCGGGCATTGTAAGATAGGCAGTTGGGAGCTGGAGAAAACCGACTGATATGCAGAAAATGCAGATGGTGGCAATTTTTGCGGCCTTGGCGGCCGGAACGGGAATGGCGGCGCGGGCGGCCGATAAGGGCGATCCGGCCAAGGGCAAGGAAGTCTTCGAGCAGTGCGGCGTCTGCCACAACCCCGACAGCGACGAAAAGAAGATGGGGCCGGGGCTAAAGGGGCTGTTCAAGAAAGACAAGCTGACCAACGGGAAGAAGCCCACCGAAGGTAATGTGCGCACCAAGATCGATGAAGGCGGCAACGGGATGCCGGCTTATAAAGACATGCTGAGCGATCAGGAAAAAGACGATCTGATCGCCTATCTGAAAACGCTGTAGGGGACCGCAAGGCACCGCTCCCTGACGGTCGCGGCTCCGACCCACCCCCGCTGCGCCGGGCCCAGCGGGTGCCGTCAGAGAGCGGTGCTTGCCACGCCCGCCTACGCCTTCGCCAGGATCTCCAAACCCTTCTTCACCACCGGATCGTCCTCCAGCTTTTTCTGCTTCTGCTGCTGCTGGTCGACGGTGTCCGGAATCGGCTCGCCGTTGTCGTCGTAATCCACTTGGGAATCGGCCTCTTGTACCACCGTCCCCGGCAGGACGCCGGTGTCCTGAATGGCTTTGCCATCCGCGCCGTAGTATTTGGCGACCGACAGAATGATGGCGCCGCCGTCATCCATGTTGATGGCTTTGCGCAGGGCCGCATCCCCGTAGGTTCGTTCGCCCACTACGTCGCCGCGCTTGTTGTCCTTCACGGCGGCGGCCAGAATCTCGGCCGCGCCGGCCGTGCCGCGATTGGTAAGCACGACCAGCGGAAGGCTGGTGATGGCCTTGGAAGAATCGGCATCGAAATTCTGCCGCGGCACGCGCTGCCCCTGCATATAGGTGATCCGGCCCTGCTTCACGAACAGGTTGGCGAGCGCGACGCCATCCTCGGGGCCGCCCATGGCGCAGTCGCGGACGTCCACCATCAGCTTCCGCGCGCCCTGCTTTTCGAGCGATTCGACCGCTGCGGCGACTTCCTTCACGTGCGCGGCGGAAAGCGCATCGATGTTGATGTAGCCCACCTCGCCGGCAAGCATCTTGCTATCCACCGGAGGCAGAGTGAGCATGGCGCGGGTCAGCTTGACGGTTTGCGGCTCGGCCCGGCGATAGCGCCACACACTGAGTTCTACGGTGCTGCCCGCCTCGCCCTGCATCAGCATGGAGGCATAGGCCAAAGGCATATCGCGCGTGGCAATGCCCTTGATGCTCTCGATCATGTCGAAAGTGGAAAGCCCGGCCTTGGCGGCGGGCGAGTTGGGCACTACTCCGACCACCCCCACAAAGCCGGCCTTCTTCGAGAGGAGCAACCCGAGATCGGCGCGCTTGGCGTCCTTGTTCTTCAGGTACTCTTTGTACTGCTCGGCGTTGAGGTAGCTGGCAAACGGGTCGATGGCTTCGAGCATGCCGTTCAGAGCGCCCAAAGTGACGCTCTTCATATCCGGATCTTCCACGTAATCGTTTTTGATTTTGGCCACCACGTCGCTGAAGACCCCCACGTACTTGTAGTGGTCGTCGGTGGAAGCGCCTTTGCTCATCACGCTCCCGATCAAAAGCAGGAGAGTGAGGCAGCTTGAAGAACTTACAACCAGGTATTTGATACGGCTGCTCATAGGTATTGAAGACTCCGGAGGTCCTTCTAGCCATTATACAGGAAGGCCCTGATCAATTGGACGCGGCACCGGGCGGCTTGGTTGTGAAAACCTGGCGCCACCCCCTCACGGGGCGCTTCCGGGGCGCCCTCTGGGCCCGGCCCGGCGGCCAAATTTGGGGGAATCCCCCAAAGTTCTTTCCTAAGTCGTTTAGTTTCAGCAAAAAATTTGGGGGGATCCCCCAAATTTCCAATTTCCAGACAAAAGCTCTCGGCCCAGGGTACCCCAACGGAGGCTGAGCCCAGAGGGCATCGGGATCAGAGGGCATCGGTCCCAGAGTGCTCCGTGCCCAAAAGGCTTCGGTCCCAGAGTGCTCCGTGCCCAGAAGAATTCGGGCCCAGAGTGCACCGTGCCAGAGTGCACCGTGCCCAGAGTGCACCGTACTTAGAGACGGCGCCCCTCTTCCCCAGTCCACCTACCGTCCCCTGCGGTCGCGCAGCCTGGTGATGTGCCCCGAAAAGTCCGCAAGCTGATTCGCCGCCGGCCTACCATCCCATGCGGTCGCGCAGCCTGGTGATGTGGGCGGTGTGATGGCGGCCATGCCACGCGTAGAGCGCCAGGTTGGTGTCCAAGCGCACCAATCCCTGCTCCGGGTGGCGAAACGTGCGCGCGAAATCCGCGGCGGAGAGCGATTTCAGCAGCGTCACCCAGCGATGGTGGAGGTTCTCCAGCAACAGAAGCGAAACCTCTACGGGCAGGTTGCGGGCATCCGGCAGTTCGGCCCAGAGCGCCTCCGGGTAGGGCATGATGGTGGGATCGACCGCGGTGAGGGCGAAGCGCATGCGGATGTTGCTGTGCATGTGGCTGTCGGCGACGTGGTGGATCACCTGGCGGACGGTCCAGCCCTCGGGGCGATAGGGTGTGTCCAGTTGATGGTCGTCCAAACCGCGCACGGCTTCGCGGAGGCCCTGCGGGGCGGCGGCGATCTGGGCGATGAACCCGGCGCGCATCTCGGGCGTGACCTCCTGGGGCCGCTGGAATTTGCCAATCGGGTAGCTCAGATCCATGGAACGATCTTAGCAAGGCCGCATTGAACGTCGCGCGGACCGCCCCAACTCGGGCGAAGATGGAAGTATGCAACGGGTGATGGTGGAGGCGCTCCTGGCGGTGGCCCTGTGTGGTACCGCCCTGCGGGGCGCGGAATTGAAACCGGCGACCGTGGAGGCGTTCGACCGGTACATCCGCCAGGCCGAGCAGAGGCTGGACGGGCGCAAGAGCTTTCTTTGGGCCGACGAATCGGCCCCACGGGCAAGCCGGATTCTGCACGGCGCCGTGCTGGTGTCGCCGGCCGGCAGCCAGGCGCAGACCGGCGTGCCCGGAGGCATCGTACACGACTGGACCGGCAGCGTCTTCCTGCCCGGCGTGCCCCTGGCGCGCACCATGGCACTGATGCGCGACTACAATCGCCACAAAGACATCTACAAGCCCGAAGTGGAGGACTCGCGGATACTGGAGCAACATGGCGATCGCTACCGCGTCTACATGCGCCTGCTGAAGAAAGTGGTGCTCACCGTAGTGCTGGATACCGAACACGACGTGCAATACGTCCCCGTGGATGCATCGCGCTGGCGGTCCAGCTCGCGGTCTACCAGGATTGCCGAGGTGGACAAGCCCGGCCGGCCCGGCGAACACGACCTGCCGCCCGGCACCGGCCAGGGATTCCTGTGGCGGTTGAACTCGTACTGGCGTTTCCGCGAGCGCGATGGCGGCACCTGGGTGGAGTGCGAAGCGATTTCGCTGACGCGGGATGTGCCCGTGGGGCTGGGTTGGCTCGTGCAGCCGATCATTCAGGACCTGCCCAAACAGAGCCTCGAAAGCACGCTCCGGGAGACGCGCGCCGCGCTCGAAAAATAAGCGTATCCTTTGGCCGGCCCGGTGCAATATAGGGTGTGGATGAGACGCCGGGCGACGCCGCTTTGCTCAGGATGGTCCGCCAGGGCGACGAGCGGGCGTTTCTGGACCTTTACCGCGAACACCGCACCGCGCTCTTCCGGTTCGCCTGGCGCTTGACCGGATCGGCGGAGGCGGCCGAGGATGTCGTCCAGGAATGCTTTCTGGCGCTGCTCAAGGGCGCCGGGGACCTGGGAAAAGTGGCGCCCTATATCGCGGAAAACCACTTCACCTTCCCGGTGATTCCGGCCAAAGACGTGGTGGACGCGGTGGTGCCGTCGCTGGCCATTCCGCGCAATTGGCTGGTGGATGCCAAGGGGAAGTTGGAATGGGAGCAGATCGGCTTCGGCGCTGGCCCGCAATGGCAGAGCCTCATGCTGGCGAAGCTGGACGAAGTGATCCGGGGCGGGAAGTAAGCAACCGCTCTCTGACGTTCGCGGCTCAGAATGCGCTTCGGAGCCGCGACCGTCAGGGAGCGGTAGTTCCCTTCAGCACCCAGTCCGCGAAATCTTCCATGCGATCGCACAGCAGATCGGGAGATGGATCCTGCAACGTTTCGGGCTGGAATCCGTAGGTGAGGCCGCAGCAGCGGATGCCCGCGTTGCGCGCGGTCTCCACATCCACCGAGCTGTCGCCCACCATCATGGTGCGGTCGCGGCCCACCTTGGCCTCTTCGATGAGCGCGTCCACGCCCATGGCGTGCGGCTTCTTGAATTCGAAGCTGTTGCCGCCGTAGACCTGGAAGAAATGGCCGCCCACGCCGAGGCCATTCACGATGTTGCGGCTCATGCGCACGGGCTTGTTGGTGAGCACGGCCATCTTCTTGCCGGCGGCGCGGAAACGGTCCAGCGATTCCCGCACGCCGGGGTAGAGCGTGGTGTAATCCAGGTCATGCTCACGGTAATACTCCAGGAAGAATTCCAGGGCCTCCTGGACTTGCGTCTCGGTGGCCTGGTCGCCCAGCGAGCGGCGCACCAGCACCGGAGCGCCGTTTCCCACGTAGGAGTACACCCGCTCGTTCTCAAGCGGTCGCATGCCCATATGCGCGCGCGTGGCGTTGACGGCGTTGGCCAGGTCCAGGCGAGAATCGATCAGCGTGCCGTCCAGGTCGAAGATCAGCAGATCGATGGGCACGGTGGGGTTATGCGGCGCCGGTTTTCCCGCGGCGGAGTGCCCTCTGGGCCCGGCCTTCGCGGGAAACTGGTTTGCGGCGCGCACGCGCGCGGCCGCCGCCCATGCCGTACTCCACCATTTTTCTCTGCAAAGTGTTGCGGTGAATGCCCAATTGACGGCTTGCGGCGCTCTGATTGTTCTCGCTCTGTTCGAGCGCGAGCTGGATCATGCTGCGCTCCAGTAGCTCGACGGCATCTTCCATTTTCACTTTTCCCAATAGCTCCGCCGCCAGCCCGTCCAGCCTGTCAAATTTTTCTTTCATGCTCTCTCTTTTCCGGGGCCGCGTTGCGAATCCCCTTTTCGAGGGCCTTCCCCCAAGCCTCTTTCACTTGCGCGTAGGTTCTGCGGAAGCCTTCCTTCAATTCGTGCGGCGCCATCCCGACAATCACCCGCGCGGCATCCACCACGTACGGCGCCACGCGTGAATTCACCACCGCCTGAGGCGGATGATCGGCATCCGTGGAAAACGCCATGATGCCGGTGACCAGCGCGACCGCCACCAGGAGGCCGCGCAGCACGCCGAAGCCGGCGCCCAGGGCGTGATCGACGAAGCGAAGCCCGGTTACCCGCAGGAACCTTCCCACCACGTGGCTGATCAGACTTCCCAGCAACATCACCCCGAAGAACACGATGAAGAAGCCGGCCAGATTGGCCAAACCGCGCGAACTCAGATACGGTATCAGAAAAGAGCCCGCGAGGCCATAGAACCAGATACCCAGCAGTAGCGCGAGTACCACAGCTACCAGTCCGATCAACTCTCGCGAGAGGCCCTTGCGAAAGCTGGTGAAGATGGAGGCGGCCAGAATGAAAATCAGAACTGCGTCCAGCCAATTCATAATTCGCGGCCGGTGATCGCGTGGTACGCTTGCCGGTACTTCTCGCCGGTCCGGGCGGCCACTTCCTCCGGCAACGGCGGCGCGGGGGGCTGCTTGTTCCAGTGAATCGATTCCAGATAATCGCGCACGAACTGCTTGTCGAAGGAAAACTGGGGTCCGCCGGGCTGGTACGTCGCGGCGGGCCAGAAGCGCGAAGAATCGGGCGTCAGCACTTCGTCTCCCAGCACCAGCTCGCCGTCCACAAAGCCGAATTCGAATTTGGTGTCGGCGATCAGGATGCCGCGAGTCTCGGCGTAGCGCGCCGCGCGCGCGTAGATCGCCAGCGTGAGGTCGCGCAGGCGCGTGGCCAGGCCGCTTCCGATCAGCGATGCCGTGCGCTCGAACGAGATGTTCTCGTCGTGGCCGCTCTGCGCCTTGATGGCCGGGGTGAAGATCGGCTCGGGCAGCTTTTCGCTCTCCCGCAACCCGGCCGGCAGCGGGATGCCGCACACCGTGCCACTCTCGCGGTATTCCCTCCAGCCCGAGCCGGAAATATAACCGCGCGCCACGCACTCGATCTCCACCATGTCGGCGCGCTTCACCAGCATGGAGCGGCCTTCCAGTTGCTCGCGAAATCGGAGAAGCGGCTCCGGATACTCCGCAACATTGGCGGTCAGAAAATGCGTGGGCGTGAGGTCCTTGAGAAAATCGAACCAGAAAATGGAGAGCTGCGTGAGCACCTTGCCCTTATCCGGAATGCCGGTGGGCAGGATGTAATCGAATGCCGAGATGCGGTCGGTGGCCACGATCAGCAACCGCCCGTCCACGCGATAGACATCGCGCACTTTGCCGCGAGCGTGCCGCTCCACTCCGGGAAAATCCGTCTGGAGAACAACTGGGTCTTGAGTCAGGTCCACGATTCCTTCAGGCTTTAATCGGGGGGAGTCAATCCAAATGATACTCCGTCTGCGGCGTATGTCAATGCGGATGAAACCTATTTTTTTGTGGTAAGAGTCGGGGGACTCCTCTAGCGCGCGGCGCGGTGGCGTTCGGCGAGCGCCAGCGTGCCGTTTGCGACCGTCTCCAGATCCTGCCGCATCTTGCGCCACTGCGCTTCGGTGGTGCTGGCCGGCCGCGATCCCGGCACAAAAAAGTCGGGCAGGCGAAGCAGCAATTCATGCGCGGCCTGTTGGCCCGTGGCGATCTGGGCGCGGGTGGGCCGCGAGATCTTCTGCAGGTTCAGCGACGCCAGGTAGAGCACGGTGAGCGCCTGGCGCGCATCGGGAAGCGCGGTTGCCAGTCCTTGCGCCAGCAGAGTGTTCGCCGTTTCCAACACCTTGGCCGATTGCCCGGTTCCGTCGAAGGCCTGGACATAATCGAACTGCCGTTCGGCCTCGAAATCGGTGTGCGGGAAACGCTCGGCCCAGGTGTTGAGGCTGGTGAGCGCGCGGGCGAAATCATTGGCGTTGAAGCTGTTCCGGACTTCGCGGTACAGGTCGAATTCGCCGTCGCGGAATCTCCTGCCGGGCGGATTGGTTTTGGTCGGCTCCTGCTTAGGAGGCGGTGCGTGGCGGCGATTGGTGTCACCGCTGGTGGTGGTTGCCGAGGAAGCGCTTGCCGACGCCGATGCCGTGGAGGAGGGGGCAGACTTCGCTGGCGCCGGTTGGCCCGGCGGCGTCAGCAGAATCACGGACAGCGGGTTCACCACCACGGTGGGCGGATCCTGCGGAGCGGTTCCGCCGGCAACCGCCGCGGGAGGCGGAAGGACCGCTGGCGCGGGAGGAGGCGTCGGACTCTCAGTGGGAATTTCACCGGGACTTTCAAAGGACCCGCCCGTCACCGCCGGCAGCACCCGCGTGCGCGAGGAGACCAGCAGCGGCCGGGTGGCCTCCAGACGCGCCGCGGGGAAGGATGGCGAGGGAAGCGCCAGGGTGAACGCCGCCGCCTTCAGCGGCTCTTTCGGCCGCTCGGTGAAGCCCGCCGGGTCGATGGCGCGCGCATCCGCGGCAAAGGCCGCGAAGGTGGTGTTGGAATTCAGAAACTCGGCCGGCATATCCGACCCGTTCCACTCTTCGCCGGGGGCCAGCGGTCCCCAACCGGCCAGCTTGTCGCCGCGCATCCAGTAGACCTCGGCGGGCTTGAATACGGCGCCGGCGGCCGGCGCCCACACCCAACCCAGCTTGTCCTTGCGCGTCCAGCGGCCGTAGTGATAAGGCAGCCATCCCCACGGTTCGTCGCTCACCCAGGCGTAGCCCAGCGCGCCGTACCAGCGCCAGCGGCCATCGCGATAGGGTATCCATCCATCCTGCTCCTTGGGCTGCCACACCGCGCCCAGATCGCCGGTTTGAATCCACTCGCCGGCGGCATCCAGATCCACCAGCCCGTAGCGCTGGAGTACGTGCGCCGCGGAAACCGGAGAGGCCAGCGCCTTGTCGCGCCCTTCGCTCCATTCGTCCAAGTCCAACCGGGCGATTTCGCGGTCGAGGAAAAAGCGCGCCGGATTGGACGGTTCCACACGCGTGGTCTGGCCTTCGCGCAAATCCATCTCGGCGGCCGGCGACGAGAAGCGCACCACGCCCTCGATCACCGAAATCCGGCTCCAGCTCTCGCGCACTTCCAGGCGCACGCGTGCGCCGCGGGTGAGCACGATCTGCGCGCCCGGCACGGCCAGCGTGAGCGCGTCACGGCCCTCCGGCTCGCCGGTGAAATAGGCCAGCCCGCGATCCAGCCACAGCAGGGTGACGCGCTGGCCGGTGGAGAGCCGCGTGTAGTCGGCCAGCGCGCACTGCGAATCCGGACCCAGCCGCCAGGCGCTGCCCTCATCCAGCTCGATTTCGAGGCGCGATTCCGCCCCGGTGCGCAACCAGGTGGATTCCGGCAGCGGCAGGTTGCGCTCGGCGGCCATCCAGCCCTCGGCGGCCTCCAGTTGCACTTCGGCCTGTCCATCGAAATCGCCCAACCGGGCGTAGCGGGCCTGCCCCGCGAAGAGGGCGGCCGGAAGCAGCAGCAGTGTAAGGCGTCGCATAAAACACCTCGATCGGGCCAGGGTCTATTCCAAAGACGATCCAACTGGCCCCGGCGTTGTAAGTAAAATCAAGAGCTCAGTTCTCCGTCGGGTCCTTTTCGGCTCGGTCCACCCGAAGCCGGCCGGCAGCAGTTGCGCGGCGGCCCGCACAGCGAAGAGGGCCGCCGAAATCAGCAGCGCAAAAGTTCGCATAAACTCGCCCCGCCGTTGTAAGTAAAATCAATCGCGCGCTCAGTTCTCCGCCGGGTCCTTTTCGGCCCGGTCCACCCGAAGCCGGCCGGCAGCAGTGGCGCGGCGGCCCGCGCCGCGAAAGGGCCGCCGAAATCAGCAGCGTAAAAGTTCGCATAAACTCGCCCCACCGTCGTAAGTAAAATCAAGCGCGCGCTCAGTGCTCCGTCGGGTCCTTTTCGGCCCGGTCCACCCGAAGCCGGCCGGCAGCAGTGGCGCTGTGGCCCGCGCAGCGAAGAGGGCCGCCGAAATCAGCAGCGCAAAAGTTCGCATAAACTCAGCCACCGTTGCCAGTAAAATCAAGCTATGACAGACGGCGCCCTTTTGGACCACATCGCCAGTCTCCCGCACGCCAAGGCCAATTTCAAGCAACTGGTCCGCGAGATGGGCGTGAAAGGCGACGGCCGCACCGATTTGGAAACCGCGCTGGCCCGCCTCACCGCGCGCGGCGACCTGATCGAGCTGCGCTCCGGCCACTACGCCGTCACCGCGCGCAGCCGCGAGTTCGCCGTCGGCCGCCTGCAGATGCACCGCGATGGCTACGGCTTCCTGATTTCCGAGCGGCCCATCGAAGGCATTACCGGCGATGTTTTCATCCCTCCGGACCAGGCCGAGCGCGCCATGCACGGCGACCGCGTAGTGGTGCGGATCGCGCGAATCGAGGCGGACGGCCGGGCGGATGGCGAAATCGTCAAGGTGCTCAAGCGCGCCCAGTCCACGGTGGTCGGCGAATTCCGCATCGGGCGGCGCGGCCAGTATGTGGTGCCGCACGACGAGCGCATCCACCAGTGGATCGAGATTCCCGAGGGCATGGAGTTTCCGGCCGCAGCGGACGGGGCGCCCTCGCCCGACCGCATCGGCGTTACCCCTCCGAAAGTCGAGTCGGTGGAAGAGCTGGCCGGCATGGTGGTGAACGTCGAGCTACTGGAATTTCCCGAAAAAGGCGCCGGGCCGGTGGGCCGCGTGGTGGAGATTCTTGGCCGCCCCGGCGATTTCGGAGTGGATGTCGAGATCGTCATCCGCAAGCATCACCTGCCGCACCAGTTTCCGCCGGAGGTGTTGGAGCAGGCCCAGGCCATTCCGAATACCATCACGGCGGGCGAACTGGAGGGCCGGCGCGATTTCCGCGAGATGCCGATTGTGACCATCGACGGCGAAACGGCCCGCGATTTCGACGATGCCGTATGGGTGGATCGCATGCCCAATGGGAATTACGCGCTGCACGTACACATCGCCGACGTGAGCCATTACGTACGGCCGGGAACCCCCATCGACGGGGAGGCGCGGCTGCGCGGCACCAGCGTCTATTTTCCCGACCGCGCCGTGCCCATGCTGCCCTACGAGCTGTCCACCGACATCTGCTCGCTGATCCCGCACGTGGACCGGCTGGTGCTGTCGGCGCTCTTGGAGATCGACCATCAGGGCACAGTGGTGGCGCAGGAATTCACCGCCGGGGTGATCCGCAGCGCCGAGCGCATGACTTACACCAACGTCCACCTTTTGTTGGAGGGCGACGCCGGGATGCGGGAGCGCTACGGCCCGCTGGTGGAGCGCTTCGAGCTGATGCGCGAGCTGGCGCTGATTTTGAACCGCAAGCGCGTACGCCGCGGCTCCATCGATTTCGATCTGCCGGAGCCGCTCATCGAATTCGACGAATGGGGCGCCATGACCGGAGTCACGCGCGCGCCGCGCGACATCGCCCACCGCATCATCGAGGAGTTTATGCTGGCCGCCAACGAGGCCGTGGCCGGGCATTTGGAACATACCGTGGAGACCTCCCTCTACCGCATTCACGAGAAGCCCGACCCCAAGCGGGTGATGGAATTCGAAGAGGTGGCGGCGCATTTCGGGTACACGCTGGGCGTGGGCGCGATTCCGGTGAAGCGCTTCGCGTACACGGACCGGCACCGCGATGGCAGCAAGAAGCGCCACGAGATCGAATTGGCGGATGCCGGGCTGAAGATTTCGTCACGCATGTATCAGAAGCTGGTGGCCAAGATCGAGGGCAAGCCGGAGGAGCGCATTCTGAGTTACCTGATGCTGCGGTCGCTCAAACAGGCGCGCTACAGCACCGAAAACGAAGGCCACTTCGCGCTGGCCGCGGATACCTACACGCATTTCACGTCGCCCATCCGGCGGTATCCCGATCTGCTGATCCATCGGCTGATGAAAGGGATGACGGTGGCCGGCCTTCCCGAACTGGCCAGCGAGTGCTCGCAATCCGAGCGGCGCGCGGCCGACGCCGAACGCGAGTTGGTGGAGTGGAAAAAGGTGCAGTTCATGGCCGAGCGGGTGGGCGACGATTTCGACGCGCTGGTGATCTCGACCGCCAAATATGGCTTGTTCGTGGAACTGGCCGATCTGTTCATCGAGGGCCTGGTGCCTATCGACACGCTGCCCGGCGACCAGTACACTTATCAGGAGAACGTGCGCAAAATCGTGGGCCGACGCACGCACCGCGAGTTTTCGATTGGAGACCGCGTGCGGGTGATCCTCGATCGCGTGGACGACAACGAGCGCAAACTACAGTTTTCCTTATTGGACGATGACCCCAAACGATCTGCTGCTCATCCCCGGCGGCGAGTTTCTCATGGGCCAGGAAAACGGCCGCGATGAGGAGCGCCCGGTGCATCGCGTTACCGTGGCCCCCTTCCGCCTGTGCCGTTTTCAGGTGACCAACGCGGATTACGCGGCCTTCCGCGCCTTCGCCTACGACTGCGCGGAGAAGCCCGTCACCAGCGTGAGCTGGTTTGACGCGGTGGAATTCTGCCGCTGGCTTTCGGCGCGATGGGGCATGCCCGTGCGGCTGCCTACCGAGTCCGAATGGGAGTTCGCCGCGCGCGGCGGCCTGGAGCAGAAGCTCTATCCGTGGGGCGACGCGCCGGTGACCTCGCGAGCGGATTACGCGGCGCGCTGGATCGACGGGCCGGAACCCATCGCCACGGCCGAGCCCAACGGATACGGCCTCTACGACATGTGCGAGAACGTGCACGAGTGGTGCTCAGACTGGTACGATCCGCGGTATTACGAGATTTCGCCCGCCGAAGATCCGCGCGGTCCCGAGCAGGGAGCCCGGCGCGCCTCCCGCGGCGGGGCCTGGCGGCACCACATCAAGATCGCCCGCTGCGCCGCGCGCAGCAGCATCCCGCCCGAGTTCCGCTACGCGGATTATGGATTTCGGGTGGCGGTGTGAGGGGCGGGCGCGGCGCGGCGCGGTCCGGCCATCGCCCAAGAGCCTATGATGGTTGCTTAGAAACCAGCTCGAGATTGGCCCGTGAAGATCAGCACCGTCCGCGAGTTCCGTGACAACGCTTCCGGCTTGCTCAGGTCCAAGGACCCCGTCCTGGTAACCCGGCGAGGCCGTCTCGCAGGTGTGTTCTTCCCTTGGCCCGAAGGCACCATGCCAATCGAACTCAAGCGCGAGGTCTTTTCGGTTCTCAGCGGCGAAGTGCGGCGCCAGGTCAAGAAGCGGGGTCTTTCGGAGGACGGGATTGTAGAAGACTTCGAGTCGTGGCGGAAGAGCCGGCGTGAAACTCGTCGCAGACGCTAACGTCCCGCTCTCAGCCGTTCTGGGTGGACGCGCCAATACCGTGCCGCAGCATGCCCGGTGTGACCGAGGCTCTAACTGCCGAAGCCACGCTCGCCGAGGTCCAGGAATACGCGGCACAACTGGCAACCAAGAAGCCGCACTTCCTGTCAGGGTGATCGCGCGAGTTGTCTATAGGGACAGCATCCCGGAGGCCGAGCGGCGGGGCCGGCGCGATCCGGACGACGTCGAGGTTCTGGCGCTGGCTCTTCACACCGGACTCGCCGTTTCGTCGAACGACAATGACTTTGAAGGCGTCGGTGTTGAGTGGCTCACAACGGCTGAACTTCTGGCACGACTTGGGCCTTAGCAAAGTGCGCAGTCGGAAGCGCCACACTTACTCCGCCCAAGCCGTCGCGATGGACGGGCGCCATCATGCGACCGCCGCAAGCCCGTTCTTGGTCACCAGCGCGAGCAGTTTTAGGGAAGCTCCTTGCGGATGTTTTTCACCGCGTTCCCACTGGCTCACCAAGCCGGTAGTCACGTTGAGATATCGGGCGAAGACTGCCTGGCTGGCGCCCTCCCGCAGGCGGAGCGCCCGGATTTCTTTGGGCTTCAATGGCCGAACTGGCGTGAGGCACAAGTCGTCGAATTCACGCATCGTGCGCTTGTCCATCACACCGGCGGCATGAAGCCCTTCAGCCGTCTCATGGATCGACGCCATCAGAGGGCTGCGGTATTGCTTTCTCATCGCATGTCAACTCGATCGACGTTCCAGACGCAACCACCCGAGCGATGGCCTTGTCGTCATATGCCAGCAATTCGGATGCGAGCTTCTTTAGAGCGGTCAGTTCGTCCTTGCCAATGTTGTCCCGTTCGTTCTTCGCGAAGCCGTGGACACAAAAATGCGCGCGCGCCAGCCCGAAATACAATCAACGTCCGAAAACCGCCAGACTTTCCATGGCCAGGCCGCGCGATCCGCTGCTTGATCACGCCACCTCCGAGGTCGGCGGCAATCAATCCGCGTTCGGCGTCCCGGATCGCTTCGCACAGCATGGCATCCCCGATGCCGGCCTTCTTCGCAAAGCGGGTGAACGCCTTGTTCTTGAATATCCGCACTCACTCTCACCAGAATCGCCTCGTATGCCGCCCACGGCTAGTATAACACTAAGTATTATAGAGCGCAGTCGAGCGCTCCGGACGCGATCGATGGGCTGCTGGCGGCGGATTTCTTCGGGGTTCCGCGGATATATCCATCTGTTAAGAACCGATCCAATCCACCGGCACCACCGCACACTGACGGATTTCATTGTCGCCGGTGATGACGCTGGCGTTCTCCGCCTGGGCCAGGGCGATCGCAAAGGCATCGCTAAACGAGACGGGATGGGCAGCCTTGATCCCGGCCGCGGCCAGAATGCCATCCTCGTCTGGAAGCACCAGCCGAATGGGAAGAGACGGCAAACGGTTGAGGAAGTCCGCGGCTCGCTTGGGGCCGTGCCGCTTGGAAATGATGTAGTAGACCTCGCCGACGTTCATCCAACTCATGAACAGTTGGAGATTGCCAGTGTCAGCTTCCTGGATGAGCGCGTCAACGGCCGGAGCGGCGGCCTGGTCGAGCAACCAGGCAATCATCGCCCAGGCGTCAACGACCTTGGAGGCGGGCATTGTCGCGACCGATTTCGGCGGCGCGGTCATCGGTCAAATCTTTGAGGAGGTCTGCCCCACTGAACATGCCGCGCATGGTGTGCCAGTCGGGATAGTTCCTGACAAACCGCTTCATGACCAAAGCTTCGCCTTGCACTTCAATCGACACTTCCGTGCCCGCCTTCAGGTTGAGTCTCTCCCGCACCGCCTTGGGAATCGCGATATGACCTTTCGATGAAATGGTGGCTTTTGTCATCTCTACTTACCAAGGTAAGACTGGATTCGGAGAAATGCAAACCCGAAATCCTTACGGCCGTAAAACCGCCGCAGTTCCGGCGGGATGGAACCGTCAAGACGAAGCCTTAACACTGGTGTCTCTCTTATCGCTTCCTCGCGCATTCGAGAAGCTCCGCGAATGTGAAAACCCGGAGACCGGCAGGTTTCTCCGGCAACGTCGCAGTGAAGTCAACCTGTTCGACCCGATCTTCTCCGCGCCGAAATCGGTTGGGTAAAAAATAAAATATTCGGGTGGGGGACAGCGTCAGCCTGCCCCTCTACTTCAGCGACGCGCTCACCTTGGCCCGATACTCGGCGGCTTTGGCGAGGATCTGCTCCTCGTTCAGCGTCAGAATCCGCGCGTCCCGCACCACCGGCTTGCCGTTCACCATCACGTCGCGCACGTCCTCGGCTTTGAGCGCGTAGACCATTTGCGATACCGGATCGTAAAGCGGCACGGCGTTGGGGCGGTCCAGCCGCACCACGATCAAATCGGCGCGCTTGCCGGACTCTAGCGAGCCGATCTCCTTCTCCATTCCCAGCACGCGCGCGCCGCCCATAGTGGCCATCTCCAACGCCGCGGCGGCCGGAAGCGCCTGCGGGTCCATCTGGGTCACTTTCTGCAGCTTCGCGGCCAAGTCCATTTCCTCGAAGAGATTGAAGTCGTTGTTGCTGCCGGCGGGTCCGTCCGGCCCCAGCCCCACCGCGATGCCCAGCGCCAGCATGCGCGTCACCGGCGCCACGCCGCTGGCCAGTTTCATGTTGCTCGAAGGGCAATGCGCCACGCCCACATGCCGCGCCTTCAGAATGGCCATGTCCGCTTCGCTCACCCACACGCAATGCGCCGCCACCGTGCGGCCGTTGAACACGCCCAGCTTGTCGAGCGTCTGGGTGGGCGTGGTGTGGCGCTTGGCCAGCTCGTCGTCGTTCTCCTTCCTGGTCTCGGAGAGGTGGATCACCAATGGCGCGCCGAACTTGTTGGCCAGCGCGCGGGCGGCCTTCAGGGTTTCGTCGGAATTGGTGTAGAGCGCGTGCGGCGCCACGGCCGGCACTACCAGCGGATCGTTGTGAAAGCGCGCCAGGTACTTTTCCGTGAAGGCCAGCGAGTCCTTGGGCGTCTTCGCATCGGCCACCGGAAATCCGATGATGGTTTCGCCCAGCACACCCCTCATGCCGGCCTCTTTGGCCGCTTCCGCCACCACGTCCTCGAAGTAATACATGTCGGTGAAAGTGGTGGTGCCGCCCAGCAGCATTTCCAGGCAGCCCAGGCGCGTTCCCCAGCGCACGAACTCGGGCGAAACGTTTTTGGCTTCGGCGGGGAAGATGTACTTCTGCAGCCAGTCCTGTAATTTCAGGTCGTCGGCGATGCCGCGGAACAGCGACATGGCGGCGTGCGTGTGGGTGTCGATGAGGCCGGGCGCGAGAATCGCGTCGGGCCGGTCCAATCGCTGGGCGGCGTGGAAGCGCCCGTCGATGGCGGCCCGCGTATCCACGCCCACGATGCGCTCGCCCCGGATGGCCACGGCCCCGTTCTCGATCACGCGATGCCGTGCGTCCTCGGTGATCACATAGCGCGCGCTCCAGATCCAGTCGGCCGGCTGCTGGGCTGAGAGCGTTGCGGCGAGTGAAACAAAGAAAAGGAAAATTGGCCGCAGATGAACGCAGATGAACGCAGATAAGACTTGTTTTGATCTGCG
>JBKQPR010000114.1:0-4808 GCA_052144935.1 Bryobacteraceae bacterium
CTGTCGGATACGGATGTTGGATCTCCACCGCCGGTAGCAAGTTGCCGAGTCGCGCCATGAATCGCTCCCACGTCCAGCGGGTCCGCTGACTTCGTCGCCGTAGCATCCGCAGCCATGTTCGCCTCACCTCGTGCAAAAACGCCTTCAGTCGGTCCTCGTTGCCCGGCACCCCATGGTATTGGAAATACCCCCTCACCACCGACTGTAACCACTTCAGCGTTCCGCCGACACTCTCGTGCATCCGCTGTCGCAGCTTTTCCCGAATGTCCTTCAGTTTGGCTGCCATACGTTTGCCGATCGTTTTTCGGCGTACCGTGAAATAGCCCTTCGGCTGGCTCGTCCCACAGATGTGGGTGAAACCCAAAAAGTTAAAGGTCTCCGGCTTCCCTTCTCCACGCTTGGCCCGGCGCTCGGTGGCATACCGCCCAAATCGGGGTCCCCTCTGGGGGCAGGCGCGTCTTCTCCGGATGGAGTTCCAGCCCGAATTTCCCCATGCGTTCCTGCAACTGCTTCAGGAATCGCTCGGCGTCTTCCCGGTGCTGAAAACCCAGCACAGCGTCATCCGCATAGCGCACGACGATCATTTCGCCCCTGGCTACCTTCTTCCGCCATGCCGCCACCCACAGATCGAGTACATAGTGCAGGTACAGATTGGCAAGAATCGGCGAAATCACCGACCCTTGCGGAGTCCCTTCCTCCGTCTCGAACCACCGGCCATCCTCCATCACGCCCGCCTTCAGCCATTTCTGGATCAGAACGGACGATCCGTTGGTCTGCGATCCGATGCTCGACGAACTGGACCAGCCACTTCCCGCGCTGCGGGTGCATTATCGCCGATCGCCGATATCAGCCGCCGGAGAGCCGGGGACCCGGGAAGGAGTGGTCCGCACCTCCTCGCGGCTTGAGATATGGCCCGGGAGATCAACACCAGCCGATTCGTACTGTCAGACGAATAAACACCAACACCGGAGCCTCGGTGAGCCTCGGTAGCTCTGGCAGCGATTTCGCGGGCCACCGCCAAGACGGTCGAGAATCTTCCATGTAGCTTTCCGAAAGTCAGGCTGGTTGACTTTCCGTTCCCGGTGCCGGTAAGTGTAGCGGAGCGGCAAGCCTGGCAAGCTAACGGCGTAGCCGTCAATCGGAGCGCTTGCCGATTGACGCCGCCGTTTACCCTAAATTGGCGCTATGTGGCGGTATGTGGCCGTGAAGGCCGCGATCCTATTGTTCGCGCTTTGCCTGCATGATTTGGCCGGCGCCGGGCAGTCCCCATCCGGGTAGCCGCTCAGCCCTTCACTTACTCAGCATCGGCTGAATCGCCTGTAACACCGTCGCCGCTACCAGCTTGACGCCCTGCGCGTTGGGATGCAGGCCATCCCGCTGCATCAAGTCCGCGTGGCCTCCCACGCCCTCCAGCAGAAACGGAATCAGCTTCAACTTATACCGCCCCGCTAACTCGCGGTACATGGCTTCAAACCGGCGGATATACTCCGGCCCGTAATTCGGCGGCAGCGTGATACCGGCCAGCACCACCCGCGCGCCGACCTTCTCAAAAGCTCCGACGATCTGCGCCAGGTTGCTTTCGGTCATCGCGATCGGCTGGCCGCGCAGGCCGTCGTTGGCGCCCAATTCCACCAGTGCGATCGCCGGTTTCTCCTCCAGCGCCATCGAAAGCCGCGCCAACCCGTCCTGGGTGGTGTCCCCGCTCACCCCCAGGTTGGCCACCCGGTAGCGGTAGCCGCGCCGGTCCAGTTCGCTCTGCAGGAGGTCGGGAAAACTCTGGCCCGTCTCCAGGCCGAAACCCGCCGTCAGGCTGTCGCCAAAGCAGGCGATCACCGGCCGCCGGTCCGCCGCGGGCGATGGCGGCTGCTGCGTTGCGGGAGGAGGCGCGGTTGCCTCAAAGGCGCCCTGCGCCGGCTGTCCGCTTTCCTTCTGCCGGCAGCCGCACAACGCCGCCAGCAGGGCTAGCAGGCCGAGGCAGCAGAATCTCCTCATCCTCGATGTCATAATAAAAGTTTGATCCAGGTCCGCGCCCTTACCAAATCCATTCCTACCGGCACCCACCGGGTTGACATTCTCAGAGGTATCGATCTCGAAATCCCGCGAGGCCAGTTTGCCGCCATCATGGGACCTTCGGGGAGCGGGAAGAGCACGCTGCTGGGCCTGCTGGCAGGTCTCGATTCCCCCACCAGCGGCCAGGTCATTCTGGATGGCGAAGACATCACGCATCTCGACGAAGACCGCATGGCGCTGGTGCGCGGCCGTAAAATCGGGTTCGTCTTTCAGTCCTATCACCTGATCCCCACGCTGACCGCCGAGGAAAACGTGCTCCTGCCCATGGAACTCGCGGGCGGCCAGCCGGGCGGCGGCGGGGCGGCCTCGGGGCCCGGCGGCGTGCAGCGCGCCCGCGAACTGCTCGACCGCGTGGGCCTGGCGGGCCGCTTCGACCATTATCCCGTGCAGCTCTCGGGCGGCGAGCAACAGCGTGTGGCGCTGGCCCGCGCCTTCGCCCTGGCTCCCCCCATTCTGCTGGCCGACGAGCCCACCGGCAACCTGGATAGCGCCACCGGCCGCCTGGTACTCGACCTGATCCTGGCGCTGCACCGCGAGGAGGGCACCACCATGGTGATGGTGACCCACGAGCAATCCCTGGCCGAATCGGCCGACCGCCGCATCCTGCTGCGCGATGGCCTGGTAGTCAGCCAATGACGCGCATAGGGTTCTTCACCGCAAACTTTCAATTCCGCGGCGAGTGCGAGGATGCAGCCGCAGGCTTCGGCCGGCACGGGCGCGGAGACGTGGTTTCTTGCCCGCGATTCTGAAACATCAAACTTGAAACATTCAAGGCCCCTTTTGTTTCCAGGCCCTCCGGTGATATTCCAAGGCCCACCCTTTGTGACACCTAGGCGGCCTTTAGCGGGCAGGATACTTTGCTGGTGCGCTTTCAAGGGGTGGTTTGTATTCACGCCATCGTAGCTGGCCCGTCGGCTCAGGAGAAGTGATGAACACCTGCGTCTTGGCGGGCCAATTCAAAGGGATAAACCGAATGGGTCGAGACCTCAACAACACGCCAATATCAGCATATTGCGTCTTTATGATCGTGTCGGGCTGCATTCGAAGCACGTCGCAGACAAACGGTCTACTCTCCCCCGGTGATATTTCATCCGCCACAAACCGGAGGTTCCTAATTGCTGGCCCAGGTGTAGTTTGCTCGTCTCGAATGACCCCGAACTGGAAATCATGTGGCATGCACTGAATTTCGACGCTATAGATTGGAAGATTTCCGGAGTTCTGGATCAAAAATGGCACACCGTAAGGCTGAAACGGATCGGCAGGATCAATTGGCGGTAGTATCTGAACGCGGGGCCAAAGGGAGAAGAGACCTGTCAGAGTGGCCACAGCCAGTATGAAGCCAAGAAACCTTGTCAGAAGTTTTCTCACACGGTGACGAGTTGCCGTCGGTGTGAGCGCCGCTGCGGGTGTAATACCTGTAGGTGGGGTTTGGTCCTGCGTTTGCCGTGTGGCGAGAGCAGATGCTTGAACGATGTGACCATCTCCCCCTTGCTGCTTTAGCTTCAGTTCTTGGGCGCGTCGTTTACGTTCAAGGCGAGCTGCACGCCTTTTAGCCTTAGACATCTAATTCTTACCAGCTTTACGCAGACAGCCCCACAAGGCGGGGATTTACTCGAACGGAATTTCCACTTCGGCATAGCTGCCAGGGCGTTGCGGCGTTCATCGTAGCCTTTTTAGCATGGTCGGCGCTTCGCGTCACGCAACGCTGAAATGGAGGAAGCCAAAACCCGCAGGGCGTCTCCCTTGCCAGGTCCATTCACTTGGATGATAATACAAATGAAGGAGGTTTTGTCTTTATGGAAAACGTCGCTGCAAAGCGGGGTCTCGGCGTTTTCACGACGGCCATTCTCTTCGCTTCGGCTACTATTATTGCCCGTTTGCCTGCGCAGACGGTCACTAATCCACCGGCGGGGGGCATCACCAGCTACGAAGTAGCCACTAAAGAAGCAAAGATTTCATATGCCGCGATCTTTCAGATGACTGCGGCGAATGTGAAAGAGGGAGCGGTCTCAATAGACTGCCCTGCAAACAAGGTTGCTTTAGGGGGCGGTGCTGGTGTGATTGATCCATCAAACGCCGTTTTAGTCGAGAGCAAACCGTCGTTGCGGAATGGAAAAGCATATGGCTGGTTCGCACGGTTCGCGGGTTCAAACGGGCCTGGTTCAACTACGGTTAGTATCTCAGCAATTTGTGCCGCTGCGAGGTAAGAGGGGTGGTGGGCTGTCGTCGGCTCGCTTCCCGATTTTAGGCTGATGGCCCCGCCCGCCAGCACTTCAAGATTTGAACACCTGCTGCTGCAAGACCCGTGCGAACCCAGGCCAGCGATTCGCGGTTCGGGCGTGCCCGTGTCGAAGCGGAAAGGGGGGCCGTTACTCGTAGGGGATTACATCCCCAGCGCTTTTGACCGCGCCGTGTTAGAATTGGGTCCCATGTAAGCCTATCCGGCGACAAGGGCCATTGGTTTGGCCGCCCTGTTGTTGTCCGGCGGCTCAGCCACCGCGGGCGCCATATACTCCGTGACCGAACTCCCCATGATCGGGGGCGGGCAGACCCAGGTATACGCGATTAATAACGCTGGGCAGGTCACCGGGTCCTCGGGGTCCGACGCTTTCATATACTTGGATCCGGCGTGAAAACGCGGTTTCACGGCTGAAGGGGCTTCAATCTGGCAGCCCTGGCGAGTATCGTTTCGGCGAGGCTTTCTATCATCGGTGAAGGTCGGAGTCTGAGCACCGGAC
>JBKQPR010000115.1:0-24747 GCA_052144935.1 Bryobacteraceae bacterium
TTCTTTGCCATCACTTCCGCCGCGATGCCGATCCCAACTTCTTTGTCTCCACACGCCCTGGACCACGCTCCCAGCCCAAGAAGTCCGCCGCTCGCGATCTCATCGTGCGTCTGCGCAAGCAAAATCAGCCAATCTGCGTAAAGGCGAAGAAGCCGAGGAGATCTTCAACTTATACCTTTTCATGCGAGCCAGGGAATTCCCGTGCCGACATGGGACTCACCGTTCCATTGGTCTCCACCGTCCCCTGCTAACAGGCGCAGATCAGGCACAAAAAGCGAAGGAAATACGTATATAAGGCGAAGCTCGTCTCCGGCTTGGCTTTCGCCGTTTATTCGTTTTCTCTTCGCTTTTTGTGCCTGATCTTGGCCTGTTAGCAGGCTGGGAATCAACTGTATTACTAACGTCTTCTTTCTTTGCTTTTCGCGACGATTTTCTCATGCCGCCTTGGCGAGCTGGCCGTGGTCCACTACCTTGTCGAAGGGAAGCGGCCCGCGCAGGGGTTGGCCCTCGACGTACTCCATGACGAGGTAGTTAGGGCCTACGTCATAGAGAATGCAGATGTGCGGATGGTTCAGAGCGGCGATGGCTTTAGCTTCACGCTGGAAACGGTCGGAGAAGTTTTCCTTCGCGGTCTTGATGGCGACCATACGGTCGAGCCGCGTGTCGCGCGCCTTGTACACTTCGCCCATCCCGCCCGCGCCGAGAGGCGCCAGGATTTCATACGGACCGAGTTTGTCGCCTGGTTGGAGTGGCATGTGGATGAACCAGCTAAGTTTAACCCATCATGCAGCGGCCAAGTCCTGTGTAACGGCGATAACCGGCCAATCTCTGCCCGTTCCCCTGCTCGGGCAAAAGTGGTCTTCGGCGGCCCGCCGATGGCTCTGTTGTCGCATCGAGAACGCCGGAATGCAAGGGGTACGCGGGAGGGCGCTCGCCTTGCTGATGCAGGCGGTTCTCTGCGGAGTAAGTCAACTTCGAACGAAAAAGGAAAATGACGCTGGTTCCGTTCGGTAGGGTCCTCAACACAAAACATTGGCCGGTAAACGTGGCGCATCCGGAAGTTTCCGCCCCATCGATCCGGGAAAAACCCAATTTCCGGGTTGACGACAATACATTTCCTATCCTGCCAAACCATTTCAACAAGGGCCGTTTATGGAAATCTTGCGCCGCTAGCGGTGATTTTGAATTGGTTAACGCCGGACAGGGCCCGGCGATACCGGTGACTTGCCGACACGCACTTTCGCCAGGTCCAATCCCGAGGCCCGCCCAGTGAGCCTAGCGCCCCGGCGCGCGCTGCTTTACGTCCTCGAACCAGTTCAGCACCACTTGGATCTGCGGGGCGGACGGCGTCCCCGGCTGCGCCTGCCCGGCGGCGACGATGCCGATGAAGTGTTTGCCGTCGGGAAGAATGTCGTAGGTCCGCACGCTGCTGGAAGGCGCGGTGTTGAATCCAGCCCTGGGCGCGCGCACCGGGATGCCGAAGCTCACGCTGGGCTTCGTGCTGACGCTGATGCTTCCGGATTGCCCGGCTCCGGGGATATAGAACAGCTCTTTCCCGTCCGGCGACCACTACACGGCATCAGGGATAGTGCCGTGCGGCACCGCTGAGCGGGAGTGCTGGTGGTCAATCGCACCCGCCGGCCAGTTGCCGCTCCGGCGGTAACGTTCGTCGTCCGCGCAGTTGGCTGTCGTCGATGAAAGGGATCTTGGCGGCCGGTGCCAGCCAGCCTCCTGTGGCACCGAGGCCGCCGCGATGCCGGCACACGCGCGCACACGCCGCGCCTGTTGGCCGTTGTGGTTCTGGGTGGCAGTAACACTCCACCCGGCCCGTCTGGCGCGCCCTGAAGGCCCAGAAATGGCAAACGCCGCCCAAGCCTGGGTGGCCGGGCGGCGGTCGTTGCGGGTTAGCCAGGTCCGGCGCCCGCGCGCCGTCTCGGGTTCCCCCGGTTCCGGTCCCGGTTGGGCAGGCGGCGCGGCCTGCAACCCCATATCGTGCGCCGCGGCGGGCGCAGCCTGGGGCGGCGGCGCGGCCTGCGCGACGGGCTTCGGTGGCGCCACCCGGATGTGCTTCAGCCCGCCCGATGCGGACTTCGTTCTGGACTTACAGCGCGAGTACGATTTGGCCCGCTCCCAGCCCCGCCATCTGCTCCCGGCATCGAAACTCCCCACCTCAATCGGTTCTCCCCAACCCAATCTCACCAGCCTCCTCGATTCCCTGCGGTTCGCGCAACATGTACTTGAAATGTACCGCCGCACGCTTCCCCAAGGGCCCGACCGTCGTCTCCTTGACCGCCTCGCCAACCGTCTCACCAAAATCACTTCTGAAATTCGAAATCTCACCGAGCAGGGGTAGAGCCGGCAGAAATTGGCCAGTTAAGACGCGATATCGGAAGCTATGGGAATGGCCAATCAGATAAAGCTTATCTCGCTGGTAGGTGGTGAGAAGATACCGTGAGACCGCAATTGAAGGCGCTCATCGCCGGAATTCAGACGGCAGCCACCGCGAAAGGATGACGGATGTGAAGATTGCGCACCCGATCGGCGTAAAGGCTATAGCTTCACGCCGCACATCTCCGCGAATCGGATCTCCGTGGCCTTCACCCGGCCGGCCACCACTTGCAGCGTACGTTGCAGAATCTCCGTCCCCAGGCTGGTATCGCTCTTGCACCGCGCCTGCAACGCCTCTCCGTTGAGCCGCAGCGCCGTCGTCGTCTCCCGCGCACGCACTTGAAACAACGTATCCTGATGGTTCAGCAGCACCGACCATCCGAATACCTGGCCCGGGCCCAGCGCTTCCACGCAAACCACGAAACCGCCAGTCCGCAACTCCACCGCCACGCTCCCCGAGGTCAACAGATAGAACGACGTTGACCGCTGCCCATCCGCGAGAATCAATTCGTTCTCTTCAAACGTCACCTCGGTCGCCAGTGAGGCCAGCGCTTCCAGTTGCGCCTCCCCCAGACCTTTTGTGAACCCGTGATTTCGCAGTGTTCTCAGCGCCATATCCCCCACCTTGGCGGGTGAAAGCCCGCAGTCAGCGTCGCGATCTCGTGGAAAAACGACACGGTACGGAGAGATGCGCAATCCGGATACCAGAGGTGGAGGGAGCAATCAAGGGTGGAGGTGCTCAAGTCAGCGAGAGTAAAGCCACCACAGCCCACATCAGTACAGGTTTCAGCAAGGTTCGGGCCGGTTCTCATTTTGGTTCTCCAAGCGTCCTGAGGTATGCCACTGGTATGCCACCAGATAGCGAACCTGGCGCTCATTCGGGGTGTTGCCCCAGGGCGGCATCCGCCTGCGATGCAACCAGCTAAGACTTGCGAACGACGCTCGCCGGCTGGACTTCATGGCACGGGAAGCCCCGCCCCGTGTTTTCAGTGGACCAACGTTTTCGGGCAAGGTTCGCGATTTCGCACGCGACCTCCGCAGCAGCGGAGGACCAGCAGAGAGGATCAGCGGAGGAGATGAAGCCCACAAGCGTCGCAGCGGCGTCACGGGAACCCGCGCAGAAAACGGATCTTCTCTGCATTTTGTCTGCTTGCGCCTCCGGCGCTTCTTGGGAGGCAGAAATCGGCCGGCCAGGTCAACGCTTGATGCCTCTTTCGCGAAGGAATTGGTCATCGGAGCCCCGCAGCCGCCCGCAAGACGCGGCACGGCCGCAATAACTGGCGAGGTTGTGTAGCGCCCGAATCAGCATTCGCGCAATCTCCACCACAACAAGGATGGCCAACGCGACGAAAGCCGTTAGACACACGAGCCAGGGTAGCAGGCACAGCACAAACCAGAGATACAGTAGAATCGTAGTCGCGATCTCCATTTGGGCCCCTTTTTCGGAGACGGCCAAGCGTCTTGCGTCGTCTGAGGGTGGATATTGGTTGGCCGCGGAAACTCCCGTCAACGTCCTCCCCCTGATGGCGTGTTCAGGAAGGCCACCACATCTCCCACTTGACTTTCGTTAAGCGTCGGCCAGGGGACGCCGAGTTCCCGAGTGCGCCGGTACATTCTCGGGCCGTCACTCCACAGCGCGGTGGCAAGCGCGACAAGCGTAAAAGAGTTACCGGCGGCGCGGAGCGTCGGCGCCTGGCGCGTACCTTCGCCATGCGAGCCGTGGCAGCTAGCACACCCGCGTTCCGAGAAGACCGCTGCGCCCACGTCGGGCGACCCCTCTGGCTCGAAATATCGGAAGCTGGCGAGGAATGCCGCTAGGTCCGCAAGCTGCCGCCCGTCAAATTCGGGCCTGAGAATGCCTTGACTTTCCGAGGCACGCCACATCTCGGGGGAATGGTTCCACATTACTCCGGCGAGTTGAACAATGCTTCCAGGCAGCCGGCGTTGACCGAGATCAGGTCCTACCCGGCCGCCTTTTCCGTTCACCGCGTGACAGACAGTGCAAGATTTGTCCTGGAGGACCTTCCAGCCGCGCCGCGGATTCGCGGGCAAGAGTCCGGCTTCACTCCGTTCCCCGTGAACGACTTCGCGGACATAAGCCAGCAAGTCGTTCATCTCGCGGCCTTGAAACTTCGGCCAGGGCACGCCCACTTGCTGCATCCGTACTTCCATTTTCGGCGCGTGGTTCCACATGACCTGCGCCCATACGATGGGCGTGTCCACGCCTGCCACCTTCGAAAGGTCCGGGCCGAGACCGGCCGCGGCGCCTTCGGCGCCATGGCAGCGCGCACAGCCCTTCGCCGTGAACAGGTGCACCCCGCGGCTGCTGTCGCCCGGCTCGTCCATGTATCGCGTCGTGTACAAGAAGGCAAACAGGTTGGCCATGTCTTCGCGGTCCAGATAGGGTTGCGCGATGCGCTTCTCGCGCATGCTCTCCCACATGGCGGGCGCGTGATTCCACATCCCGCTGACAATCTGACTGAGGCTCGACTGCGCTGACTCGTTGAAACCTAGATCAGGCGCCGAGTTGCCGCCTTCGCCACTAGCGGAGTGGCACTGTGCGCAGCCCTTTCTTTCAAAAAACAGAAGGGACCCTTCGTGTGGGTCGCCAACCAGAAAGCTGTTCCAGCGCGAGGGTGAATTTCTAAGTTCGGCCCGGATGAACACCGCCGCGAGGAGAGCCAGAGCGAGTAAAGCCGCCGCTGCCCATTTCAGCACGGGCCCCGGCAAATTCAAGCCGGATCTCATTTCGCCTCCCCAAGCGTCCTGAGATAGGCCACCAAGTAGCGAACCTGGCGCTCATTCAGGGTGTTACCCCAGGGCGGCATCAAGTTAGACTTTCCGCGCTCCAGCCCCCCCTGAGAAATGGCGGCGAAGAGCTGCTGATCGGAAAAGCGCCGCATCGATTCGCGATCCGCCAGATTTCTGGGTTTCGGATTCAGATTGAAGGCATTGAAGCCGTCCCCTTCCCCGGATGCGCCATGGCAGACCGCACAATAATGCTCAAACAGTTTCTGCCCGTTGGTTTGCTCGTAATTCAGCGCAATCGCCGGTCGATCGGCCGAAGGTTTGGTGTCGTCACTAGTGTCAGCGCCAGCGCGCACGCCCGGCAGCCATAACGTAACGCCCAAAGCAGTCATGCCCGCGAGCGCCGCCCACACTGTTCGTTTCATTGGCGCTCCTTCGGCGCGGGCAGGCTGACCACGTAGGCAGTCAGCGCCCGCGCTTCTGAATCATCCAGCTTGTAATTCGGTTCGAGCACACTTGGCTTGATTTTCTGCGGGTTCTTTAAATAAGTGTAGATGTAACCGCTGAAGAGACGGCCGCCAGCGCCATCCAGCGGAGGCCCCACATATCCTCCGGCGAGGCTGGCTTGGTGACAGGATTGGCATCCATAGCGCGCATAATACAGCTCTTTGCCTCTCGCGACCTCTTCCGCATCGGGCTTGCCCCGGGGAAAGATCTCGTTTGGGATGGAATCATCGGACAGGGCTAATTGAAAGTAACTGATGGCCGTGCGGATCTCCTGTTCGGACATGCCCAGGAGCGGCATGCGTTCCGTCAGAATCGGCCGCAGGGAATAGGGCACGCGAAAGTACGACGCGATCCACCCCGGCTGGTCTTGGCTGCCAATGGCGGAGAGGTCCGGCGCTAGCTTCCCCCCTTCGCCATTGATTGTATGGCAACTGAGGCACTCGTACTTCTTCAATATCCTGCCGAATTCTCCGTTGGGAGGGGCCAGGCCCGGTGTCTGAGGCGCGGCCAAATATTGGGAAGGAATCTTTTTGCCGGAAATACTCAGCAACGCGATGACGGTCTCGCGGCTCTCCTCGTTGCTAAAGTGGAAGTCTGGCATCTTGAGGTTCTTTGCGAAAACACGCGGCGTCTTGATTTTGGTCAGGAGCCATGTCCACAGGTTTCGTTCACCGCGGACATTGCCGAAATCCAGCCTATCGACGTCCTTGCTCCCGATTCCGGCCAGGTCCGGACCGAACTCCAGAGGACGCTCCGTGTCCTTTAGGGCGTGACAGCCGCCACAGCCCAGACGTTGAAACAGCTCTCTTCCGGCAGCGAATGACTCGCGCGACGCTGCGGGCAAAGAGCGCACGAATTCGTCCTCCTGCGTTTGGTCGAGGGATGGATCGGCGAATTCCGACGCTATATAAGCGCTGATCGCCTGAATGTCCTTTTCCGGAAAGCTGAACTGGGGCATGGGTGTCTGCGGAAACAGCGCCTTAGGATCGCGGAGCCAACTTTGTAACCATCCCGGACGGACCTTCCCTCCAACCCTTCCCAGGTCTGGTCCAAACGTCCCGCCACGGCCGTTCTGGGCGTGGCAACTGATGCAGCGGGCCTCGCGGTACCGGAGCTGTCCCAAGTCGATCACTGCGGGCCCGGTTGGAAGCGCGGCTTCTGGAATCTGTACCTTCTGAGCCAGCAGAAACATGGTCAGCAGCCTCGCCTGATCATCCGACAATTGAAAATCAGGCATGTAAGTGCGTTCGAGGTAGTCTTTTGGATTCTTTAACCAGCGGAACAGCCATAGCGGCCGCACCTTACTGCCAATGCCGTCGAGGTCGGGACCAATCGGAGCTGTTTTAGCAAAGCCGGGCAGCTTGTGGCACCCCACACAGCCGACCTTCTGAATCAGATCCCTGCCTGCGTTCAGCGCCAGCGCTTCCGGAACGTTGTTGCCCAGATGACACTGCCCGCAGGAAGCCTGCAGATACGGGCTGGGAAGCATGGGATCGTCCCACCATTGCATGCGGCCATGAGCGCCCCGAGCGGTCGTGGCAGCTCCCTGGCCGCGGTGACACACCGTGCAACCCATTTCGCCGATTTTGTGGGGAGTCACCGGGTGTGCGCGGTAAGGTTGCGCCGCATCCCGCAGGACCGGGTTTTCGATTCCGAGATGGCAGGTCGTGCAGCGATCCACCACGTCCAGTTCCGGCCGCCAGATCTGGCGAATGCCGATAGCAACGGTGCGCACCGGGAGGTTCTGCCGCAGCTTTTGCTCGGCCAGATTGTTGTACCCGTTCTGGTAACGCCTCCACTCACGGAAGTACTCGCGCAAAGGAGCCGCCGCGTACACTCCGAGCAATAGGAAGCTCGCTATAAAAAAGACTGGCGCAATTCGTCGCATAGATTTCGATTCCGATTCCGATGCCGCTTCATCGCCAGGGCCATACGAGCGACCAGCCCGGGCCGCGGAACAGGGATCCGGTGACGGTGAGCACCACCACGGCCACCAGGAACCAAGACATCAGCCAAACCGCCAGGCTGCATTCGGACAACCGTCCATGGGTGCGTTCGAAGAATTTCGATCGCGGAGTCCAGTGCACCAAGGCTCGCCAGAGGCCACGATTGGCTGGCCAATAGAGCGAAGCCATTACTGCCGCGAATAGCACCACGGGTACGGCCAGAATGTAGCAGTGAAACTCCGCCAGAATTCCCGCGAACAGGGCTGAAACCGCGAGAAAGGCCAGCAGCCTCGCAGGCCCTCTTCGGTACCACAGCGGCTGGCGCTCCATATTGACGCGGAAATAGGGAATCGCTACCAGGGCAATTACCACAAGGGTGGGAACCAGGACCCCTGCCACCACTGGCGGGAAGTAATGGAGCAATTCCTGTAGGCCCAGGAAATACCATGGCGCCTTGGCGGGATTCGGCGTCTTATTCGGGTTGGCGAGGCTTTCCAGGGGCGCATCGTAGAAGATCGAGAGCAGGCCAAGCCCGATCAGCAGGATTTGCAGAGCAATCAATTCACGCACGACCAGGTGCGGAAACGTCATCACCATCTTTTCGTCTTCGGTCACGAACTGGGCAGGCGAATGACGGCTGATGAGGGCGATTCGCCGCGGCAAACGGGCCGCCTTCTCGGTGGTGTCGATTTGCAAGGGAGTGGGTTCGTTCATATCGCCTCCGTTATAGCGGTCGAACGCCTCCGTCTTTTCGTATGCGCCAGAAATGCACCGCAATCAGCAACCCGCCCGCGAGCGGCAACACCACGCAGTGCAGCACGTAAAACCGTATTAGGGCGTTTTCGCCGATGATGTTGCCGCCCAGCAGCAGAAACCGGGACCTTGGCCCGATTACCGGCGCCGCCTGCGCCATGTTCGTTCCCACGGTGATCGCCCAAAACGCCAGTTGGTCCCATGGAAGCAGATAGCCGGTATAGCTGAGCAGGAGGGTTATGATCAGGAGCAACACGCCGATCACCCAGTTGAATTCCCGCGGCGGACGGTACGCACCGGAGAAGAAAACGCGTGCCATGTGCAGAAAGACGAAGGCCACCATCGCGTGCGCCGACCAGCGGTGGAGGTTCCTGAGAAAGGACCCCGACGTGACCACGAACTCCAGTTCCTTCATATCGCGGTAGGCTTGTGGCACGGCCGGACGGTAGTAGAACATCAGCAGGACTCCCGTGACCACCAGCGCCAGAAACAGACCGAAGGACAGCCCCCCAAGGCACATAGTGTGCCGGAGGCGGATGCTCCTTTCCCGCACTTTAACGGGATGGATATGGAGAAAAACATTGCCGAAGACCGCGAGCGACCGGTTTCGATTGGAGTCCAGGTATCGATGACGGAAAACGGACTGCCAGACCTGGGTACTGACCAGCCGCTCTTTGACTTCCTGTGCGCTCATAAGGCACCTCAGGCGCGCAAGACCGCGTCCTTTTCCACTTCCACTGCCGTATCCACAATCAGTTCGCCGTCTTCCAGCCGGATGGCGATGCGGCGCAGGGGACGAGGGGCGGGACCTTGCACGAGGCCTCCGTCCCGGTTGAACTTGCTGCCATGGCAGGGGCAGGCGATGATTTCCTCGTCTTCCATCCAGCGCGTAATGCAGCCGAGGTGTGTACAGACCGCCGACAGCGCAAAAAAACCGACTTCGGTGCGAACGACATAGACTTTTCGCGCATAGTCCGCTGTCACCGAATTAACCGGGAAGTTGTCCGGTTTTCCAACGGCAAACGCCGTGGGCGGCTCAAATAACACCTTGGGATGGATAAAGTCCGCCAACACGGCTGCGCCTCCGGCGCCCGTCGCACCCAGGGCGCCGAGGCCGGAGACCCACAGGAAACGGCGCCGGCCTGGGGACTCTGTTCCGTCTTTCTCCATCAGACCCTCCTTCTCCCTTCTTCTCTCTTTCATCCCGCCGCCGGGAGTTCCAAAACAAAACTCTCCATAGTGATGCAGTTGACGGGGCAGCGTTGCTCGCACAAACCACAACGAGTGCAAGCTTCTTCGTTCTTAATAAGAAGGGTGGCAAAATTATCGCCGGGAACGCCCAACTCGGCCCGGAATTCCGCTTCCACTGCCGCGCGCGTGTTCGCATCCCCATCCAGCCAGCCGGCGGAAGCTATCTCCAGGCAGTTCTCAGGGCAAACATCCACGCATCCGCCGCAGAGGATGCACTCGGTGGCCGCTTCTTCGGTTCCCTCGAAGATCGTATTCACCCAGCACTGGAGACAGCGGTTGCCCTCGCGCATCGCCTGTTTCGCGGTGTATCCCAGCTCGATCTCGGCAACGCCGATACGCCGGTCGATCGGCAGTGTCGGGACGGGCACTCGGGGAACCGCTTCATAGGTTGGATCGCGCCGCCACTCTCCGTGCGGGAAAACGTGGATCCGGGCGGAGCGCGCAACGTCTCTTGCGCCGCCGCCCAGCAGTTCGTGAATGGAAGCGGCCGCGCGCCTGCCATCGGCGACGGCTTCGATTACGTTACGCGGTCCAAATGCGATATCGCCGCCGGCAAACACGCGTGGGTCCGAGGTGGCCAGCGTGAGGGGATCGACTGCAATCGTGCCGCGCGGCGTCACCGCGAGGCCGTCCTCCGGTTCCATGAAGGAAAGGTCCGAAGTCTGGCCGATGGCCAGAATCACGGTCTCCGCCGGCAGCGTCGATTCCGTATTGGGGTAAAACTCAGGATTAAAGCGGCCCCGCGCATCGAACACCGATTTCACCGCCACCGTCTCCAGGCCCGTCACGCGCCCGTTCTCTCCCAGGATGCGCTTGGGGCCGCGCGAGTTATGGATGACGATTCCTTCTCTCCCGGCCTCCTCAACCTCGCCCTCGAACGCCGGCATCTCCAGGCGGGATTCCAGGCAGACCATGGCCACTTCGCGCGCCCCCAGCCGCAGCGCTGAGCGCGCCACGTCGAAAGCCGCCCGCAGGTCGGGTTCTTCATAGTCGCCGCTCTCAAACCGCAATACCGAACGGGCCACATCTACCGCCACATTCCCACCGCCCACTACGAGCACCTTGCGTCCCAGGTTGACGCGGTAGTTGAGATTGGCATTCAACAGGAAGTCCACTCCCTGCAGGACTCCGTCGAGCTGCGTCCCCTCGATCTGCAGCGTGCGGCTGCGATGCGCGCCCATGGCCAGAAACACCGCGGCATAATCCTGATCCCAGAGATTGCGCAGATAGAAATCCCGGCCCAGGCGCGTGTTGAGCCTCAGTTCCACTCCCAGGCACAGCACCGCATCCACCTGGGCTTGGATGACGTAACGCGGCAGCCGGTATTCGGGAATACCCAGCGCGAGCATTCCTCCGGCGACCGGGGCGGCCTCGATGATGGTGACGCGATACCCCAGTCTGGCCAAGTCGGTAGCCGCCGCCAGTCCCGCCGGACCGGCGCCCGCCACCGCGACTTTGGGGCCGGCCAGTTTCTTGGGCGCGCGCATCCGCGAGACGATGCGCTGACGTCCGAGCTTGCTGTAAGGTCCGAATTGTTCCGCTACGAAGCGCTTCAAGGCTCGTATGCCAACCGGCTGGTCGATTTTCCCGCGCCGGCAGGCCCGCTCGCACGGCGCCGCGCAGATATGGCCGCAGATCGCCGCCAAAGGATTAGGCTCCTCGGCCAGCGCATAGGCCTCCTCGAACCGCCCTTCCGCGATCAGCGCGCAGTAGCGCCCGGCCTCGGTCTTCACCGGACAGGCCTGCACGCACGGGACGTTTTGTTCGAGCCACTCCGGATTCACCTGCTTCATAGAACACCCGCGCCCGATAGTCTATTGAGCTGTGACGTTGGCCGTCGCATTCCCGCTGTCCGTCACGGTCACCTCGATGGCCGCGAATTTCGACTTTTCGTGCCAGACTTTCAGCGTGTACTTACCGGCCGGCACGTTGGAGATGTTATAACTCCCGTCCGGTCCGGTTCTCGCAAAATAGGGATTAGCCAAAACGATTATCCATGCCTCCATCTCAGGATGGACGTTGCAGAGGAGGCGCACTTCTCCAGGCTTGTCGAAGGTATAGCTCTTGGTTTGTCCCTTGGGCCAACTCCCCAAGTTGAACCGGTCGCCGGCCTTGGAGGGTGTGTAGACGTTATGCAGCACGGAGTCGCTGTTGAGGAACTTCACCGTGGTCCCAACCAGTATGGGCACCACGTGAGGAACAAAAGTCATTTTGACTTGGTCGATTTGGATGGCTTCCTTGGGGGCCGGAAACTGTCCCGGCACGTTTTCCAGGTACACGACGGCATCCCGGTTGTCGCGCACTCCTTTGCATTGAATCCTTCCCGTAAGGCCGCCGGCGATTGCGATGGGTACCGCAATGACAGGCAAGAGCAATAATGTTATCGTCCGCATACGTCAGACTCCCTTTCTGAAACGCTGATCTATAATTCCACATCTCGCGGCGGCTACCGGGTATTCTTCGGGCCGCCGTATGATTCCTCGCGGTGCTTCACCTTCATCAATCCGCCTGCGCGCCCTTCTTGCTGCCTTTCCTGGATCTAGGCCCCGGTGCCGTGCCACCCTTCACAACCTTTTTTTGCCGGGCGTCTTTCCGCCTGCGCAGCGGTCCCCGCGGGCACCAGTGCCTGAAAATCGGCTCCGAACAGCCTTGACCCCGGCAGACCCGCCGCGCAGCAGGAACAGCCGCCGCCCTAATCGAAACCGCAGCGGCGTTGGACGGCTAAGCATCGGAGCCGACATAAGGGCACTTCGGGTTCCAGTCCTGGGCGGGAAACCATTGGCGGCCTTGAAACCGCCTAAATCAGAGATTAGAAACCATTTATCGAGAAATATGAGATTTGGTCTGGAGATCCAGCGGCAAGCTGGGCGAAACCATTCGGTCACACCCTCCACCGCCGGACGACCCTGCCAGCTTGGAAAAGCCAGGAATGCCTCGGAAGTATCGCGCAAATCGACCGTTGCCGAATTGTCACAGGGGGTGCTGTGCCTTCCAACCGTCAACCGGTTTACGGATCGCCGGTGGCTGAAAGGGAAATCCAGGTTGACGAACGACCGCCCTCCGAGGCCCCAGGGACCGGCCGCTCTTCCAGCACTTGCAACAGCTTAGCGTGGGTGGGAGGCTTCAGCTCTTCCGGCTCGACCGGAGGCGGCGTACCGCAAGCCATCCTGGTGGGAAGACGAAACGTGGGGATGGATCTCCGAAAAATCATAATAGGGACGCCGCCGCCCCGGATTTGGCGGAAGGCAATATGACCGGAGGATGTAGTTGTCCGGAAAATGTGATAGCTACCAAGCGAAACGATCGGGCATCTTGCCTGGATAAAGCTTTGGGAAGGAAGCAGTCCGCTTGTCTCGAGGTTTTAACCTGCCAGTACGACATCAACTTTCCATTTTAGAACATGCCGCCGGCTCCCCAATCCGTCCGCCAGAACGTCGGAAATCACTTCCCCCACAAGGCTCGCTCGAACCGCAAGGTGAACGCGTTGGCGCTATAATCGGTGGCGCGAAACAGGTCTTCGTAATAGTACGAGCGTTGCCAAGCCAGGATCACCCGGCCGATGTGTTTTGTGGTGTAGCCGATTTCAGCGGTCCACGCCGGCCAAGTCAGTGGTCCGTAGGTGCTGTTCTCTCCCGTAAGAGTGCCCAGACCGGTGGAGCGGATAAATTGGCCGGTGAAGGAGAACGTCAGGTTACCCATCGGATTGGTCTTGATTCCCAAGGAATAAACGCGGTCAATCGTTTGATCGGTTGAAAGCAAGCCGGTAAGCGGCGGAACGCCCTGCAGAAAGGCAATCGTATTCTGGGAGGACATATTGCCGTACATAAATCCTCCCTGAACGCCTAGCCGAACGAGTGGCTGATACCACAGAGATGTGGAGTTCGTCCGGGAATGCGCAATGAATCCAATATCCTGAGTCTTCATGTTGTAAAACGACCACGTATTGTCGATCCCCCACTTGTCGCTGGGGCTGAAGCGCGTTCGGATCGTTGAACTAACGGTTTGTTCGGGGGAGATGCGAACGTACGGGTTGACGATAACCCGGCTCTCGAACCCTCCACGCACAGAAAATCTCTTGCCCGGAGTCCAGGCCACGTTCCCGATCGGCGAGTAGGACTTGGTGCGCTGCGTGCCAATGTCTGTCTCGCCGTTGGTCGTGGCGACGATATCCTCTTTCACAAATTGTACCCCGGCTCGAATGCTGAGACCGCGGATCGGGGTGAAGACCAGCAAGGTGTCCACCGTGTGAATGCCGAAATCCCAGCGCGTGTTGTCCTGGCTGAGAGAGACCGGGGCCGGAAGAGCGCTGCTTGTCGCTCGAAGGGCTTCCGTATCCCTTTCCGCATACCAGCGATAGCGGTAGTCGGACACCAGGTCCAGCGGGCCGAAAAGCTTCAAAGTAAAACCGGCGTCGGCCGTCTGTGTGGTCAATTGCGTCGTGCCGCTTCCAAGATAGCTTAGAGTTGTGGAGGGGTTCACAACTCCCGGAAGCCCGGGAAAAATCCCCGGAACCAGCACCGAGCCGTCCAGGCTGGTAGGTCCGCTGGAATGGGTGTAGACGTAACTGGCGCGCAGCAGCAAGCGTTCATTTACTTTATTGTCCAAGCGGAGCGAGGTGGCGGGAATGTTAAAGCTGGAAAACGTGTTCCAATTCTGGAGAATCACGCTCTGGGCCGGCGACGAGGGACCGATCAGTGCCACCGGCTGGTTGGCGAATCCCTGCAGATTGGCCGGGTTGTTATAGGTGCGGTAACTCTGCTCCGCGTGGAAGTTGGTCTTCCCCAACCGATAGTCAATCCCAGCTCCGAACAGGTTTGCTTTCTGCTGCAGTGGAACGACCCATGTAACGGCAGTGGCGCGGCCAAAAGCTTCCCAAACGTCCGGTGCCAAGGGGAGATAGAAAAAAGGACTGGTAGCTAAATCGGTGCCCACTCTCTCCGTGCGGTTATAGAAGAATTGGAAGCCCAGGTTGCGTGTAGGCGTATATCGAAAGTCCACGTCCCCAAGCCGGCGGCGGTCGTTCCATCCGCGATTGGGAGTGTACGCGGTCTGTGGCAGTTCATAAACATATTGCGTAGCGCGATAGTTAACCCGCAGCTTATACAAACCATTTTTTCGGATATCGAGGTTGACGACTGGGAATGGGTCTCCGCCCAATCCCTGGGCGGTCAAGGAAAAATAATCGAACCACCCGTGGTTCAACTCCGTCGGCTGGGCATTCAGCTCCAGGTCGAAGAGCCGGAATCCCTGTTGCAGGTTGAGCAGTTGGTCGTACTTGCCCTGGTTTCCGTTCAAATCCACAAAACGGTATCCAAAGGAACCCATTCCCGAAACGGTGTAATCTCCGGCTTTGAGGGGAGTCGGGGTGTCCTGGGCCGCCAGGAATGGAGCCGCCGCTGCCATTGCGAAAGGCAATGCCACCCGGACTATTCTCGGCCTCGCAGGCCGCCTGTTCAGCATCGTTCCTTCTCCCTAGCGCAAAAACTGCGGCTGGTAATTCG
This sequence comes from Bryobacteraceae bacterium, assembly GCA_052144935.1. GTDB lineage: Bacteria > Acidobacteriota > Terriglobia > Bryobacterales > Bryobacteraceae > JOPF133. The sequence continues at coordinate 15,095 of JBKQPR010000115.1, forward strand.
ATCCATGGATCTCAACGTGGCAGCGCGTGCACTCCCCGGCGGCCTGGAAGCCGAGGCGCGGATGCGGCACGTTGACGGCCTGCGGAGCGGCGTGGCACTCCAGGCAGAGTTGGCGCTCCTGGCGCCGTTTCAGCAGGTGGAGGTTGATGGTGCCGTGCGGCGTGTGGCAAACGATGCATCCTTCCACCACCACGGCAGCGTGCTCATACGCAAATGGCCCTTTCTTTTCCACGTGGCAGGTGGTGCATACATCGGTTCCGGCACTCTTCAAGTCCCGCGCCGTCAACGAGCCGTGAGTATTGTGGCAATCGGTGCACTTGACCAAGCCCTGGTTGACCGGATGCCTGACTGGGAGCTTAAACTCCGCCTCGACATCCCGGTGGCAGGAATAACAGAGCTGCGGCTGTTTCTCGCGCAACAGGCCAGTGGTTCCCTGCGCGGCGGCCCAGCTGCCGCAAATCGAGATAAAAACCGCTGCCAGCAACCAGGCCGCCAGCAACGGGAGATGAGGCGGGCGCCGGTCCATCCCAGCTCTATGCTCCATCCTCATACCCTTCACCGCCGGCCTCCGCACAGCGCCGCTATACCCGCATCTGGTAGCGTCACTCCCCGCACACGGCTCATCGCATTCAGATCAGCGGGCATGGACCGCGGAAACAGCAAAGTCCGCGCCCTCCTGGTGACAGACCTGGCAGGATTCGGCAAACGGCGACGTCATCTGATACGCGTGGGCGGCGGCGTCTGCTCCATTGTGACAACCCAGGCATGCGGAAGCCGTCGGCTGGAGCGGTGAATAAAAGAAGGTAGGATCGACCGTTGGGATCAACCCCGCCGGCAAGGGCACCGTGTACGTCGTTCCCATATGGCACTTGGCGCAGTCGCGCTGGTCGCCGGGGAATAGAAGCCCGTTGAAGTTGGTGGTGTTAACCGTAACACTGCCTATGAGCGACGAACCCATGTGAAGTCCCATGATCATGGTCCGGAAATTAACCGATGTCGCGGGGGTATTGTTATCGACATGGTTGGGGTTATGGCACAGGATACAGTATTGGGTATTCCTGCGCTCGTTTCCCCCATGGTGCGCTAAGGTTTCATGGCACTGATTGCAGTTGCTGACGGCTACCACGGTCCGTCGCGGCACCACCGGGCTCCCGTCAACGCTGAAGTAGAAGACAGGATTGAATGCGCTCTGCCGCACAGCAAAGCTCTGCCCCAAGAGGGATCCCGTGATCGTCAGATTCTGGTAGCCCTCTGCCCCGACCGCCCAAGTCCCGCTGGCGTTGGACGGCATGGCTCCCGTCATGGTGTAAGTGTATACGCTGGGTCCGCCTGTGGCCGTCAGCGCAGACTCAAACCAGGGGTTGTTCCCCGCGGCATCCCCAAAAGTCCCCTGAAAGCCGGTCGCCGGGAGGAGGTAGGCATAGTCGGAAGTCGGTCCGGAGATGGCCAGGTTTAAGCTGTTCAGCTTGGACACGGCCACGGGATTCCCCCCGTTGTCGGTGACCGTAAAGCTTACCGTAGGATGGTTGCCTGGAGTGGCGTTGGTTACGTTAGTGATTGCCAGATTGATCCCGGTGAGCTGCTTCGATTTCCACGGCATCGTGTGCACTCCGGTTACGGAGAGGTCGAACTCCAAGCCGGTGTCCGCCTGGTGGCAAATACTACATTGCGTATCGTCCGACTGAACCCCGCCGGGATGGTTTAGCCCCGTCGCGAAATTCACGTTATCGTGGCAGGAACCGCAAGCCGCCCGAGTGGGATTCGTCATCCAGTTATTCGCCTGCGTGGCCTTCTGATGGCAGGTGGTGCAGTTGCGGACATCCTGCGGATAGATGACGCTGGAAAAGTCATTCAACGATTGTTGGTCCCCGATAATCTGGTACGGTATTCCGGGCGGCACAAAGCCGGCAGGCTCGGGAGCCAGGGTGGCCCCTGTGCCCACAGTTGCGGTGCTGAGTCCGTTGACTCCGAGAATGTTCAGAGGCTGGCCAGTCTCGCTGGGCTTATTCGCGCCCATGTGGATCTTGTGGATGTAAACCTTAAAGTCCAGCGAGTTCCCGGTATATGGGTCCTCGTTGCCTGGATTATGGCAGAGGACGCAAAGGTGGACATCCTGGCGCAGTCCCCCATGTACTGCCAGCGGATCGTGGCACTGGTTGCAGGCCGCTGTCGCCACGACGTCCCGCACCTGCGTAACCGGAGCACCCGAGGGGACAAAGTCGTACGTCGCATTGGCCACGGTCCCTAGCGAGTTCAAGGGAAAGCCGAACGCGCTCAAATCCCTTCGGGCAAACATCCCCAGCGTAGTGGTGCTGTTGGTGTCAAAGCTGGAGGGCAACTGGTTGCCGAAGGTGTAAGTGTAGACTCCATTGCCGAGGCTGCCGTAAGTCCCGCCGGAATCCGTGGTGGGCTGGTTAAAGCTATTTCCCACGGTGCAGGTCTTACAGCCGGCGACGGGCGCCGAGGCGGTTACGAGGTTAGTAAAGTAATTAGTGTACTGCGTATCTCCGGGCCTGATGCGGGAGAGCACGAAACTGGTGCTGACTGGTCCGGCGGTTTGGAGACCCAACTGATCCAGCCCCTGGCCCGCATCGTCGGTGATCTGAAAAGTCACGGCAACGCTGGTCCCATTAATCGCCACCTTCTGGATCGTGAGCTGCAGACCCGGAGTCAGAACCGACTCCAGAGCGGGATCGGCGCTAAGATAGTACCTTTTTTCGCCGACTCGATACGTGGGCTTGATCCCGTCTCCAGCGAGAGTTAAGCCAGCACCGAAGAAGATTAAGGTGAACAAGACATAAAATAACTTCCGGCTCATAACGGCCTCCCTTGATTCTCAACTGGCCAGGCAGTGGCGTTTCAGCCTCGTTTGCGTCCTTTAGCCCAGCCTTTGTGCAGTTCAACGGGTCCTGCACTCCGAAATTCCTTTTGCCATATCCCGCTGCGCGGCCGGCGGTTGCGATCAGTCTGTCAATGACAGCCAAAAGCAATCAGGTAGTCGCCCGCATATGTCAGACTCCTTTCTAAAAAACGCGGATCAGAGCTCCGAATTCCGCCAGCGGCTGCCGGATATTCTTCGGAGCCGCTGTGTCATTTTTCGTGGCCCTCACCTCTTCAATGCGGCTGCGCGCATTTGCTTCTCCATTTCCTGAATATGGTTCAGACTCGTCTGCAATCGGGCATAACCCTCTGAATAAACGCCGGCGGGCGACTCGTGATATGCGCTCAGCGCCGTCCGCACATTTTCCTGGCCAGCCATGTTCAGGAACGCCTTCTCGATCTCGCTCAACGGCGGCAGGGGTTGGGGAGCGGTGGCGTTACTGGTGGCCTGCGGCGCGACAGTTTGATAACGTTGCGCCAGCGCCGACGACGGCAACGGCAACAAACCGTCGCGTGCCAACCCATCCAGCACCGAGCGGGCGCGCAGCACCAGAAGGTCGCTAGCGAGCTTGACCTCGTCGGCGGCGTTCAGGTAGTCGCCGGCGAACTTCTCCGAATGGCAGTTCCGGCAAACCAGCACCATGGACTTCCGCTGCGGGTCGAACTGGTTTCGGACCTGTGCAAAGAACGCCTTATAGCCTGCTTCCGTCGCCTGCTGCCCCTCCGCGAGAAGCGGCTGCAGTCCTCGATTCCAAATGCTTTTCGCGGTCATTTTGTGGGTGGTTTTCACGTCCCCGTATCGTTCGGCTTGGAGCATGTGGCAGGTGGCGCAGGTGGGCGAGCCATACCCGCCTTTGGTCAAAGCCTCCGGCATGCGCAGGTTCCAATTCCAGCGGCTTCCCTGGGCTTTGTAGATGGAACCGTGTTTGGATTGCAGGTATGCATCGAAGACCGGGATTCCCGTGCCGCTGTGGCAGGTCTGGCAGCTCTCCGGCTTGCGCGCTTCCGCGACATCGAAGCGATGGCGGGTGTGGCAGGAGATGCAGCCATTGCGGAGAATGCGGCCGGTGCCTTCATACTCGGGGTCCGGATCGAAGTAAGGCGGCGCCGTGGCGCCCTGTTGCGCGTAGATCACGTCGCGGCTCAACTGCAAAACCGGCGAAGGGATCCCCAGGAATTCAACCGCAGCCAAACTGCGCTTCCAGTTCTCCTCGGGAGGATCGAAGGTGTGACCGCCACCCTTGTCATACTCCTTATCCACGCTATCGTGGCACCCGCCGCAAACCGCGTCGGCTACCCGGCCGCGAGTTTGCGTGATGGTGGTGTGATTGTCGCCATGACACAGCACGCAGGTAATCTGGCCGTTGACAACCAGGAAAGCCTTGCGCTTTTCCGTCTTCTCCTTGGGAGCGCGCTGCTTCTTGACCTCCTCATAGACGCTTGGGTTCTGGATGCCGGGGCTGCCCATGCTGCTGGCCTGAAATGCCGCCACCAGGTTGGGGGTGAATTTCTGATGGCACTTGACGCATTCCCCGGCTTCCTGAACGCCCTCAGGCTCCTTGATTTCCACTGCAATCTGCTGCGCGATACCTGGCAGGCACACGATCACGATGGCCGCCAGCAGCGCCAGCCCGGAAAAGATCCGCCGCCCACTCACCCGATTTCCTTTGTTGAGCATCATCTTCTTCATCCTGCTTTCGACCCCTTCGCGAAAAGCGCTCAACGACTTATGAAACTGTAATGCATCGACACGGACACCCTATGCGCCTGGTAAGGCGGAACGCCGGCCCCTCGAAAGGCGATGCCCTGGCAGTGGAATCGTATACGTCCAGGTAGGGGGCCATACTCCGAAGTTGAAAATCGGTGCGCCCATTATTTTGGGCGAGCAGCCGATTGCTCCCCAATGGCTCGGTAAACCGGGCCGCCGCCGCGGTTGGCTGGGTTTTCGGGTGAACCTCGTGGCACGTCATGCAGGTCAGGCGGCTGGCTCTGTGGCTGCTTCCTTTCCATAACAGCCGCTGGCTGTTCTCATGGCAGCGCAGGCAGGCGCTTTCCACGACTTCAGGCGGCATGCCGGTGAACCGCCGGATCAAGCCGCGGTTTCCCGACTGCACGTGTTGCAAGCCCGGGCCGTGGCAGCCTTCGCAACCTTGTGTGGTCACCGACAGCCTTTTTCGGGCGTGGATGGTGCGCGACCAGGTATCGTAGTAGTCCGGATGGCAGCGCCGGCAGGTTTCCGGTGGCACTGCAGTCCCTGCGGGTACCGGCGCCTGAGGATCGCCTCCGTATAGGCTTGACCACGGCAGGCCTACCGCGAACAGCAGGAACAGCCGCAGTTCCGGCCGTAACCGTTGCGGCGTTGGACGGCTGAACATTGCAGCCGCCATAAGGCACTTCGGGTTCCAGCACTGAGCGGAGAACGATTGGCGTCCTCGAACGCTGCGCAAATCGGAGATTAGAAACCATTTATCTGGAAGGCGAGGAAGCCGTGTGGATGTCCGGCGGCAAGCTGGGCGAAACCATTCGGTCACACTCTCCACCGGTCCGGCGCCAGCATCGGCTTCAAGACACCAGGAACGCCGCGGAAATATCGCGAAAATCGGCCGTTGCCGAATTGTCACAGGGGAGTTGTAGCTACCACCCGTTACCCGGTTTACGGACCGCCAGGGGCTCGATAAAGGCGGGAATCGATACCGTATTTCCGCATCAGACGATGCAGCGCCGCCCGATCCATGCCGCAGAGCCTGGCAGCCTCTGTTACGTTGCCTTGTGTCCGCGTCAGCAGTTCCGTGATGCTTTGGCGCTCAAAATGCGCCACGCTCTTGCGCTTCTCCTCCCGAAACCCGACGCGCAGTTGCTGGGATCCGCTGAGAATCTCGTCGGCAAGGTCGAGGGGGGAGATGTACGGTTCTGCGGTGACCGAAACCGCCCGCTCGATCACATTGCGCAGTTCCCGGACATTGCCAGGCCAGGGGTATTGCTCCAGGACCAGGAGCGCCGCTTCCGAAGCACCCAGTACCGGCCTTCCGGCTCGTCGGGCAAACGTCTGAAGAAAATGGTCCGCCAGCAGCGCGACATCGCCGGCGCGCTCACGCAGGGCTGGCACGCGGATACTCAATACGTTCAAGCGATAGAACAGATCGCCGCGGAATTTCTTGGCGGCTACCAAGCCGCTCAGATCCTGATGCGTGGCGGCAATGATGCGGATATCCAGGTTGACGAACGACTGCCCTCCGAGCCGGCGGACCTGCCGCTCTTCCAACACGCGCAGCAGTTTGGCTTGCGTGGGCGGGCTCAGCTCTTCCAATTCGTCCAGAAACAGCGTGCCGCCGTGAGCCAACTCGATAAGCCCGCGCTGCAGCGCGACCGCTCCGGTGAAAGCTCCGCGCTCATGTCCAAACAGCTCGCTTTCCAGGAGCGGCTCCGGAAGCGCGGTGCAATCCACCGGTATGTAAGGGCCGCCCGACCGCAAACTGTTGGCATGAATGGCCCGCGCCAGCAATTCCTTGCCGGTGCCCGTCTCACCGGTCAGAATGACATTGGCATCGCCTTCGGCTGCGCAAGTGGCATTCCTTATCAGCTCCCGGACCGGCTCGCTGGCGCCCACGATTGAGCTGAAGTCCAACTGGCGCCGGCGTGCGGCGCTCGCCGCTCCCAACTCCATGCGGCGCGCCCGGTGCTCGCCGCAGCGCTGCAATACCTTGCTCAGCTCCGCCGTGGTAAAGGGCTTGCGCAGGTAATCGAATGCCCCGGCTCGCGTGGCATCGATCGCCGTATCGATGGAAGCGTAGGCAGTGATCAGAACTACCATCGCATCGGGGTCGAGGCTCTTGACGGAGCGCAACAGCGCGAGCCCATCCATTTCCGGCATGCTCAGGTCGGTCAGGACGATTTCCGGGCGGCGCTGCTGGTACGCCTCCAATCCTGTCCTACCGGAACTCGCGGTGACGCAGTCGTAGCCCAGCCGTCGCAGAATGGCCGCACAATCATCCACGAAATCCGCCTCGTCATCGATGAGCAGGATGCAATCGCGTTTCCCCGCGCCCGAATTGCCCGAACTGTCTTCGCCGGTCATGGCGTTCTAGAGATGATATAATAGTGCCCGCTTGAGTGCACCTGGGGCAGAGCCCGTAACGGAAGCCAGGGATCGCCGTTCCCGCCTCTCCGCGACGGATCGTTTTTTTGCCGGGCTGCGCCTGGCCGCCATTGGGGTAGGTGTTGTCTGGTTGCTGCTCACTCCTCGCCCCGAGCATCTTCGCCAGCTTGCCGGATTGTTCTTTGCTTTCCTGCTTTATACGGCCCTCATTTACAGCCTGCTATGGCTCACTGCCTGGCCGATCCGCCGTTTCTATGTCGCGGCGCTGTTGGCGGATCTGTTCTTCCTTTCCGGGATGGTCCGTTGGACCGGCGGAATCCATAGCGTCTTCGATCTCGGCTTTTACCTCCTGGTAGGTCTGCACGCGTTCTATTTTGGCCGAAAAGCCGGAATTGTAATTGCGACTGGGGCCGCAGCCCTTCAGGTTCTGAGTGAACCAGGCACATTTGAGGCGGGCGTTTGGGCGGAGTCCGCCATTCGAATTGGGTTCCTTTATGTAATCGGCTGGTCGATTGGCGAGCTGGCCGATGGCGAAAAGCAGGCCAGAAGAAGGACCGAAGAGCTGCTATCGCAGCTTCAAAACACCACGCAGATCCTGGAGCACGCCCAGAAGATGGCGTTAATTGGACGTCTGACCGCTGGTATCGCCCACGAAATTAATAACCCTGCCGCTGTCATCCTGACCAGGATTGAGCGCATGCTGCTGGAAGCCCAAGAGAATTCTCTTTCCGATAGGCTGAAGCGCGATTTGGGGACCCTGGCTGCGCACGCGCAACGCATAGCCGGCGTCGTGCAAAAATTGCTAGCTTATTCCCGGCCCGGCTCCACCGAGTTCACAGCCCTGGACATCAATGCAGTGATTCAGCAGAGCATTCCTCTGATCGAGCACCGGCTGGAAGCTTGCCATCTGACCCTAAATCTCAACCTGCTGCGCCATTTGCCGAAGATATACGGGAGTGCAAACCGCCTGGAAGAGGTGTTCGTGAATCTGCTGAGCAACGCCATCGACGCTTCCTCGCCCGGCGGCCAGATTTATGTTGTCAGCACCATCAGCGGTGGGCAGCAGAAAGAAATACAAGTGTTCGTCTCCGATGCAGGCGAAGGCATCTCGAAGGAGAATATCGATAAGGTTTTCGAGCCCTTCTTCACGACCAAGCCACCCGGCCATGGCACTGGCCTAGGGCTATACGTTGCCTATCAGATTCTGAAGGACCACGGCGCCGCCATCTCCGTGGACAGCCAGGTCGGCAAGGGAACCACAATCACGATCAGTTTGCCGCTTTTGGAAGCCGCTTTTTCCCGTTCACCGGCAGTGGCCGCTGGGCAGAATTAGTTTAGGGCGAACGCCGCTTTGCCCACGCAAGCCCCCTGCGGATTTCAGAAACTTCGCATGATGGACGGGTCAGAAGCGTGGCTGTTCAACAAGTCACGCCGGAGCGAGGAGACTTATAGGGAAAAGGTAGTGGTGAAGGCCGCGACTACCAACGCGCGATTCTTCGCTGGGGCACCGGCCCGCCCCGTAGCCGACCTCAACCGCGTTCTGATCGAAGCCTTGCTCTTGCAGATCGAAAACCACGTCCGCCTGGAGCATGCGGCGGCTGAATGCTTTCTGGAATCCCCCAACGCCACCCTGCTGCACAGCAGAACCATCTCCACGCTGGTGAACTGACATGATCGACGCCGAGCGTGCGGGTCTCGATCTTCAAACTGCTGAGGCCCACGGCGCGTCGCCCAAATGATGCCCTTGCAATCCTGCACGGTTATTCGCCCGCAGCGAGCTTCAATGAACGCTGGGCGTGACGCGCTCTCCCGAAAGCATGCGGCCGCACCATCGAACGGCCAGATCTTGATGGCCTTGATGCCGCGCGGCCCGATCAGCTTGCGCATGATTTTTTAGGTGACTTCAGCATGCGCCGAATGTTCTCGCCCATCGCCGCCGCGTCGTCAATTACGAAGATGCGATTCATGACGGATTACGTCCCACAAACCAACGGTAGGGCTGGCCTGGCGTAAAACGCGCAGGAGGCATCTCGACGACGAAACTAGCTCCGCCACCTCTCCTCTCTTCATACCACAGGCGGCCGTCGTACATATCGAGGAGGCTCGCGCCCAGGAAGAGTCCGAGCCCGAGGTGCTCCCGCCCGGGACTCTGGGAAATGAACGGCTCGAACAAGTGCTCCCGAATACTCTCGGGAACACCTGGTCCATTGTCTTCGATTCTGAGGACCACCTTGGCTCCCGCAGTGCGGTACGGATCTAGCCGGATCCAGATCGTGGCGCCGTCACGCCCCTTGAGCGCATTCAGGGCGTTGCTCAGCAGACTGCCGACGACTTCGCTCACCACATGCCCGGGCAGGTTGACGCGGGGGACATCAGCGATTTCCTGCACCAGTCGAACCCCCTGCTCAGTCGCTGAAGACAGGAGTGCCTCTAACGCCTCTTCCAAGGCCTCTGACGGAGCCGAGGCGACGAAGACCTCGCTCTCACGCTCGCGCCGCAATGCCTGTGGCAGTGTGCACGCGATGTTTGCCATGTAACGCATCTCCTTCACTTCGGCGCTCGCCAGAAGTGACCCGCCTGTGCTTTCTAAGAATGACCCATTGGGCCGTTAGAGCCTTTTGCGAGTGGCCCATATCCAGGGCTAAGCGGCCGCCCAACAATAAAACAACATTCGACA
>JBKQPR010000116.1:0-42212 GCA_052144935.1 Bryobacteraceae bacterium
CTGGGAAGCGGGCATGGCGATTGGCCACGCCGCTCCCTACTGAGTTTCACCTCCATCTGGAAGAAAAGGCTCAACTTCTCCCGCCTGGACCCTGCCGCCCGTTTTTGGCCGGTAAACAATTCACCAAAGATCGAAAAAACATTCCGAATGTTCTCAAGCGTTTGCAGACATGGCCCGCAGGGTCAACCGGAACCGGCGTGGTAGTTTGAAACTGAAGAAGGAACCGCTTGTTGGGCGAGATTGCGGTCCTCGCGGGGATGTCTGCCGGAGCCCAACCATGGGGGCCTCAAATCCGGAGCGCAGACATTGCAACGCTTCCTAAGCCCCGCCTCCAGGGGCGTTAAACCTGGCCTGATGGCACGTTCCCTGCGGGGGGCGCTCCTCTTTACGGGGAGTACGGAACCGGTTCCAAATGTCGGGGCGTCGACAGCGCCGGCTATTGAGAGAGGGCGGAAAGACAGAGAAAACAGCGGTTTGTAATGGTTGCTTCCCGGTTCGGAAGCCAATTATTCCCCAAAACTGGTCGCCCTTCCTCCACGAATTCGCCCGCTTGACCCCATTTCCCACGCCCGCCCCCTCAGTCACTCCCAGTTAGTAACTCCAAGAACGCCTGCGCCGCCCGATTTAGCTTCTTATGCCGCCGGTGCACGATGCCTACCGGCCGCACCAGTCCCGGCGCGTCCAACGGCACCGCGGCCAGCCTCCCTTGCGCGATTTCCGCCTGCATCGTGCGGGCGGGAAGGATGCTGATGCCCCGGCCCACCGCTACGGCTTCCTTAATCATCTGGATATTGTCGAAGTGCAGAGCGGGGTTGACCGAGACACCGTGCGCGCGCAGGAAACGGTCGATCTCGCGGCGGATCGAGAGATCTTCGTCGAAGCCTACGAAGTCCTGGCCGTTGAGGTCTTCGAGGTGGGCCTTGGGGCTCAGAGCCAGGGGATGGTCGGGCGGAACCGCGAGCTGCATTTCCTCGTCGCGCCAGGCAATGGCGGCGATTTCGCGGCTGGATTGCGGATAGCTCACCAGGCCGAGATCGGCGGCATCGTTCCCGACGGCCTCGTAGATGCGGTCGGGGCGCATATACTCCACGTGCAAATTGGCGGCGGGATAACCGGCCGAGAACTCCGCCTGCAGGCGGCCCATCTCCGATAAACCGATCGAGTATATCGAGGCCACCCGGACGGCGCCCTCCACATTGCCTTTGAGGGTCTCCATCTCCAGCTCGAATTCTTCCCTGCGGCGGAGAGCTTCCCGGCAGTAGTCGGCATAGAGCCGGCCGGCCGGGGTCAATTCCATGGGACGCTTGCTGCGGTCCAACAGGCGCGTGCCGAAGCGCCGTTCCACCTCCTGTACGTGCTGGCTAGCCGCGGATTGGCTAACCCCGCAGTGGGCGGCACCTTTGCTCATACTCCTGGTGGCCGCGATCTCTTTGAAAAGGCGCAGTTCAAAGGTCGTCACGGGCCTAGCATATCATAAGTTCATCTAATTGTAGCAATCGATTATTTTCCCGTTGTGTAATACTAGAAAAGTTGTTACACTAGCCATGCAGGCAACCGCCGCGCAGTGTCCGAAGCCGCCGACACCGGACTACCCTCCAGGCCAGCGGGTTCAGGAGCCTCCCATGACTGAGATCTCTGTAAACACCGGTCTACCGCCCGCTCAAGGTCTCTACGACCCCCGCAACGAGCGCGATGCCTGTGGAATTGGCTTCGTTGCTAACATCACGGGTCACAAATCTCACGACATCATCGTCAAGGGTATCCAGGTGCTGATCAACCTGACGCACCGGGGGGCCTGCGGCTGCGATCCGGAAACCGGCGATGGCGCCGGGGTGCTGATCCAGATTCCCCACCAGTTCTTCCGGAAGGAATGCGCCAAGCTCGGATTCACCCTGCCGGCGGCGGGCGAATACGGCGTAGGGATGACGTTTCTGCCCGTGGAACCGCACCCGCGCCTGCTGTGCGAGGGAATCATCGAGCGGATTGTGCGCGAGGAAAAACTGACCATGCTGGGGTGGCGCGATACGCCTATCGACGGCGCCGCCATCGGCCGCGTGGCGCGCGTCTCGCAGCCCTACATCGAGCAGTTTTTCGTGGGCCGCGCGCGCGGCATGAACGAAGCGCAACTGGAGCGCAAACTGTACGTAGTGCGCAAACGCGCGGAGGCGGAGATAGCGGCCTCCGACATTCCGGACAAGCATTTTTTTTACATCCCTTCGCTTTCGGCCCGCACGATTGTCTATAAAGGGCTGCTGCTGGCGCCGCAGATCGCCAATTTCTATCCGGAGCTGCGCGACCCGGATTTGATGAGCGCCCTGTGCCTGGTGCACCAGCGTTTTTCCACCAACACATTCCCCACCTGGCAGCTTGCGCACCCGTACCGCTACATCGCGCACAACGGCGAGATCAACACCCTGCGCGGGAATGTGAACTGGATGCACGCCCGGCAAAGCGTGCTGGCATCGCCCGAGTTCGGCGACGACATGAAGAAGCTGTTCCCGGTGATTCAGCCGGGCGGCAGCGATTCGGCGGCCTTCGATAACGCCCTGGAGCTGCTGGTGATGGCGGGCCGCTCGATTCCGCACGCCATGGCCATGCTGATTCCGGAGGCGTGGTCGAAAAATGACCACATGAACCCGCAGAAGCGGGCCTTCTACGAATATCACGCCTCCCTGATGGAGCCGTGGGACGGGCCGGCGGCCATCGCGTTCACCGACGGCCGCTCAATTGGCGCTACGCTCGACCGCAACGGTCTGCGGCCGGCCCGCTACCTGGTGACGCACGATGGGCTGATCCTGATGGCCTCGGAGACCGGTGTGTTGCCGGTGAAGCCGGAAGACGTCAAGTTGAAAGGACGCCTGCAGCCCGGCAAGATGCTGCTGGTGGACACCGCCGAAGGCCGGCTGATTTCCGATAAGGAGTTGAAGGCCGGGCTGTACAGCCGCAATCCGTACCAGCTTTGGATCAAGGAAAACCAGATCCGGCTGGACGAGCTTCCGGACCCTCCGCGGGAGATCGCCCCGCAGCCGGCCACGCTGCTGCTCCGCCAGCGGGCCTTCGGTTACACGGACGAGGATCTGCGCATGATTCTCAACCCGATGTCCGAGAAGGGCGAGGAGCCGGTGGGGTCGATGGGCACCGATACACCGCTGGCCTGTCTCTCCGACAAACCGCAGCCGCTGTTCAACTACTTCAAGCAGCTCTTCGCGCAGGTGACCAATCCGCCCATCGACCCGATTCGCGAAGAGATGGTCATGTCGCTGACCAGCTATATCGGGACCGAGCGCAACATTCTGGCGGAAACCCCGCAGCACTGCCACACGCTGAAGCTGGAACATCCCATCCTGATGAACCGTCACCTGGAAAAACTGCGGCGGGTTTCGCAGGGCGATTTTCTGGCCACCACTCTGCCCATGCTCTTCCCGGTGGAGGAAGGGGCCAAGGGATTGCAGCGGGCCCTCCATTCGCTTTCCCGGCGCGCTTCGCAAGCCATGCAATCGGGCTACACGCTGCTGATTCTTTCGGACCGCGGCGTGGATGAGGACTACGCCCCCATTCCAAGCCTGCTGGCGCTGGCGGCGGTACACAACCACCTGGTTCGCGAGGAGACGCGCACGCAGGTGGCTCTCATCATCGAATCGGGCGAGCCCCGCGAGGTAATGCATTGCGCGCTGCTGATCGGCTATGGCGCTAGCGCCATCAACCCTTATCTGGCGCTGGAAACGGTGGGCCAGGAAGCCAAGGCAAACTTCATCAAAGCCATCAACAAAGGGCTGCTGAAAACCTTCTCGAAGATGGGGATCTCGACCCTGCAAAGCTATCGCGGCGCGCAGGTGTTCGAAGCCATCGGGCTGAACCGCCAGGTGGTCGACAAGTACTTCACCGGAACCGCTTCGCGCATCGAGGGAGTCGACCTGGAAGTGCTGGCCGAGGAGGCTATCGCGCGGCACCGCCACGCGTTTAGCCCGGTGACGCAATTCGAACCGGAGCTGGCGATTGGCGGCAACTACCAATATCGCGAGCGCGGCGAATATCATCTATTCAATCCGCAGACCATCGCCAAGCTGCAACACGCCGTGCGGCAGGAGAGCGCGCAGACCTTTAAGGAATACACCGACCTGATCGACGGCCAGGGCCGGCAGCTTTGCACGCTCCGCGGACTGCTGGAGATCAAGGCCTCGGACGAGCCCATTCCGCTCGATGAAGTGGAGCCGTCGAGCGAGATCGTGAAGCGCTTCGCCACCGGGGCGATGTCGTTCGGCTCGATCTCGAAGGAAGCGCACGAGACCCTGGCCGTGGCGATGAACGGGATTGGGGGAAAGTCGAACACCGGCGAAGGCGGCGAGGACGAAGCGCGTTATTACGACAACCGGCGCAGCGCCATTAAGCAGGTGGCCAGCGGGCGGTTCGGCGTGACGGCCGAATACCTGGTGAACGCCGACGAGCTGCAAATCAAGATGGCGCAAGGCGCCAAGCCGGGCGAGGGCGGCCAGCTTCCGGGCCACAAAGTGGATGAAACCATCGCCCGGGTGCGCCACTCGATTCCCGGAGTGGGGCTGATTTCACCGCCGCCGCACCACGATATTTACTCGATCGAAGACTTGGCCCAGCTCATCTACGACCTGAAGAACGTCAACCCGCGAGCGCGCATCTCCGTAAAGCTGGTGGCCGAAGTGGGAGTCGGCACCGTGGCGGCCGGCGTGGCCAAGGCGCATGCCGACGTGGTGCTGATTTCGGGCGACACCGGAGGCACCGGCGCATCGCCCTTGAGCTCCATCAAGCACGCGGGCGTGCCTTGGGAGCTGGGCCTGGCGGAGACGCACCAGGTGCTGGTGCTGAACGATCTGCGCGGGCGCATTCGCGTGCAGACCGATGGCAAGCTGCAGACCGGACGCGACGTGACCATCGCGGCGCTGCTGGGCGCGGAGGAATTCGGCTTCGCCACCGCGCCGCTGATTGCCATGGGCTGCATCATGATGCGCAAGTGCCACCTGAACACGTGTCCGGTGGGGATTGCCACGCAGGATCCGGCGCTGCGTGCCAAGTTCCGCGGCGCGCCCGAGCACGTCGTCAACTTCTTTTTCTTCATTGCGGAGCAGGTGCGCGGCTACATGGCTCGCATGGGATTCCGCACCTTCGATGAAATGGTGGGGCGAGTGGATATGCTGGAAGCGCGGCCCGCGGTGGACCACTGGAAGGCCAAGGGCATCGACCTTTCGGCTATCCTTTATAATCCGCAGATGCCCAGCCGCATCGCGCGGCGCTGCGTGCAGAAGCAGGATCACGGGCTGGACCAGGCGCTGGATTACAAGCTCATCGACCACGCGCGCGAGGCTCTGGAGAACCGCACGCCGATCGAAATCAAATTGCCCATCCGCAACGTGCATCGCACGGTGGGCGCCATGCTCTCGGGCGAGATCGCGCGGCGGTATGGCTCGGCGGGCCTTCCCGACGACACCATTCGCTTCCGGTTCACGGGCTCGGCGGGCCAGAGTTTCGGCGCGTTTCTGGCCCAGGGCGTCACGCTGGAGCTGGAGGGCGATGCCAACGATTATGTGGGCAAGGGCCTTTCAGGAGGCAGGCTGATCGTGTATCCGCCGGCCGGTTCCACATTTCTCCCGGAGGAGAATATTCTGATCGGCAACGTGGCGCTGTACGGCGCCACCAGCGGCGAAGCCTTCCTCAACGGGATGGCCGGCGAGCGCTTCGCGGTGCGCAACTCCGGCGCCACGGCCGTGGTGGAAGGGCTGGGCGACCATGGTTGCGAATACATGACTCGCGGGCTGGTGGTGGTGCTGGGGAGGTGCGGCCGGAACTTCGCGGCCGGCATGAGCGGCGGCATCGCCTACGTCCTGGACGAGCGCGGAGACTTCGCCGAGCGGCGCTGCAACCGCGCGGCGGTGGATCTGGAAGCCGTACCGGCCGAGGATGAGAGCCTGCTGCTGTCGCTGATTTCGCGGCACGCCGATCTCACCCAAAGCCCCCGGGCGCGCTGGGTGCTGGAAAACTGGGAACACATGCTGCCGAAGTTCATCAAAGTGTTCCCGCAGGAGTACAGGCGCACTCTGCGTGGGGCAGGCGCTTCCGCCTGCCAACTCCCCCTCCGGGTGCCGGATCGCCCCGCTCCCCTCTCTCAAACCGCTCCCGCCCTGGAGACCGCCCGTGGGTAAAGTCACCGGATTCATGGAGTACACGCGGGAGCTGCCCCAGCGGTGCCCGCCCGGTGGGGCAGGCGGGCCCAAAGGGCACCCCGCCTGCCAAGCCGCTCCCCTCTCTCAAACCGCTCCCGCCCTGGAGACCGCTCATGGGTAAGGTCACCGGATTCATGGAGTACACGCGGGAAGTGCCCGCGCGGCGCCCGCCCGCCGAACGGGTGAAGGATTGGTTCGAGATCTACCAGCCGTTCCCGGAACCGAGCCTGCAGGCGCAGGCCGCGCGGTGCATGGATTGCGGCGTGCCCTTCTGTCACACCGGATGCCCGCTGACGAATCTGATTCCCGATTGGAACGACATGGTGTACCACGGGCGCTGGCGGGAAGCCGTGCGGCAATTGCACTCGACCAACAATTTCCCGGAGTTCACCGGGCGGATTTGTCCGGCGCCGTGCGAGACCGCCTGCGTGCTGGGCATCAACGAGCCGGCGGTCACCATCAAGCAGATCGAGAAGACCATCGTGGACCGCGCGTTTGAGGCGGGCTTCATCCAACCGGAACCTCCTTCGCGGCGGACCGGGAAGCGGGTGGCGGTGGTGGGGTCGGGTCCCGCCGGCCTGGCGGCCGCACAGCAGTTGGCGCGGGCCGGGCACGACGTGACGGTGTTCGAGAAGAGCGACCGCATCGGCGGTCTGCTGCGCTACGGCATTCCGAATTTCAAAATGGAAAAGCACCTGATCGACCGGCGGCTGGAGCAGATGCGCGCCGAGGGGGTGAGGTTCCAGACCAACGCCCACGTGGGCCGGAACATTCCGGTGGAAGAGTTGCGCAAGGAATTCGCGGCCCTCCTGCTGGCGGGCGGCTCGGAACAGCCGCGGGATCTGAAGGTGCCTGGGCGCGAGCTGAAGGGTATCCATTTCGCGATGGAATTTCTGCCGCAGCAAAACCGCCGCTGCGAGGGCGATACCGTGCCGGATTCGGAAGCCATCCTCGCCACCGGCAAGCGCGTTGTGATCATCGGCGGCGGCGATACGGGCGCGGATTGCCTGGGGACGAGCCACCGCCAGGGCGCGCTCTCGGTCACGCAATTCGAGTTGCTGCCTAAACCGCCGGACACGCGGTCGCCCTCGACTCCGTGGCCCCTTTGGCCGATGCAGTTGCGCGTGGAAAGCTCGCATGAAGAGGGCGGCGTGCGGGATTGGAGCGTTGCGACGTCGGAATTCTCGGGCGACGGGGACGGGCGCGTGGGGCAATTGCACGCCATGCGGGTGGGGCCTGCGCCGCGCTTCGAGCCGATACCGGCCAGCCGCTTCACGCTGGATGCGGACCTGGTGTTGCTGGCCATGGGCTTCCTGGGGCCGGTGCGGAGCGGGATGGTCGAGCAATTGGGCGTGGAGATCGATAAGCGCGGCAACATTGCCACCGGCGCGAACTATATGTCGTCGGTCGCGGGAGTCTTCGCCGCCGGGGATATGCGCCGCGGCCAATCGCTGGTGGTGTGGGCCATCGCGGAAGGGCGGAAGGCCGCGCGGGCGATCGATGTTTATCTGATGGGGGAAAGCAAGCTGCCGTAGGGGCAGGGGGGTTGGCAGGCGAGACGGGATTCGCGTACTGTCTGGACGCGGCGGCGACATGTTCGCCCGAACGGGTCGTTGATGCAGCGGATTCTCTCTCTCATTTCAGCCCTGCCTTGGCTGCCCTACCTGATCCTGCCAGGGGAGCAACAAAACGGGACATGGCCTCTTACTGCCTACAACAGGAACGCGTTGTTGCGGGTCAAGTTGCGGCCCGAGCGCGTTAAACGCCCTTCATAAAACCAGGAAAGTTAACATCCGGGCGCGGTCCCGCAGTGGGCGGAATCCAGACCATTCTGTTGCGCGCCGCTTGTGCGACCGCCTGAATCCCTGGTGCCCTTCGGCACGGCGGCCACGGCTACCGCACCCGCGAGCGCCATCGCCGGCGCCGGCTGGATAACTTCCGATATTTCTCGACTGTACCGGCTAATCGGTTGGGAGATCCCCCGGCTCTGCCGGGAGGCTGTAGAAGTTTAACGTATCCGGGAGTATGCCGTTCGTGCGCTGTCGGGCGCAACGGCCCGATCGGCAGCGTGCGGCGCTCAGGACCGGTTTTTGAGCGGTTGCGATCAGGCCCCTTTGAGGGGCCAGCAACCGCAAAAGCCTCCGGCTCTGCCGGAGGATTGTTACTGTTCGAGTACGATGGCTTCGGAGCACGTCGGGCATCCTCTATGCTCGGCGCTTCCCCATCAGCCGCCCATTCCGAATCAGCCCCGACGCCTCATTCGCCGTCACTTCGATTCGATCCCCATCGAACCGAATATCCAATGTGTAGTGGTTGATATTAGCGACAAAGTTCACGTCCAGCAGAAACTCGTCATCCGCCATCCATTTCCCCGTCGCCCCGGCTGGCATGTGAAATGGGCCGTTCGGGCCGAAGCGATACACACCGTCCAGGCCAATCGGGAAACTCAGAGGTTGCCCATAGTACTTCACATCCACGCGCGCCTCGCCGTTCTTTCCAAAGGTAAGCGACAGGCTGTCGAGGCGAGACGAATTCACCGGAAACTCGTAGACCGCCCCTGAGATCGAGGCAGCCAGCGAAGGCAGCGGCGAAGGGGCGCCCGCCGCCGGAGGATTCGCCGCGGCCCCCAGCCGCTCGTTCAAGTGCGCGACTGCCAAGGGGCTCGGGGGCAGCGCCTGGCCGGACTTTACGGCCAGGCGGACGAGCTGCGCAATCTGGCCCGCGTTGCCCCCGGCCATGCTCACCACGATTAGGTCCAGGTCCGGCCACACGATCAACGACTGTCCTCCGCGGCCCGTGCCGCCATACTGGCGCCCGTTCGGCCCGTTCGTGACGTTCCATTCGTAGCCCATCCCTCCGTGGTCTCCGCGCACGCCGGTTGGCGCCGCTGTGGACATCGCGACCCAATCGGCGGGCACAATCTGTTGGCCGTCCCAGTTGCCTCCATGCAGGTACAGGTAACCGATCTTCGCCACGTCCTGCGGGAAGAGATGGCTGTCGCCCCATCCGTGGCTGCGAGCCTGCGGATCGGCGGCCCACACCACTCCGCGGATTCCCAGCGGGTCGAATAAGTATTTCTCCGCGAACTCCGCTTCGCTCACGCCCGCCGCCGCTCCGATCGCCGACCCCAGCAGATGATATCCGGGGCTGCAATATGACGAGTGCGTGCCGGGATCGTATTTCATCGGAAGGGACAGCGCGAACTGCACCCAGTTCGACGAGCGTTTCATCTGTTCCAGTTCCTGCTCACCGGGTGCGTATCCGCAGTCCAGCCCGGATTCCATCCGCAGCAAATCCCCCACGGTGATTTTCTGCTTCTGTGCATCGGCCTTCGCGGGTCTCTCTTTTGGGAACAACGGCAGCAGAGGTTGGTCGAGTTGGATCAGCTTTCGAGACACCGCTATGCCAGTCAAAACCGAAGTGACGGTCTTGGTCACCGAGGCCAGGTCGTGCGGGGTCCGGCCGTCATACGGATAGAAGGTTGCGTCAACCACGGCGTATCCGTGGCGAATCACAAGCAGGCTGTGAACTCCAAGATGCTTCTCGATTACCTGGTCGATCGCCGCAGCCAGCATCTGCGAATCGATGCCCTGCGATTCCGGCGTGGCGGTCCGCCATTTCTGCGAGGGCCAGTACGTGGAACTCTGCCCGCCCGAAGTCAGGCACATCGCCGAGAGGGCCAGCCCAAAGTAAACCGTGCGTCGAATGGACATCGGGAACTCCACCTTATGCGTCAGCCGCGCCTTCAGCCACACGTCGATCATACCGAATCTGCAGATCTAGCCGTGACGCGCCGGCGTCCCTAGCCTAGCGGTGGTGCGAGGGCCATTCGACCGGGTCGGGCTTTGAAGTCCACCGCCCGCTTTTCCAGCGGTGCGAGGGCCAAACCGCCGGGTCGGGCTTTGAAGTCCACCGCCCGCTTTTCCCGCGGGATAGCCTCACTTGCTCTCCCTCCCTTCGGGATATAGGAGTCCAGAGCCGGAGTGGCGGCCCGCGTATCGCTCAGCGGCCCGCGTATCGCTAAGCGGCCCGCATATCGCTGAGCCATTATTGACCGATGCGGCTCGGCTCCCCGGAGCGCGCCGGGTGGGTCGTCGCTCTGCCCGGCCGATTGCCGTTCCCGGTATTTCGTTCGAATGGGTTGCACCCGGCGGGCCAACCGCTCGATGAGCAACATTGGCGGCCATCCGGCGCGGCGTCCGCGGCAGTCCTCTTCCCGGCGCCCCGGTTGTTCCACGTGAAACACGGTGGACGGCGGTACTATTTTAGTGGGGTGTCGGCATGTTGCGAGCTAACCAAGCCACGGTTGCGTGGGATTCGAAGAAGAAGCAATGGCATGTTACGGTAGAGGTCGGAGCCGAGTCGATTAAGCGGTGGAGCGCCACGAACGCGGGCGACGCGGGCGACGATGCGCTGCGGGCCATGGCGGTCGAAGTGGCCCGCGATGAAGGGTATGAACTGGAGGTGCAGCGGGTTTCGATCGTGCGGTAAGGCCACCCGATCGCCGGCTATCTCCGGGCCTTCCCATCCGGTATCGGGAGCGATCGCTGTGTAAGAGCGGCCCCTCGGGTGAGATCGACCTTCGCCTCGGGCGGAGGCGTTGCTTCACCCTTGGAGCGCCGAGTGCACCCGCATGGTTATTCGATCGGTGGGTTACGACCACCCGAAGGAGCTGGCGCATGAGGAGCTCGCGTGCATACTTCATGACCAGTGCCCGCCTTGGATTCGATCGTTGGTCGAGTGCCGATCTAGCCTTGGCGAACGCTCTTTGGGGCGACCCGAAGGTGACCGCCTGGATCGGCGGCCCTTTTACAGAGCGCGAAATTCTCGATAGGCTGCAGAGGGAAATCCCGTCGATGAACATTGACAAGGTTCAATATTGGCCGATTTTTCTTCTCGCAGACGATCGACACGTGGGTTGCGCCGGTCTCCGTATGTATCGGCTCGATGAACGCGTTTACGAGATTGGGTTCCACCTTCTCCGCGCGTATTGGGCGCGGTGTTTCGCCGAGGAAGCAGGGCGTGCGATTGTTGCATTTGCATTCGAGTCACTCGGTGCGCGCGCCCTGTTCGCCGGGCACCATCCGTCGAACGCGACATCTCGTCGCGTGTTGACAAAACTCGGATTCCACTTCACGCATGAGGAGTTTTATTCGCCAACCGGGCTTCATCACCCTTGCTATTTATTGCGCCGGAACGAGTGGCCCCATCCCTCGGCTCCCGGTCTTCGCTCAGGCCCATAAACCGGGCATGCCGCGGATGGCCGTCCGGCGTCCGCTCGCCAAGAGGTATTTCGCGGGCGGCCTCTCGCAATACACCGCGGTCGGCTCAGTCGAGGCGCTTTCGCGCCCAGACCATTGGCCGATCATGGCGCTGAACCGGAAGGGTTCCGGTAAGGGCCTTTGCCGTAGAGGCCTTTGCCGTAGAGGCCTTTGCCGTAGAGGACCTCTGCCGTGCCGGCAAAGCGGCCTGCGCACCGACGACCGGCTTCACTGCAACGCTCCGCGCCCGTCATTGATGACGGTCGCCTCGGAAACTGCCTCGGGCCGGCACGGGAACGAAGCCTCTCCAACTTTCCATTCTTCTGTTATTTTGCATACTATGAGCACGGAGGTTTTTCCGATGCGTGCTGTCTGTCTGCTTTTCTGCCTCGCCGGAGCGCTTCTCGCCCAGAGCGATACGCCGCCCAAGGCGCCCTTGGACGTCAAGCCCGCCAGCATCACGTACGAGGAGGTGGCGTACCCGTACCCGGTGTCCTACCTGCCTCTGACGCTGTATGGCCAGGACGTGCGGATGGCGTATATGGATGTGCCGCCCGCGGGACTGCCGAACGGGCGCACGGTGGTACTGTTCCACGGGATGAATTTCGGCGGCTTCTATTTCGCGGGGCCCATCGAGCGGTTGCGCCAGGAGGGCTTCCGCGTAGTAGTGCCTGACCAGATCGGGTTCGGGCGATCGTCGAAGCCGGTCATTCCTTATAATTTCCACGATATGGCGCTGAACAGCCGGAAGCTCTTGGAGTCCCTGCGAATCGCGAAAGTGTCGATCGTGGGGCACTCGATGGGCGGGATGCTGGCCGCGCGGTTCGCCGCGTCGTTTCCGGACATCACCGAGCGGGCCGTGATCTACGATCCGATCGGGTTGACCGACATCCGCTACGAGCGCCCGTGGCGTAGCGCGGACGATGCCTACAAGGCCACCATGGCGCAGACCAACGATCAGCGCTGGCAGGGATTCTACGCCAACATACGGCGCTATTTCCCGTCACCCGGCGCGTGGAAGCCGGAGTATGAACGGTATGTGCGGATTCTGTACGCGCCCACTCTGAGCGGCGACTGGCCGCGCCTGGCGATGGTCCAATCCATCTATCGGCAGATGCTGTATCTCGACCCGGTGGTGTACGACTGGGCGAAGATCAAGGTGAAGACGCTGGTGATCGGCGGGGAGAAGGACGGGTCGGATTTTCCGGCGCTGGCCAAGCACATCGCGGATACGATTCCGGGCGCGGAGCTGGTAATTCTGCCGAATCTGGGACACGTCCCACACCTGGAGGCGCCGGAGGTGTTTTATCCGCCGCTGCTGAAGTTCTTGAAGTAAGCCAAGGGAGTACAAGATGAGACGAAGAGATTTTCATAAGACGGTCGTAAGTGGCGCCATCGGCGCCGGCGCCGCAGGCGCCTTCAACCCTGGGATGGCATCAGCGGCGCCCGCCCCCACACGGAATACCTTGATGCACGTCGGCGGAGACTACCACAGCATCGCCGGCGGTCCCCACGCCGGCATCACCGGGAAGGCGAACCTGGAGTACAACCTGCGCCATGGCGTCAGGCATCTCACTGGAGAGGTGCAGAAAATCGGCCCTGACGGCGCCTGGGATCTCGACGAGCTGAAGAGGATGAAGGATAACTGCGACCAGGCCGGCGTGGTCTTCGAAGCCATCCGGATGGATTCCGAATACATCATGCTGCGAGGCGGCCCGGAACGGGATCGCCGGCTGGAAGCCATCGCAGGAAATATCCAGAAGGCTTCCCAGGTGGGTGTCAAATACATCACCCATCATTGGACTGTCATCCCCATCCGGCGGAACACCACGACTAAGGGGCGCGGCGGCGTGACTTATGCCGCCTTTAAGCTGGAAGATAACTGGAAGGATCTGCCGGTGGGAGAAGCGGGCAGGGTCACCTCGGACGATTACTGGGAGCGCATCGCGTATTTCCTCCACAAGGCGATCCCCGTGTGCAAGCAATACGACGTGAAAATGGCCGCCCACCCGTATGACCCGCCGGGGCTCCCCTTCGGCTATCAGGGCGCCGAGAATTGGGATTCGCCCTCGATCTTCGAAGGCTTCAAGCGATACGAATCGATCGTCGACAGCCCCTGCAATGGATTCCAGTTGTGCCTGGGAACGACGGCCGAAGGGTTAAAAAATCCCGCCGGCGAAGTCCTCCCGATCGTCAAGTATCTGGGCGAACGCGGCAAGATACACCAGGTTCACATGCGCAATATCCGCGGCGGTCTTAACAACTTCGCGGAAGTGTATCCCGACGAAGGAGAGATGGATTTCCTCAAGGTCATGCGCATCTTGCGGGACGTGCAATTTGCCGGCTCGATCTGCCCGGACCACATGCCGGCTCATCCCGACGACCCTGGCAAGCTCCAGGCCTATGCTTTCGGATATGGCTACATTAAGGCTCTGATCCATACGGTGAATTCGGAAGTCGAATGACGAATAGGGTCCTATTGCGCCGCGGGGGCGCGGAACAATAGGGCAGGCGAATCGCCGGCGATTCGCCCGCCCATGCCCAAGAGAAAGGACGCAAAACCGATGAATCGAGATATCCAACTGAGAGGAATTACCAGAAGGCAGTTGCTCCAGTTGGCCGCCGGAGTATCCGCCGGAGCCGGACTTGTCAGGGCCCAAACCGCGCGGAGCGGAACCGCCGAGTTCCGCACGCAAGGCTCGACGCTTACACTCGGGAATCCTCACCTCTCGATGTCATGGCGCTTGTCTGACTCCCACCTGGCGGCCATCGAGCTGGCGGACCATCACCGTACACAGAAGTTCGCGCTTGCCCCCGACGTCTTCCAGCTTGAACTCTCGGGCGGCAGGGTCTTCGGGTCCAGCGGAATGGTCTTGGCGGAGAAGCCTGCGTCTACTCGCCTGGACTGTACACCCCTCTAAGCAAGGAGGCCGGTGGCTAACTGGCGCATCCCGCGGGCCGAGCGCCGAGACGAGTCTCGGCGCGGCAAACACGAGTGTTTGCGCTGTGGCGCAGACTCTCAGTCTGCCGCGCCCACAATCGTGTGGGCGCTCTTGCGGCGACGCCTATGCGAAGTGCGGACTGAAGGACTAAAGGTACGTTCGGCCCAGTCCGCTTCACTCGTAGCGCAAGGCGACGATCGGGTTGATGGTGGCGGCGCGGTGGGCGGGGATGTAGATGGCCAGCGCGGCGGCGGCCAGCAGGACCAGCGGGATGCCGATGAACGTGGAGGGGTCGCTGGCAGGCACGCCAAAAATCAGCAGCGCCAGCAGGCGCGCCATGGCGTAAGCCGCCAACAGGCCCACCGCCATGCCGCCCACCACCGTCATCAGACCGCGGCGGAAGACCATGGCGAGAACGCTCGGCCGCGACGCACCCAAGGCCACACGCACGCCGATGTCGTGAGTCTGCTGCGAAACCAGGTAGCTCATGACGCCGTAAACGCCGACACACGAGAGAATCAGGGCGACCAGGCCGTAGAACCCCATGATGACGGCCACGTAAATCAACCCGAGTGTCTCATGTTTGGCCACATCCTCGAAGGAAAACACGTCGCTGATGGGCTCTTCCGGATCCACGGAATGGATGGCTTTGACCACTGCCGCCGCCATGAGCCTGGGATCCCCGGCGGTACGCACGCCGAAATCCGAATGCTCCTGCGGGAATTGCTCGACGGGGACATAAACCAACGAACTCGGGCCGCGTTCGAATGGCTCATGCGGCACGTCCGCGGCCATGCCGACGATGGTGACCCACTCTCCGGAGCCTTGCGGGGAATCGAGTTGAATACGCTTGCCGATGGGCGCGGGTTCGCCCGGCCACCAGCGCCGCGCGGCGTATTCGCTGATGACCGCCACGTGGGGGCTCTCGGGCCCGTCGGACGCGCTGAGGAACCGCCCCTGGCGAAGGGGAACGTGCATGGTGGAGAAATAGTTCGGACTCACCACCTGAAACAGGGCTGCCGGCTGGTTGCCCGGCTCGGGAACGCGATTCTCGATCGTGAAGCGGCGGCCATAGTAGTGGCCGCTGTAGGGCATGGCCTTCACTACAAAAGCGGTGCGAACGCCCGGGATGGCGCTGGTGCGCTCCACCACCTGCCGGTAATAGGCGGCCTGCTGGCTGCTCTTGGGGTAGCGGCTTTCGGTGATGGACAGCCGCAAGGTGAGCAGCGTGGCCGGCTCGAAACATTGGCTGTTGTTGAGGAGAGCGCCCGTGCCGCGGATCATCAGGCTGGCGCCCACCAGCAGGACCACGGACAGCGCGATTTCCGCGGCCACCAGGACGCCGCGCAGGCGGGTGCGGCCGCGGCCGGCCGACGCGCTGCGGCCGCCTTCCTTCAACGCTTCATGCAGATTGGACCGCGTGCCCTGCCAGGCCGGCAACAGACCGGCCAGAACGCCGCTGGCCACGGCCGCCAGCAGCGTGAACAGCAAGGCGCGTTGATCCATGCGGATCTCGTACCAGCCGGGGATGTATTTGGCAACTTCGGGAGGCATTCCGGCCAGCACGGCCTGCATGTCCCAACTGGCGACCAGCAAACCGAGGGCTGCGCCGGCCAGCGAGAGGGTGAGGCTTTCGGTGAGGTACTGGGCGATCAGGCGCCCACGGCCAGCCCCCAGAGCGGCGCGCACGGCCACCTCGC
This sequence comes from Bryobacteraceae bacterium, assembly GCA_052144935.1. Taxonomy (GTDB): domain Bacteria; phylum Acidobacteriota; class Terriglobia; order Bryobacterales; family Bryobacteraceae; genus JOPF133. Next base: position 16,095 of record JBKQPR010000116.1, read on the forward strand.
GCGAGCGGCCCAGGGCGCGCGCAAATTGCAGGTTGGCCACATTGCCGCAGGCGATCAGCAGCACGAACAGCACGGAGACGAACATCATGAGCGAGTATTGATGCGTGTAGGGGCCGATCAGGTAGTCGTGGGCGCTCATCGAAAAGAAGCGGCGTTCCTTGTTGGTGTTGGGATATGCCCGCGCCAGCCGCGACGCGATGGTCTCCACTTCCGCTTCGGCCAGGCTGACCGTCCGGCCCGGCTTCAACAAACCCATCACCGCCAGATACTGGCTGTCGCGGGCATTCCACTCGGCGGGCGAGAGCGCCAGCGGCGTCCACAACTCGGCGGTCATGGGAAACACGAACTTGTGCGGCATGACGCCGATCACGCGGTAGCTTCGGTCGTTGATGCGGATATCGTTGCCGACGATGGCGGGATCGGCGGCGAAGCGGCGTCTCCAGAGCGCGTCGGCGAGAACCACCACGTGCTCGCGTCCGGGCTGATCTTCATCGGGCGCGAAAGTGCGGCCCAGAGCCGGCGCCGCGCCCAGCAAGCCGAAGAAATTGGGCGTCACCACGTAGCGGCTGGCGCGCTCCGGCGCGGCGCCGTTGCCGGCCAGGTTGCACAGTTGGTCCTCCCACGCGGCGATGCCCTCGAAGACGGCCTGCTGCCGGCGGATGTCCGCGAAGTCGGCGGGAGCCATCTGCATCCACTCGTTCGGTTGGCCGGGAATCCGTTGCAACACCATCGCCAGCCGGCCTAAGTTCGGCAGCGGCAGGGGCTTCCATAACATGGCGTCGCAGACGCTGAAATTGGCCGTGGTAGCGCCGATCCCCAGGGCCAACGTGGCGATGGCCGTGAAGGTGTAGCCGGGCGCCTTGCGCAGTTGGCGCACGCCGTAGCGGATATCCTGCAGGAGCTGCATAGGTTGGGCTCGATAGTGCAACTGCATTGCCGCCGGTAACTTGCTGAAAAGGAGTGGAGCAGACGCGGCCCGGCTGTCCGCTAATGGGATGGCCTGTCTCTATTCGTGCTCTTCGGGCGGCAGCCTCAGCCAGTGCTGCCCGCCGCACCCAGGACGGAACCCGCGGCGAGTGGCGCTGCCACATTGTCGCTGTAGGCCAGCGCCGTCGGAGCCGGGGGACTGCCGGGCGTCGCGTCCGTGCTGTCGAATTGATAGTAATCGATCGAGAGCGCGGCATTGTTCACCGTCACGATGGCATACGCGTGATTAAAGACCGTGCCGTTGTTTGCCAGGGCCGTACCGGGGATGACTCGAGGCGGCGCGGATTCGGACGGCGGGACCACCAGGTTCGCGGGTGAAGTCGCTTCGGGCGTAAATATGGGAACCGCGCTCGCGCCGACGCAACGGCCAGGCGGAAGCGGTTGCCCCGGGCCCATCGAATACGGCTCGAAAATGCACAGATCGTGTTCGTGGCCCCATAGCCAGAAATCAATCAGGTTGAACACCGGCGAGAACGCGCCGGCGAGATTCGGATTGACCGCCAAGGGCTGACCGGCCTGGTTGTTTCCGACGCCGGTGAAGGACATAAGCTGATGATGGGAGAGCAGGACCGTTCCGCGAACTCCGCTTGGGTTGACGGACGTGTCGACGCCCACGCCGTTGTTCCGGATCTTGTCGAGGTGCCAGTCGATTTCGCTTTGCTCCAGGTATGTCAGGTTGGAGGTTACGGTAAACGGATCCGTATCGTGATAGCCGGTGTCCATCGCCACAAATTGCCAGAAATTGTTGCGCAGAGCGAAATAGCTGTTGGGCTGTGGAAGGGTCGCGCCCTGGTTGAGACTGGCAATCAACGGGTAGTAGCCGCCTCCCGCGCCGGCATAACGGTCGTGGTTTCCATCGAGCGTGAAGATCAGCGGAGGGTTTTCCGGCCACACCTGGTCGATCAATGCGGTGAAATTGCCGGAGTCCTCGGAGGGCAAGCCGGAGTAGTAGATGTCGCCGACATGGATCAGGACGTCGGGGTTGAAGCTAGCGACCTGCTGGAGCAGGACGAGGGCATCGTTCATCCCCGTGCCCCAGTCGCCGATGATGGCGATTTGCGCCGTGTCCGGGAAGCAGTCTTCCAGCACGTAGTCCGTGATGCCGGTATAAACGGTGTAAGGCTGCGTCTGGCCCGAGGCAAGGAATGCCTCGTATTCGACCAGGCACTCGGCCCAGAAGGGATCGCAGGTGGACGCCTCGAGCTCGTTCTTTAGGGCGCGGACCTTGGCGCGGTCGAAGAGTTCATCCCATGCGATCCGGGCCACCAGTTTCGCGCAGTCGAGGACGGTTCCGGCGACTCCTGCCGCGAGCGGGGTTGCCGCGGAGGACCCCGGGGGGTTCTGCAATTGCTGGATCGCCTGACCAGCGGCAAGCATAAACGGATGATCCGCCGTGACACCCAGGCCTGCGCGGCCTTGGAGAAGGGTCAGCCGGCCTTGCGCCTGATGTTTGAGAAGCGTGGAGTGGACCGCGGATTGCAGCAGGGAGAAGGCCGGGTCGCGAAAGGATCTGAAACTCGGTGAAGCCATCAGTGGATTATACTGCGGCCCCGGCTCCGTGTGCTTCCGGCGCGCCTAACTCCGGCGGCGCGCCTCACCTGTGGACGATCGGATTGCGGTATCCTCGGTGTGAACATTGTGTTCGCTCCTAACGAATCAATGTTTAGGGGCCGCACCAGGCTTGCACTTCTGAGGCGGTCCCGTTTTGCTCTAAGGGCGGCGCATCGCCCTTCAGCTACGAAAAGCAACGGCAGGAGTGGACGCGCGTGTTTCACCTTCTCGCTGAGCGCGGTTCCCACCTGCGGCTGTTGAGCCTCATGCGTAACGGCTCCTCTCCGAAAGCGCCTGACAATGAACCGAACCACTGTGCGCCGCTTCCTGATTGACTCTATTCCCGCCGCGGTATCGCTCATCTTCATAGTGCCGATAGGTTTTTACAGCAAATTCTACAGAGGGCCGGCCGCGGACTGGGTGAACGACTCGTTGGGCGGCTTTTTCTATGACATTTTCTGGTGTTTGATGGTCTTTCTTGTTCGCCCGCATTGGAAGCCGCGATGGATAGCCGCTGGCGTGTTGGGCGCCACGTGCGTGCTTGAGTTTATGCAGCTTTGGCACCCTCCGTTTCTCGAACTCATCAGGAGCCATTTCCTGGGCCGGACGATTATAGGGACCACCTTTGACTGGATGGATTTTCCTTACTATTTCATAGGAAGCGGTGTGGGCTGGTACTGGTTGGAGCGGCTCAGGCGAATGCGAACCGGGGGACCTTCGCGCCGCCGCGCCATACCCTAAAATCAGCCCATCGGCGTTTCGCGCGCCTTACTGCTTCACCCAGACGATCACGGGTGTCTGGTAGAGCGTCGCGCCGTCCCATGCGAACGGGGCGGCAACGATTCCGTTGATGGCCATTTCCAGGTAGACCTCCTGTAAGCCGGGCGCGGTTGCCATAGGGAGCTGGATCGAGAGCTGGTCGACTCCGGCAATCGTGCCGGGTGCCGGGTACAGCGGACCGGCCGCCAGCGAGTCCGCGCCTCCACGCACATCCACCTGGCTGCCGAATGGGTCGACGCTCGATCCGGTGATGCTTCCGGTGGCGGGAAAAGAGCCGCCCAGCATGGCCGCTACGCCGTTGAGAAAAACGGTGACCACGCTGCCCGGCTTGGCTGGATTGCCGCACCCGTTCGGGGAGCCGTCGCCGTTCAGCGCCACCGCCGCGAAGACTACGCTGCCGTCCAGCCTCGGGTCGCAGCTCGCCGGCGACACACTCGTATCGAGGAACATCGACGGGCTGCTCGCGGCGACGGCGAACATCCGGGTAGCCACCGTGGCGTAGGCGCCCGTCGAATCCGGAGCGATCAAAACGCTCATCACGGTCACGGCTTCCTGCGCCACTTCGAAAGGGACCTGTACGTTAATCTGGCCCGCGGAGACGTACAACAGCGGTGCTGGAATTCCGTCGAAGGTCACCTGTACGTTGGCCAGAGACGCGGGCAGGGAAGCCTGGCCGGCCGCGAATCCCGACACTCCCGCCTGTGGGCCAAGCTCATAACCGAGGAGCGTCAGAAGCTGGCCGGGCGCCACCGGACCGATCGGCGCAATGGTGGCGGAGTCGGTGACGCAACCGAGCTGCGGGCCGATGGCCGTCTGCGAGAGATCGAAGGCGGCGAGATAGGTTCCTGGGACCGTCCTTTGCGTGACAGCCTGATCGAATACCACGCCGGGCGAAAGCGGGACGTCTGGAAAATAGGTGTAGCCCGCCAACAGGACGCGGCCATCCGGCTCGACCGCCATGGCGCCGGTGGTCGCATGCGCGGCGGTCATGAGCTGGGTTGCGGCGGTGCTTCCATCCTGTGCGTTGAAGCGCTGCAGATACACAATCGATAGCACGGTGGTTCCGTTGGGCAGGCAGCCCGCGGGCGTGTTGCCGGTTTCCGGAGGAGGCGGGTTCGTCTCCAGGGGCGGGGCATTCGGCGCAGGCGAATAAAGATCGCCGCTGACCGACGGATTGCCGCTGGCATCCAGCGCCAGCAGATTGCCGCCTTGCTGGACGGACCAAACCACCCCCGCGCCGGTAGCGTCGAGTTTTGTCAGGAAGAAACCGGGCCGGTCGCCGGTGCCAGGTGCGGTCGTAAGGGGATAGTCTGTCGAACCAGTGGTTCCGGTCACGTAGGCGTTTCCCGCACTGTCCACCGCCAAGCCGGAATTGCTCGCGCCGCTGCTTCCGGTAAGGAAGGTGGAGTAGATCAGCTTGGCGCCATCGGAGCTGAGCCGGGTAACGTATTGCTCATCCGCCAGGAAGCAAAGCGGCATGGGCGACCCCGTGGTGCAGGACTCGGCCGGCGTGAAGGTCGTCTGGAAGGCGCCGGAGGTGGTGGGATATGAAGGTGGAGAAAAGGAATGCGTGTTGCCCGCAACCCAGATATCGCCCTGCGGGCCGAGCGCGATCTGGCTTCCGCCCACGCCCACGGCGGAGAATAGCACCTGCGTCCCGGATGGATCGAGCTTGGTCACGAACGGCTCCAGCCCTGTTTCCTCATCTTGGCCGGCCACGGAGATCGCGCCTGGGGTCGCGGGATAGCCCGGCCTGGCGCCGCCGCTGACGAGGACATCGCCGGCGCTATCCACCGCAATCGCCCTGGGGAACGCGGAAACTGCGCCGGCAAACAATGTGGCGAACACCACTGCGCCGTTCGGATTCAGCTTGACCACGAACGGGTAGGCGGTGCCGGACGGCACGGGGCCGCTGAAACCGGAGGTAACCGGAAAATCGCTCGATCCGGTCCAGCCTGTGATGTAGGCGTTGCCCTGCGGGTCGACGGCCAGTGCCTCGGCCACGCTGACGCCGCGGCCGCCTGGATAATAGAGGAAGTAGGCCGTGGTGGCAGCGTTGGGGTCGAAGCGGGCGGCGACGAAAGCCACGGCTTGGCCTGGAATCGGACTGTCATTTACGTTCCCTACCACGAAGATGTTGCCGGCTGCGTCGTGGCCGATTGCCAGCGGTGTAACGTTGGCCAGCAGGAACGTGGAGAAGGGATTTTGAGCCCAAGCCGCCGCCGGCCCGGCCATGAATACCGCAGCGGCGACAAACGCCACGCGGACCGAGTCACTGTGCCGCAGGAGGGCGCCGCGGAACAAAGCCAAACGCCTGATTGCCATGGCCGAACGATTTACGCCTCGCGAGCTAATGGGCAAGGGAAGCGCCATTTCAAGGTAACGGGCTACCCCTCCCGCAGCAGGTCCATGGGCGCGCGCCGCGCCGCGCGAACCGACGGCGCGATCGAAGCGGCCCCGGCTGCGCCGACCGCCAGCAGCCTAGGTGACTGCTTACCCCTCCCGCAGCAGATCCATGGGCGCGCGCCGCGCCGCGCGGATCGATGGCGCGATCGAAGCGGCCGCTGCTGCGCCAACCGCCAACAGCGCTGCCACGGCCATGCTGAACGGGTCGGTGGCGCTTACGCCGTAAACCTGCGATGCGAGCAAGCGGCTGGCGGGGACAAACGCCGCGAGACCCAGCGCCGCGCCCACCGCGGCCAGCCGCATCCCGTGGCCCAGCACCAGATTGCGCACCTCTCCAGCGGTTGCGCCCAGCGCCACCCGGATGGCTATTTCGTGCTGACGCTCGGCGGCGCGGAACGCCACCATGCCGTACACGCCCACCGCGGCCAGCAGCAGCGCTAGCGCGCCGAACCCGCCCACCAGTCGGATGGTGGCGCGGCGGCCGGCGAGGTTGCGGTCCACGACGATCTCCAGCGGGCTTACCGAGATGCGCTCCAGCCGCGGATCGGCGCGTTCCACTGTTTGGGCGATGACGCGGGGCAGGCCGGTTTCGCCCGCCGAAGCGCGAATCACGTACACGCCGCCATCGGCGCCGGTCTGCGACCAGGAGAGGAAAATCTCGGGGATCGGCTCGCGGTCCAGATTGGCCTGGCGCGTATCGCCGACGATGCCCACAATCTCCCAGGTCGATCCAGGAGGATTCAGTTCGCTGGTCCAGCGCAAATCCAGCAGCGCGCCCAGACGTTCGCGCCCCTGCAGGTAAGTGCGCGCGAAGGTCTGGTTGACCACCGCCACGCGCTGGCGCCCCGGCTGGTCGTCGCGCCACGAAAAAGCGCGGCCCTCGATCAGCGGGATGCGCATGGCTTCGAAATAACCGGGCGAAGCTGCGTTGACCCACGCGCGCGGGCGCTGCGGAATCGGAATGTTCGCCCCCGCAATCTGAAAGGAGCCGCCCGCGCCCATCGCTCCGCCGCGCAGGGGCAGGCGGGAAGCCGCGCCCACGCTGTGCACGCCCGGCAATGCGGCCAGCCTTTCCATCAGCTCGCGATGGAAGTCGATCAGCTTCTGCTCGGTGTCATAACGTTTCTCCGGCAGGCCGATGCCGAAGCGCAACGCATGGGCGGTTTCGAAGCCGGGGCTGACCGTCGCCAGGCGCAGCAGGCTGCGCAGCAGCACACCGGCGCCCAACAGCAGCATCACGCTGATCGCCACTTGCGCCACCACGAGGGCGTTTCGGAAGCGCCTGGATCCCTGGGGCACTCCGGCGCGGCCGCCCGATTTGAGCAAGGGCGCAAGATCGGCGCGACGGAGAAGCCAGGCGGGCGCGGCGCCTAAAGCCAGGGTCACGCCGGCGGCCAGCGCCAGCGCAAACGCGAAAGCTGCGCCATCCAGGGTTAACGGCTTCGCCAGCGCGGCTCCAGGCAGAAACGCGGGGACGATGCGCAGAACCAGGCGCGCTGCCGCCAGTCCGCCGATGGCGCCCGCCGAAGCCAGCGCGGCGGCTTCCACGAGGAATGGCGCGGTCCAGGCAGCCGGTCCCGCTCCGAGCGAGGCTCGAATGGCCATTTCGCGGGTGCGTCCGAGGCCGCGCGCCAGGACCAGTCCGGCCACATTGGCGCAGGCGATCAGGAGCAGCGCGAGGGCCGCCGCCGTCAAAAGCAAGAGCGGCTCGCGGCGCGGCCCCACGATGACTTCGGAGAGTGGGCGCAAACCGGCGCTGCGTCCGGCGTTGGTGGCGGGATACTCGCGCGCCGTGGCGGCCGCGGCGGCTTCCAGTTGCGCACGCGCGGCCTGCAGACGGGCGCCCGGCGCGAGGCGCGCAATGGCCTCCTGGGATCCCAGCCGGCCGCAGCAATAGTCGCGGCGGCTGAGGGGGATGAAGGCGTCCAGAAGCACCCTGTCGGTGGGGTACCCGAAGCCGGCGGGCATCACGCCAATGATGGTGAAGGGCTCCTCGTTGAGGAAGACCTTGCGGCCGATCACGGCCGGCTCCGACGCGAAGTCCTCGCTCCATAGACTGTGGGTGAGGACGAGCAGATGCGCTTCGGAGGCTTCTTCCTGCTCGGTGAAGAAGCGGCCCAGCGCGGGCGGCACGGCCAGAGCCGGGAAGAAGGCGGCCATCACCATGCCGGTTTGAATCACGTCCACCGGCCCGCCGTCGCGCAGGCTCAGGCCGAAGGAGCGCGGCTGGTAGGCGGCCATGGATTCGATGAGCGGCGCGCGCCGCCAATCGAGCAGGTTGGCTTCCGCCACGCCGCGCGGTTTGCCATCCGCTGCGGTTTCGTAGAGGGCCATCAGGCGCTCGGGAGCCGGATACGGCAGCGGATTCCAGACCAGCGCCCGCAGCGCCGAGAACGCGCCCGTGTTGGCGCCAATCCCCAGCGCCAGCGTGAGTACCGCCGGGAGCGCAAACCCAGGCGCGCGCAGGAGGCCGCGGAGGGAGGGCCAGATCATTGCGGAGCCCTGATTTTCACCGCGGAGACACGGAGGTCGCGGAGGAAGCGCAGAGAAAAGCGGAGTGAATTTCTCTGCGTCTTCTGTGCGCCTCGGCGGTGGAGAGCGGGGCCGCTGTGGGCTGGCCCGTCACACCGGGACATCGCCCACCTCTTTCTGCCGCTCGGCCAGTTCCGCGGTCAGTTTCTTCACCAGGCCCGCATATTTCGGATCGTGATAGAGATTGTGCATCTCGCGCGGATCGTTCAGCACATCGAACAGCTCCCAATCGGGCTGGGTGTCGGGCGGCAGGGCGCCTTTCATGCCCAAGGGCTTGCCGTAGTAATAGATCAGCTTCCAACGATCGGTGCGCAGCCCATAGTGCGCAGGCACATGGTGATCGGCGGTGTTGTGCATCCAGTAGCGGTAGTACATGGACTTCCGCCAGTCCCGCGGCGTGTGCCCCTCCACGTTCGCGCGGAAGCTGCGGCCCTGCATCTCGGCGGGGATCCGGACGCCCGCATAGTCGAGGAACGTCGGCGCGAAATCGATGTTGAGAGTCATGTCGCGATTCACCGATCCCGGCCGGATCGCGCCCGGATAGCGCATCAGGAACGGCATGCGCAGCGATTCCTCATACATCAGCCGCTTGTCGAACCAGCCATGATCTCCCAAAAAGAAACCCTGGTCTGAGGTGTAGATGACGATCGTGTTATTGGTCAGATTCTCCGCTTCCACGTAGTCGAGCACGCGGCCCACGTTGTCGTCCAGGCTCCGGACGCACCGCAGGTAGTCCTTGATGAAAAGCTGATATCCCCACTTGCGAAGGGCGTCGCCATGGAGATCGGCCGGAATCGGTTGCTTCATGTCGGTCTCGTTCATGTCCTCTCCCACCCGCATGGTTACCGTGGAGACCGCGCGGGCGCGTCCTTCGTAGTGGTCGAAGAGGTTGTCGGGCTCGGGGATGGTCTGCCCCAGGAACAGGTTCTTATATTTCGGATCGGGTTCCCAGGGACGGTGCGGCGCCTTATGGTGACACATCAGGAAGAAAGGCTTCCGTGGATTGCGCTGCTTCAGCCAGTCCAGCGTGAAGTCGCCGATCAGGTTGGTGCAATAGCCCTGGTGCTGTTTCCGGGCGCCGCCCTCGATGAACACGGGATTGTAGTAGACGCCCTGGCCCGGAAGGATATTCCAATAATCGAAGCCCGTGGGATCGCTGGTCAGATGCCATTTGCCGATCATGGCGGTCTGGTAGCCGGCGTTCTGCAATTCCTTGGCGACGTGATTCCGCTTGGGGTCGAGCACATCGTCGAGCGTGTAGACGCCATTTTTGTGGCTGTACTGGCCGGTGAGAATGGCTGCCCGGCTGGGCGTGCAGATGGAGTTGGTGCAGAAGCAGTTGGTGAATCGCGCCCCGCCCGCGGCCACGCGATCGATGTTGGGAGTCTGGTTGATCCGGCTGCCGTACGCGGAGATGGCGTGGGCGGCATGATCGTCCGCCATGATATAGAGGATGTTGGGCTGCGGGCGTCCCGGCGCGGCCAGCCCGGCCCCGGCCGCTCCGAGCAACGAGAGGATCTCCCGGCGATTGTATGTGTGGGTCATAGGTGTGTCGGACGGCGGCTTCCCGGCCGCTCGACTTCCATCGTCTGATTCTCCCACGCATTCTGTGTCCGAAGCGTCCAAAGCGTCAGCAACGGCCGCAGTTCTTGGGTAGCTAAGCAGCCTCCTCATCTCTTCAGTAACCACCGCCCGAAATCCTTTTTCGTCCAGATGTTCAGCAGCCTCGCCGGTCTGCAGGGCCCAGTCCTCCATGCTACAGGTTAAATGAAGAACACCAAATGTCCCGGTTCTTCATCTCCGAAAAGCAACCCGCTGCCGCCGTGCCACCAGATATCAGGCTCTCGAGCGAGAAGTTACCAAACGAAGCCATTTTCGACGATCAACCCCAATCAAATCAATCGCTTGAATCACCTAGAAATGAACGCTTTTACACGGTGGATGGGCCTGCTCCCACCCCCCAGCCCGCCGCGCCCCCCAGCAGGCCGCGCCACCAATCCCCGATTCCCGCCGGTCGGCGGGCGCAGCGGAATTGGCGGCGGCGTTGGCAACTACAAGGGGCGTGCGCAGCGCCTGCGGGGCGATGTTCCGGCGGGCTTCTTCCACCTGGTCCGGGGTGATCGGCATTCCGATATCTTACGCGGGCGGGCGTGCTTTAGCTTGCAGGCGGGGCGGGCGGGGCGCGGGCCACAGGCATTAGAATAAGCCCGGCCGGAATGCGAGTGGCGCTTCTGCGGGTAAGGCGTTCTTCGTTCGCTGGACCCCGCGGCCTGAGCCGAAGGCGTTACGTGGACCCGGGTAGAGCTTTCTTCCACAACGAACCCATTCCGGACATGCATGTCCGGGAAAATCGGAGGGCTTTCTTGAAACCAAAGGGGTTAACCGGGGGTGAACCGGACAGGTGTGTCCGGAAGCCCTTTTCTCGGGGCAAATTCGCTTTCGCGGAGCCCTCCCGAAGCCACATTGTATACGGCGGGCGGGCGGAGGGCGCTGGGAAGAAATCGGCGCGGGATGGTAAGTGGTTGTAGTGGAGGGAGTTGGAGGGATAAAGGAAGTTGTTGAAGTTTGTGAACGTTTACCCAAGGCAGGGCAGGGTTCGAAATTTTGCCAGCGCGGGTTGATGGGCGGCGTTCGCGGTGCTTTGCCGGGGAAGGCCGGTCTCCCGTCGCTGCGGGATTAGGAACACGTCGCGGTCTGTAGGGCCTTGGAGGCCTTGGAGGCCTTGGTGCGAACGGCGGAGCCAGCGTGTTCGTGGTTCCCGATCCGCGCGCGATGGGCTGGCCAGTTCAACGAATTGGGCGTTTTCCAGCCACGTGACCCGGTAGAACCCTACTCTCCGGAAATCCACTCTTCGTCCACTGGGGTGGGTTGGACCTGTCGGATCGCTTCCGGTTGGCGCGTGATTCACGGCTTCGCCGTCAACCAAATCCTGAAACGGACCAACAATTGATGCTCAGAACTCAACAGCCCATATGATCACTCAAACGTGGGTTCTTTGAGCAACTTCGCCTTTGCCGCAGCCCTGGATTATGCCGTCGCCAGTGATTTCGAGGCCGAACCGTGAGGCATAGAATTGCTAGTCGCTCGCACGCTCCACACCATCAACAACACGATGAGGATTGTCCGTGCCACTTCAACCCAAGGCACTGCGTAGCCGGGCACCAGGGCAATATAACTGGACGGAGCGGTTAGCGGCAGCGAGGCAATCGCCATTGGCTTCCAAAAGTCGATGCCCACTTTGTGCCCTGAAGTGATCCGGAAAAGAGCGAATCCGATCAGTGGGCAAACCAGACGAACGGTCAGAGCGTAAAAAAGTCCAAACTCAGCAATGTGGCTCATCGGTTGCCATCCGTGGGCGTAGCTCCACAGCCGCTCTGTTGCGAACAGCATGTGCCGGAAGAATCCTTGGTACGTCGAAATCGGCAAGGGCTCATTCAGATTCACGGCGGAAGAGACCATGCCGTGCGTGAAAACCGCCGCCACCGCCGCACTTGTTCCGATTGATCTGGCTCTGTCCATGAGGCTCCCACTGAGCCTTATCGGCTGCTTCTAGCGGAATTCTTAGGTTTTTTTGCGGAATGATCGAAACTGTGGATTGGCGAAGAGTATCGATGACCCACCGCCGCGGACCTCCCGCCGGAACGCGCCACCCGGAAAAAGCTCCAGCCGCACGGAGCGGGAGTTGTCGACAGAAAACGGGCTTATCCGGCCAATCCTGATGCCCGCGCACCGCTAACCCAACTCGACTCTATGAATTAGGGGCGCGTGCATTGATTGGACCGGATAAGCCCACAAAAACCGGCCAAACTGTTTGATTATAAGTCGCTTACGCTGAATATTTCGGTTCAAACAGTTTGGCCGGTTTTTGTTATGCTTCTGGAAACTGGACATTCCCGGTCAGAAACCAGATGAACGTATAGTCCTACCCCGGAGAAGTGGTGACGGCACGGAACGCCGACTCCCGGTGGAAAACGCACCTTGGTCCCGCGAGAGCGAAGCGGCTCGCCATTTTTGGCGAGCGGGGTGGGCGGGTGCCCTGATGCTCATCAGCCAACTGGCGCCGTTCGCCAGGAGTGCCGGCATCGCGGCTGGCGCGCTAATCATCATGTCGATGGTGGTGGGCGCGTGCGGCAGTGCTTCCGGCCGCATCCTGGCGGGCTGGATGTCGGACAAAATCGGCCGCATCAACGTGCTGCGCACCATGATCGGCATCTCCATGATCGCCATGCCCGCGCTCGACGCCGCCGGAGGCAGCCTCGCCGCGCTGTATCTGGCCGTATCCGTGATCTACTTGTGCCACGGTACGCAGCTCTCCGTGAACGGCGCCGCCGCACCCGACTTCTGGGGCGCCAAAAACGCCGGCATCGACTACGGTATGCTGTTTACCGCGTTGGGCGTGGCCGGCATCCTCGGCCCGCTCGTTGGCGGAAGGCTGTTCGACAAGTATCACAACTCCCAGGCAGCGTTCTATACAGCGGCCGTGCTGGCAGCCGTAGCCCTGGTATGCGAAATGTTGGCCAAGCGGCCCGCCGCACGCAGCCTGTGCGCTAAATTCTAAGTAAAGGATTCCGATGGCAACCGGCACTCAACCCAATATCGACTCCGTCCTCACCGAACACCGCGTCTTCGAATGCTCAGACGATTTTCGCGCCCATGCCCACGTTAGCGGCATGGACGAATATGAGCGTCTCTACAAGGAAGCCGAAACCGACCCCCGGAAGTTCTGGGGCGAGATCGCCTCCGAGCTGCACTGGTTCAAGCCCTGGGACCAGGTGCTCGAATGGGATTGCCCCTGGGCCAAATGGTTTTCCGGCGGCCAGATCAACCTTTCTTACAACTGCCTGGACCGCCATGTCGCCGGCAGCCGCCGCAACAAGGCCGCCATCATCTGGGAGGGCGAACCCGGCGAAGTGGTGACTCTTACCTACCAGCAACTGCTCATCGAGGTCTCCAAGTTCGCCAACGTGCTGAAGTCGCTGGGCATCAAGAAAGGCGACCGCATCGCCATCTACATGGGCATGTGCCCAGCGCTGCCCATCGCCATGCTGGCCTGCGCGCGCATCGGCGCTCCGCACACCATCATCTTCGGCGGCTTCTCGGCCAACGCGCTGGTGGACCGCATTACCGATTCGCAGGCCTGCCTGGTCGTCACACAGGATGGCTCCTACCGGCGCGGCGCCGAGGTGAAGCTGAAGCCCGCCGTGGATGAAGCCGTGCTCTCCTGCCCATCCGTGAAACATGTGGTGGTCTACAAACGCACCGGCACGCCGCAAACCATGTTCGGCGGCCGCGACCTTTGGTGGCACGAGCTGATGGCCCACGCCTCCGACGAGTGCCCCGCCGAACCGCTCGACGCCGAGCACCCGCTCTACCTTCTCTATACCTCCGGCACCACCGGCAAACCCAAGGGCATCCTGCACACCACCGGCGGCTATTCCGTGGGCACCTACATCACCGCCAAATGGGTCTTCGACCTGAAAGACGAGGACGTCTACTGGTGTACCGCCGACATCGGCTGGGTCACCGGCCACAGCTACATCGTCTACGGCCCGTTGCAGAACGGCGCCACCAGCCTGATGTACGAAGGCGCCCCGAACTTCCCGCAACCGGACCGCTTCTGGAGCATCATCGACCGCCACAAGGTCAACGTCTTCTACACCGCTCCCACCGCCATCCGCGCCTTCATGCGGTTCGGCGTCGAATGGCCGGCGAAACACGCCATGAAGAGCCTGCGACTGCTGGGAACCGTGGGCGAGCCAATCAATCCGGAAGCCTGGATGTGGTACCGCGAAAACATCGGCCACAACCGCTGCCCCATCGTGGACACCTGGTGGCAGACCGAAACCGGCATGATCATGATCACTCCGCTTCCGGGTGCGACGCCCACCACACCCGGCTCGGCCACCCGTGCCTTCCCCGGCGTGATTGCCGACGTGGTCACGCGCGAGGGCGAGCCCGTGCCGCTCGGCGGCGGAGGGTTCCTGGTATTGAAGCAGCCGTGGCCCGCCATGCTGCGCACCATCTATGGCGATCCCAAGCGGTATGTGGACCAATATTGGTCGCAGATCCCCGGCATGTACTTCACCGGCGACGGAGCGCGCAAAGACGAGAACGGCTATTTCTGGATCATGGGCCGCATCGATGACGTCATCAACGTATCCGGCCACCGCCTCAGCACCATGGAGGTGGAGTCCGCCCTGGTGGCTCACCACAAGGTCGCTGAGGCAGCCGTGGTCGCCAGGCTGGACGATCTCAAAGGCCAGGCGATCGCCGCCTTCGTCACGTTGAAATCCGGCATCGCACCCACCCCGGAGTTGAAAGAAGAGTTACGCCTGTGGGTGGCCAAGGAGATCGGTTCCCTGGCGAAGCCCGACGACATCCGTTTCACCGATTCCCTGCCCAAGACGCGCAGCGGAAAGATCATGCGCCGCCTGTTGAAGGAGATTGCAGCGGGGGGCGAGGTGAAGGGCGATACGACTACGCTGGAGGATTTGTCGGTGATATCGAGGCTCAGCCAGCAGGAGGAGTAGGGCCGGCCGGGCCGCGCTTGACATATACCCTTGATGGCCCTAGTCTTGGGGCATGGACGTAATACCCATCAAGCCGGAACGTAAGGCACAACTGGAGGAGTATGCGCAGCGCCGTGGGCAGGACGCTGCCACAGTCCTCGATGACGCCTTAGCCACCTATCTGGAGTGGGAACGCCAGGACTACAACGAAACTGTGGATGCTGTGCTGGAAGCGTATGAGGACGTGAAGGCTGGACGCACCAGGCCCGCCGCTGAGTTTCTTGAGGAGCTACGCGAGAAGCATGGCCTTCCGCGTTGAAATCACCCCTCGGGCAGAGCAGGACGCGGACAGTATTCTTGGGTGGCTGCTGTCACAACATGCCGGTGAGGCCGGATTGCAGTGGTTTCTGAGGTTGCAAGCGGCCATTGCCTCTCTGGCGGATTTTCCCAAGCGTTGCGCGCTTGCTCCTGAGAACGCTTCCGTTCCCTTCGAGATGCGGCAATTGCTCTACGGCCGCAAGCCGCACGTGTACCGTATCCTGTTCACCATTCAGGGCGACGTGGTTTACGTACTTCGCATCCGTCACGGACGCCGGCAGCCTGTTGGGCTCAGCCAGCACGAGGAGTAGCCGCCCCGCCGTTCCTAATACCGCCAGCTCTTCACGTCCGCGCCCTCGGGCGCCACCTTCAGCATAAACTCCATCATCACGGGCATCAGCCGCTGGTTCACCGTGCGGCTCGAGACGGACATCGGCAGCGTGGGATCGCCGGTGTAACCGTGGGGCATGCCGGGGCCGTAATCGAAGGATCCCCCGTAATACGGGCCTTTGCCGGGTTCCTTGGTGGATTCCAGAAACTTTTCGGCCCGCTTAACGGCCAGGTTCAGATAGTAATTGTCCCCTGTGCCGACGGCGAAATGCAGCTTGCCAACCAGTTTGGGACCAAGCGTCTTCCAATCGCGCTGCAGGATGTTTACCAGGTCGTAGTGCTGCTTCCAATACCCGGCCACCTGGTGGTCGATGGTGCCGGTGCGGGGGTCCAGGATCGGCGCCGGATAGCCGTCCGCGCCCACCGGGCTGTAGACCGCCTGCCAGATATCGAACTGCTCGGCGGAACGGCCCTTCGTACCCAGCACCAGCTCAAATCGGATGGCGTCCTCCATCACCGAAAGCACCTTGCCATCCGGTTCGCGCTCCATGGGGATGGGCACCTTTTTCCACTGGCTGGCGGCATAGAAGCCGTTCTTGTCGTCGTACAGGTCTACCAGCGAATAGGCATGGAAGTCGATGGGATCGGGGCAGAATACCCACGCGCCATTGTAGAAATCGGGATACAGGACCTGCAGCGCCAGGGTGCGCCAGCCGCCCGTGGAACCGCCGTAGACGGCGCGGGCCCAGCCCTGGCCGATGCCGCGGAACTGCTTTTCGACGTAGGGGTACAGCTCCTGCGTCAGGGCATCGCCATACGGGCCTAGGTTGGCTGAGTTCACGGCGTAGGAATCGTCGTAGAAGGGATTGGCGTCCTGGGTGTAGACGATCAACATGTGCGGCAGGCGGCCGCTCGACCAATCCTGGTAGAACTTGTAGGCGAATTGTGCCGGCGAGTTGGGATTGCCGCCGGGCGGCTCGGTGCGGAAGTTGGAAATTGTCGCCGCGAAGTGCCCCTGGTAGTACAGCACTGGGTAGTGCGCATTGGGATGCTCGTCGAAGCCCTCGGGCAGCAGCACCACCGCGCCGACATACATGGGCCGTCCCCAGAAGGCGCTCAGGAGCTTGCTCTCGATGCGAACGTGCTTGATATAGCGCGTGTCCTGGGGCGGGTCAATGGGCGGGATGGTCTTGGTCAGCTCGATGTGGATGGCGGCCGGGGAAGCCGGGTCGATCTTGATCTTGGCCGGCTCGCTGTAGAGGTTTCCGGGCTTGCGGTCCCAGTGCTGGCCTTCGCCCTGGTCCATGGGGAGCTTGACCGTGCGGCCATCGTAGCGGTGGAAGGTTTCATAGAGATTGAGGACCGCCTGCACGTAGTATTCGCCCGCCGGCACCTCGGCCAGCGAGGCCAGGGGATATCCGAGCGTGGCGTCGCCGATACTCGCCGTGCGGGCGTTTTCCACATCGGCGCCGAACATCTGCTGGGTATCCAGGCCCTCGGAGATCTGGAAGCGGGGTTCGCGCCGGTTATTGGTGGATAGGATGAGGACCACGTGTCCATCCGCGGCTGCGGGCCAGGAGATGTCGAAACGGAGCGGCGAGGCTTGTTGCGCGGGAAGCCGGGCGGGAAGCGCGGCCGCCAGAAGAAGGAGGGATGCCAGGAAACGCATGACAGCAAGTTTAGCTCAGAGCAGCGGGAACCCGGCGAAGAACCTCGGGCAATCGAACGGATTGCGTGGGCGCGGGCGCGTTGTAGTAACATCGTGAGACGGATCACCCGGAGGGCAGTCTATGGACTCCGAGCGCTGGCGGGAAATCGAGCGGCTTTACCATTTGGCCCTCGGACAAGAGCCGGATCGGCAAAATCGCTTCCTGGAGGAAGCCTGTGCAGGCGATGCCGAATTGCGCGCGGAAGTGGAATCCCTGTTGGCGCAGAGCGGCTCGCTAGAGCTGCTGGTCGATCAGGCAGCCTGGGCTGCGGCCGGCGACCTG
This sequence comes from Bryobacteraceae bacterium, assembly GCA_052144935.1. Lineage (GTDB taxonomy): Bacteria > Acidobacteriota > Terriglobia > Bryobacterales > Bryobacteraceae > JOPF133. Next base: position 33,499 of record JBKQPR010000116.1, read on the forward strand.
GCGACGAGTACTGTCTTGACGCCTGGCGCCAGACTTGGTCCGTACCAGATTCTCGGCCTGCTGGGCGCGGGCGGTATGGGCAAGGTCTACCGCGGGATCGACACGCGCCTGGGCCGCGGCGTGGCCATCAAAATTTCGGCCGAGCAATTCACCAAACGATTCGAGCGCGAGGCGCGGGCGATCTCGGCGCTGAACCATCCGAATATCTGCACGCTCTACGATGTCGGCCCAAGCTACCTGGTGACGGAGCTGGTAGAGGGTGAAACGTTGTGCGATTGGCTCAAGCGGTCGCCTGCCGTGGAGCGCAGCCTGGAGATTGCGAAACAGGTGCTGGAGGCCCTTCGCGCAGCGCATGGGGCGGGCATCGTCCATCGCGACCTGAAGCCTCAGAACATCATGGTCCGTTTTGACGGCTATGTGAAGGTGCTGGATTTTGGTATCGCGAAGCGGATGCCGGACGCTAGTGTGCCCCAGACCGAGAGCACCGCGACCGCGGATCCAACTCTTCCCGGTCAGGTGCTGGGGACGGTCGCTTATATGTCTCCCGAGCAGATCTCGGGACACGACGTGGATCAGCGCAGTGACTTGTTCGCGTTCGGCATCATTCTCCACGAAATGCTGGCGGGGCAGCATCCTTGGCCTCGCACATCGTCCGTGGATACAATGCACGCAATTCTTCACGATGACCCGCCTGCGATGGAAGCCTCTTCTGTCAAGTTAGCGGCCCTTGTGCGGAAACTTCTCCGCAAGAGTCCCGCGGAGCGGTACGCCTCAGCCGAGGCGGTTTCTGGAAGCCCTCGCTAACGCCGCGGCCGACCCAGGACCTTCCGCCGCTGTTGAGCAGGACACCAAGCCTTTAACGTCGATTGCCGTACTGCCTTTTCTCTTTCTAAGCGAAGTGGAAGACCGCAAAGCATTCTCGCTGGGCTTTGCGGACGCCCTGATTACCACGCTCGGCAGTCTCGAGGACATTGCTGTCCTTCCGACATCCGCAATTCTCAATTATCCTGCCGGGGCCGACCCCGCCCACACCTGCCGGGACCTGGGCGTCCGCCACGTGCTGCAGGGGAATGTCCAGAAGCAAGGGGCACACTGGCGCGTCTCGACGCAACTCTTCGATAGCGCCACGCAAAAGATCACCTATTCCGAAAAGCATGACTTCGTGCGGGAGGACGTTTTCGAGGTGCAGGATGAAATCGGGCGCCGGGTAGTGGAATCGCTGCAAACCCGGCTGCCGCGGGCAGTTCCGAGGTCTCGCGACCGGTACAGCAGCGATCCGGAAGCGTTCGAGGAATTCATGGCGGGGTTCCGCGAGAGTTACTCCGACCGGGAAGAAACGCTCCGAAGCGCGGACCGGCACTTGTCGAGAGCGGTCGAGCGGGACCCCGAATTTGCTTTGGCGCACGCCATACTGTCCTATGTCGCAATGCATATCCATTGGGAATTCGACTCGGAGCGCGCCTGGCAAGACAAGGCGGAATACCACTGCCGCCGCGCGCTGGCGCTGGATCCGGCGCTGCCGGAGGGGCACTCGGCCTGGGCATTTATTCTGTGGAGCCCAGCGAAGAACTTCCAGCATGCCGAAGCCATCGCTGCGCTGGAACGGGTTCTGGCGGCGCAACCTAACACCGAGCGGGCCCATAACCGCATGTCCACTATTTGTTGGCACATCGGGCGATTTGAAGAGGCCCTCATCGCCCACCAGCGCTCGCGGAGGTCGAATCCGAAGACCCGGTCCAATAACCTCGAGTTCATTTATCTCTATAGCGGGGATTTTGCCCGCGCGGAAGAGGCCGGGGAAGCGTGGATCAGGGAGAAGCCAGGGAACAAATACGCTCTGTGGTATCATCCACTCCCTGCGCTGATGCTCGGGCGCCTGGATGCGGCCGAACAACGGCTGTCCGCAGCGCTGAAGCCGTATCCGGACGAGCCCCTGATCGTAAGCATTCAAGGCATGCTGCACGCTTGGCGGAACGAGAGAGGCCCCGCGCTCGAGTGCGTTCGCAAAGCCCAGGAATCCCCGCACTCCTTCGGTCATACGCACCACACCTACTATCAAATCGCCAGTGCGTATTCCGTATTGGGCGAAACGGACAAGGCCATGGCGTGGCTGGAACGCAGTGTCGACACCGGTAATCCCTGCTGGCCCTTCTTCAAGGTAGATCCGCATCTCGAGAACCTGCGCCAGGAGCCGCGATTTCAACGGCTCGTCGACGCCCTGGAGCGCGAGTTCACGGCCTTGAAGATCCAGAGGTTGTGACAGGCGTTACGCTTCCTGTCTTACGAACCCGGGTCGTCGCCCGAAGGGCCGTAGATCGACGGAACCAAGCCTCCCATCGGCCGGATGTAGGTGCTCAACTGGCCGCGATGGTGGATGGCATCGAAGAAGAGATACCAAAGGAAGTCGCCTACGGGCGCTTCCCGGTAGATCTGGCCGCCAATCAGAAGCTGCGCTTTATTTTGCCAGCCGCTTTCGGTGAGGCGCGCGATTCGATCATCCAGGGCCGCATAGTTCGTCTGGAACGCGGAGAGGATAGCTTCCGGATCGGACGGCGGGGGTTCCTCTGTCCAGTTCACCCGCCCGCTGTCGATGAAATCGCAGCAGGCTTTAGTCTCCCGCGCCAGCGTCCAGACGATCTGTGCCGCTGACGGGGACCGTTCGTGGGGGCGGTAGTCAAAGCGGTCCTTAGGCAGCGCTTTCAGGACGTTCACGAACACCGGGTACTCGGTTTTTCGCCGGCTTTCGAGGAATTCTCGGATGGTCATTGCGGTTCCTCCTTCCACCGGGAGCCGGGAAAGTGATCCGGCTCCCGTTCCTGTTCGATAAGCCTACGGTACCGGACCCTCAGCGGTCAAGGTTACTGTTTTTTGGCCGTGCCGGTAATCGTCGCGCCGGACGTAGTGGCGATAAAGCGTAGCTCTGTGAAACCGGCGCCGGCCGAGCCAAAGAAACTGATGGTCATCCCATAGCTGGGAATCGTAATGGTTTTCGTGAGTACGCAGACGGTCTGACCGCCGTCCGTCGCCATCGGACCAAAGCTGTAAGTCGCCGTCCACAGTGCGGGTGGGTAGACGGTGCCGCCCACACTGGCTTGGATCACGCCCTCCGCCTTGCCGTTCCCGTCGTAGAGGGTCTGGCCGGCCGCGGCGAATGGGCTTCCCGTAAGCGTCCCGGAGGCTTCGAAGCTATAGGCCCCCTGCAAATTGCCGTTGAAGCATTCTTGAGCGTTGAGCTGGGACACCATCATGCTCGGAATCAGCATAGTTGCGTAAATAACAAGCTTCCTTTCCTCATGACACGTTTCTCCTTTTTGACGCCCACCGAGTGGGCCGTTTTGTGGTCGTTCCTACGACCTGTTCGACCTATTAACGGGAATTTGGTCTCGAAAAGGGTCACCAGGCCGCGAGAATTTTCGTGCTAGAATTTGCGCCATGGCAGCCGAGATCCCACAGGACATCACGGGGATGCTGGTGGCCTGGGGCAACGGCGATGAGCACGCGTTGAGCGATCTGATGCCGGTGGTTTATCCGGAGCTGCGGCGAGTTGCGCGAAAGCACCTGGCCCGCGGTTTCCCGGCTCAGACCTTGGAATCGGCCGCGTTGGTGAACGAGGCGTACCTGAAGTTGATTCGTGCGCATGGCATACGCTGCGAAAGCCGGCTGCAGTTCTTTGCGCTGTGCGCACAAATCATCCGGCGCATCCTGGTGGACCATGCGCGCAACCGCCACTATGCCAAACGGGGCGGCGGCGCTGTCGAGATCCCGCTGGACGAGGCTTTGATTGGAGCGCGTACCGGGGGAGTGGGGGGAGTGGAGGTGCTCGCCCTGGATGAGGCGCTAACGTCGTTAGCCAAGGTCGACCCCCGCAAAGGCCGGGTCGTAGAGCTGCGATACTTCGGCGGTCTGAGCGTGGAAGAAACGGCCGAGGTCTTGCGGATATCGCCGGAGACGGCCAAACGCGACTGGAAAATGGCCAAGGCGTGGTTGCTTCGCGAGCTGAGCGCTGGCCAAGGGACGGCCCCGGCGCGCAACGGCTGAACCAGCTTAGAGGCTCAGAATTTCGCGCAGGCGGATGGATTGGCGGCGGGACATTTCGATGCTCCGGCCGCTGCGGAGCGTGACCCTCAGGCCGCCCGCGATGGCCAGGTCCACTTTGTCGATCCATTTCAGGTTGACGATCTGGTGGCGGTTGGCGCGGAAAAACAGGGCCGGGTCGAGCTGCTCTTCCATGACGTTCAGAGAGCGGCGGATCAGAGGGCGCTCGGCGCCGAAACACACGCGGGTGTAGTTGCCTTCGGATTCCAGCAGGAAAATATCGGGCAGGCTGACGATCCAGCAGCGGTCGCCATCGCGGACAAAGACGCGTTCAAGCCGGCGGGAATCGCCGCCGGTTCCGGCCCGGGAATCGGGCCGCGCGGGATCTGCGGGCGTGCGCACCTTGGCCAGGGCTGCCGCCAGCCGCACCGGAGCGATGGGCTTCAGAAGATAGTCGAGAGCGTTGACTTCGAAGGCCTGGATGGCGTACCGGTCGTAGGCCGTGGTGAAGATGACCTGCGGCATTTCGTCGAGGCGTTCCAGCAGGTCGAAGCCGCCCACGCCGGGCATCTGGATATCGAGGAAGAGCAGCGCGGGCGCAATTTTGGCGATCAGCGCCAGGGCCTCTTCGCCATTCTGGGCATCGCCCACGATTTCGATTTCCGGATGGGCGGTCAGCAGACGGCGCAGCTCGGCGCGGGCGAGGCGTTCGTCATCCACGATCAGGGCCTTCATTGGGGCCTCGGGATAGTCACGGTGGCGGCGACCGTGCCGGCGCCGGCTCCGCCCTCGCGTTCGGTCAACTCCAGCTTGGCGCGATCCGCATACATCAGGCGCAGGCGGTCGCGGGCGATCTTCAGGCCGAGTCCAGCGCCGGCAGGATCGGGCGGCGGCAGGCGTCCGGTGTTCTCGACTTCGAGCACCAGGCGGCCGCCGTCCATGGCGGCGCGGACGGTCACTTCCCCTCCCGCGGGCAGGCGCGCGATGCCGTGTTTCACCGCATTTTCCACCAGCGTCTGCAGCAGCATGGGCGGAACCGGCGCCCTGGCCGCATCGGCCGCGATTTCGAAGCGCACACGCAGGCGTTCTTCGAAGCGGATGGACTCCAAGGCCAAATAATCCGCGGCCACTTCGACTTCGTCCGCCAGCGGAACCAGGCGGTTAAGATCGCGGTTCAAGTTGTAACGCAGGATGGCGGCAAACCGCGTGATCATGTCCTGCGCCTTGGCGGGATCTTCGGCCACCAGCGCGCGAATCGAGTTGAGGCAGTTGAAGAGAAAATGCGGATTGACCTGCGACTCGAGCGTGCGCAGCTCGGCTTCGCGCCGCAGCAGTTGCAGGCTGACGTCTTTCTCCTGGGAGCGGCGGGTGGAAGTGAGCGCCAGGTAGAGGATGGTCCAGATAATGGCGGCCCAGGTGGTGCCGCCCCACACCCCCAGTGCCGCGCGAGTCTGCCAGAGATCGCTCCGGCTGCCCTCCAACAGGAGATCGATCGAGAAGACCAGCACGGTCTGAATGGCCGCCACCGCCAAAGCGCCCAGAAGCAGCCGGGGACCAGTTCGCCACGTGATCGCCAGCGCCCACTGGCGCTGGCGAATCAAGCTGCGGAATATATGCGTGAGCGCTACGCTGTACAGGAAGAAAGCGGCCCATGCGACGAAGATTCCCGGCAGCCAGCCCGCGTTTCGGGCAGTGAAAACTATCCCCACCACGGAATAGATGCCCCAGCCGAGAACCTGGCAAAGCCAGTACCTCCGGTTGACCTTCACTTGGTTTCCCCCGCCAGCGCCAGGAAGCGATCCATGGCGTCGAACATCCAGGCCGGATCGTCCCACATGATGAAGTGGCGGGCGGTGTCGGTGACGCGAAGCTCCACCCCGGACAGTTTGGCATATTGCGCGCGCAAATTGGCGAGAGTGGTCTCATGGCTGGCGCCGTACTGCTTATAGCCGATCCACGAGCCGAACACCAGGGTCGGGCTTTTGATGGCGGCGATGTCTTCGCGCAAATCGGCGGAGAAGAGTTCGCCCATGGCATCGGCGACGGCGGTGCGGTCGGTGGCCAGGCCCCATACCACCAGGCGATCGAAATCGGCTTCCTTGGTCACCAGGGCGCGGCTGCCCAGGCCGGATTTGACGTAGCGCTCGTAATCGTCCTGCGTCTGCGGGTCCATGTACTGGTGCATCTGGGCGGCCCTCTCCTTAGCCGTTTCGGTGGTGGCTTTGGGGTCCATGACGCCGGCCAGGAAGGGGTAGGAATCCACAATGATGAGCTTACCGGGCAAGTCGGGATACCTGGCAGCCAGCGCCAGCGCCAGGAAGCCGCCCAAGCTGTGCCCGACGATGACGGGCTTGGAAAGATGGTGCTCGCGGATGTAGGCGGCCAGTCCGTCGCGCACCCGGTCGAGCATGGGCGCGGGCACGCGTGGCACGCCGGCGAAACCGGCCACGGTGAGGACGTGGCATTCGAAACGGTCCTTGTAGCGAGCCACGGTAGTGTCCCAGGTTTCTCCGGAAGAGGAGAGGCCGGGGATGAGGATCATGGGTTGGCCATGGCCGGAGACCTTTACCTGAAAGGGTTGTTGGGCGGCTACGGCGGAAGCGATCGTGAGTGCAAGCGTGAGAAGTTTCATGGGTCGATTGTGCGGCAGGCGAAGCGTGGGGAGGCACGGAAAGGGATGAGCGGCGCGGGAGAGGGACCAGTGGCTGAGACACGCCAGAAGTCAGAAGCAAACTCACGCCGTGCGGAGAGGGTGCCCAACGATTTCCGGCGCTGTGTGAGGCCCTCGACCGGCGGAATGGATAGCACAGTCCGGTATGCCGCTTACTGCACCGAATTGAGATAGGCGATCAGATCGGCGACTTCCTGCGCGTTGCGGAACACGGGCCAGGCGATGCCGGCTTCCTTCATGCGCCGCAGCATCTGCGGGCCGTGACGCCAGAGAGCGGACATGATGGAGACCTCCGAGTACTGCCTCGCCTGGCCCGGCAGTTGCGGCGCGCCGTGCGATCCTCCGGCGTGGCAATCGGCGCAGCGGCGCTCCTCGAAAACCTTTTTCCCTTCCGCCACGCCGCCGCCTGCGTAGACGAACTGGCGCATCCAGAGATAGCTCAGGAGGCTGCGCATCTCCTCTTCGGAGAGCGCCGGCGGCGGCTGCATCATGCGAGGCGCATGGTTCCACATATCGACGGCGATATCGGTCAGGGTCATATTGTGCAGCCGGTCTTCGAGCGCCAGGGATCCCGTGTGGCAGTGCGCGCAGCCTTTGGATTGGAACACGCGCTGACCGCCGGCGCCGCTGGTGTTGGAAAAATGCAAGGCCAGCTCGCGCGTTTCGGGCAGGGACCGCAGGTACGCCAGAATGTCATCCAGTTCGCCGGTGGTCAGCGCCTGCCACTCGATGCCGCGGCGCGCAAAGGACTGGCGCATGCGGTAGCTGTGGTTCCACATCTGGCGCACCAGGAGAATGGGATCGGCCAGCGACTCCCAGCGGACCACCGGCGGAGCGCCCTCGGCGCGCGAATCTTGGATTCCGTGGCAGGCGCCGCACTGGCGCGAGGCGAAGGTCTGTTGGCCGCGGGCAGCGTCGCCGGGGCGGTCGAAAAAACGCGCGGAGTAGAAAAAAGCGAACAGATCGGCGGCGTCGCCGGCCGTGAGCCGGGGCGGCTGGATGCCGGAGGCGTCCATGGCTCCCCACATCACCGGCGCGTGGTTCCACATAGTGCTGGCCAGTTGGGCCGGCGTGTAGTTGCGGTTGACACTGCGGCCCAGATCGATGCCGACTTTGCCGCCGTTGCCGTTCACGGCATGGCAGCGCACGCACTGCTGGCTTTGGAAGAGCCGCGCGCCGCGCGCCGAATCGCCGGGAATCACGGGAAGGACGGCTGCCCGCGCGGTCAGGAGCAAGGCGGTCGCCACCACTGTGAAACGCACGAGAGTCCTGCCATAGTTGGTATCCATGATTCGCAGATATTTTGATTATCGCGGAAAGTTCCAGGCAATGCGAGAGCCGTTGCTCAAGGACCCCTCGCAGCCGAGTCGGAGAGCCGAACCGCCGGCGGATCTAAGGATAGGCGAAGATAGATCTTTCGAAACTCTTTCCGAGTGTCCGACTTATCCGGCCAATCTCTGCCCGATCCATTATGGCGGCGCGGGGAGTCACTCAAGACCGCTCACGACCATTCTGCACAGTGAAGGCGGGGACTGCAAGAGCTCTTTGGTGAGACCTGACCACCAACCTCGCGATCCCACCGAGACCGGGCTTCGGGGGCCTCTCTGGTAAGACAGCTCGAACGAAAAGAAGAAATGAAAGCCTATCCATCGGACCTTGAGGGCTTCGTCCAGCAGACAGCCTCCATGAAAGATTGGCCGTATTAAAACGACGATACGGCCCGGAGCCGGAGATCCAAGCCAATTCCGCGTCTAGCTAGTTTCTGTCGCGAAACGGGTGGAGATCAACTTATTGAGACATGGCCTATAGGCAGGCTACCGCCAAGTGGTTTTATCGATAATTTTAAAACGACAATTAGGACGTGTCAAGCTCTTCCAAACATTATCTGCAATTCAGACAGTGGGGGGTGCGAAACGGCTTTGGCAGGGTGAGTGGGTCGTCGACGCCGGATCTTTGGGGCTTGGGAGGAGATGGTTGAGAGGAGGGTGGGGCGCCCCGCGGGAATGCG
>JBKQPR010000117.1:0-47998 GCA_052144935.1 Bryobacteraceae bacterium
TTCCCGAGATCCTCGATGCGTTGGAGTCCTTTTACGGCGCACAGGAGCCGCACTGGCCCACCGATCCTTACGAATTTCTGGTGTGGTGGCACTGCGGATATCCGGCCAGCGACGCCGCCTGCGCGAGAGGGTGGGAGTCGCTCAACCGGGCAACCAAAATCGAGCCGCGGCAACTTCTAACGGCGGGCACGCCCCGACTCGCCAGCGCATTGCAGCCCGGCGGGATGGTCCCGGAACTCCGCGCTATGCGCCTGGTGGAGATCGCCGCTCGCGTCGAACGCGAGTTTGGCGGCGACTTGCGGGCGGGCCTTGTGGGATCCCTGCCGGAGGTTCGCAAGGCGCTCCGCAAGTTCCCCAACATTGCCGGTCCGGGCGCGGACCGCATCCTGCTATTTGGCGGGATTGCCCCGGTTCCCGCCGTCCCATCCAATTGCCCGCACGTGCTGGTGCGGATCCAGCGCGGGCAGGAGCGCGAAAACTACAATGTGACTTACCGGGAAGCGCAGCAGGCCATCGAGACGCAGACGCCCGCGAAGTTCGACGTGCGCACGCGCGCGTTCCTGCTCCTGAAACGCCACGGCCAGGAGCTGTGCAAGCGCACCAACCCCAAATGCGACCGGTGTCCCGTGAACACCCGCTGCGCGTTGGTCGCCGGCAAACACCGCGGACGATCGCCTTCCGCCCTCTGACCGCGGCCGCGTAACAGCCCACCGCGGCCGCCGCCAGAACATGCTTCCACGGATGGCCGCCGGTCGAGGCGATGGCGGAGATGGGCCGGTCCCACAACTCCACGGCTTTCGCCAGCGCATACAGTCCGGCCATGGCCCAGATCCAGCCCGAGTGCGAGTACCGCGGTGGGAACAGGATCAGCATCGCCGGAATCGCGATCAGCGGCACAAACTGCACCAGGCCATACCAGCGCAAATCGCCCGAGACTTTCCAATACAGAACGGAGCCCGCTCCGGCGATCAAAAGGGGGACCAGTAAGGCCCGTCCCAGCCGCTGGCCGATCCGCTGCCGATGGTCGTGCTGAAAAGCGAGAGGAACGCCAGCGTCATCGGCAGCCGGTCCCAAACCAGCCGGTTGCTATCGGGCCGCAGGTGATAGTAAGCCGATCCGAAAGCGGTCAGCAGCACGCCCGCCAGGAAGACTGCGTACGCCGCGCGCTCCCAAGGGCAGGCGAATACTTCCCTCCGCCGAAGCGCGCCAATGCCCCACAGGCCAGCCGCCACGAAGGCGAGGTTGGAGATCACATTCCAGAAATTCGGGATTCCCCAGATGGTCCGCCGATCGGCGAACTGGTGGTAGCTTTCGTCCTGAGGCACGGGCGGAACCGCCAGCAGCACGTACGCGGAGGCAACCGCCAACGCTGCGAACAGGGCGAAGGCGCGGGTTTTCGGCGACATGCCGACGGTAACGGCAATTGACGCACCGCGCTAACTGTAACGGTCTAAATGGGCGAGCATCAGGCACAACGCCGGCAGTGTGCATTTACGGCGGGGTCGGGGTCCACGCGATGTACAGCGGAATTCGAGCGCGGTGCCGACGTCCGGGCACCCGCGCTGCTTCACCGACGGGGGAACGGCGTACGATCAAAATGCGTCTGAGGCTAAGATGAATCGCCCGCTGCCGCCAACCTTCGCCTCCGGCTGGCACACCGGGGGCGAATTACTTCATCGGTATCGTAAGCTGTATCTGCCCCTGCTCTCCGTAGTAAGTGAGATGCAGCGGCGATGCCTTTCCCTTGATGGGCTTGGCGAAGTAAAGATAGCCGGCCGTGTCCTCGGAAATCGTCTTATCCGGCAGCGACAGATCGTCCAGCTCCAGTTGGATGCTGGTGCGGTCGATGCCGCCGGACGAGGACTGCGCGGGCGGTGGATATCCCGGATTGCCGATCCCCACCCCGGTGGTGGTTCCGGTGTAGACGCCACCGGCGCTGCGCCCGTTCGGCCCGACGGGCCCGTGCTCGTAACCGACGGTCTCTTCAGTGTAAACATGCACCTTGCTGGCGATCTCCGGGGGAGGAGTCGTGTCCTTCCTCCCCAGGCGCGCGGCGATGGCCTGCGGGCTGAGGGGGCGCTCGGTATCCGTATCGGAGCCGAAGCGCGCCATGAAATCGCGGGTCGCCATGGTGACGTCGTGGCCGGCTTCCGGATAGACCGCCACCTCCACCACCACGTACCCGTGATTCAAGTCCGCGGCGAACCGTTTCTTCACCTGTTCGGGTGTCAGCACAGCGGCGGCCAAGGTGAATCCATTGGCGGTTTTCCGGGCCGGATAATCGTCCGGCGTCGGCCGCGGCCGAATCCCATGCTCGCCCGCCCAAACGGCGGCTACCGCGATGATCGTCGAAATCACACTACCGCGCAGAGACATCCGAGCCTCCCGGTACAATTCTACAGCCTTGCAACCTGAGGGGGCCGAAGGCCGTAAGTCATTTTCTACGACGCGCGCCGATCCCGCCGGTTTCAAGTCTCGGGCAGGAATTTTCCACCGCGCTATCCCCAACTTCCGCCCCCCGTCCCAATTTCTTGAGCAACTCCACCGCTTGGCCGCGCTCGGCCCGGGTCAACGCGGCGGTGGCCCGTTCCATGGCGATCTGGTGATCCGCAAACGCGCAGGCGATCATCCGCCGCCCCGCATCCGTCAGGTGCACCACACGGGTGCGGCGATCCTCCGGATCGTTGCGCCGCTCCACCAGCCCGCGCCGCTCCAGACGGTCGACCGCCGTGGTGATCGACCCGCTGGTCAGCCGCACGTGCGCCCCGATCCGGTTCACCGGCGTGGGACCCTTGTGCAGCAGCAGCTCCAGCACGGCAAAGTCCGACAGGCAGATCCCCAGCGATTCGATGTGCCGCTCGGCCTGCTGGCGCACGGCGTCGTAGGCGCGCCACAGCACCAGCCAGAGATGTACGCCGCTCGTATCCATGAGCGCCTGAATCCTTCTCTGACAGTCTATCATCTATTACCTTGAAGTCAAGATAAACCGTTTTAGGCGGCGCTTTTGCCGGACGTGTATTCCCAATGCGCGTGCGTGCAGGGTTTTCCGCAGAGCCCGCCGAGGAGGAAACACCGAAATGACCGACTCTACAATCGCCCGCGTCCGCGCGGTTTCGCGGGTCTTCACCGCGCCCCGCGCCAGCGACGGCGATGGCGTGCAATTGCGCCGCGCCTTTCCCGGCAACGCCCTAATGGACCTCGATCCTTTCCTGCTGCTGGATCAGATGGGTCCCATGGAGCTGGAGCCGGGGCAGGCCCGCGGCTTCCCGCCGCATCCCCACCGCGGCTTCGAAACCGTCACGTACCTGCTGAGTGGCGAAATGCAGCACCGCGATTCCTGGGGCAACCATGGCCTGCTCGGGCCCGGCGATGTGCAGTGGATGACCGCCGGCTCCGGCCTGGTCCATTCCGAACTGCCCGGAAAGGGCCTGGTCCGCGATGGCGGCAAGCTGCTTGGCTTCCAGTTATGGATCAACCTGCCACGCAAGGACAAGATGATCGCGCCCCGCTACCAGGACACGCCGTCCGCCCGCATCCCGGTGGCGAGCAACGCCGCAGGGACGGTCACCGCCAAGGTGATCGCCGGCGAGGCGATGGGCGTGCAGGGTGTGATCGAGACGCGAATTCCGATCCTCTGCCTGCACCTCACCTTGCAGCCGGGCGCGGAATTCGAGCAGTCCATTCCGGCCAGCCAGAACGCCTTCGCCTACGTGGTGGAAGGCGAAGCCGAGTTTGACGGCAAGACGGCGGGGGCGTCGCAGGTGGTGCTGTTCGGCCGGGGCGGCGAGTCCGTTGGCGTCCGCAATCGCAGCAAGGCGCCCGTGAGCCTGCTGTTGATCGCCGGCGAACCCCTGGGCGAGCCGGTGGCGCGCTATGGACCGTTTGTGATGAACACCCGCGCCGAATTGCAGCAGGCCGTAGACGATTTCCGGGCGGGGAGGATGGGGGTACTGGAGTAAGGGGACAACTGAGGTTGGCAGGCGGAAGCGCCTGCCCCACCCTCAGACGCGGCTCATTTTGCTCCGTACAACTTCAAGACCCATGCGAAGGTTCTGGGTGTGAGGGTGCGCGGGGCCAAGCACTTTTTCCGCGCTGCTGAGGGCACGGCGGCATAACGGTTCCGCTTCCGCGTATCGCCCCTGTCTCGCGTACAAATGCGCCAAATTATTCATCGAGCTGAGTGTATCGGGATGCTCTCCACCCAGTACCCGCTCCCTGGTCGCCAGGGCCCGCCGGAACAGCGGTTCCGCCTCCGCGTACCGCCCCTGACTCTCATATAAAGACGCCAGATTGTTCACCGAGGTAAGAGTGTCAGGATGCTCCCCGCCTAGCGCCCGCTTCCTGGCGGCCAAGGCCCGCTGGTGCAACAGCTCCGCCACGGCGTACCGTCCCCGATTCTTATACAACAACGCTAGATTGTTGACGGAGGTGAGCGTGTCGGGATGCTCTCCGCCCAGGACCCGCTCTCTAGCCGTTAGGGCTCGCTCGTACAAGGGCTCGGCCTCAGCGTACCGCCGCTGACTCTCGTACAACGACGCCAGGTTGTTCACCAAGGTAAGAGTGTTGGGATGCTCCCAGCCCAGCACTCGCTCACTGGCTCCGAGGGCCTGCTGCAACAACGGCTCCGCCTCCGCGTAGCGCCCCTGGCTCATATACAACGACGCTAGGTTGTTCACTGAGCGGAGTGTGTCGGGATGCTCCTCGCCCAGGACCCGCTCACTGGCTCCGAGGGCCCGTTGCAACAACGGCTCCGCTTCCGCGTACTGCCCCTGACGGGTATACAAATACGCCAGATTGTTGACCGAGGCCAGCGTACGTGGATGCTCGCCACCTAGGACCCGCTCGCTGACGGCCAGGGCCCGCTGATACAACGGCTCCGCCTCGGCGTACCGTCCCTGACTCATATACAAGGACGCTAGGTTGTTCACCGAGCGGAGCGTGTCGGGATGCTCGCCATTCAGCACCCGCTCACTGGCGGCCAGGGCCCGCTGGAACAACGGTTCGGCCTCCGCATACCGCCCCTGATCCTGATACAACGACGCCATATCGTTGATACAAGTGAGCGTATCTGGATGCTCCCCGCCAAGCACCCGCTCGACGATTTCCAAGGCCTCCCGAAATGTCGGTTCCTCCTCCGTGTAGCGGCCCGTGTCATGCAACAACCGCCCCAGCGCGTGCAAAGCGCGAGCCAAATCCCGCTGCGAACTGGGGGTGGGGTCTCGTCGGGCCAAGTCACGCTGGAGGTCGACGGCTTCGCGTAGCGCCGTTTCCGCGGCTTTCATGCTATCGGCGGCCGTGCGCGGGCGAGGCTGACCCGGATGCGACGGAACCCCATACACGGAATCGCGATACAGATCGGCCAGTTCCATTAGGACGCGCGCCCTTGTGCGGTCCCGCAAACTTCCCCGGAGTTGATCCTGAAGCAACGCAATGCGCGACTCGATCCATTCGGCCGAGCGCTCCGGGATCGCAGCCTCTTCCGCCTTGGGTCCGGCCTGCGGCATGACGCTTTCGAACTCGAAACTGGCTACATACCAGTCGGCTAAGTCGGGGGCGTCCACCAGGAAGCGGTTCATGGCCCGGTCGCCGAGAACAAGCAGCACCGGTCCAGGCAGCAGTTCGGCGATTCGTTCGCGCTGCCTGTTCAAGAGGGAGGCCATGTCGCTATCCGGCTCGTGGAAGGCGGAGTCCAAGCCGTCCAACATCGCGACGGTGCCAGGCGGCAGACCTGCCGCGATCTGGTACCAGACCTCGTTGGGCTTCAATTTGGCGAGATCGAACCGGTGGAAAGGGCGGTTGTGCTCCCGACTGAACTCCTCCACCTGCTGGGCGAAGTCCTCGCGCAGCGGAATCTGCGGTATGCGAACCAGCGCCAAAGCGAAGCGGCTCTCGTGAGCGAGCAGGAAGCGATCCAGCCGGGCAAACTCGGGAACGGAGAGAGCGTACATGCTTTACTGGCCGCTTCCCACCCGGCGCGCCTCGGCGGTCGCCTCCTTCACCGGAGCATAATTGTCCAGCAGAGGATGGACGTCATACCAGCCCTCACCGTTATAGGACAGCAGGCACAGGTGCTGGAGGAGGTAGCAGGTTTCTTTGTCGGAGAGAATTGTATGCTTGAGGTGCGCCTGGGCAAGTATCTGCAGATCCTCCACGCTCCGCAAAAGGCGTTGATAAGTTTGGCCAACCTGCTGGATGGCGGCTTTGACTTCGGCTGGACCTATCTGCGTGTCCGCCCTCAGCAAGGCATCGTGCAAAAGGCGTAGCAGATCGCGCCAGCAGCCTCCCGATGCTTTGATGAGTTCGTCCACAAGCGCTGAATCCGCGAAGAGACCCTCGGGGACCCGCCTGTAGACAGCCTGTCGTACGCGCTCGACGACCCTCCGATCCACGTTTCTGGTCTGCCGGATAAAGACAGGCAGCATCGGGAGGAGGAATGTCTGAAAGCATTGTTCGACGACATCTTCGACCGGGCTGTGCAACAAGGACGATTGAATCGTGAAGATCAGATGGCTATCGATCTCGCGAAAAAGCTCTGCGTTCCTGTGAAAGGTCTGGTTCACTACTTCGGCTGGGTACTTGTCCACGTTATCGAGAATGATCGCCAGTCGCTTTCCTGGGCAGCAGACCTCGGTCACGGCGCGGAGCAGGAAGTTGAGGTTGTCGACCAGTTGACTGTTGTAGCGCTCCAGGGTCTCCTGAATGTCGATGCGTTCCTTGCTTTAACTCCGGCGCAGTATGGAGATGGCCGCGTTCAGTTCTCCCAGATCGGTCTTGAATTTCAAGCTGCCCTTGGCCACTGCTCCCGCGCTCACGCCGGCTTCGGCGCCGCCCTCCACGCCCACGGCTCCACCGATACGCGCCTTCAGCCCCAGTTCTTTGGCGCTGTCGATTTGGGTGGTAAAGCTCGTGGTGACCTCCCGAAACCATTCGGCGACGTTCTCGAACGCGGCTTTGACTTGGGGATGGTGTTGAGTCTCCTGTCCAAAACGATCGTCGATGAGCTGCACGATCAGGCGGATGACGTCGCTGAAGGAGATATTCTGCGGATCGAGACTCTCATTGACTGAGGCCCACAAGGGTTCGTAACCGTTTTCGTTTAACTCGGCCTGCGCCCGGTTCAGTTCAGTGCTCTTGCCGGAGCCGCGACTTCCGGCAACCGCGACCTTGGCGTAGCGGTCAGCGGTATCGGCAGCCCGCAATAACTTCAATAGGTCCCTGCGAAGCGCGACGCCACGGACATCATCCAGGTTGAAGAACCGAGGATCTTCGGGACCCAACGGCTCATTAGGATTGCAATTGGCAAGCGCCCGCAGGATTGGATCTTCGGTCATCCACCGCTATTGTAGCGCCCGCCTCACCCCCACAAGTCCCCGGCCACATTCCCTTTCACCTGCTCGCGCGGCTGGTTCAAGTATGCCCAATAGTATGACCAGTCCGCCGGTTTGGTAGACTCATGGTTGAAGATGACGGGTACTCTGGACACCATTCTCGACGCTCTCCGCGCTCACGAAGCCGAGTTGCGGCGGTTCGGCGTGTCCCATGCTTCGGTCTTCGGCTCGGTGGCGCGAGGAGAAGCCAGAGCGGACAGCGATGTCGACGTGCTGGTGGAACTCGATCCGGACCACGCGATGGGGATCTTCGAGTACGCCAGGCTGAAGCTCTATATCAACGAGATCCTCAACGGCGCCGGAGACGTGGTGAACCGCAGGACGCTCAAACCGCTACTCCGCGATAGCGTCCTGCGCGATGCCGTCCATGCCTTCTAAGAGTCCAGCCCAGCGCCTGCGCGACATCGTAGATAACGTCGACGCCATCGAGGCGTTCACGACGGGGATGGATGTCGCAGTCTTCGCCGCAGACCGGAAGACCCTGTACGCTGTCGTCCGCGCCCTGGAGATCGTGTCGGAGGCTTCGCGGTGGCGGTCGCCGCGGCAGGCAACGTCTACCGGCACGAATACGATGGGGTGGACGAGAAACTGATCTGGCACACCGTGCGGCGCGATCTGAGTGCGTTGCGCGCCGTGGCGGCGGCCGACTTGGAACATCTGCGCCCCACGCCGTGACCGCCGGTCCGATCCATCAATGCACCTGTGTGGGTATTGGAGTAGGGGGCAGATGAGGTTGGCAGGCCAAAGGGCCTGCCCCACCCTCACCCCCACAACTCCGCCACCACCTTGCCTTTCACTAGCTCCCGCGGCTGGTTCAAATGGTTCAGCACGATCATGTCGGGATCAATTCCCAGGGCGTAGTAGGTGGTCGCCAGCAGGTCGTTGGGGTGCATGGGCTTGTCCTTGGGCGAGCTGGCGGTCTGGTCCGATTCGCCGTATTGGGCGCCGCGCGCGATGCCGCAACCGGCCACCACCGCGCTGTAACAATAGGGCCAGTGGTCGCGGCCGTCGGGGGCGTTGGAGTTGCCGGACGTGCTCACGCCGATGCGCGGCGAGCGGCCAAACTCCCCCACCGCCAGCACCAGCGTCTCCTTCAGCATCCCGCGGTCTTCCATGTCTTCGATGAGCGCCGAGAGGCCGCGGTCCAGCTTGGGGCAATGCAGGTTCTTTAGAGGCGCGAAATTGGCGGCGTGGGTGTCCCAGGAATCCACCTCGGGGTTGCCGTTGGCTACCGCCGGCCAGTTCATCTGCACGAAGCGCGTGCCGGCCTCGATCAGCCGCCGCGAGAGCAGCATTCCCTGGCCGAAGGTGGTCAGGCCGTAGCGCTCGCGCACCTTGTCCGTCTCCTTGGTGAGGTCGAAGGCGTCGCGCGCTTTGCCCGAGAGCACCAGGTCGAAGGCCTTGCCGTAGTATTCGTCGATGGCGTAGCTTTTCAGCGCCTTTTCCAGATCGGGCATCGAATCGTTGATGCCTTTCAACAACTCGAAGCGGTCCTTCAGGCGCTCGGGCGGCACTTCCTTGCGCAGCGCCAGGTCTTCGGTCTTGATGGGCTTGGCGGGGTCCTGATAGAGGCGGTACGGGTCGTAAGCCTTCCCCAGGAAGCCGGCCGCGCCGCCTTTGCCGATGATGCCGGATTCCTGCAGCGGGCGCGGCAGCTCCACAAAAGGCAGCACCGCTTCGGCGGGCGGCTTGAGCTTGGAGACGTGGCTGCCCGCGGTGGGGAAATCCGCGCCATTGGGCGGCTCCAGTTGGCCGGAGGGCGAGACGCGATCCGGCGGATAACCGGTCAGCATCTGGTAAATCGCCGCGGTGTGGTTGAAAAGCCCGTTGGGCGTGTAGCTCATCGAGCGGATCAAGGTGGCCTTATCCAGAGCGTTGGCCATCATCGGCATGTGCTCGCCGATGTGCGTGCCGGGGATCTTGGTCGGGATGGGCTTGAAATCCCCGCGGATGTTGCCGGGCGCGTCCGGCTTGGGGTCCCAGATATCGATGTGGCTGGGGCCGCCTTGCAGGAAGACCATGATGACGCTCTTGGCGCTGCCGAAGCCGCGCGCGCCTTCGTATTTGGTGGCGGCCCCGGCCGATTTCTGCCAGGCGAAGAAGTTTGCCAGATTGAGTCCGAGCATCCCGATGGAGCCCGCGCGCAGCAACTCGCGGCGGGTGGGGCCTTCGCATGTGTGACAACGGCGTCCTGGAATTACTAGCATGTCGATCCTTTCGGTCAGTAGTTGTATAGAAACGCTTTGCTGTTGACCAGCGCCCACAGCAGATCCTGCGCGCGGGCTGCGCGTCCGGCGCCGCCTGCGAGGTATTGGACGCCGGTCTCCAGCTCCGCCGTGCGCGGCGGGCGGCTCAGCGACGCCAGGTACAGCTCGGTGACAATTTCGCGGTCCGGTCGGCCGCTGAGGATGGCCTTGGCGACGCGTCCGCCGGCATCGGCCACGGCATCCGAAATGGTCTTGCCATTGACGAGATTGAGCGCCTGCGGCAGGCTCAGGTCGCTGCGGCGCTCGCATTCGCAGGCGGATTCGCGGGCCGGCCTGCCGAACAGGTCGAGGAAGCCGTCTTTGCCGACGTGCGGATCGGTCACCTGCTCGGCGTTGGTGTCCGGCGGGGCTTCCGGAAATACCGGCCGCACACCGGTGGCCAGCGCCAGCGCGTCCATCAACTCTTCGGCGCTGAGCCGCCGCGGCATGGCGTGCGAGAAGTTGTCGCCGTCTTTTTCGTTCCACTCATTGGCCGCCACCGAGGCCTGATAGGTCCTGGAGTTGGCGATGGTCCGCATCAGGTAGCGGAGGTCGAAATTGCGATCGATGAAATCCTTGGTCAGGGCATCCAGCAGCGCGGGGTTAGAAGGCGGATTGGAAGCGCGGATGTCGTCCACCGGGTCGATAATGCCGCGCCCGAAGAAATAGCTCCACACCCGGTTGACGGTGGATTTAGCGAAAAACGGGTTGTCGCGGGCGGTGAGCCACTCCGCGTAGGCCTGGCGCCGGCGCGCATCGGTGGGCGGGGCATCAGTGACTGCGGCCGTGCCCGACCAGGAGGCTGGAACGATGAATTTGGGGTTCATCACGCGGCCATCCTTGGGGTGCTTCATGTCGTAATCCTGCCGCTGGTCGTAGAGGATCTCTTCCCCCACTTCGTAACCCGGCCGCAGCCCCACGGCGGAGAAGAACGCCGCCATGTCGTAATACTGGTTCTGCGTCCAGCGCTCGAACGGATGGTCGTGGCACTGGGTGCACACCATGCGCACGCCCAGAAACACCTGGGTGGTCTTCTCCATGGTGGGTTTGGGATCGCGCGTCACGCGGTAGAAGTTGGCGGCCGGGTTCTCGTAAGAGCTGCCCTTGGCCGTCAACATCTCCCGCACCATGCGGTCATAGGGCTGGTTCCGCGCGATGGCATCGCGAATCCACTCACGGAACTCGAAGGCGCCCTTTTCCCCCAGGTACTTGCGGTTGTTCTGCAGCAGATCGCCCCACTTGAGGGTCCAGTGGTCGACGTAGGCCGGGCTGGCGATCGACTTGTCGATCAGCTCGGCGCGCTTGGTTTTGGAGGCGCTAGCGACGAAGGCCTGGACCTCTTCGGGCGTCGGCAACTGGCCTTTGAGGTCGAGCGACACGCGGCGCAGGAATGTGGCGTCATCCACCGCCGGCGACGGTTGGATCTTCAGCCGCTGCAGCTTGGCGTCGATCAGGCGATCGATATAGTTGTTCTCGGGCAGCGGCTTCCAGGCAAAGCCGGGCTTGGGGTTGAGCACCGTCACGGGCAGCGTGGCGAAGTTCCCCTGGTAACGCACCAGCAGGGTGGCCTCGCCCGTGCGCTCGCCTTTCACCGACGCGTCGGCGACGGCCGCCAGGTCCGGCACATTGCTCTCCACCACGGCTTCGCGGGTGACGTCTCTTTGACCGCCATCGGCGAAGATGGCGGAGACCTTCACCACCGCGGATTCGCCGGGCCCATTCATGAGGATTTCTTTCGGCTCCACTTCCAGGCGGCGCACGCTGTCTTTGGCCGGATCGCCGAACGGGACGCCCTGGGCGATCCAGTTGTAGATCGTCTGGTAATAGGGGGAAGCGATTTCGAACCGCAGGCCGCCGCCGTGGGCCACCTGCTGGGTCGGCTTGGTCAGCATCAGGCTGCGCGCCGGGTCGGCGCGATTGAAGCGGCGGCCGGACAGATCGTAGAGCAGGGCTTCGTAGTCGAACTGGGGGTCGTAACCGCGCAGCGAGAGCTTGAAGCCGTTCTTGCCCTTGGCCGCGCCGTGACACGGACCGGAAGTGCAGCCGGTCTTGTTGAGGATGGGGGCGACGTCACGGAGGAAGTTCACCTTGGGCGCTTCCGCCGCGGAGAGGACGCCGGCCAGAAGGAGCAAGGACAATACGGATTTGGGCCAAACGCCCCGTGAGACGGAGAAGCTGTGAAAAAAGGGTTGGCAGGCGGAAGCGCCTGCCCCACAATGCCCTGCAAGTTTTTCGAGAGCAGGGTGGGACAGGCGCTTTCGCCTGTCAACTGGCCACTTTACAGCTTCTGCCGGCGTGCCCCTGGGGCCGAGCTCTGCCGCGCTTTCAGAGCCGGGCCCAGCGGGCACCGGGCCCGGCGGGTACCCCGGGAGCGGATACCGGCGACTAGATTGGTTATTTCCTGACAACGTCTTACTGTTCCCCACGGGAGCCTCCGGTTACTTCGAATGGAATGGCACGGGCGATCACCACTTCCTCGCCATCGTCGGTGCGGATACGGCCGTTGACATACACGTCATAGAGGCCGGGGTCGGTGGCCTTGGTGGTGGTCACCGCAAAAGTGCTGGTGGTCATATCGATCACGCGGATGTCTTTGGCGCCAATGACGTCGACGCCTACCTGCTTGGGCGGAGTCGCGGTGCCGCGCACCGTCCATTTGTACGCGAATTCGTAGCGCGCGCCTTCCGCCATTTGTTTCAAGGCGGTCTGGTGGACTTCCAGAGTCGCGGCCGGCGGATCGGTGAGAGCCGCGGGAAGGTCCCATCCCAGCCATGGGGCGGTCAGCGGGCGCTGGCGGTCTACCACGCCCTGGTCGGTGGCGCCGGCCACGTCCACGGCCATTCCGAGACCGCGCGCGCGCCGGCGCAGCACGGTCCCGCCGGTGACGGTCGCTTCACCCCAGACCGCCAGTTGACCGGCGGCCAATGTGACGCCTGGGTCGGCGGTGATGGTCAGGATGCCGCGCCGGTTGATGGTGCGAGTATTGGCGGCATCGATATACTCGCGCGGAATTACGCCGCCCGCGACGTGGATGCCCTTGGGCAGGTTTGGAATCGTGAGTTGGATGGGCCCATCGTATCCGCGGCGATCCGCCGAGACGCTGATGACTGCCGTGCCGCCGGCGGGGATGTTGACGAACGGTGACGAGACCGTCAGGGTGAAGTCCTCCGCCTGCCGCCGCGCGATCAGCCGGTAGCCGTAGAGAGGACCGCCGCGCAGGGCCAGATCCTCCACCGACACTGACAGCTCGCGGACTTCCGGCGGCACGGTGACGTTGAGAAACGGATCGCTGCTGGTTCGGCTGGTGCCCTGCACGGCGAAGACATCCTCGGGCAGCGGTTGATCGCCCGCCGAGGCGAGTTTCTTACCTGCCGCGTCCGAAACCGTGAGGATGCCTTCCAGACGCGAGGTGCCCAACTCCCGCGCCTGCAATTCGAAGATCAACTTTTCGCCGGGATCGACGTGGAAGCGGTAACGGTCGATTTCTCCGGCCTTATCCAGCCGGCCGTTCACAACGCTGGGGATCGGCGCGTCGCCGGACACCGGTTCCATCAGCTCGGGCAGGTCGCTGACCGCAAACACGAATGGTAGTACCGGGGAGTCGGGCAGCCCGACCTGGGTGAGCGCCGCGCTCTTACCGACGTTGCTCAGGTCTGCGGTCGACGCGACGGTCGAGCCAGGCGCGCCCAGATTGCCGCCGAAAAAGGTCACCGGCACGCGCTCGCCCCGCCTTCCGCCCAATGGAAAAATGCCGTCAGCGTAGCGGTAGGCGCCCATCTTGAGGCGGTAGAAGTTCTGTACCTGGGTGCTGAAGCGGGCGTCGGTGACCTCGACGTAGTAGCTGCCTTCGGAGGGGAAGGTGAAATCCAGACGGGCGTCCAGGCCGGCGCCGGGGGCGTCGTCACTGCGCGCCAGTTGTTTGCCGGAGCCATCCAGGATCCGCAGCACGGGGTCTATCGCGGAACCGCAGCGCCGGGCTTCCAGCTCGAATACGCGCCGTTCGCCGGCTTTGCCGGACACACGGTAGACATCCCGCTCCGGACCAACCAGCGTGCCGTTCACCACCACCGGAGCCGGCCGCACCGGTTCGGCGGTCTCGATGGTGTCGTTGCGGTGGGGGAGCGAGCCGGGTTGGGATTCCTCTTCGGTCACTTCCGGAAACGTCCCCAGGGTGAAGAGCAGGACGTTGGAGATGCCGGACGATTCGATGCGGATGGGATAGACTCCCGGCGCGGCATCGGCCTTCGGCTCTACTAAGAACGACGCCGAGCGGCCGGGGGTGGGCGTGGTCCCGGCCATCGTCCCCGGCATGGTCCCCGGCCCTTGCGGCGGCAGCACCAGCGTAAAAGAGGCCGGCAGCGTCGAGATCACGCGCGCGCCTTCCCCGAGGTTGCGGCCGACGGCGGTCAGAATGAAAGCACGGCCAATCTCTGCGCCGCGCGGCTTCAATTCCGTGATCACCGGAGCCGCGCCCATGGCGGCCTGCGCCGCCAGCGCCAGCGCGCATGCGTAGCGGATCATCGCAGACCTCCCCGGGCGAAAGCCTTCTTCGACGCGCCCGTGGCAGCGTCATAGAGACGCACTACGCCGTCGAAACCGCCGGTCGCCAGCCGAGCGCTGTAGGAACTGAAAGTGGGGGAGGCGTAGCGGATCATCGTAGGCTTCCCCGGCACGAAAGCCTTCTTCAACGCGCCGGTGGCAGCGTCATAGAGACGCACTACGCCGTCGAAACCGCCGGTCGCCAGCGCGGCGCTGTCGGAACTGAAAGTGGGGGAGGCGTAGCGGATCATCGTAGGCCTCCCGGCTCCGCCGTGGATTTCTCCAATTGCACCGGCACGAAAGCCTTCTTCAACGCGCCGGTGGCAGCGTCATAGAGACGCACGGTGCCGTCGAAGCCGCCGGTCGCCAGGGTCGAGCTGTCTGGACTGAAGGCCACCGAATAGATGCCTGCCGAATGTCCCGTGCAGGCGGCCACCCGCGCGCCGGTATCGGCGTCGTACACGTTGACCTCCGGCGCCGCGCCCGCCACGGCGATGCGCTTTCCGTCCGGGGACCACGCCAGCGCTGCAATCGCGCCGTTCTGGCGCTCCAGTTTGCGAATCAGCGTGGTGTCGTCGGCGATCTTCATGTTCTTGGGGCGGTCCATCAGATACACGTATGCGATGCGGTCTTCCCCGCCGATGACGACGACGTCCCTGGACGGGTGCCGCGCCACCGCCGCCAACTCGCCGCGCAACAGGTTCACGTTTTCCTGGAAGGCGCCCGTGGCCGCATCGGTCAGCTTGGCCGAGCGGTCGCGGCCCACCGATACCACGCGTTTGCCGTCCACCGAGAAGACCGTCCCCAGGACCCAGTTTTCGTGCGCGCCCATTTTGTCGAGCTCCTTGCCGGTGGCGGTATCGACGATGCGGACGGTATTATCGGTGCAGCCGGCCGCCACCCGCGTGGCATCCGGGGAAAGCGACACGCCAAAGACGGTATCGCCGGTCAGCATGACGGAGCGCCGAAGTTTGGCGGCGGGTTGCTGCCCCCTGGGTTTCGGGAACAAGTTCAGGTCCCAGAACTGAATTTCGCCGAAACGCGCCGGTGTGCCGCCGCCCGCCACCAGCAGGGAGCCGTCCCTGGAGAAAGCCAGCGAGAGGATGCTGTCCGAGAGGCCGGGCAGGCGCTGGGCAGGCGCGCTGCCATCGAGCGTGTGCAGCAGGATCTCGCGGTTACCCGACACAGCCAGCATCTTGCCATCGGGTGAGAAGGCCAGCGCGGTCAGCACGGGGGGCTGGAAATAGACCGTGGGCGCGCCGGCGGAGAGGGTCTCGCGCGCTTCGGCCGGCGTGTCGTCCTTGGCTCCCGCCGCCACCCAGTTTCGCACCAGGTCGATCTGCTCCGGCGCCAGCGGGGTCATCCCGAGCGGCATCTGCGGTTTCATTTCGCCGGTGAGAAACTGCACCAGCAGCCCGAAGGCGGGGCCGCGCTTTCCTCCTGTTTTGAGGCCCTCGTAGGTGGTGAGATCGAGATTCGAGGATTTTAAATTGGGTTGGTGGCAGCCCTGGCACTGGCGCTGCAGAACCGGGCGAACGTCGCGGAAATAGCTGGGTTCCGCGGCTGAGAGCCCCAGCGCGATCCCGAGCAGTGGCAGCGTGCGTAGCGTATCCCCTCCCGTTCGGTAAGTGGATTAATTATATGGCGTTTAATGGGCCGGGCGCAAATCGGCCTCGGCTTGGCCGGCTTGGCGGGCTTGGCTGTCGGCTTGGCTTCAGCTTGGCTTCGGCGCCACCGGGGAAAACCGGCGATGCCCAAGCGCTTTGAAGCATATGGCGGATCGGAACAATGTGCCCTCCGGTTCATCGTATTGCCCAAACCCGGCAAGCCAGGCTGGATATATCTCCAACCCTCGCCGGCAGCCGCGAGCCGCAGGCCGCGCGGATCCTCGCTTCCGAGCGGGCAATACGGACCCGGGGTTCACGGCATATCACGGCGTGGATTGGCGAAGATTCCGAATCGATCAAGTAGCGCGACCGGTACCGGCATGCGAATCGGCTCGATCAAACCATAAGCCCACGCAAGAGAGTTCGAATCCGTGCTGGGCTGCCGCTGTAGGTTGGAGACTTGCAAAGGGTTGTTTGTTGGCTCCCCAGTCTGGACACGTTTCGAACGCTTGCGAGCCAACTCGGGCTGTGATCGAGATCCGAACAGTGTTACTGGCCCCGAGCTTGGACGCGTCTCGAACCCGCCAAGTCGGACGGTGTGACCTGCTGTCTCCAAAACCATGTCCACCTCAACCCGGCGCCCGTCCGCGAAATATGTCATATTGGACATAGGCGACCGATGGCTGGCATAGGGGACAAACCGCTGGTTTGGCTAAAGGGCGAAGTGAAAACCCCTCCGTTCAGTGGCCAAGCCCGCTTGGAAGCTGGGCTGCTTCTCAGGCGGCTCCAACAAGGGCAAGGGTTGAGTCTGCCCCATTCGCGACCAATGCCCGCAATCGGTCGCCAGTGCCACGAGCTACGAATCAGCGACCGCGACCAAACGTGGCGAATCATTTACCACGTCGCGCCGGATGCGATCGTTATTCTCGAAGTCTTCAGCAAGAAGACCCAGGCTACACCGGTCCAGATCGTAGAAGTCTGCCAAAAACGCCTGGCTGCCTGCTTGCGGGCAATTTCGGATAAGGAGTACACATGAAGCGTATCAAGAAACAACGCCTGGAACGTGCCGGCTGGGTGGTTGGCGACAGCGCCCAGTTCCTGCAACTGAGCGCGGAAGAGAATCGCTTTATCGAATTGAAGCTGGCGCTCGCCACTGGGGTCCGCGAACTTCGCGAACGAAGGGGGCTGACGCAGGCCGCCTTGGCGCATCGGCTGGGATCGAGTCAGTCGCGCGTCGCCAAGATTGAAGCAGCCGACCGCTCGGTGTCGCTCGACTTGATCATGCGGTCGCTCCTCACCATCGGAGCCACCGCAACCGACATTGCCAAGTGGATCAAACGTGCCGGAACCGCGCGAGCTGCCTAGAGACCTGCCGTCCCATCCTGGATTCGAACCACATTTTCAAGCACTTGTGAAGGGAGCCGGAGCTGAAGTGCTTTGATTTCAACGCAACGATTTGTGGCCCCCCAGTCTGGACACGTTTCGAACTTTGGCGGCCTGAAATGCGGCCCGCTCGAACTGGCTGAAGCCATGGCTGACCCGCCGCTTGACGTTAGAATCCGCTCGCTCGTCCAGGCTGGGCACCCAATCTGGACACGTCTCGAACTCGCGAAAGGCGCCCAGGATAACTTCGGGGTGCCGTCGCTCGGGACCTATCCGCCCGGAAGGGCGTCCGTCAGGGTAGCGTCCGAGCGAGACGGAAACCGGCCCTGCTGTCCCGGTCTGCGAGCGTGCGGTTGCGGTTGCCGGCTCGCAGGTTCGCCGGAGGGCTGTTCCAGGATCCGCCGCGCACCGCGTGTTTCGTGCAATCGCCGCTCGTCCGCGCCGTTCCGTCGGCAGGCGCGCCGTCGTAATCGTCGTTCCAGCAATCCGCCATCAACTCCCAGGCGTTGCCGCTCATGTCGTAAAGGCCCCACGGATTCGGCCGGAACGACCCCACCGGCGCGGTGAACATGTACCCATCGGCACAGCACCGGTTCGCGCCGTCGTCATTGGGAAAGCGCTGAGCATAAGTCTGGTCTGCTCCGTTGGCGAAACTGCACTGCTTGGACTCATCGGTGCCCCACCAGTAGGTCGTGGTCGTGCCGGCCCTCGCCGCATACTCCCACTCCGCCTCGGTCGGAAGGCGGTATTCATGGCCCTGCTTTTGCGACCACCACGCCGCGTAGGCCCGTGCATCCTCATAACTGACGCAGACGACTGGGTCACGGTCGGTTTGCGGAAAGCCGGGCGCCCGCCAGTCCGCCGAAGCGGTCTCGTTCTGACCCTCGAGCAGAATACACCCCGAGCCGCTGCGACCAGTCTCCTGGACGAAACGCGCATATTCGCCGCGCGTCACGTGGTATTTCGACAGGGCAAACGTCACCACCCGGACCCGATGCGGCGGGCTCGCATGGCGAGACATCCAGCTCTCGGCTTTCGAACTCAGCCGGGTCACTTCGTCCGGCGCTGCCCCCATCATGAACTCACCACCCGGAATCATCACCATGCCGGCGGCGTCCAGCTCCCGCTGGAGCGCCTCCTTCCTCGTGTCGATGGCCTGTCCCCTCACCGGGGCCAGGGTCGGCAGGATGGCACCGAGGAACAGCATGATAGCGCCGACTCGGACGATCTTACGGGATCCGCCTGGTATTTCAGCCATTGCTACCTCCGCTCGATCGGAATTCCCTAGACGAGGGGCATGGCGCGTACCAGCCGAAGAATTTCGACCTCGTCCTTCGGAAACCGCGAATACGGTCAGGGAGCAGTATAACAACGTGGGGTCGCGGGATCAACTCCGTCTTTTCAAAGATCCTTTTCAAAGATCCGTCTTTCAAAGGTCGTCCTTCAAAGGGCTAAGGCACCCGATTAACGGCGAAGGTTGATTTGCTCCATGGCATGTCGCATGATGGTTTTCGTTGGAAACGTGTGCTGGATTCGGAATGGATGGGCATCCGGAAGTTGGCACTCATAGTGGGCGGCGCGGATTCGTTTGGCGGATGGTGGTCGGATGCAGAGTTCGAGTCCACGCTGGGGTCACTGTCAAGTGGGGCCAATCCAGAATAATCCAGAAGAAACACCTAAAATGCTCATAATGAAATCAATCGGATAGCGCGACCTTCGGGAATCGACATTGGCTCCCCAGGTAGGATTTGAACCCACACCCCTTCGGCCTGCCAGCCGCCCGCCTTTTCGTGACCCGTCGAGCGCTCTCATCCGCGTCCTTCGCGCCGCCGGTTCGCCGGTTCGCACTTGACATCCCCGGCCGATTCCCGCACCCTGAACCTTTATGCCTCTGTTGCAGGTCATTGTCCTGGCCATCGTCCAGGGCCTCACCGAGTTTCTGCCCATCAGCAGCACGGCGCATCTGTACCTCACATCCTGGCTGCTGGGATGGAACACCGAAGCGTTGGATTTCGACATCGCCCTGCACATCGGCACGCTGTTCGCCGTACTCATCTATTTCTCTTCCGACTGGGTGCAGATCGTCGTGCAAGGCCTGAAGCTGGGAAAGGCTCGGGACGAGGAGATCCGCCAGAATCCCAAGCTGCTCTGGCTGCTGGCCATCGGCACCGTGCCGGTGGGCATCGCCGGCCTGCTCTTCAACAAACAGGCGGAGGGCCCCTGGCGCAACCCCATCGTCATGGGCGTCATGCTGGTGCTGGTAGGCGTGCTGATGTGGCTCGCCGAATCCACCGGCCTGGGAGTGCGCAGTCTCGGCACGGTCCATGAAACCGACGCCGTCGCGATTGGTCTGGCGCAAGCCCTGGCGGTGGTCCCGGGAACTTCCCGCAGCGGCATCACCATCACCGCCGGGCTGTTCCGCAACTTCACGCGCGAGGCCGCCGCGCGCTTTTCCTTCCTCCTCTCCACTCCGGCCATCGCGGCGGCCGCCGCCAAGGCGCTTTACGATATGCATAAACAAGGCGGGCTGCACGCCATCCTGAATACCTCGTTCATCGTGGGCGTGCTGGTCAGCGCCCTCACCGGCTGCCTGGTGATTGCCTGGTTCATGAATTACCTGCGGCGCAGCAGTTTGCGGCCGTTCATCTATTACCGCATCATTTTTGGCATAATAGTGCTTGCTCTGGCTTTCATCCGCCGGCCAGCGTGATGAAGCTGCTATCGCCTACCCCACACCGACGGCTGAACGAGGTCACCGGCTTTGTGCTCCTTTCGCTGGGCCTGGTGACCTTGCTGAGCCTGATCTCGTACCACCCCCAGGATCCGTCGTGGAACACCGCTTCGGAGGCGCACCCCCTGAACCTGGTGGGCTACCCCGGAGCTTACTTTGCGGATGTGCTGTTCCAAATCCTCGGCGCCGCCGCGTTTCTGCTCCCTCTGCTGACATTTTTGCTGGCCTGGAAGTGGATTCGCTCGGATGCCCTGGAAGCCCCGGCGGTCAAGCTGGCGGGATCGGCCATGCTCACGCTGGGGGCTTGCGCGGCGCTCTCGTTTCTGCCCTTGCGCCTGTTCGGCGGCGTGATCCGCATCGGCGGCACCCTGGGTTTTGCGACCGCCTCTTACCTGGTGGATTCCCTGAACATCCCCGGCGCCCTGGTGGTCACCGGCACGGTCGTAATCGTCTCGATATACCTGGTCTCCAGCTTCACCCTTGCGAAGCTGTCGGACTGGCTGGTGCGGCCCAGGGCAGGGTTCCACCTGCTCATGGACGTCCGGAACGCCTGGCGAGCGTGGCGCGAGCGGATGCAACAGCGCTCCCTGGAAAAGGCCAGGGTGGCCGCGCTGAAGCGCCTCGAAAGGAGCCAGCGGCGTGCCCGCAGGCCGGAGCCCGCCAGGCAGGATACCGTCCCGGTCCAGGCGGATACCCCGCCCTGGGAGGACACCCGCCAGACCGCCCAGGAGCCGGCGGAGTACCAGCCCGAAGCAGTGGCCGAACCCGAGCCCGCCGCGCCCGAGGAAACCGCCGAGGAGGAGATCCCCATCTGCCCCCTGGAGGAACCCGTCCCCGCGGTGCCCTTTGCCCAGGCGCCGCCGGGCCCAGAGGGCATCCGGCCGCCCGCCGTGGAAAGACCGCTCCCGGGGTACCCCCTGGGCCCGGCGCCCTTTGGTCCCGGCTCCGAACGGGCCGCCGGACCGCGCCCCCTGCATTTCGATCTGCCACCTACCAACCTGCTGAATGAACCTCCCGGCCGCAATCCCTACGACGAGCAGGAACTCAAAGAGACCGCCGGGCGGATCAAGGCCAAGTTCGAAGAGTTCAACGTGCTGGGCAACGTGGTGCAAATCAATCCCGGCCCGGTGGTGACCACCTTCGAGTTCAAACCCGAAGCCGGCATCAAGTACAGCCGCATCACCACCCTCAGCGAGGATCTTTGCCTGGGCCTGCAGGCCGAGTCGATCCTGATCGAGCGCATCCCCGGAAAGTCCACCGTGGGTATCGAGGTGCCCAATACCCGGCGCGAGCTGATTGCCCTGCGCCAGATGCTGGAGTCGGAAGATTTCGTAGGGTCGCACTCTCACCTGACCATTCCGCTGGGCAAGGATATCAACGGGCGCATCCGCGTGGCCGCGCTGGAATCCATGCCGCACCTGCTGATCGCCGGCTCGACCGGCTCGGGCAAGAGCGTCATGATCAACTCCATGATCATGTCTATCCTGTACAAGGCCACGCCCGACGAGGTGCGCCTGATCATGGTGGACCCCAAGCGCGTGGAGTTGGGCATGTACGAAGGCATCCCGCACCTGCTCACGCCCGTCATCATCGACCCCAA
The DNA here is from genome assembly GCA_052144935.1 of Bryobacteraceae bacterium. Classification (GTDB taxonomy): domain Bacteria; phylum Acidobacteriota; class Terriglobia; order Bryobacterales; family Bryobacteraceae; genus JOPF133. Next base: position 21,495 of record JBKQPR010000117.1, read on the forward strand.
GAAGGCCACCAACGCCCTGCGCAATGCGGTGCTGGAAATGGAGCGCCGGCTGCGCCTGCTGGCCGAACAGGGCGCGCGCAACATCGACCAATACAATAGGAAGATCCAGAAGCTGCGGGAAGAGCCGCGCAGCCTTTTCGCCGACGAAGAAGCCACTCAGGACGAGCTGAAACCGCTGCCCTATATCCTCATCCTGATCGATGAGCTGGCCGACCTGATGATGCTGGAAGGCAAGAACGTGGAAGAGAGCGTCACCCGCCTGGCGCAGATGGCCCGCGCGGTGGGCATGCACCTGGTGCTGGCCACCCAGCGGCCCAGCGTGGACGTGATCACGGGCCTGATCAAGGCCAATTTCCCGGCGCGCATCAGCTTCCGCGTGGCCACCCGTGTGGACTCGCGCACGGTGCTCGACGAGATGGGCGCCGAACACTTGCTGGGCAAGGGCGATATGCTGTTCCGGCCGCCGGGCTCGTCGCGCCTGACGCGCGTGCACGGGGCCTTTGTGACGGAGACGGAGATCAACCGGGTGGTGGATTTCTGGAAAGACCAGGCCGCGCCGGAGTACGACCAATCGTACCTCATCGCGCCGCCCAACGAAGAAGCGGCCGCGGGCGAAGAGGAACCCGCCGCGGGCGAGCAGGATCCCATGTACGAAGAGGCCGTGCGCCTGGTGCTGCAAATGGGCAAGGCTTCGACCTCCACACTGCAGCGCCACCTGCGCCTGGGCTACGGCCGCGCCGCGCGCATTCTGGACACCATGCAGCGGGACGGCATCATCGGCCCACCCGACGGCAGCAAGCCGCGCGACGTGCTGAAGCGCCCCGACTGGTTGCGCGAGGTGGAAGACCAGGTGAGGTAGAAGCAGCCGAATTCCGGCCCGCCCGGCCCCCCGCCGCGGGTTAGCGGAAAGTGGAATTGGAGCACCCCGGGACAAATGGGGACAATTCTCAGTCCAGTGACAAATGGGATAAATAGGACAGATTCGTCGGGATTGAACGCGGAACCGATTTCGGTTACACTTAGGCCGTAATCCTACTCCCCTGCTGCGGAGCATGCTGAAAGCCTTTCCGGCATGCGTCGGCAGCCGTTGCGCTGCCCACCTTAAGGAGGTTCGCATGCGCGACAATCGGTTTTCCAGACGATACTTTTTTTACGGGTCTCTTCTGGCCGGTGCCGTTCCGTCCGGAGGCTTCGGCAGCACGCCTTCGCTGCGCGCCCTGGGCTTCAAGTCCTACAACGAAAAGCTGAACATCGCCGCCATCGGGGTTGGCACCAGAGGTCCGGAGATCCTGCGCGGTGCCGCCGCCACTGAGAACATCGTGGCCCTCTGCGACGTGAACGAGGAGAAAGCCGCGCGGGCGTTCCAGACCTACCCGCATGCGGCCAAGCACAAGGATTACCGCAAGATGCTCGAGACGGAGGGCAAGAACATCGACGCCGTGATGATCGCCACTCCGGACCACCTGCATACCCAGGTGGCTCTACTCTCGATGGAGCACGGGAAGCATGTCTATTGCGAGAAGCCGCTGACCCGGACGGTGTGGGAAGCGCGGTTCCTCGCCGAGGCAGCGGCGAAATATAAGGTCGCCACGCAGATGGGCAACCAGGGCTTCAATCATGAGGGCACCAAAACGGCCTGTGAGATTCTGTGGTCCGGCGATATCGGCGAGGTCGCGGAGGTTCACGCCTGGACGGGCACCATTTACGGCGGCCAGCCCAATCTCCCTGCGACGGGCCCGGAATCGCAGCCGGTCCCGGCCACTCTCGATTGGGACCTTTGGCAGGGCCCCGCGGCTCCCCGGAGTTTCAACCCGCTGATGGTGAACCAATGGCGTGCGTTCATCGACTTCTCGACCGGAGGATCGCTGGGCGATTGGATCGTCCACGTTCTCGGGCCGGCGCACCTTGCCCTGCAACTGGACAAAGCCGCTCCGGTCAGCGTCGAGAACGTCTCCGTCGAGGGCAAGAGCGAGTGGCTCTGGCCGCTGCGTGCCCATACGGTGTACGAGTTTCCCGCTCGGGGGAACATGCCTCCGGTGACGATCCACGTCTACCAGAATATGCGCGGCGACTTCAAGAACCCCCCGGGGATGGCGGAGAACGATCGGCTGTTCCCGCCTTCCAACAACCTGTCCGAGAGGGGCCGTCCTTTCGCCGGAGACCAGTTCCTGCAGGCGGGTCGCGGCGCTGGCGCACCCGGTGGTCCGGGTGGAATGGCGGCGGGTCGCGGCGGCGCTCCGGGTGGTCCCGGGGCCGGCCGGGGCGATGTCCCGGGCGGCGCTCCCGGTGGTCCGGGTGGAATGGCCGCGGGCCCGGACGCCGCGCAACGGGCGCCTGGCAATGGAGCGGTGTTTGTCGGTTCCAAAGGCTACATGGCCACCACCTCTCGCGGCGAAGGCGTTTGGCTGCTTCCCGCTTCCAGATGGGCTGAATACAAGCTCCCGCCGCAATTGCTGCCCCGCGGCGTCAACCATCAGCAGGATTGGATCCGCGCCTGCAAGGGCGGCACGCCGGGGGTGTCCGAATTCAGCGTCGCTACCAAATACATCGAGTGGCTGGTTCTGGGCGCCATCGCACTCCGCGTTCCGGGCAAGCTGATGTGGGACTCGAAAAACATGCGCTTCACCAATAGCGATCAAGCCAACAAGTATGTCAAGCCCTATATTCGCAAGGGCTGGGAATTGAAGGTGTAAGCCCGGCTGCCGGTAGGGCCCGGGCATCCCGGGGCCCTGCCGGCGCGCGCCATGACGGGAGCAGACGATGAGAAAAGCGATTTGTGGACTGCTCTTTGCGGCGTTCATCGCCGGTTTGATTCCGGCGCGGGCCGCACCCCCCATCCACGTTATGCTGCTCGACGGAGAGCAGGCTGGCTCCTACCACAACTGGCAAGAAACGTCGCCGTATTTGTTGAAGATGCTGGCGGAGTCCGGCATCTTTCAGGCAGTCAGAGTCACCGCGCCTCCGGCGGGCGGCGACTTCACCAACTTCAAACCGGACTGGAGCAAATATCAGGTCGTGGTCGCAAACTACGACGCGCCGGATGACCGCTGGTCCGCGGTCTTGAAAGCCTCCTTCGAGCGGTACATCCGGAACGGAGGCGGCCTGGTGAGCGTGCACGCCGCCGACAACGCATTCCCGAATTGGCGGGAGTACAACCTGATGATCGGCGTGGGTGGCTGGCGCGGCCGCAACGAGAAGTCGGGCCCGCATTTCTACTACCAGGATGGGAAACTGTTGGCCGATACCGCGCCGGGGTCCGCGGGCAGCCACGGCAGTCGTCTGCCCTACAAAATTGTCAATCGGGTAACCGGCCATCCGATCGCCAAGGGCCTGCCCACGGAATGGATGCACGTGGGCGACGAACTATACGCGAACCTGCACGGTCCAGGGGAGAACATGACGGTGCTCTCCACCGCCTTCTCGGACCCTGCAAACCGGGGAACCGGCCATGACGAGCCCGTACTCATGGTGATCTCGTACGGCCAAGGCCGGATCTTCCATACCACTATGGGGCACGACATCGCCGCGCTGAAATGCGTCGGCTTCATCGTGACTTTCCAGCGCGGGACGGAGTGGGCAGCCACGGGCCGGGTAACGCAGAAAGCACCGGCCGACTTCCCGACGGCTGACAAGACCAGCACACGAGCGGATTACGACCCTCCCGTACGTTGAACCTCGGGTGGGGCGTGCGTCCAAACCGGCCGTACATCTGAGGAAACGGCCATGAGAACAAGAGCACTCGCTGATGCGAGAAAGGGGTCTCGAAATGACAATGTGGAAACGTGCGTTTTGGTGCTTCCTTCTGGGCACAGCTTTCCTGGGAACGCTCGCCGCCCAGTTAACAACCAACCAGGAGATCTCCGGACAGGTCGTGGACAGCTCGGGCAGCGTGGTCCTGAACGCCATGGTCACCGCTTTGAACACGGCCACGGGCTTCAAACGGACGGCGCCTTCGAACGAAAGCGGCAATTACGTGATTTCCAACCTGCCCATCGGATCGTACGACGTTTCGGTGGAGGCGCAGGGATTCAAGAAATCGGAGTTCAAGGGCGTCGAGCTGGTGGTTGACGCCAAGGTGACCGTGAATGCGCGGCTGGAGGTCGGCGCGGTCACCGAGTCGGTGACCGTGCAGGCGGACGCGGCGCAAGTAGAGACGTCAACAGGGGAAATCGGCCGCCTGGTGAGCGGAGAGCAGGCTTCCCAAATTCAGCTCAACGGACGTAACTTCCCGGAGTTGCTGGCCCTGGTGCCGGGAGTCTCCACAACCTACTCGAGCGGCTTCGGGCTGTTCGGCGGCTATGGGGTCTCGAACAGCAGTCAATCGGCCAACGGCGGCCGTACCGATACCTTTACCTGGAATCTGGATGGCGTGGATAACAAAGACAACGGCGGCGGCGGCAACAACTTCGTCAACATCAACCCGGACGCGCTGCAGGAATTCAAGATGCTCACCACCAACTACAGCGCCGCCTACGGCTACAGCTCCGGGGCGGTGGTCAACCTGGCGATCAAGAGCGGCACGAGGGATTTCCATGGCGTGGTATACGAATACCTGCGCAACAACGATATTCAGGCCCGCGCTTTCAATGCGCTGATCATCCCGGAACTCCGGTACAACAACTTCGGTTGGAACATAGGCGGGCCCATCTTCTGGCCGAGGAAATTTAACAGCGGCAAAGACAAACTGTTCTTTTTCATTGGCCAGGACTTCAAGCGGCTGCGGCAGGGCGCGGCCAACACCTGGACGGTGCCCACGGCGGTCAACCTGGCGGGCAATTTTTCGTCGCTGGCTTCCTCCAAGTGGCCCGTCGATCCCACCACCGGCGCCGTGTTTCCAGGCGGTATTATTCCGGCGAACCGCTTCAGTCCCAACTCGGTGCGGCTTCTGGACAACTATCCGGCGCCCAATTTCAACGGCGCGGGCGGCAACTACGTGTTCAACGACGTGGCTCCGCTCTCCACCAACGAGTACATCTACAAACTGGACTATAACATCAGCAGCAAGAACCAGCTCAATGCCCACTACGTGCGGGACTATTACGTTGCGCAGGAGGACCAGACGCAGCTTATTGAATACAACCGCGACATCCCGGGAACCAATAGCGCCATTCAGTGGACCAACGTGCCGAACGCGACTACCGTCAATGTGGCGCAGTTCTCTTATTCCGGCAACGTGATTCTGGAAAAGATCGGGATCGTTCCCAATTCGCTGTTTATCAAGGACTTTACGCGGGCGGGAGAAGGTTTCACGGCGCCCAGCATCTACAATGCTTCGCCCGATATTCCGTCGATTTCCGTTTCGGGATACAACGGCCTGACGGCCACGCCGCTCAATTTCAACAACTTCAATCGCATCTTCGACTGGAAGGACGATTTCTCGAAGGTCGTCGGCAACCACACGTTGAGGGTTGGCATCCTGGTGATGCGCGGCCGCAAGAACCAGGACAATGTTCCGGCCATCAACGGCACCTTCGCGTTCTCCACCTCACGGTCGCCGACTACGGGCAATGCGCTGGCCGACGCGCTGTTGGGCAATTTCTATAACTACACGGAAGCCGGCAGTTTCCGCCAGGGCTGGTATCGCTTCACGCAGGTGGAACCGTATGTCCAGGACGATTGGAAGGTGTCCAGCCGCCTCACTGTCAACCTTGGGCTGCGCTGGGCTTACATGCAACCGCAGTACAGCGCGCTGAACAACACGTCGGCATTCCTGCCGCAGTATTTCAACGTAGCCCAAGAGCCGACCATCAACCCCTCGACGGGCGCCATCATCAACCCCGGCAATCCTTACAACGGGCTGGTGCTGGGCGGCGCCGGTTTTCCATCGACGGCGCAAGGCCGGGTGCCGCAGGCCAACGACCCCGCGGTGCAAGCTTTGTTTCACGATCTGCCCAAGGGTACCGCCAATACCGACTGGAATACCTGGGCGCCGCGGGTGGGCTTCGCCGCCGACCTGACCGGCCATCAAAGCACCATACTGCGCGGCGGTTTCGGCGCCTTTTACGAGCGCATCGAGGGCAACTTCATCTTCAGCGCGGTAAACAATCCCCCGTTTATCCAGCAGGAGGTGATTTATAACGGCAATCTGGAGAATCCCACCGGCGGAACCGCGCAGAACTTTCCGAACACCATCAATAACTCGCACTATCTGGATATGAAGGATCCACGAGTCTTGAACTGGAGCATGGGAGTGCAGCAAAAACTGACCAAGGACACCATGCTGGATATCGCTTACGTGGGGTCCAGCGCCGCCAGCCTGTCCTATCAGGACGATATCAACCAGTTGGAGCCCGGCACGCTGACGTCTCACCCGGGCATCAACGTCAACGCTCTGCGCCCCTATCCCGGCTATGCGGACATTTACGAGTACAACACCGGCGGTAACTTCATCTATAACTCGCTGCAGGCGCAACTCAAGAAGAACTTCCACGCCGGTGGTTTGTTCAGCGTGGCGTACACATGGTCCAAGGGCCGTACCGACGCCAACAGCTACAGCTACCAGCCGATGAACAGCTACAACCTGCGCGGGGACTGGGGACCCTCCAGCTACAATCGCAACCAGGTTCTGGTGATCAGTTATGTCTACCCGCTGCCGTTCTGGAAAACCGGCAACGAATGGTACAAGAAGGCTTTGGGAGGATGGCAGGTCTCCGGCATTACCATGATCCAGTCCGGCCTGCCGCAAAATGTCACGCTGGCCAGCGACATTGCCGGCGCCGGCGCGGGCAGCGAGCGGCCCAATGTGGTGAGCAATCCGCTGGCGGGCGTCAGCGGAACTCAGTTTCTCAACCCCGCGGCATTTAGCGTCCCTGCGGCCGGCACCTACGGCAACCTGGGGGCGTATGCCATCTTCGGACCGCATATGAACAATTGGGATGCTTCGCTGCAAAAGGCGTTTCCCATTCGCGAAGCGGTGAGCCTGGCGTTCCGCGCCGAGTTCTACGATTTTCCGAATCACCTGTCCTATTTCGGCGTAAACACGGGCAGTTTCTCGGCGACACCGCCCTCCACGTTCGGGCAGATTTCCAGCGCTACGGACCCGAGGACCATGCAGTTTGCGCTGCGTTTGACATTCTGATCGAGAGTTCAAGCGGGGCGGCGGACAGGTCGCGCCCCGCTGGCGGCCCGCGCCGCGTCTGGCGGTTCGCCAGGCGCCGCCGACGCCGGGCTAAATTCGGGGCTAAATCTTACAGCGCGAGCGTGTGGCGGAAGAGGCGGTCGTCGAAGCGGAAGCCAAGGTGCGGGGGCGCGTTGGCTTCCCCGAATCTCCACAGCCACCCGAAATCCGCGGCCCGCATTTGAAGACGGTGCCTTACGGAATCGCCGAGGCCGATCTAACGCTGCTCGCTCGCCGAAAGCCGATAGCTTAAGAGGCATGGACGTGTTCTCGGGAGATCCGTGCCCGGAGAAACCGGAACCATCCGGATGCGCCCGCTCAGCTCGCTGCTCTCCCTGCTGCAGAAAATCCCGGCCTTGGTCTGGGCGACGGACCTCGAATCCCGCTTCACCGCATTGACGGGGGTGCCCTCTGGACTCGGCATCCCTCCGTTCACCGTTTCCGTCCGAAGAAATCTTCCCCTTTTCAACGAGTTAGCCGTGCCCTATTTCGGACTCGACCCCCTCTGCGTGGTATATCTCGATGTGGGAGGTGACCGCCGGGCGTCTCCCCAAAAGGGGTCGGTCCGCGCTCTCCGAAGACAAATTACCGAACAAACCCATTTTTCTCGCCAATCGGCACAAACCAAACTGCTTATGCATTTCGAAATGAACCCATCCTCCCGGCCTCCCGCGCCTCGCCGGCGTCCATCCTCGAACCGCGGCGGGCCGGGGCGCCGGCGCCACGTGTTTGCCGGCCGCCGGCGTTTTGTGTGATGCTGGCGGCTGAGGCATGCACATTCCCGATGGATATCTCAGCCCGTCCACCTGCGCGGCGCTGTATGCGGGATCGGCGCCGTTCTGGTACACCGCACTGCGGCGCGTGGAGCGGCTGGTTCACACCCGGATGGTCCCGTTGCTCTCCGTGTTCGCCGCGTTTTCGTTCATCATTATGATGTTCAACCTGCCGCTGCCCGGAGGCACCACGGGGCACGCGGTGGGAGTGGCGGTGGCGGCCATCGTGCTGGGTCCGTGGGCCTCCATTCTGGCCATCTCCATCGCTCTGGCGATCCAGGCGATCTTTTTCGGGGATGGCGGGATTACCGCGCTGGGCGCCAACTGCTTCAACATGGCGATCGTGGCGTCTCTGGCGGCCTACGCGATTTATCGCGCGGTGGCGGGCCGCTCGCCGATCGAGTCCCGCCGGCGCGTGGTGGCCGCGGCGATTGCCGGATACTGCTCCATCAACCTGGCCGCCCTGTTCGCCGCCATCGAGCTGGGCCTTCAACCGCTGCTTTTTCACGATGCCTCGGGCGCGCCCTTGTACGCGCCGTATCCTTTGCGCATCGCCATCCCGGCCATGATGATCGGCCATCTCACCGTCGCGGGCATGGCGGAGCTGGTGGTCTCGGCGGGAGTGGTGGCTTACCTGCAGCGCGCCGAGCCGTCGCTGCTCGTGAGCACCGCGCCGGGCGTGGCCCCTGTGGGGCAGGCGCTTTCGCCTGCCAACCCGTCGCTGCTCGTGAGTGCCGCGCCGGGGTGCCCTATGATCCCGGCTGCTGCGGCACCGGGTCCGGCGGGGGACGCCACCCTGAACACCGCCGCCTGGCGAGCCACCAAGCCCCTGTGGATCGCGCTGGCGGTTCTGATGATCCTTACGCCGCTCGGGATTCTGGCGGCCGGGTCGGCCTGGGGCGAGTGGTCGCCCGAGGAGTTCTCCAGCCCGGCGGCCCGCCAGAGGATCGCGGCCGCTTCCGGGAATCGCCTGCCACCCGCCGCCGCGCCCGCGGGCCTCCAACGCATGGCTGCTTTCTGGACCGCGCCCATGCCGCGCTACGCTCCGCCGTTCTTGAAGAGCGCGGTTTTTGGATATGCCCTTTCGGCCATGGCCGGGAGCGGGATCATCATCCTGGTATTCCTGGCGGCCGGCCGGATCTTCCGCGGGCGGGCCGGATGAAAGCGGGTTTCGTTGAGCGCACGCTGGCAGGCTTGATCGCGGCTTCCGAGTATGCGGCTTCGGCAGAGCAACTGGCCTCCGCGCGCGGCACTTTGCAGCGCGTGGACCCGCGGGTCAAAGTGGCCGGCCTCTTCGCGCTGGTGATTGCGGCCGCGGCGGCGCGGAATCTCCGGGCCGTGGGAGGGTTGTTCGCCGCCGCGCTGCTGCTCGCGGCGCTTTCGCACATCCGCATGGCGCGGCTGGCCGCCTGGGTCTGGTCGCCGGTGCTGCTCTTTACCGGGACCATCGCCCTGCCCGCGCTCTTCCTCACGCCCGGCCGCGCGGTGGCAGCCTGGGGCGGGTTGGCCGTCACCGGGCCGGGGATCGCCAGCGCCGCGCTGCTCGTCGCGCGCGCCGAAACCACCGCTACTTTGGCGGCGCTGCTGGTGCTCACGACCCCGTGGCCGTGGGTGCTCAAAGCACTGCGCGTGTTCCGCTGCCCGGCCGTGCTGGTGGCGATTCTGGGCATGACCTACCGCTACATTTTCGTGATTCTGGAAACCGCCCTGGATATGTTCGAGTCGCGCAAGAGCCGCACGGTGGGAGTGCTGGAGCCGCGCGACCGCCGCCGCCTGGCCGCCGCCTCCGCCGGGGTGCTGTTGAGCAAGAGCCTGCAGCTCAGCGCGGACGTGCATCTGGCCATGCAGGCGCGCGGTTTTCGCGGCGAGGTCTACCTGCTGGACGATTTTCGCGCGCGCCCCGCCGATTGGTGCTGGTGCGGCGGATTCGCCATCCTGGCGGCCGCCGCCCTGTGGTGGGGCCGATGAGCGCGCCGCCGAGCGGAACGCCGGGCACAACACCGAGTGCGCCGCCGGGCTCGCCGAAAAGCGGAACGCCGGGCACAACACCGAGTGCGCCGCCGGTCTCGCGGCCAAGCTCGCGACCGGGCATAGCGCCGAGTGCGCCGCCGGTCTCGCGGCCAAGCTCGCGACCGGGCATAGCGCCGAGTGTGCCGCCGGGAGCAATGCCGAGCGAAACGCCGGGCACAACACCGCCGGTTTTCCGCGTCGAGCGAGTTTCGTATCGCTACCAGACGGTGACCGCCCTGGAGGGCGTTTCGCTCTCCGTCGAACGCGGCAAACGGGTGGCGCTATTGGGCGCCAACGGCTCCGGCAAATCCACCCTGCTGCGGCTGCTCGACGGGCTTTACTTCCCGGATTCCGGCGCCATCTCCTTTCACGGCCAGCCTCTCGGGCGCGAGCGCCTGGAGGACGACCGCTTCGCATTCGACTTCCGCCGCCGCGTGGGCCTGGTGTTCCAAAATCCCGACGTGCAGCTTTTCAACCCCACGGTGTTCGACGAGGTGGCCTTCGCGCCGCTGCAACTCCGCTGCCCCAAGGACGAGATCGTGCGCCGCGTGGCGGCGGCGCTCGACCTGATGGAGATCGCGCATCTCAAGCACCGCCCGCCCCACCGCCTCTCGGGCGGCGAGAAGAAGCGGGTGGCGCTGGCCTCGGTCCTGGTGCTCGACCCCGAGGTGCTTCTGCTGGACGAGCCGGCCGCCGCGCTGGACCCGCGTAGCCAGAGCCAGATTATCGACCTGCTGATCGGTTGGGGCGATGGCAGCAAGACCGTGATCACTGCCACGCACGACCTCGGGCTGGTCGAGGATATCGCCGACTACTGCTACCTGCTCCAGCAGGGGAAGCTGGTGGCCGAGGGCACACCGGACGATCTGCTGCGCGACCAGGCGCTGCTGGAGCGCGCCAATCTGATCCACGCCCACCGCCACCGCCACAGGGACGGCGGATTGACGCATTCGCATCCCCACACGCATCCGCACAGGCACGAGTAAGACCAAGGTGGGACAGACGCTTTCGTCTGTCAACCCTCTCCGGCTAACCAAAATCTTGGTAGATCGTCTACCCTATCTATATGGCGTGGCGGCCAAAGCGGCGCGAGCGGGATCTGGAGCGCGAATTGCGTTCCCACCTGGATCTGGAGGCCGAGGAGCGGCGCCAGGAGGGCCTCTCGCCGCAAGAAGCGCGCTACGCCGCTCAGCGCGCCTTCGGCAACACAGCACTCGTAAAGGAGGACGTTCGCGCGATGTGGACATGGGCCTGGTTCGATTCTCTGGCGAAGGATCTGCGTTACGCGCTGCGCACCATGCGAAACAACGCCGGCTTCAGCGCGGCGGCCATCTTATCGCTAGCACTGGGGATCGGCGCCAACACGGCCATCTTCAGCCTGATCGATGCTCTCCTGCTGCGCTCCCTGCCGGTCGCGAACCCGGCCGAACTGGTGCAAATGATGCTGGTCCAGCGGGGGCGTCCGGTGAACAGTTTCGGATATCCATCGATCGGCGCCCTCGCCGGCCGCACGGAGATCTTCTCCGGGGTCGGCGGATTCAGCCGCGCGTTCTTCAACGTCGCCGGGCGGGATGGAAGCGAGCGCGTCATCGGCGCGTGGGTGACCGGCGGCTATTATCCGACGCTGGGAATCGGCGCATTCGCCGGCCGCCTGCTCACACCGGATGACGACCGGCTGGGCGCCCCTCCCGCCGCCGTCCTGTCGTACCCTTATTGGGAGAGCCGGTTCGGCCGCGATTTCGGCGCCATCGGCCGATCCATCCGGATCGAAGGCCAACCGGTCCGGATCGTCGGGGTAAGCCCGCGAGGATTCACCGGCGCCAACGTCGGCGATGCCGCCAATCTCACGCTCCCATTGGCCGTGCTGCCGCAACTCTTTCCGGAGCGCGCCCAACAGTTGGAATCCGGCTCGCAATGGCTGCGCGTGCTTGCCCGTCCGCAACCCGGCATTTCGATCGCCTAAGCCAAGGCGCGTCTGGCGGTGGTCTGGCCGCGGATGGCCTCCATCGCCACCACGCCGCGCATGAATGCCAAGCGGCGCGAGGTGATACTGAACTCCTCTATCGATCTGGTTCCGGGCGGCACGGGATTTTCCTACCTGCGCGAGCAATTCCGCCGTCCGCTGCTGGTCCTGACGGCCGTCACCGGACTGGTGCTGCTGATCGCCTGCGCCAATTTCGCCAACCTGCTGCTGGCGCGCGGAGCGGCGCGCTCCAAGGAGATCGCCCTGCGTTTTGCCATCGGCGCCGGGCGCTGGCGCATTGTCCGCCAACTGCTGACCGAAAGCCTGATGCTGTCTACGCTGGGCGCGGCACTCGGCATCGGACTCGCGGGAGTGGGCAGCCGCTTGCTGGTCGCTCTTCTGCCGAATAGCCACAGCGTTGTCCTGAACCTCCAGCCTGATGTCCGGGTCCTCCTGTTTACCTGCGCGGTCGCGATTGCCACGGGCGTTGTGTTTGGGCTGGTGCCCGCGCTCCGTGCCACCGCCATGGGTCCCGGACCGGCGTTGAAGGCCGACTCGGGCATTACGCCCCGAACGCGGTCGCGGCTTCTTCCAGCCCTGGTGGTGTTTCAGGTTTCGCTTTCGCTGGTATTGCTGATCGGCGCGGGCCTGTTCGTCCGGACGCTCGAAAACCTGGAACGGCTCGATCCCGGTTTCCGCAGCCAGGGCGTGCTGCTCGTAGACTTGGACCCCCGCCGGGCGGGATACAAGGACGCCCGGCTGGCCGCTCTCTATGAGGAATTACTCCACCGATTCGAGAACCTGCCCGGGGTTGTATCGGCCAGCCTGTCGAGCAATACACCTCTGAGCGGCGGCATCTGGTCGGAACCGGTCTCTATCAATGGCGGGCCGCCTACGCAGGAATCGGCGCACGTCAATCTCGTGGCGCCCCGGTATTTCGAGACCATGGGAACGCCGCTGGCCGAGGGCCGCGATTTCAGCCCGGGCGACCGGCCGGGCGCGGCAGGCGCGGCGATCGTGAACGAGACCTTCGCGCGGCGCTTTCTGGAAGGGCGGCCGCTCGGGCAACGGATCTCCATCCCCAACCCGCATTACGGTTCCTTCGAGGTTGTCGGTGTTGTCAAGGACACCCGCACGCAAAGCCTGCGCGGCCCGGCGCCGCCCTCCGTTTACCTGCCGGCCTTCCAGTACCCCGAGATGGTTGGCGCCGCATATTTCGAGCTGCGCGCCGAAGGCTCCCTGGCCCGCACGGCGGCGCTGGTGCGCGACGGGCTGCGTGCGGAATTTCCGGCCATGCCCGCTGAGGTTCAGGTAGAGCCGCTCACCGAGCAGGTGCGGCGCACGCTGGTCGAGGAGCGTATGCTGGCCTCGCTGGGAACGTGTTTCGGGGCACTGGCGCTGATCCTGGCAGCCGTCGGCCTGTACGGATTGCTGGCCTACACGGTAGCGCGCTCCACCAATGAGATTGGAATCCGCATGGCGCTGGGCGCGGAGCGGAGCGAGGTGCTGGGCCTGGTTTTCGCGAGCGCGCTTCGGCTGCTGGCTTTCGGAATCCTGCTGGGTATTCCCGGCGCGTGGGCCGGATCGCGCTGGATCGCCTCGATGCTGTTCGGCCTCACCGCAACCGACCCGCTGACGATTTTGGGAGCCACCGCTTTGCTGGCTGCGGCGGCGCTTCTGGCCGCTTTCCTCCCAGCCCTGCGCGCGTCGCGAACCGATCCGATGGTGGCCCTGCGCTACGAGTGAAGACGCGGTGGGTTTGCCTCGTTAGTTCTCCGTCGGTCTCGCCACGTGCTCGATCGCCAACGTTTCCACTGCGGCCCTCTTCGGTTCCATCTTCAGTCCCAGACGGTCGAAGATCGTGAACAAAGTCGGGATGGTGGGATCGCCGAAGGCCAGGCCTTCGGCGCTGGGTGGCGTTCCCGGATCACGGGCAGGCCGCGGCCGCATCGGCGCCCAACCCTCGCTCTCGATATCGTAGAGTCCCTGGATTCCGGTCTCGTCCAGCAAGGGGCGATCCGTCCAGTTCTCCACAAACCCCACCAGGTCGGCCATGTCGACCGCCTTCCCGTGGAGGCCCCGCCCCTGACCGCCCATGAAGCGATGGCAAGGCGCGCCTTTACTCTCGGGGTCGTCGGGATCGGCGCAGTCCTTTTCGTCGACCTTCGACTTTTGCAGCTTGGGACCGTTCTTTCCCACTATCAGCGCGTACACCGGAATTTCTTTCGTCTCACGGCGCATCGTCAGTTTGAAGCGGTCCCGGAGGAGCGCCTGCGGCATCGATCGCATCCTGGCGTTTCGCTCCGCCGCTGGTGACCCATCGGGGATCGCGCCTTTCTCGGCGGTGGCATCGATATCGTACCTTTCCATGCGGATCCAGTCCGGTCCGCCGGAAAGCCTCGGGGACTGAAAAGCAACGTGGTACGCGCTGGCAATGATCGGACAGAGCGATGGGACTCGTGCTGTTAATCTGTTTGGCAGGTTTTCGTTTGGCCTTTCTTCTTGGCGTGACTTTGCGGCTTGGCGCGAGATCCGTTGCTTTGCGCTCTTGGCGCCTACCGCGTATGCCCGATCTGGTAGACGAAGATGCTGTGGTCCATCGATCCGGTCTTCACGTGGACCACTTCCACGGGCTTCCAGCCTTTGATCGGGAATTCGTTGGAAATCACCCGCGAGCCGGGCTTCATGCGCTCCAGATTGGGCTTCATGCGCTCGTTCGAGGTGGTCAGGAAGTACATGGTCACTACGTCGGCGGGGCCGAGGTCCACGCGCAGGGCGCTGCCCTCCACCATGGTGACGCGGTCTTCCAGACCGAGCGCCTTGATGCGCGCCTGCGCCTGGCGGCACAAGTCGGGCCGGATTTCGACGCCCACGGCCCTGGCGCCGTACTTTTGCGCGGCCGCGATCACCACGCGGCCGTCGCCGCTGCCCAGATCGTAGACCACCTCGCCCGCCTTGATGTGGGCCGCATCCAGCATGCGGTCGACGATCGATTCCGGGGTGGGGATGTAGGGGGCGAGGTTTTCCGCCGCGCCGAACTTCTGAGCGGCGCCGGGCAGGGCGGCGGAAGCGAGCAGCAACGCGATGGCGTAAAGCCGCATATTATTGGGCCGACGGACTGGGAGCCAGCTTCCCGAACTTTGATTTTACAATACGGCCGATGATTTCGGTCCACGAGAAAAAAAGATCGCGGGGCCGGCTTATGGTATACTCTGCGCCCTTCAAAAGCTTTACCGTATTGCCGATGGCGTCGCGCCAGGGATTGGACTGCGGGTTGAGATTGTAATTCATGTAAAACACCGGCATTTTGACGTCGGAGAGCTGTTTGAGCATGTCCGGCGGGATGCCGTCGTCCAACACGACCTTGGGGCCGGCGAAGATCACCGCGTCGGCGGGCTGCCTGTCGTCCTTCAATTCGGTGGCGATGAGGTTGCCCAGAAACTCGCTATCGCCGTGCTTCTGGCTGAGCCGCTTGAGATCCACGGTGCCCAGATTGAGGGACGCCAGCGCCTTGCCGAGCGAGGGGAAATCGATTTGGGAAGCGCCATCCTGGCGGTAGACGACCCGCTGCTCCTGCATGTTGAAGGCGACCATCGAGAATTTGCAGATGCGCGGCTCGCGGGCGATATTGCGCAGAATCGAAAGCAGGGCGTTAGTGTCGAGCGGCTGCAGAATGGCCGAGGCCGAATCCTGCGGGGCGAAGTTCACCATCACCTTCACGTTGAGCGGCGCCTCGCGGACCGCGCGCTCCACCGGCGGCTCCTGCTTGAACGGTTCGTTGTCGGAAGGTTGCACCACGCTCGGCGCGATATCCAGGGCCATCTGCTTGTCTTTGGAGGGCAGCGTGGCTTCGATATCCCAATTGAAGGAGCACACCCGCTCGGAGCGGTCGCGCATGAGCCAGTCGACGTGGTACTTGCCTTCGCCCACATCGAAGCCGCCCTGCAGGTACGCGGGACCCTTCTCGTCGTCGGTGATTCCCGGCACCCCCACGTGCTGGGACAAATACACGGGATCGTCCGGGTGATCCTGCGGGGTGACGCGGAAGACCATCGTGAGAAGGTTCTCGGTACCGGCGAGGTCCTTGAGCGGAACGCTCACCTCATAGCCGGAATGGAAGCGGAGGTCGAACCCCAAAATCGGCTTATTGGGTGTAACCGTACAGGGAATGTCCTTGCGGGTTTCCTGGGATTCGAGAATGGCGGCATCGGAAGAAAAGAGCCGGACCATGCCGCCGGGACCGGAAACCGGCATCAGGCTTTGAGCGCACGAGATTCCGGCAAACGCCAAGGCCGCCATGGCCGACAGCTTCTTAGGGCCGGAAATCCGAAGTCCGATCAATGGATCGCGCATCGCCATTGCCGAAGGATAGCACCTGAGGCGCCAACGTCCCCGGAGCACACTTAAGTGCTCGTGTTAAGTATTATGGCGCAAATTTTCGCGGTTGCGGTATGGAAAAACGCCACGTTTGTGAAATGGTGCTGCCACCACCCGAAGGATCTGTTAGGCTGATGACCTATGGTACGCACTGGCGGCGGGTGGGACGGTGGGGGCGGTGGCTGATGGCAGTGGACTGCGGCCGGGGCCCGGTGGTGGGGTGGCTGATGGCGGGTGGCCCGGTGGAGGTGGGTGGCTGATGGCGGCTGGTGGGCTGGCGTCGTGGCCAGGGGCCAGGGGCCGGCCGGCAACTGCGGCGGGGGCGGCCCGGCGGGGGGTGGTCAAGGGCGGCGGACTGCGGCGGGTGGCCTGGTGGTGGGTGGCTGATGGCGGCTGGTAGGCTGGCGGCGGTGGCCAGAGGCCAGGGGCGGACTGCGGCCGGTGGGCCGGTGGCAGCGGCAGCGGCGGTGGCGGGCCGATGGCCGGGGGCGGGGAACTGCGGCGCGTGGGCCGGTGGCGGCGGGAGGATGGCTGGTGGCAGCCGTGGCAGCAGTTGCGGCGACGGCGGTGGGGGCCGATGGCGTGGTTGGCCGGTCCAGGGCAGTAGAGGGGCATCGAAGGCCTCCGCGCGACATTTTCTGTATACCAGGCGTCAGAAAATGTCCGAACGGCCTCGTAACTTTCCCGTCCGGCCACGTAAACTGTTGATTCCGAAACTCCTCGCCGTTGGCGCGCGCCGTGCCTCCATCCCATCGTCGAAAGGAAATCGATCATGGCTCAGGGCGGATTCAAACAAGTTCTCGGCAACGGCGGCTTTCAGGCCTTCCTGTGGACCCAGTTCTTCGGCGCGTTCAACGACAACGTCTACCGCTCGATCGTAGGGCTGCGCGCCCTCCACGAACAGAATGGCCGTTACGCCTCGCTGGTGGTGGGCGTTTTCGTGCTTCCCTCGCTGCTGTTCTCCGGTTATGCCGGCCACCTGGCCGACGCCATCAGCAAGCGCCGCGTGCTGATCGCGGTGAAAGTCTTCGAGATCGCGGTGATGGGCTTTGGAGTGGCCGCCTTCCTGTCCGGGCGCATCGAGTGGATGTTGCTGGTGGTCTTCCTGATGGGCCTTCACGCCGCCATCTTCAGCCCGGCTAAGTACGGCATCGTACCCGAAATCTGCCGCGATGAAGACCTTTCCCGCGCCAATGGCCTGCTGGAGATGAGCACCTTCGTGGCGATCGTGCTGGCCAGCGCCGTGGGCAGCCTTCTGTACGCCGCCTGGAGCGCCGAAATGTGGAAGATGGGCCTCGTGGCGCTGGGCGTGGCGGTCGTCGGGTGGGCCACCAGCCTGCGGATCACGCGCGTTCCGCCCTCCGGTTCGCGCGAGCCGTTCCGTTGGAATCCTTTCGCCGAAGTGACCACCGGCACACGCCACCTGCTGAAGGACCGGCCGCTGTTCCTGGCCACCCTGGGCATCTCCTACATCTGGTTCGTGGCCGCTCTGCTGCAGCCCGACCTGGAACATTTCGGCCGGCAGGTGCTCAAGGCCGACGACCTGCACATCGGCCTGCTGTGGACCTTCCTGGCCCTCGGAGTGGGGGCCGGCAACCTGCTGGCCGGGCGGCTCTCGGGCGATAAGGTGGAACTCGGCCTGGCCCCCCTGGGCGCGGGCTTCACGGCGCTATTTGCCATGCTGCTCGCGGTGGCGGGCGGCTCCTACCCGCTGGCCGTGGCGGCTATCGTGATGATGGCGGTGTCCACCGGTCTGTTCGCCGTGCCGCTGTATGCCTACGTGCAGAAACGCAGCGGCAGCCAGGAGAAGGGGCGCATCATCGCCACCTCCAATTTTTTCCAGACGCTGGCCATGATCCTTTCGACCGGCCTGTTCTGGCTGTTCCACGACCAGTTGGGGATCCGCCCCGACCGCATCACCTTCGGTCTCGGCCTGCTCACCCTGGCCGTAACGGTGTACGTGCTTACCCTGGTGCCGGAGTTTTTCGTCCGGCTGGTTTTGTATCTGCTCACGCACTCGATTTTCCGGATCCGCGTAGAGGGGCGGGAAAACGTGCCTTACCGCGGCCCCGCTCTGCTGGTCGCCAATCACATGTCGTACGTGGATGGCTTCCTGATCGGCGCGTCGGTGGAGCGCTTCCTGCGCTTCCTGGTGTGGAAGCCGTTCTTCCAAATCGCGCCGCTGCGCTGGTTTTTGCGCTTCCAAAACGCCATCCCCGCCGGGAACGCCACGCCGCGCGAAGTGGTGGAGAGCGTCCGCGCCGCGCGCGCCGAGCTGGCCGCCGGGCACGCGGTGTGCATCTTCGCCGAGGGCGCCATCACTCACACGGGCAACATGCTGCCTTTCAAACGCGGGATGGAAAGGATCGTGGCGGGGATGGATGTGCCCATCGTTCCGGTGCACCTTGACCGCGTGTGGGGCAGCATCTTCAGCTTCGAAGGCGGGCGATTCTTCCGGAAGTGGCCCAAGCGCTTCCCGTATCCCGTGACCGTTTCGTTCGGCGCCCCGATGCCTGCCACGAGCCCGGCGCACGAGGTGCGGCAGGCCATCCAGAACCTGTCGAGCGAAGCCACCGGGCGCCGCAAGACTCCCGCGGACACGCTGGGCCGGCGCCTGGTGCGCAGCGCGCGGCGCAACTGGGGACGCTTCGCGATGGCCGATTCCACGGGCCGCGAGCTGACCTACGGACAAATGCTCACGGGCGGCGTGCTGGTAGCGCGATGGATCGCGCGCGAGCGGCCCTCGGATGACATGCTGGGTGTGCTTCTGCCGCCCACCGTGGCGGGCGCGCTGGCCAATATCGGAGCGACCCTGGCGGGCCGCGTTCCCGTGAATCTGAATTTCACCGCCGGGCGCGAAGCCATGGCCGCGGCCATCGAACAGTGCGGCATCCGGACGGTGATCAGCTCGCGCGCCTTCCTGGCCAAGGCCAAGATTGAGCCGCACGCGGAGGCGCCGGCGGATACGGTTTTCATCGAAGACATACTGGGCCGCGTGGGAAAATGGGCCCAATTGCGCGCCCTGGTGGCGGCCCGCCTGCTGCCGGTCGCATGGTTCGGCCGTGCAACGCCCAGCCCCACAACGCCCGGCCCCGCAACGCCCGGCCGCGCAACACCCGGCCCCGCAACACCCGGCCTCGCAACGCACGGCCCAGCAGCGTCCGGCCCCGCAGCGCCCGGCCGTGGAACACCCGGCCCCGCAGCGCCGGGCCCGGCAACGCCGGCACCAGATCCGCGCTACCACCTGCCCGTTCCGGCAACGCCCGGCCCCGCAACGCCCGGCCGCGCAACACCCGGCCTCGCAACACCCGGCCCCGCAACACCCGGCCCAGCAGCGTCCGGCCCCGCAGCGCCCGGCCGTGGAACACCCGGCCCCGCAGCGCCGGGCCCGGCAACGCCGGCGCCAGATCCGCACCACCACCTGCCCGTTCCAGCAACGCCCGGCCCCGCCATGCTCGGCCGCGGAATGCCCGGCCCGGCAACGCCCGGCTCCGCAACGCCCGATTCGCCGGCCACCGTGATGTTCTCCAGCGGCAGCACGGGGGTTCCTAAAGGCGTGACGCTGTCGCATTACAACCTGCTGGCGAATATCGAGGCCATCAACCAGCTTTTCCAGGTGGGCGCGAGCGACCGCATCGTGGGCGCGCTGCCCTTCTTCCACTCCTTCGGTTTCACCGTCACCATCTGGTTTTCGCTGATTGCCGGCTGCGGCGTGGTTTACCACCCCAACCCCATGGACGCCAAAGCCATCGGCGAATTAACCAGACGCTACCACGCCACCCTGCTGCTGGCTACTCCGACTTTTTGCACCACCTACACGCGCAAGTGCGCCGCCGAGGATTTCGCCAGCCTGCGCTTCGTATTGGTGGGCGCCGAGAAGCTCAGGGAACCGGTGGCCGCGGCCTTCCGCGAGAAGTTCGGCGTGGAGCTGCTGGAGGGCTACGGCTTGACCGAGATGTCGCCGGTGGTGGCGGTGAACGCGCCTAACATCGGCTCCGGCAAGGACCGGCAAACCGGCGCCAAGCCGGGCAGCGTAGGCCATCCCCTTCCCGGCGTGGCGGCGCAGATTGTCGACCCGGCCAGCTTCGAGCCGCTCCCGCCCAACACGGATGGCCTGCTGCTGGTGAAGGGTGCGAACTGCATGCTGGGCTACCTGGGGCAGCCGGAGCGCACCGCCGATGCGATGCGGGGCGGCTGGTACATCACCGGCGACATCGCCCGCGTCGACGACGAGGGCTTCCTTTTCATCACCGACCGCCTCTCCCGGTTCAGCAAGATCGCCGGCGAAATGGTTCCGCATATTCGCGTGGAAGAGGCCCTCGGCGCCGTGCTGGGCGATGTCCCGTGCGCCGTGACCGGCATTCCCGACGAGCAGCGCGGCGAACGCCTGGTGGCGCTGTACGTGAAGCCGGAGGTCGGCCCCGCCGAGGTCTGGCAGCGTCTGGCCGCCACGGACCTGCCGCGCCTGTGGCTGCCCAAACGTGAGAATGTGTATCAGGTGACGGATCTGCCCCTGCTCGGCACGGGCAAGCTGGATTTGCGCGGATTGAAAGCGCGCGCCCTTCAACTGGCCGGCGTCCCGGCGCAACTGACATCGTCGGAGAGTGTGTGATGGAAATCCTGATTGCGGTTCTCATCGTGGTGTTGTTGGTGCGCTGGGTACAGATGCGCGACCGGCTGAAGGCGATGGATGAGCGGATGGACGCGCTCCAGCGGCAGCTCGCGTGGGCGCGCCGGACGGGCGAGTTGGCTGGGCCGGCGCCGGTTGCGGCCACCCCCGTGGCGACCCCGCATGTGGTGATCCCGCCCATGGGGCCGGTCCCGCCCGCTCCCGTGGTTCCGGCGGCCGCGCCGTTCGCGGCGGCGGTTTCCGCGGAGCCGGTGCCAGCAGGGGCGACCCCGTCGGTGGCCCCGGTCCCGCCGGGTCCGGTTGCTGCGGCGGTTCCGCCGGCCGCACCAGCGGTGGAATGGGCGGCGGTTTCCGCGGAGCCTGCGGCCGCGGGACAGGCGCCCCTTCTGCCGGACACCACTCCCTCACGAGGCGCCCCATGGGCCCGCCTCGAAACAGAGCCGCGAGCCTCAGCGAGCGGTCTCCCAGTTGCACCGGTCGAACCAGCGCCACCACCGGCCTTGGAACCCGCGCCGGCGTTCGCTGGCGGCATCCCGCCGGAGTTCCTGGCCGGCGCCCAAGCCGCCCGGCCGCAACCCGCGCGGCCCGCCCGTACCTGGGCAGACTGGGAAGCGCTAGTCGGCGGCAATTGGGCCAACAAGGCGGGCGTCTTCCTCGTTGTGGTCGGGATGGCGGTGGCGCTGGGCTTGTCCTTCAAGAGCATGAGTCCATGGGAACGGGTGCTCCTCAGCGTGGCGGCCAGTTTGGCCCTGCTGATCTCGGGTGCGGTCTTCGAGAAGCGCGAACGCTACCGCACCTTCGCCCGCGGCCTGCTGGGCGGAGGATGGGCCGCGCTCTACTTCACGGTCTACGCGGCACAGGCCATCGACGCCGCCAAGGTCATCGACAGCCCCGTGACCGGCGCGCTGTTGTTGCTGGCGGTAGGGGTGGGGATGGTGGTGCACTCGCTGCGCTACCGCTCGGAGACCGTCACCGGCATCGCCTACTTCCTGGCCTTCGCCACGCTGGGGATTACGCAGGTGACGGCGCTTTCGGTGATTGCCCTGGTTCCGCTGGCGGCATCGCTGCTGTACCTGGCGCACCGCTTCGGCTGGCGGACGATGGCGCTGGTCGGCCTGGTGGCCACCTATGGCATTTGCGCTCTGCAACACGACACCGGCGCGCCGTTGTGGGAGGCCCAGGCCATTTTTACAGTCTACTGGCTGCTGTTCGAGGGCTTCGATATTCTGCATCCCTCGCCCGCCCTGCTGCCGCTGAATGCGATCGGATTTCTGGGACTCTCGGCGGTCAAATGGCACCTGGCGGCGCCCGGACGGGAGTGGCAGATTGTGGCTGCCACCGGGCTGGCCTACCTGGTCAGCACCGTGGTGCGCGCGCGCCGCAGCGAGTGGCGGCTGTCCGTCACCCTCACCGGCGCGCTGGCCGCCGCGGCCATCTTTCTGGAGCTCGAGCACCAGTGGATCGCGCTGGCGCTGCTGATCGAGGCGGAGCTGTATTATCTGGCCGGCCTGCGCTTCGGCTCGCGCTACCTGCGCATCCTGGCCGCTGTGGTGTTCGGACTGGAGTTGAACCACCTGATCGCCGCCGATTCGGTAGGGCTGCCTTATCGCGCCTGGACCCCCGTGGCGGCGCTCACCGCCGTGGTCTTTTACGCCAACCGAACGCTCCGGGCGGCCGATGTCTTCTACGGCTATGCGGGGGCCTTTATGGTGGCGCTGGTGGCGGGCTTCGAAGCGCAGGCCGACCGCGGCCTGGCCTGGTCCGTGCTGGCGGCCGGCCCGTTTCTGGTAGGCTGGCTCCGCCGCCTGCCCGATTTCCGCTATCAGGCTTATGGCCTGGCAACTCTGGGGCTGCTGGGCATGGTGGGGGCGTGGGACGACCCTCCGGTTTCGCTGGCCATCGCCGCCGCCCTGGCTTACGCGGCCGTGCTTTCGACGCTGTGGGGGCCGGACCGCTTCCTCGAAGGCGAAGCCAAAGTCGTGCGCCTGGCGGCCTCGCTGGAGGCGAGCGGCCTCGCGGCGGCGCTGGTCTGGCAACTGACACCGGCGGCTTATCGCGGACTGGCCTGGATGGGCCTGGCGCTGGGACTGCTGGAACTCGGCATGCGCAACCTGCCGCGCGAATTGCGGCGGCAAGGGTACGCGCTGGCCGCCCTGGGCGCGTTTCTGGCGATGCAACTGAACATCCTGCCGATTGGCAATTCCGGCCCGCTCGCGCCGCGGCTGATACCGGTGTGGGCGGCGCTGGCGGCCTACGCCATGGCGGCGCGCGCCCGCCAGGAGGAAGACGGGAAGGTCCTGAAGGCCGCGACGTTCGTGGGAACCTTCTTCGCGATGGTGGCGCTGTGGGCCCTGCTGCCGGTTGCGGCGGTGGGACCGGCGTGGGCGGCGCTGGCCGTGATCCTGGCCGAAACCGGCGTCCCGGTGCTGCGCCTGGAGGCGGGCCTGGTGAGCGGCGCCGTGGTCGGCCGCCTGGCGATGTCCAACCTGGAAGCTCCCGAGCGACTTCTCTGGGTGACGCCCGTGCTGGTGTCGCACTATTACCTGTGGTGGCGCACCCGCTGGCGCTTCTATCTCTACACCGGCACGGCGCTGGCCGCGGCCCTGATCTACTACCAGGGCGGCGACCGCTACAGGGCCGCGGGATGGGCGCTTTTCACCGTGGCGCTGTTCGTCGTTGGCCACCGCCGGCAGATGCGCGACCTTTGCTGGCAGAGCTACGCTCTGGCGGCGCTGGCCTTTGCGGCCTGCTGGGCTTGGAACCTGGCCCCGCCGCAATCGGTGCTGCCGGCTGCGGTGGTGGTGGCCTGTCTCTACGGCGCGCAGCTTGTGGCGCCACAGGGCGGCTGGCCGCGTCTATATTATTTGCTGGCCGCCGCACTGCTGGCCGCCGCGCTGCTCTACTTCCGCGTCTCGGGCAGCCTGCTGACGGTGGCCTGGGGCCTGGAGGGCATCGCGCTGCTGGCCGCCGGCTTCCCTTTGAGCGACCGCAACCAGCGGCTTGGCGGCCTGGCGCTGCTGATGTTCTGCATCCTGAAGGTGTTCTTCTACGATCTGCGGCATTTAGGCACCGTGCCGTACACATTGTCGTTAGTCGCGCTGGGGCTGATCCTGCTGGCGGTGTCGTGGATCTACACGCGGTTTCGGGAGAGCGTGCAGAGGTTCTTGTAAGAGGAGCACGGCGCGTGGACATGTGCCGCACATGTTTGTATGCTGAGAACATGTCGAAGATGATTCAGGTAAGAGACGTTCCGGAACGGGTCCACCGCACTCTCAAGGCTCGTGCCGCTCGTGAGGGCATGAGCCTCTCCGATTTCATCAAGAGGCAACTGGAGATCTCGGTGGAGCGCCCGACCATGCGGGAGTGGCTGGAACTTACCGAGCGAGCCAAACCCCTCCCGGCAACCCAGAGCGTAGCGCAAGTCGTGCGCGAATTGCGAGATGCGCGGTGATTGTTCTGGATGCGTCGGTAGTCGTGGAACTCCTCATCAACGGCCCATTAGCCGATTCTCTCCGGCGCGATCTGGCCGGTAGGAGCGACTCGCTGGTTGTCCCTCATTTGATTGACGTGGAGGTCGCCAGCGCGCTTCGAAAGCTGCTCGCGGGCCGGCGTATCGACTCGCATCGCAGCGCCGGGATGCTCGCAGGACTTGCGGCGCTCCCCGCCGAGCGATATTCGCACATTCCTTTGCTGGGCCGCATTTGGGAACTGCGGCACAACTTTACGGCCTACGATGCCGCCTACATAGCACTGGCTGAAAAGACCAACTCCGTCCTCTATACCAGCGATGAAAAGCTGTGTAGAGGACACCGCGCGCGGGTCGCCCTGTTTACCCACTGAGCGGCGGGCAGCCGAGCGGAACGCCACGCCGGAAGACCTGTCGGAAGTCATTCGTCCGGAACCGCTCAGCGACTGTGCGGGCGGCGGCGCTTCCGCCTGTTCTCGACGCGACTGGTTGGCCGCCGATTGCTCCCGCCATGCTCCCGGTCGACGGACTCCCGGAACATTCGGTAATGCCGTTTGAGACGCTCGACATAATCGGGCGACTGAATCAGGAATCGAAACAGATCCAGAAGCGCGGGCGAGTACTTGGTCTGTGGGCCCAGCGGATTGAGGCTCGGCCCGATCATTTCCCGGGGATCGCTGTGGGGTCCCCATTTCCGATAGAAATCCGCATCCTCCCAGCCGTAGCTGATGGTGGCGTAGATCCGCCTCCATCCGGTCTCCGGCCGCAGCACCGTAATCATCACCCGCCGGCAGTCACAGCCGGGCTCATCGCAATACAGCTCCAGGAAGCCATATTCCCCTTTAGGGATATCCTGCCCGTCGGGGACCGTAGCGGACCTGGTTTCACGCGGTCCCACATCGGGAAATCTTTCCATAAATGGAGTCATCGGCATATCGATCCACCTCCGGGCCGCATCCTCACGCCCGCGGCGCGATCACCAGCCCGGCCGCGCCCACGATGCCCGATTTGTCGGCTACTTGCTGCTCGACGATGGGGACCTCCCTGCCCAGCAAGCCGCGGGAGCGGCGCCAAACTTCCTCCTGCAGCGGCACCAGCAGGTCCGCGCCGGCGTCCGCAATGTGGCCGCCCAGAATCACCAGTTCGGGGTCGAAGACGTGCAACAGGCCGGCAATGCCCGCGCCCAAGCCACGTATGGCGCGCGATACGATGCTTTGCGCCAGGTCGTCGCCTTCGCGCGCGGCTTGAAAAATAGTGCGGCAGGAGGCCAGTTGGGGCTGGTCGCGGAACAGGCGCGTAAGAGACGAGGAGCAGCCGCGGTGCACCGCCGCCCAAGCCTCGCCTTCGATGGCGCGCGCGGAAAAGACGGTCTCCAGGCAGCCGCGATTGCCGCACATGCACATGACGCCGTCGGGGTCCACCGTGATGTGGCCCAGGTGGCCGGCTACCCCGGCGTGGCCGCGCAGCACGTGGCCGCCCGCAATCACCGCGCCGCCCACTCCCCTCCCGAGCGTCAGCATGACTACGTTGTCGTGGCCCTTTGCGGCGCCCCACACCATCTCACCGGCCATGGCCACCCGCGCATCGTTGTCGGCGAACACCGGCACCTCCGCGGGCATTCCTACCACGTCGCTCAGGCACAGGCCTTCCAGGAAGTGCAGCGGCCCGGGCAGCAACTCCACGCGGGTGCTGTCGGAGTTGATGATGCCCTTGCAGCCCACACCCACGCCGGAGGGCGCCTCGGTGGCCTCCAGCAGCCAGGCGATGGCTTCCTGCAGCGAAGGCATGAAGCCGTCGAGGTCCGTCGGGGTCTGGATGGTCCGTGAGGCCAGGATGGCGCCCTGCTCGTCCACCATCCCGGCCTTGATCTGCGTCCCGCCGATATCGATGCCCAATACCACCATGCGCGCCTCCGTTCAAACTCCTGTAATCCGCCACCCGCCATCTACGGCCAGCACTTCGCCGGTAATCGGCCGGGCCTCTTCGCTCAGGAGGAACAGCGCCGCGCGGGCCGCATCCTCTGCCTCAATCATACCTTCCACTAGCCTGGATTTCCACGACACCTACCGCGCCTAAGATTTGAGTCCTATTTGAACTCCGGCTTCAAAACTGCCTCAAAGCCGCGGGCGCGCCCGGATTGACTTTGCGCACATCTGCTTCCTGCGAAG
>JBKQPR010000118.1:0-46288 GCA_052144935.1 Bryobacteraceae bacterium
CGGCTCCGATCCGTCCCAGAGCCGCGAACGTCAGAGAGCGGTTGTTGTTGGTCTTCCATACTCATCTCAGCTTCAGCGTGGTGAGCGCGCACAGCGCCAGCACCAGGCCGGCGATCCAGAAACGCGCGATGATTTTCGACTCGGTCCAGCCCAGGGCCTCGAAATGATGGTGCATCGGCGCCATCTTGAAAATGCGTTTGCCGTGGCGCAGTTTATAGCTGCCTACCTGAAGGATCACCGACACCGCCTCCAGAATAAAAATGCCGCCGATGAATAGCAGCAGCACCTCCTGCTTGATGAGCACCGCCACCACCGCCATGGCGCCGCCCAGGCCGAGCGAGCCGACGTCGCCCATGAAGATCTCGGCCGGGTGCGAGTTATACCAGAGGAAGCCCAGGCTGGCGCCGGTCATCGATCCGCAGAAGATGGTCAGCTCGCTGGTACGCGCGTTGCGCGCGAGCTGCAGATACTCGGCCAGGGTGGCGTGCCCGCCGGCGTAAGTCAGCACGGTGAGCGCTCCGGCGGCGATCACCATCAGCCCGATGGCCAGGCCGTCCAGCCCGTCGGTCAGGTTCACCGCGTTGGACATGAACACCACCACCAGCGCCACGAAGATACAGAATGGCGCCACCCCGAACAGGTAAGTCCACGGATTGCCCAGCAGCGAGGGAATCAAAAGCGAGGGCTTGAACTGCTTGAGGAACGGGATGTTCATGGACGTGGAGAAATCGCCATAAGCGCGCAGCACCAACAGGAAGGCAGTGAAGACAAAACCGAGGGCGAACTGATAGCTCAGCTTGCGGCGGGCGGTGAGGCCCAGGTTTTGACGCTTGGTGACCTTGGCGTAATCGTCCAGGAATCCGATAAAGCCATAGCCGAGGAGGGCGGCGACCGCGGTCCACACATAGGGATTGCTCATGTCGGCCCACAATACGGTGGGGATGACGATCGAGATGATGATGAGAACGCCGCCCATGGTGGGAGTGCCGGCCTTCTTCTGGTGGGACTTGGGGCCTTCCTCGCGAATATATTGGCCGATTTGAAACTCGCGCAGCTTGTGGATCAGCCAGGGCCCCAGGACGATGCACAGAAACAGCGCCGTGAGGCTGGCAAAGGCCGTGCGGGAGGTGACATAGCCGAAGACGCGGAACGCGCTGACGTGCCGGCTAAGCTGCGCGTAGAGGAGGAAGTAGAGCATGGGCTAGCGAGTCGCCTCCGTTGCGGTGAGCGGGGCTCTGTATTCACCGCAGAGACGCGGAGAAAACGGAGGAAGCGCGGAGAAAACCAAGCAAGAGTATTGGTCTTCTCTGCGAAGTCTCCGCGTTCTCCGCGCCTCTGCGGTGAATACGGAGCCCGAATTTGGCAAGTGAAGCACTCTAGCTCAGAAACCTTTCCAAAGCGCGCTCCACGCGCACTCCGCGCGAGCCCTTGAAGAGCAGGGCATCGCCCGGCCGGGCCACGCCGCGGACCCATTCGCCGGCCGCAGCGGGGTCGTCAAAGAAGGGCGCTTCGGCTACGGGCATGCCTGCGGCGAGAGCCTCTTCGGTCATCCAATGGGCGTCGCCGTGGACGCCTACCAGCCAGTCCACACGGCCGGCGGCGGCATAGCGGCCCAGCTTGCGATGCAGTTCCTCGGAGGCGTGGCCCAGTTCCAGCATCTCTCCCAGCACCGCAATGCGCCGGCGGGCCGGTGTCCGCAACAGCACGTCGATCATCGATTGGGCGGCCTCGGGATTGGAGTTGTAGCAGTCGTTCCAGATCACCATGCCGCGGTGCTCGATCCTTTCGCCGCGCATCGGGCCGGCGGCGAAGGTGCCGACCGCGTCGCGGAGGCGTTCCGGCGCAATCCCAAACACCTGCGCCACGGCGATGGCGGCCAGCAGATTGGCGACTGCGTGGCGGCCGGTGAGGCCGGTTTCGTAATCCACTCCCAGAGCGCGAAAGCGCGCGCCCTCGGGCCGGTAATCCACGTTTTCGGCGCGCACGGCGGCGGTTTCGGCAAAGCCGAATGTGATGGTGCGCCCGCGATGTGATTCGGCGAAGCGGCTGGCGCGCGGGTCGTCGGCATTCAACACCGCCACGCCGTCCGAGGGCAGCGATTCGATCAGTTCGCGCTTGGCGGCGGCCACACCCTCGATGGAATCGAAGAATTCCACGTGCGCGTATCCCACGTTGGTCACCACGCCGATTTCCGGCAGGGCGATGGAAGCCAGCTCGCGAATCTCGCCCGCGTGGTTCATCCCCATTTCGAGCACGCCCACGCGGCAGTCGCCGGGCAGGCGCAGAATCGAGAGGGGCACGCCGACATGGTTGTTGAAGTTGCCCATGCTGCGCCCGGTCGGGATCTCCACCGAAAGCAGGTGCGCGATGGCGTCCTTGGTGGTGGTCTTGCCGGCGCTGCCGGTGACTCCCACCACCGCGCCGCCCCATTGGCGGCGCGCCCAGCGGCCCAGATCCTGCAGCGCGCGGAGCGTATCGGGCACCAGCAGTTCCCGCGGCGCGCCCAGGCCGCGGTCCACCACCACCGCGGCGGCGCCGCGCTCCAATGCGGCGGCGACGTAATCGTGCCCATCGTAGTGGGTCCCGCGCAGGGCGAAATACAGGTCGCCCGGATTCTGGGTGCGGGTGTCTACACTCCATCCCGCGACGCCGACGTCCGGCGGATCCCCCGCGGCGCCCATGGCGTTGGCTACGGCTTGGAGAGGGAGGGTCATAGGGGGAGGGGGAGAAGAGCGCCGAGACGAGTCTCGGCGGACTCAAAGGGTACCCCGGCTGAGAGCCTGCGCCACGGTGATGTGGCGCAGACACTTGTGTCGGGGTACCCTCTGGGTCCGTCGAGACTCGTCTCGACGCTCCGTGTGGGGCATGCTTTGGCGTGCGCGGGTTGGCAGGCGGGCCCAGGGGGCACCCCGCCTGCCCCACCTCGCCCGGTTTTTTCACGGCTTCTCATGCTTTGCGGTACCCGTAACCCCTTAGCACTTCCCTCGCCACCGCCCGGTCGTCAAACGCGATGGTCTTGTCTTTCAGCACCTGATAGGTTTCGTGGCCCTTGCCGGCCAGGATGACGATGTCGCCCTGGTGCGCCTCCTTGATCGCGCGGGCGATGGCCGTGGCTCGGTCGGGCTCCACGATGTGCGGCACATCCACGCGGCGTATGCCCACCAGGGCGTCGTTCATGATGGCCAGAGGATCTTCGGAGCGCGGATTGTCGCTGGTGAGCACCACCAGGTCGCTGCCCTCCGCCGCGGCACGCCCCATCAGGGGGCGCTTGGCGCGGTCGCGGTCGCCGCCGCAGCCGAACAGTGTAATTACGCGCTGGGGATTCAGCCCGCGGGCCACCGCGATGGTGTTGCGCAGGGCGTCGTCGGTGTGAGCGTAGTCCACCACCACCACGAACGGCTGCCCTTCATCGACCCGCTCGAAGCGGCCGGGCACGGCTTCCAGGGCGGCGATCCCGCGGGCCACCGTCTCGGGAGGAATGCCGTAGGAGAGGGCCGCGCCGCAGGCGGCCAGAATGTTGTAGACGTTGATCCTGCCGATCAGCGGCGATTCCACGGGGAATCGCAGTTTGCCGAACTGGACCTCGAAACGGAGACCCTCGAAGCTGCTGGAAACGTTGCGCGGGCGAAGATCGGCGTCCTGCCCCAGGCCGTACCAGAAGACTTTGGTCTGGGGACCGATCGGCAGGCGGCGCGCGTATTCGTCGTCGCGGTTGACGACCGCGAAGGGAGGCGCCGGCGCGCCGGCGCCCGCGAAGAGTTCCGCCTTGGCCGAGAAATAGGCTTCCATGGTGCCGTGAAAATCCAGGTGGTCGCGCGTGAGGTTGGTGAATACCGCGGTGTGGAACTGCAACCCGTAGACGCGGCCCAGAGCGAGCGCGTGCGACGATACTTCCATGGTAGCGTGAGTGCCGCCGGCGCGCTCCAGGGCGGCGAACAGGCGCACCAGGTCGAGCGACTCCGGCGTGGTATTGACGGCCGGAAGCACCTGCCCCGCAAGCTGGTATTCGATGGTGCCGATGAGGGCGGTGGTGCGGCCGGCCGCGCGCAGCACCGAATCGATCAGGTATCCGGTGGTGGTCTTGCCGTTGGTGCCGGTGATGCCCGTCAGGCCCAGGCGCTCGTCCGGCTTGCCGTAGAAGTTACGGGAGGCCAGCGCCAGGGCGTGCCGGCCATGCGCCACGCGAACCCAGAGCCGCGCCAGGCTTTCTTCGCCGGGTTCGAATTCACTGGCGATGGCGACCGCCCCGCGCGCGATGGCGTCCCGCACAAACCGGCGGCCGTCGGTGCGGGCGCCCGGAAAAGCGAAGAACAGAAAGCCGGCGTCCACCCGCCGGGAATCGTAGTCCAGACCGCCAACTTCCACTTCGGCCAGGGCCGGTGGAATTGCCTCGGGCGGCGCCACGCCCGCTAATATCTCGCCGAGGTTCATCTGACAAACTGGACGCGAATGCGTTCCCCCTGGTGAAGCGGCGATCCCGGCGGAGGATATTGCACGCGAGCGATTCCGCTGCCCACGGGAAGAATGGCGAGACCCTTTTCGGCCGCCGCGGCCAGGACGGCCCGCATGTTCATGCCCTTGAAGTCGGGGACGGTGGGCCCAGAGGCCACCCCGGGGATGCCCGCTACGACTGTCTCGGGGGCGTCTTCGTCGCCAGCCAGCAGGACATTATCCGCATCGGACCGATCGGCGTCCGCCAGGTCTTCGACGCTCTCCACCGCAGCCATCAGGGTATTGGGCTTCTCATCGGGCAGATCTTTGGGAACCTCCATCACGCGCAAGGCTTCGGTGGCCACGGCATGAAACACGGGAGCGGCAACCACGCCGCCAAAACCGCCTTCGCCATGGGTTCCGTTGAGCGTGACCACCACCACCAGGGCCGGATTGGTGATGGGCGCGAATCCCATGAATGTGCCGTTGTAGGAGTGCGTGTAATGCTTGGCGAGGGTGTCGAAGATTTGCGCCGAGCCGGTCTTCCCTCCCACCGAATAGCCTTCCAGGCGGGCCCGCCTTCCGGTGCCAAAGGGGAGAACCACGACTCCTTCCATCATGGACCGCATGAGGATGGCGTTTTCCGGCTGCAGGATGCGCACGGGCGGCGCCACGGGGACGGGCTTGCCGCCCTTCTTGAGAACCAGGTGGGGATGCACCAGCAATCCACCATTGGCCACCACGGAGCCGGCTTGGGCCAGTTGCAGAGTGGTCACGCCGACCTCCTGCCCCATGGACACCGACGCCCACGAGGTCTTCCGCCATCTGTTGAAAGGCCAGACTCTCCCGCGATTCTCTTCCTTCAGCTCGATGCCGGTCTTCTGGCCGAAGCCGAAGCGGCGCACATACTTGTACAAATTCTCCGCGCCCACGTGCGAACCGATTTCAATCGCGCCGATGTTGCTGGACCGCGCCAGGACTTCCAACATGGGCATCACGCCATAGCCGAGGTGCGAATCGTGGATCACGCGGCCGGGCAGAGTCAGGACGCCGCCGTGGCAGTTGATGGGGCTCTCCGGCCGCAGCCGGGTGGTTTCCAGGGCCGCCGAAAGGGTGACGACTTTAAAAACCGAGCCGGGCTCGAACGGAATGCTGATGGCGTGATTGATGCGCGCCAGATCTTTCTTGGGGTCGAGCGGCGGCCGATTGGGATCGTAAGTAGGATAGCTGGCCATGGCCAGCACTTCGCCGTCGATGGGGTTCATCACCACCACACTGCCGGTGGCAGCATGGTGCTCCTCGACCGCCGCCTTGATTTCGCGCTCGGCCACGAACTGGATGCGCTCGTCGATGGTGAGGGTGACGGAAGTCCCGGGGCGGGGCTGGCTGGAAAGCTGCGAATCGAGGCTGCGGCCTTTCACGTCGTTGAGCAGGCTCATCTTGCCGGGCACGCCGCGGAGGTCCTCCTCGAGCGCCAGCTCGATGCCGGCGTTGCCCTTTTCGTGGAAATCGACGCCCCCCAGGACATGCGCGGCCAGGCTGCCCTTGGGGTAATGCCGCTGGCTTTCACGCTCGACGCCGATCCCGGGGTAGCCCAGGGCGCGCAGGGTCTCAGCCTCTTGAAATTCGATGCGGCGCTTGATCGGAAGGTAGCCGCGATGGTCGTCGTAAGCCTGTTTCAGCGTGCTCAGGAGCTCCGCACGGTCCAGGTGCAGGACGAGCCCCAGCAGGTCGGCGGCGACTTCGAGATCGGGCAGTTTGAGCGGATTGACGTACACCGACTCGGTCGGCAAGCTCATCGCCAGGGTCTGGCCGGTGCGATCGAAGAGGGTGCCGCGCGGCGCGGGAATCTCCAGGGGCACCTCCTGGTGGGACTTGGCCAACTGCGTGTAGTACTGGTGGTGGACGACTTGTAAGGAGATCAGATTGTAGAGGACGCCGGCCCCCCAAAGGGCGGTGATTCCAGCCAGTGTGAGCAGACGG
This sequence comes from Bryobacteraceae bacterium, assembly GCA_052144935.1. Lineage (GTDB taxonomy): Bacteria > Acidobacteriota > Terriglobia > Bryobacterales > Bryobacteraceae > JOPF133. Next base: position 6,415 of record JBKQPR010000118.1, read on the forward strand.
CCTTGACGCATAGCATGTCAAATCGGGCGCGGGTCCGGGAGGTGCCGGTCCCGCGGCTGGATTTAGTGGATCATGGCGACCGAGCTGTCGCCGGGCCCAGCGGGCACCCCATTAAGGTTGACCACCTGGCCGGATTGGGGCACGACCATGTTGCGGCGCTGCGCGAGCTGCTGCAGGCGCGCGGGGGCGGTGAGTTCGGCCTCCTGCAATTCCAGCTTGCGGCGCTCGTCCAGCAGGGTGCGGTTTTCAGCGCGCAGGGCTTCGAGTTTATAGCCGGCCAGGGTGTTGGCCACCCTGGGCGCCAGCACACCCGTCAGCAACACCAGGCCCAGGGCACTGGCGCCAATGGCGGACCAACAGGTTCCGCGAGCCTGTGGGTCGCGTTCGCGCACGAGCCGCGAATTGTCGATTTTCTTGGTGGGAAAATAGAGATCCTCGCCGGGCAGCGGGCGCAGCATATACTGATCGCGCGCGGCATGTATACGCGAGTGCTGGGCGGGCGCCGACGCGGCGCGCGGCATCTCATTCCTGCGTAAGAAACTCGGTAATGGGGCCATGGTTTTTCCTTTACCTCTCTAGTTGCGCTGCCATCCACGCAACTTGGCGCTGCGGGACGCTGGGTTGTGCGATAATTCTTTTTCGGCTGGCTGGAGGGGGTGTTTGGTCAGGATCGTTCCAAGCCCTTCCCTGGCCAGCTCCCGAAACTGCCGTTTGACAACTCGGTCGTCGATGGACATGAACGCAATCACCACCAGGCGCCCGCCGGACTTGAGCAATTGCGGACCGATTTCGAGGAACCGGTCCAGTTCTCCCGTTTCGTCGTTGACCGCCATCCGCAGGGCCATAAAAGTCTGAGTGGCCGGATGGAGATGTCCCGTCCTGGGCGCGGCCCGCAACACCACATCGGCCAGATGTAGCGTGCTCCGTATGGGACGCGCCCGGACGATTGCTCTGGCTACTCTCCGCGCCCTCCTCTCCTCGCCAAATCTGTAGATCAGGTCGGCGAGCGTTTTTTCGTCTGTGAAGTTGACGAGATCGGCCGCCGTCATGCCCGTGGTTTGATCCATGCGCATATCCAGCGGTCCATCCGCCATGAACGAAAAACCCCTTTGCGGCGTCGTCAACTGATGCCGGCTGACACCCAGGTCGGCCAGCACGCCGTCGATCTTTTGAAAGCCCTGTTCCTGAACCGCCTCGGGCAGCGTGCCAAAACTCCCGCGATGGAAGCGGATGCGCCCGGCCCAATCCGCCGTGTTCCGGCGCGCTAACTCGATCGACTCCGGATCCCGGTCGTTGGCAATCACCAGGCCCGAAGTCAGCCGCTGGGCGATCAGCGCGGTATGGCCTCCCAAGCCTGTAGTGGCATCCAGATAAATTCCGTCGGCACGCACGTCCAGAAGCGACAGAGACTCCTCGGGCATCACCGGGATGTGCTCCATGGGTTGTCACCGGAGACCAGCCCCTTCCATTTTGTGGAGATCCTGTTCGGGCGAAGCGGAAGCCTGCTGTTGCCGTGCCTTGAAAACGGCGTCGCTCAGCACGTCGATACGGCCGCGATGGTGGTAGAGCCGCACCTGCTGGTTATCGATCCCCAGCGCCTCGCGCAACTCGACCGAGAAGAGGATGCGGCCCTGGTTGTCCATTTCGGTTTCGGATCCCAATTCGGCGGCTGTAAACGCGACGTTTTGTGATACAGTTGGATCGTCGCGGTAATTCTCGAAGAGAGTTTCGTTCTCTCTCCAGAGGTGCATCGGGTATATGCGAGCCGTCCTGCGGTCCATTGACGTGACGAATAACTTCTCCCGAAAAATGTCGAGATATTTTTGGAAGTCCGAGGGCAGCTTGAGCCGGCCCCGGTCGTCTAAGCGGGCGCTATACATTCCTCGGGGCGCTTCTCGGGTCGGAATTTGTGCCGCCGTATCCACTGGCTGCTCTCAATTGGTCCAAAATGCTCCATAACGGGCCACTTTAGACCACACAACAGATAGTATCCGACTTAAAGCGGGTTTGCAATAGGGAAAAAGCGAGGAACTGTCTCTTTCTTCAATCAGTTATAGCCCGCCATCGGCCCACCAGCGGAGCTAGGTGGGATAAATAGCACACCAGATGTTGGGCCTCGATTTTCTTAAGACGAATAAATAGCGAATAAGATAAGAACATTAGGGGAATAAAGTGTAAAACTCGGGGGATTGAGGGGATTTCCGTAGGGCAGCCTTAGGTCGGCTGCCCTACAAAAAATACTGCGGAAAACTCAACTACTGGACGGGAACGGTGGTGGGTGCGCTGTAAAACGCGGCACTGCTTCCCACCGGAATGATGCCGATGGAGAATGTCACGTTGTTGCCGGTCGCCTCGTTAGCCGGGATCTGGAAGGCTACCACGTAAATGCCGGGGAGGTCCTCGGACAGTTGCGCATAAACCAGGGGCAGACCGGCGCCATTCATGCCCGGTATCACGTCCCCCAAAACGGTCGCCGGAGCTCCTCCGGGCACCGGCACCGCCGTGGTGCCCACGGTAGTCGAAGTCGCCCCCAGGCCAGTGACGTACGCCACTTCGGTTTCGCCGCGCCGGGCCGGGTTGGAGAGGCTCACAAAGGACCCATCCGGACGCACCAGTACAGCTCGCGCCACGCCATCGGACATCACCACATGGAACACTCCGGGCGCGGCGGCCTGGACGTTCAGGTTCACATTGGCGGTGGCTCCGGCAATGTCGACGGTGACCGGAACCGAGGTTGCCGGGCTCAGTTGGCACGGCACCTGGAAGAGAATAAACTGCTGTCCCAGGGCCGTGTTGCCGATGTTCAGGATGGGGGCGGAGATGCTGTTGAAGGTGATCGAGACGGTGGTCTGCGGCGCCGGCAGTCCCGGGAACGTCGGCGACACGTTGGGGATGCCGAGAGATCCGGCGATCAAGGTGCCCAAGCCGCACGGTGAAAGCGAATTCGGCTGCTGATCGGCCCCATTATAGAAATTAGCGGCCGTGATGGCCGGCCCCGGCGGCAGCACGGTGAGGCTGAAGGTCTGGGAGGAACTGCCGCTGGTGGAAGTAATGGTAGCCAGCACGGAGGCGGATCCGGGCACCGATCCGGCTTGCGCGGTCACCTGCGCCTGGCCGTTGCTATTGGTCGCCACGCTGGTGGCAGAGAGCGTCACCGGGCCGCTCTGCACCAGAAATTGAACCGTGATTCCGGAAGCCACGCCGTTGCTGGTGGTCACCTGAACCACCAGGGGCTGGACAAACGCGGTGTTCTCGGCGGCGCTCTGGTTATTGCCGGAAACAATCTGGAAACTGGTGATGGTGACCAGCGGAATGGCACTGATGGTAAAAACGGCCTTGCTGTTGCTTCCCGTGGCCGTGGCGGTGATGGTGATCGTTCCGGAGGCGCTGCCGGTCAGCGTGACGCTATTGCTGGTCTGGCCGTTAGCTCCCGTGGTCGTGGTGGGCGCCAGGACCGCGGCGCCCGCCGGACTCACTGTCCAGTTGACGGTGATGCCGGAAAGAGGCTGGCCGGACGAGTTGAGCACCTCCGCCACCAGAGGCTGCCCCAACGCCTGCCCGGGAGCGGCGGACTGGCTGCTGCCGCTGATCACGGTAGTGGAACCCGGTGTGCCGGGAGTCACCGTGTAGTTGTAGCCGCCCACAGTCGCAGTAACCGGATTGTAGTAGTTGAAGGGAAAAATAAAGTACTCCGAGGCTGGAAAGTTCGGGGGTGTGGATTGGATGGCGGTGGATTGAGCACCGCCCACATCGACCCAAAACAGGCCGGTACCCGGAGATCCACCGAAAACAGGGTAACAGGTCGCCAAGCCGGTCGAGTCCGTCAATACCACGCCGGGACCGGCGCCAGCCGTGCCAACGCACGCGATGGTCGGGGCGCCAGTGTTGGTTTCGGCGTCCACCAGGAAAACGGCGACGTTCGGAACGGGGGACCCGGACTGGGTGAACACGCCAATTTGGAAGGGCGTCGTCGCGGTGGTGCCAAGCTGGCCGGGATAGGTCACTCCCTGAAGGAGGGAATTGTTCTCCACGATTGCGTAAACCGGGGCCAACTGCGGGTTCGCTCCATTCAGCAACGCTTGGGTCAAATAGAACGTGGCCGCGAGATTTCCAGTCGACGCGGTGACGCTGCTCTGGGCGAAAAGATTCAGCGGACTTCCGCTTTGGAAATTGAAGATCTGAACTGAGGCGCTAGCGAGGCCGCTCGAATCGGTCGCGACGCTATAGGTGCTGGTGCCGCTCTGTAGAAACGTACCGGTGCTGATGTTCCAGTTCACAGTAACGCCAGCCGCGGGATTCCCGTTGACGTCCGTCGCCTGAACGACCAGCGGCGGCACATAAGAGCTTGGGACACCACTGGTACATTGCTGGCAGACCACCTGGCCATTCCCGGAAACAATCGTGAGATTCGCAGCCGTCTGAGCGGTAGCCACGCTCACCGACAGCCATCCGGCGGCCAGCACCATCATCATCATGGATCGGATTCGATTCAAAAAGAGCCTCCTTTTTCCTTAGGCAAGAACACGGTTGGATTCGTGATGGACGCGGGGGAGAACTTCAGTGTAGCACAAAGAAAAAAAGGGGGGGAGCCGAAGCTCCCCCCCTTTTGTGGTTTGTAACGGTTTCTACTGACCCAACACTTCGTTGATAGGTTGGCGTTTGGCGCCCACACCCTGGCTGCTGGGGGTGCCGGTGACCAGGGCCAGGTAGCCCATCGCGAAGTTGCGCAGGCCAACATCGGTGATGAACGCAAAGCCGTGCGCCAACTCGAATTGGCAGACGGCGATCATGTAGCCCTGGAACCCAGGAGCCATCGCCGAAGCCAAAGTGGTCGACGTCTCGCCCGAGCTGATGACGTAGCTAGAAGGCGTGACAGTGCCCGTGCTGCTTACGCCCGGCATGCAGCCCAAGCCCGCGGTGGTGCTGGAACTGGTGCAAGCCGCTGACGTCGGCGGGGTGTTGCCATACCAGTACAGGTTGCAAACCCCCTGCTGCTGGTTGGTGCCAAGCGGATCGGAAGTGGTATTCGAGATTGCGATACCGGTATCTATCCCGACCTGGTTGGTAACGAACGGGAAGAGCAAGACGGTTTCGCAAATACTGACTGTGAACGCCGTATTGGCCGTCGAGTTGTCGGTGAACCGAGGTATATTGCCGCTACCCGTGGACGGTGAAGCTGATTCAGCTATACCCCAAGCTGTGATGGTTGCCGCCGAAGAGCCGGCCGGCGGTACCGGCGCATAACTCATATTGACCGTAGCGGCGACACTGGCGGCGCCAGCAGGAATCGGCGGGCTGTTGATGCCCGAGACAACCGTGAACGATATGGCGTACACAAAGTTGTACGTATCGAGAGCGGCGGGGTTGTTGGTGATGCTCTCCCAAACCGCATATGCCGATCCGGTAGAATCCACGCTAAGCTGAACCAGGCCGAACGCGTTAGCTCCAGAGTTTATCGTAGTAGTCGCGGGGATCACGGGGTACCCGGCAACGCTCCCGGCGGACACCGTGCTGCTGGAATCGGGTGCTGCCGACGCTGGGTACAGTCCGGTGGCGACCAAAGCGGCCAGGTTAGTCGTACCCGCCGGGCCGGCGGTGGTGTTGGTCACGTTGTTCACGGAAACCCAGATATTGACGCCGGACGGGATGTTGTGGAATGCCGCCTGCAAGCGGGTTCCGAAATCGGCCAGTCCGGTAATGCCGTTGGGCGATAAGGGGGAAGCGCCGGAGGCGATTTCGAATCCGGATTCCGAGTTGTAAATCGTGCCGGGGATATTCTGGGCGCCCGGCCCGCTGACGCTAGCTCCTTGGGTGCCTACCCCTGCAAGGGAATTGCGGGTCTTGAAGGCGGTACCGAAGTTCTCCGAGTATTGCAGGATTCCCACACTGCCGAAGCTTAGACTGGCGCACTGGGGGTACGTGCTGCCCGAAGTGCTAAGGCCACCCGAGTTGTTGGTGTTGCGAGTGGCAACCGAGAGGCTGGTCTGAACGAAGCCGGCGGTCTGGAACGGCGTATTCAAAGTAACCGAGGTCGCGCTGCTGATCGACACCGAGGCATTCAGTTGCTGAGTGCCCTGCAATGCCGCGCCGCTAAAACCGGACACATTGGCGCGAATATTGGTGATGCGGTAAATGCGCGCGACGCCCGCCGACACCGGCGCCAGAATCGGAACGCCCAGAAATTGGATCTGGTTAGGCGCATACGAAAACCAGTTGCCCTGGTAGATGTTCGCCGGGGCAGTCACGGTGGTGGGGCTGCTGCTCATCACCGCAATCGTGCCGCCATTGGTGGCGGTCGCGTTTACCGCATACTGCGGGCAACCGCCCACGCCGGCGCCATTGGACGCCGAAGAGCAGACGGTCTGCGGGGCCCCGGGACCGGAGCCAAGAACTACCGGGGTCAGGGCGGAGCCGGGCTCGTCGATCAGCAACAGCGCGTCCGAAACGCTGCCGTTGATCAAGCGGCTGGTCACGTTGGTCCCCAAGCTCACTGAGATGTTGGCGGTCGGAAGCGGCACAGTACCGCCAGCCGCATTCACAGTAAACTGCCCAGCGTTTCCACCCGTGCATGTCAGCACGATGTCGCCAATTTGCTCGGTGAAACCTTCGGCCCGCAACGTCGGCGGCACTGATACGGTGGCCGAGCAAGTGAACGGAGTGTTACTCGTCTGCGCGCTGGCCAATCCCGCAAGCAGGATCAACACACCAAGCGCAAAAAACCATCTGCGAAAAGCTACCATTTCCTTCTCCTTGTAAAGTGCAAAATTGAATCGGTCGAAGTTCTTTTCCAACCTGAGCCTCAAAGTCAACCTTAAAAACCGTTCAGTGAATCCGGGAACTTCTCCGTGTCGGGCGGAGAGTCTAACGTTCCATCGACCGCCAAGCCGGCCGATGGGCCTTACTGAAGTATGATCCCGCCGCACATGCGTTTTTATGTTCTTGTCTTCTGTGCTGGCGGAATACGAACGCAAAAATTGCACACAATCGCTGGCGGACGCGGTAAAGATATATACATAACTGATTGCCCGTTGCGTGTCAAGAGAAATTCTTTCCCTTCAACACAACCCGGCGCGCTGGCCAACTCGAAGCTCTTTCCATTAAGCTCGCCCGATTAGAGCACGTAAGCGGTGTCCGAGTCAATAGTTTAACACCGTTCGCTCCCATTTTTTGGCTATTGGAGCGCTACCGGGACCGTATTGCTGGTCTGTCCGCCCTGTTTTAGGGCCAGGACGCCTTCCAAACCGGGCGGGGTGGACGCCGGGATGGTCACATTAATTTGGTAGACTCCGGGGAATCCCGGAGCGAATCCGGCGAAAGCCACCGGTAGCTCCTGACCGTTCAACACCACCGTGACCGGGTTGACCGCCACCGAGTATTGGCCCTGGGTGGTGACAGCGCCCAGTCCCGTGGCGTAGACCAGCAGCGTCTGGCCGGCCGTAATGGGGTTGGACGGGCCATTCAGCGTTCCATCGGGATTCACCAGCGCCCCCACGTTGGGACTGCTTACTACAAAGATCGCGGGCGCCACCGCCGAGACCGGCACGGGCTGCTGAGCGGTGCCGAACGCCGAATGGACGGTCAACGTGTGGGTGGCATTGGTCAAACTGGCGGGCACAAGGGCGTTTACCTGGAATGGCGAAGCGAATATCACCGGGGCCGTCACGCCGTCGAAATCCAGGGTGGTTGCGACGCCCGAGCCGGAACCGGTGCCGGAACCGGTGCCGGAACCGGAGAGACCCGCGCCAAACACGGCCATCATGCCATTCGGGGCGATGCCGGCCGTGAAACTCGCCGCGTTGACCACCCCGGCGGCAGTGAAACTGGCGGCTTCGGGGGTGAGCGAGAGCGCCAGTTGCGGCCGGGTGGCCCGGTAAGTAGCCTGGCTGGAACCGGAAACATCGGTGGAATCCCCGCCCGCCGCCAGGTCGGTTACGAAGGCGCGGAATGCCTGGTTGGCTCCCACGGTCACCTCATATAAAGGTTGGATGCCATCGCAAACCGTGAGGCGCGAGACCAGCGCCCCAGGCGCGGCATCGCCGGCGGAATCCACCGCGTCCAGCAGATCGAGCGGTTGTCCGCAGCTTCCCGCCGGGGACTGCACGCTTTCGGCCAGCGCGTTCATCAGGGAGGCCGGTTGCGATAGCGCGCCCACCATAAACCGCGTCGCGCTGGGCGTGCCGGGGGCCATTTGCACCACTCCCCGCAGGGTGGCCATCCAGTTTCCGCCGGTAAGCGCGAAACCATTCAGATAGTTGTTCAAATTGCCGATCCCGAAGAACGGGTTGGGGTCCTGGATGGCAATCGACCCGTCGGCATTGATGCCGATGGCGCTTACGCAGGTCCCGCCGGCCGCTACGCCGTTCTGGGTCAGGGCCAGCGAGAGCAGCAGCGGCGAACCCTGAGCCACCTGGTCGGCGATGTTCTGCAGAGTGGGCGCCAGCACCGTGACGTTCACTCCTCCGGTGAAATCCGCCGCGCGCCACAGGTTGACAATCTGCTCCCCGGAAGCCGGATTGTCAAGATACCCGTCGCAGAGCCGGTTGCCGTTGGGGTCCACCGCACAGTCGGCCAGCAGGAACTGGTTCAGTGCGGCGGGAGTGGCAGTGCCGTTGGGCGCGGGCAAAGCCGAGCTGTTTTGGTAGAAACTCAGGATCGAAGCCACCGCCGTCAGAAGCGCGCCTTTCTGCGCGATGGTGGCCGTCCCGTTGCCCAGCGGCGTGCCGCCGGCCTGGATCAACTGTGGAAAACCGCTCAGGCTGAAGGCTGCCGCGCGCGCGTAGAAGGTCACCGGCGCCTGCGCGATGGAGGTGGAGTTGGCGGTGACCGCGGCGATCCCGGCGGCGGGCGGCAGGCGCATGGAAGTGGAAGCCTTGCCTGTGCTGTCGGTCACTGCGTTGACCACCGTGACTTGAGCCCCTTGCGAGGCCTGAAACACGATCGGCGCTCCCACCACCGGGTTGCCGGCCGCATCGGCCAGCGCCACCTGCAGCGGCACGGGCAGCAGGGCCCCCGGCGCGCCGGTCTGGTTATCGCCCTGTACCTTGGCGATGGGAACCCGGTTATCCACCAGTCCGCTGACCGTGAGCGCGCCCGAGGCGGTGGCTGAACTCTCCGTATCGGCAGCCGTGATGGTGGTGGTCCCGCTCTTCGCCGTCAGCGGAATAAAAATGTTCCAACTGTAGGCCCCGTTGGCGGTGGTCACCAGGAAAGCCGGCTGGCCGGTGACCGAAACGCGCACTGTCGCGTTGTTGGCGAATCCGAAGACCGCCGCCTGTGCCGTGCCCCCGGCGGTAATCGTAGCCGGCGCCACCACCACCGCCGGCGCCCGTGCGGTGGCCTGCGCGGTAGCCGCCGAGGCGCCGGCCGTATAGGAGATGGTGCCGCCCTCGAAATTCTGCTCGTTGACGCCGCTCGACACGAACTGGTCGCTGGTGGGCATTCCGAAATTGCCGTTGGCCCCTCCCAGCGAATTAAACTGCGCCAGAATCAGGCCGGCGACCAGGTAGGCCTGGCCCTGGCGCGGACCCGCCGTGGCGGCGTAGATGGTGCCGTCCACGGTGCCGTTCGCAAAGCCCTGCTGCACTCCCGAATTGGCCCCGAAAGTGGAGAAGGCGGTGGTACCCGAAACCGGGGCCCCCGCTGCACCGGTCTCAAACCCGAGTTGCGACCATTTGGTGTAAATCGGCCCGCTGACCAACTGCACCGGGTTGCCGCCCAGAGCCGCGGTGTTCTGAAACGTCTGGGTGCCCCCCGCGCTCAGATCGCTGGTGGGATAACCCAGCGCTCCGGCGGGACCTCCCAGACTTTGGTAGGCGGCCAGCACCGCGCCCTGGACTAGGTAGGCCGTGGCCGCGCCATCGGCCTCGGTCAGCAGATATGCGGGCTGCGCTGGGTTGGCGGGCTGCACTATCTGCGCGTATCCGTTCCCCACGCGCGTGGCAGGGGATGGAGTAGACACCGGCGCCGTGAGTCTGTTGCGCGTGAGGGCGGCCTGAAAGGCCTCTTGCACATTGGTGGGCGCGCCTTCGCCGATCTGGCAGCACGGCGCCGTCACCACCACCACCACCTTGGGACTCTGGACGCCCTCACTGACCGCCAGCACGTTGGCCGTACCCGCCGCCAGGGCGGTGACCACCGCGGTGGCCCCGTTGGACTGGGCCGTATTGGACTGAATGGACACCACCCCGCCGTTGTTGGACGTCCACGACACGATCCGGTCGGTCACCACGGCCCCGGAAGTGTCCGTCACGGTGGCAGTCAGCGTGATGCTCTGGCCGACGTTCAGGGTCACGCTGGACCCGGCCACCGCCACCGCTCCCACCGGCAACCGCACCGTGGGGCCACCCCCGCTACTGGTGTACTCCAGGGTGCCCCCCTCGAACTTCTGGATATATTCGCTAGAGGAGATCGCCGTAACATCGGCCGTGGGCAGTCCCAGCGTGCCCGAAGGGCCGCCCTCGGTCGTATAAAGGTCGAGGATCGGCTCGATTACTCCGAAAACCTTGCCCTTGTTGGTTCCCGAGGAGATGGAGTAGATCATTCCGCTGGAGAATTGTTGCACCAGGTAGGTAGTCCCCGTGGAAGCTGTGTCGGGGGAACTGGAAGAGGTCAGCGCAGCCACCGGACGGCCCGGACCGCCGATGCCCCCCAGATTCGTCCATTCCGTGTAGACCGTGCCGCTGACCGAGAAATTCTGCCCTGTGGGGAGCGCAACGGCGTAGGAAAACAGAGCGTAGCTCTTGTCGAACAGGTCGTAGTAGCAGTCGTTGGCCGGGTCGAAGAACGGGCACAACTGGTTATCCTCAATCGGATAGCCGGCCGTCGTGGAACCCACCGACGAGTAATAGGAGTACAGCGCCGGATAGATCTGCACCACCCCCTCCTGCCCGGAATAGGGTGACGTGGGACTGATGGAAACCAGCGCGTAGTGGGTTCCGGTCGCGGCGGCGTCGTTGAACAGTTGCACGTAGCCTGTGAGGCCCAGTTGGGTCACGGCGCCCACCGGCGGCAGCGTCGTCAACTGATCGAAGCCGTTCCGGTAGTAGGCGGCCAGGAACTGGTTCACCAGGTCCGCGGGCGCGCCGGTGCCGATCGTGATGTAGTTGCTCAGAGTGATGGTCGCGGTCCCGCTCTTGGTGGGATCGGCCACGCTGGTGGCGGTCACCTTCACGGAAGAGGTCACGCTGATGAGCGTCGGCGCGGTATAGACTCCCGTCGAGCTGATCGCGCCCGTGGAGGGGCTGATCGTCCAGGTGACCGCCTGATTGGTTGCATTCGCCACTGTAGCGGTGAACTGTTGGCTCTGGAGGTTGGTGAGCGAGACGCTGCTGGGCTGGACGGTGACCGAGACGGCGGCGGGGGCGGTGAGCGTGACGGTGGCGTTTCCGCTTGCGGTGGTGCTGAATGTGCTGGTGGCCGTCACCGTCACCGTCTGGTTGGTGGCGATGCTGGAAGGCGCGGTGTAGAGGCCGGAACTCGCGTTGATGGTTCCCGTCTGCGGGCTGATGCTCCAGGTAACGCCGGTTTGGCTGACCCCCAGCACCTGGGCCGTGAACTGCTGCGTCTGGCCGGCATTCAGCGACACGCTGCCGGGCGACACCACTACAGTAACCGTGGGTGGCGTCAGCGTGAACTGCACCGACGCGGACTGCGTCGGGTCGGCCACGCTGGTGGCGCTGGCCGTGACCGTTTGGCGGGCCGTCACCACGGACGGAGCCTTGTACGTAATCGTGGTGATCGCGCCACTGGTGGTGGGAGTGCCGACGGCCGCGCCCGATACGCTGGGAGAGAAGGTAAAGGTGACGGCGGTATTGGCGCTTCCGCTGACCTCGGCGGTGAGTGTGACGGTCTCCCCCCCCGTCACATTATTGGAACTGAGGTTGTCGCCCAATGTGACGAGCACCTGCCCATGGAGCGCGCCGGCTGCCAGGCAAAGCAGCCCCAAACGCAGGGCCGGGGATGAAAACGGACTGAGACGCACGGGTATCCTGCCAGTGTAATATGATGCTAACCCCGCGGGCGAAACCGGAGTTGCGCCGGTTCCACCGGGACCTTGGGGGGCATATTGCCGCGGGCAAATTGCCGCCGCATCCCGGCCACCAACCCGCCGGACGAGCCGCCCGAGCAGCTTCGAGCGGAAGCGGAGCGGCACAAAGGCGTGCGATCACGCGATACTGAAAATCGCCGCGGTCACCTCTCGCTGGAGTAGCGGAACTGGCAGACGAACGGACTCAAAACCCAAACGGGCCAGGCACCCACAGGCAAACCTTTGAGGGGGCGCGAGTTTCCCGATGGCGGCAACCCGGGGCAACCAAGTTTCCCGTTGGAACCGCTACAGAAGCGCTACAGGCCGGCTGCGAATCGCTCCGCCGCGCCAAAATCATCGTGTGGCGGCAGGATGTCGGCGGTAACGCCGTGGAGGCGTCAGAGGGAGCGCCACACGACACCGGCACTTCGCCAAATGCCGACCACTCACGCCGGCCGGCGGCCAAGCCCAAGGTTCACTGCTATCGGTAGCGGCCGGGTGAATGAACGGCGCCTGCCACGCGACGTTTGGCTTTGTGGCGCGACCGTGGGCACCGATGGCAATACGGGACCTGGTGGGCGCCAGGCGCGCAACGTGGGCGCGCCTACACGGCCCGGCGGATGCGTTGCGGGCCGAAGCTTCGCTTGCCCCGGATGCCGCTGAAGCGCGAGTGCGGCCGCGCGGCCGGAAGTGCTGCCTCGCGCTCCGCATCCTGTATTTCCGCGGCCGTTGCCGTCGAGGCGTGCCGTCGCGTCAGCCGGATGGAAAGCGTGCGTTCGATCTTCGCCACCTCGGCGCGCTCGGAACGGCTCGCGAAGGTCGTCGCGGTGCCCAGCGCGCCCGCGCGTCCCGTGCGTCCCACGCGGTGGATGAAGTCCTCGGGAACCTGCGGCAGATCGTAATTGACGACCTGCGAGATTCCCTCCACGTGAATGCCGCGGGCGGCCACGTCGGTGGCCACCAACACGCGGTAGTAGCCTTCCTGGAAGCCCTTCAACGCCTGGTTTCGCTGGCTCTGGCTGCGGTCGCCGTGAATCGCGGCGGTCTTCCAACCCTCCTGCGACAGGCGCTTCGACAGCCGTTCGGCGCCGTGCTTGGTGCGCGCAAAGACCAGGAACGATCCCTCTTCGGCGCGCAGCATTTCATTCAGCAGCGCCAGTTTCCGATCCTGTTCCACTTCATAGAACTCGAGCGTCACCTGTTCGCAAGGCTTGGTGATGGACCCGATCTCGATGCGCACCGGGTTGCGCACCTGCGTTTCCACCAAGCGCTTGACCGAAGATTCGATGGTGGCTGAGAAGAACAGGGTTTGCCGGTCGGCGGGGGTGGCCGCCATGATTCGCTTGACGGTGGGGAGGAAGCCCATGTCCAACATGCGGTCGGCTTCATCCAGGATCAGCATGCGCACGTGGCTCAGGTCGATCAACTGGCGGCTGAGAAAATCGTACAGGCGGCCGGGCGTGGCGATCACCACCTGGGCGCCATGGCGAATGGCTTTGAGCTGGGTGTTCTCGTTGAGGCCGCCTACCGCCACGGCGGCGTGGATGCCCGTCCCGCGAGCCATTTTCAGAAAGACCTCGTGAATCTGCAGCGCCAGTTCCCGGGTGGGGCTGAGGACCAGGGCGCGGATGCCCCGGCACGCGGGTTCGGCGGAGAGCAACTGGAGCACCGGAACGACGAAGGCCAGAGTTTTCCCGGTGCCGGTTTGCGCCGTGGCGACCACGTCGCGGCCGGCCAGCGCCGGCTCGATGGCCTGGCTCTGAACGGGGGTCGGCTGGGTGAAGCCGTTTTTCAAGAGATTGGTTTGTAAGTGAGTGGAGAGTGGTAATTCAGAGAAAGTTTTCATTTAGCGTTTTTCAGAAGGGAATCGGCCAGCCGGCTACCAGTGAAGGAAGGTGGGAGTGCGGATTTACTTCAACAGCCTCAGCATAGCACACAAGGGGTGGGGCATGCAGCCCACGGGTGATTGCCCGTCGCCGCCGCCTTTTTCTTCTTCCCCCAGCGTTGCCCAGCCGCCTTCTACGCCACCCCGCGCCGTTCGATCAGCGGTAGCGGGGGCGACTCGGGGGCCGACACGAGTATCGGAAACTTGCCCCGCGAAGCGCGGACCTCTTCCCAGGACTGTTAAACCGGCTTCTGTTCACCGCCGATGTCGAATGCCGGAGCTTTGCCCAGATGGACAGAACTCTTCATTTTTCCGGATGCCACAAACTTTCAATAATGCGTGTGGTTGGCGATCGAGTCGCGCCGCACGGTCTTGGGCGTCACCCCGCGGTAGCCGTATACCCGCAGCACGGTGCGGTCGCAGGTGACCACCTGCTCGGCGCCGTTGCCAGGAAATCGAACATGTGGTAAACCGGCTCTTCAAAGTACTGCGTGGCGCGCCCGTCGTATTCCAGTTTGAAGCGGCACCAGAATAATTCCTTGCGGCCGTCGCCGTACCAATCGCCGCGCACGAAGTTCGGATTGCCGTTCAGCGGGTTGCGCGGCCATTTCGATAGCAGCTTGCCCTTGCTGTCGAACCAGTAAAGCTGCGCCCCCAATCCGCCGCCGCCGCGCGTGCCGTAGGTGGGGCCGTTGGCCACCACCTGCGGGGCGGTCATGCCCTTCAAAATGTAGCCCGCGGTGATCTGCTGGGCGTGGTCGGCCATGTTGTGCCACAGCATCTCCCCGGTCTGCGCGTTGTAGGCCAGCGCCCCCACGTCGCTCTGTCCGGTAAGCAGATCCAGTTTGCCATCGCCGTTGATGTCCAGGAACTCCATGGCGTCCATGTGATCGTAGTCGTCGAAGTAGCGGTAGTTGTTCCACACCGTGCCGCCCTTCGAGTCCAGGCAAAGATGGCTCACCAGCACCTCGTCGATGCCGTCGCCATTCACATCCACCGGGTAGAGATAGTGGCCGAAGAAATGAGAACCGTGCCCGGCGGTTGATGCACGGGAGAGGCGCTCATGGTAAGGAGGGCGAGGGCGAGGGCGAGGGCGAGGTAAGACCGCTCCCTGACGGGGCGCCCTCTGGGCCCGGCTCGGTAAGTCATGGTAGTTACTCCACCTTATAAGGAAACTGAAATACCGGATCGATATCCACTGGAATGCCTACGGTGCCCGCCAGCACGCTCCTTAATTCCGGAGGATACTTGCCGTACCTGGCGAACCAGGCTTCGGCCCGCTCGCGATCTCCGGTGGCTTCCGTCTCCAGAAGCTCGCGGTCCAGCCGTTCCAGCGCGGCGGGCATGGCCGCATAGTCGATGGCGTAGCGGCCGTTCACCAGCGCCACCGCCTTCTGCTCCACCAGGTAGTTGAACTCCATGGTCTCCGCGCGCCCATGGGCTTCTCCCGCG
Organism: Bryobacteraceae bacterium; assembly: GCA_052144935.1. Classification (GTDB taxonomy): domain Bacteria; phylum Acidobacteriota; class Terriglobia; order Bryobacterales; family Bryobacteraceae; genus JOPF133. The sequence goes on from JBKQPR010000118.1 coordinate 21,777, forward strand.
CCGAATCGCAGCGTGCGGAAGAGGTCGGCCACGTACGAGGCGTAAAACTCCGGCATGCGTTCGGCGGGCATCGCGCCATGCTCCGTCAGCCACTTCAGCGCGAACATGCCGGTTACGTCGGCCTTGGCTTCTTCCAGTCCCGAGTAAGCCGGGCCGATCGCCTCGTTAATGTCCACTTGCTTGCCGCTGGTCCGCGCGAGGTTGGGGCCGAGCTCGTGCGAGATCTCGTGCATCAAGGTCCCCAGGAAATAGCCTTCCGCGGATGCCAGCGCGGCTTGCGCCGGATCCATCACCTGGCGCGCCACCGGCAGAACGATCTGGCTCACGCGCGCATCCATGAAGTTTTTGAAGAAGATCTTCTTCGACCCCTTCTCCTGGTGAATGCGCGGATCGTTGGGCAGATTGTCCGCCACCGCCTGGTAGCCATGCAGCAGGTCGCCCGCGCGAAACGGAGCATCCATCACCTCCAGCGGCGTCAGGTGGCCCCGTTTCGAGGGCTTGTCCGCCGCGCTCAAAGGCAGAGCCTCCTGGATGTCCGGCACATACTTCTGGTACACCGCCAGCTTGCGGCTCTCCTCTTCGTTGCGGATCAGGACCGCGGCGCCGTAAGAAGTCTTCACACCTAACAGGTCGTCCAGGTAAGTTTCGTAGGGCGCGAAGATGATATCGAACTTAGGGTCTTTCAGCTCCAGCCAGGCGAGATCGCTCTTGTAATAATCGTCGCTCAGCAAGGCGTCCGCGCGCAGCCGCAGAAAGCCGGCAAAGGCTGCGTCGGGACTAAGTGCCGCGGCGTCGCGCAGGTCCTGGGCCATTGGTTCGAGAAACCGCCGGTACTCCACATGGTAAGGCACGCCGGTCAGACGTCCGTTCTGCCGTTTCACCACGGTGTAAGGGTCATAAATCGCGGACTTATCTTGGGGATGTTGAGCCACATACTGTTCGATCTCGCGGCGTTTCAGATCGTGCGGATACAGCTCATGCCCGGGCGGCATAGGCATCTCGCCGATAAACGGGTGGTTATCGTCCAGCAGATCCCAGCGGCAGCCCATAATTCGCAGCAAGCTCTTGATGGTGGTGTCCTGGGTGGTCTTATATATGGTGAAGCCGCCCAAATCGCTCTGCCGCCAGAAAATGTCGTCCAGCAGCAACGAAGCGTCCACTAACTTGTCTACCAGCTTGCGCTCGCGCACTGAGAGGCCCGCCGAGTGGAACGGCATCTCGATTTGCTTCCAGCGCGCCAGACGCTCGACTTCGTTGTGGATGGGTCGCCCGCCCGCGTTGGTCTGCGCGCCGAGCCATGCCGCGGCCCCCGCTAACGTCAAACAGAGAAAGGCTCGTACGCGAAGTGCCATGGGCCTGATTCGTGTCCGAGTATATCAGGTCGCTGAAGGGCGTTGGCAGGCGAAGTTGCCCAATGCCACTTACTTTGCGTGCCGGATTGTCAATTTGTGCAAATCGTGGGGCAGGCAACCCTGGCAGGCAACCCTGGCCGCCGCCGGGCCCAGAGGGCACCCCCAGCCGGCGCTGGCCGCTTGCGAGGATTTGAGCCTGCCCTGAAAGAGCCGCCTGGGGGTGCCCTTTGGTCCCGGCTGCAGGCAGGATTGCCTGCCCCACCACAAGGAATGCAGAATCCTGCTGCGGGCAAAGCAGGCGGCATTGGGCGAAGGCGCATGCCACACCTTGCCCCGCCGGATGTCGATCGGGCGGAGTGGGGCACTTTCGCCCGCCAACCATGCGTAAACATCCGCGCAGCGCGGCTGGATGCGAAGAAGTTTACACTCCCCATTCGCGCCGGCCCCACTCCTGGCGTAAGATGAAATTGCCATGGGCCGAGTTGCGATAGCGCTGTTATGCGCGGGGGTTGCCTGCGCACAGGTTATCCTCGACCCGGCGAAGATCCCGGCCGGTTTCAAGCGCTTCGCCATCCCGCCGGGCGCCGCACCGCTGCGCTGCGATCCGTCCTACATACGCCCAGTGCTGAATTTCAGCTTCCGCTTTCAAGCCGGCTATATGGTGCGCGTGCCCATGGACCAATATCAGGGGCCGGGCCACACCTGGGTCATCATCGAGCGCATCACCCCCGAAGGCGATCCCGCCAGGGCAGTCTATCTGGGCGACAAGTTTCTGCTGCCCGACGTCCCCAAGACCACCATTGAACTGCCGGTGGTCGGCGGGTACCTGCTGGGAGAGGGCCGCTACCACGTGGAGTGGATGATGTTGGACGACCGGGGACGCGTGGCGGTGAAGGAATGGACGCTCGAAGCCGAGCGGACCTATGCTAACCGCAACGTCAAGATCGCTATGCCACCCGGCACGGTGGCGGAATTCTCCCTGCGCGGCGCGGCGGCCGCGCACCCGTCCGACGATGCGGCGGCCATCCGCCTCACCGTACTTCTGGACGCCGCTCCCATGTCGTCTCGGCGCATGCGTTTGCGCGCCAACGACCGCATCATGCTGCTGGGCGGCCTCTCGGCGCTGCTGGAACGCGTTCCCACCAGGTCCGTGCGGCTGGTGGTGTTCAACCTCGACCAGCAGAAGGAACTGTACCACAGCGCCAACTTCACCCTCAACGACCTGGAGAGCGTGGGCCGGGTGATCAACCAGACGGAGTTGGGGCTGGTGGATTACCACATCCTGCAACACCCCAAAGGGCACCTGGACTTCCTGGCCGGATTGATGAATCGGGAGGTGCGCGAGACCGAGCCATCCGACGTGGTTCTGCTCCTGGGACCGCGGCCGCATTTCACGGACAGGGTTCCCTCCCAGGCGCTGGAGAAGATCGGCGGATCGCCGCGCTTTCTGTATCTGCAATACCAGCCCTTCCTGCACGCCACCTCGGAGCTGCCCGACACCATCCGCCAGGCGGTGAAGAGCATGCGGGGCAAGACGCTGGTTGTCCGCACGCCGGCGGATTTCGCCAAGGGAATCGATCTGGTGGAACGGAAGTGAGAAAGCAAGGAATCAGGAGACGGTCGGCCTATGGCGAAGCTCACCCTGAGTGTTGACGCCCGCGTGGTCTCCCGCGCCAAACTCTACGCGAAACAGCGTGGTGTCTCCGTATCGGGGATGGTGGAAGCCTACCTCGCCGCACTTGCCGAACCGGCTTCTCCCGTCGCGGGCGCCGCTCCAATTTTGCGTTCCGTGCGCGGAATTCTCAAAAATGCTGACATCCACGCGTACCGGAAGCATCTGGCGGCGAAGTATCGATGAAGAGGATCCTCTTCGATACGAACGTCGTCCTCGATGTTCTGCTCGATCGGCAACCTCATGCGGAGGCCAGCGCGGCGGCTTGGGCGGCCGTCGAGACAGGCAGGTCCGAAGGAATGCTGGCCGCTCACGCGGTGACGACAATCCACTACCTGGTCCAAAAGGAAATGGGTAACAGCAAGGCCCGGCAGATCCTCTCGACGATCTTGAGAGTCTTTGAAGTAGCCGCCGTCGATGGCGCGGCGCTGCAAGAGCATTGCAATTGCCCTTCCGATTTTGAGGATGCGGTGACCGCGGCCGCCGCGCGATTAGCCGGTTGTGAATGCATCGTGACGCGAGACCCGAAAGGGTTTCGCCGGTCTCCGGTCCGCTGTCTTACGCCGGAAGCCGTGATACCGCTCTTACACGGGAAATGAGCCCGCCGGCCGCGCTTCGAGTTCCGCTTGCATCCTGGCCGAGTCGCGCCGCACATATTTCAGAATCGCGGTGACCAGCAGCACCCCCGCCACCAGATACACCGCCGCCGCCATGGCGATCGCCAGCCCCAAGCCTCGGCGTTGGGCGATGTAGCCGATTACAATGGGCGCCGTCCCGCCGCCGCCCAGCCAGCCCACCATGTTCATGCAGCCGGCCGCCGTCCCGCGCGCCTCCGGCCGGATCACGTCGAACATCGACGCGAAGATGTTGGCGTCGTACAGCCCTTTGAACAGGCCCCACGCGATCAGCGCGAACGTCAGCCAGGCGGTGGAGGTAGTCATGCCGCATACCACTACGAACGGGGCGCCGCCGAATACGCCGATGGCCTGCACGATCAGCCGGCCACTGGGGGTGCGCTTTCGCAGCATGTCGGCAAACCAGCCTCCCAGCGGCGATCCCGCCATGCTCGCAAGCTGCACGAAAATGGTAGCCGTCAATCCGGCGGCGGCCAGGCTCAGGTGAAACCGGTCGAAGAGGAATTTGGGCATCCACGAAAGTAACACCACCGCCACAAAGTTCGAGCACAGGAAGGCTAACATCAGCAACCAAGCGGTAGGAGTGTTCCACAGTATGCGCTGAAACTCGCGCAGGGGAATACGCTCCGCGCGCACGCCGCCGGCGAAGTCGGAGGCCCCGCGCTCGGGCTCCACAAGGAATCGGCCCAGGACCAATCCCAGCACCATCCCCAATCCGCCGAAGACCACAAACGACCAGCGCCAGCCGTAGACTTGCCCGATCAGCCCCGCGAAAAAGCCGCCCGCGATGGTCCCGATATAGACGCTGGTTTGATGAAAGCCCAGCGCGCGCGACCGCGTGGTTTTGTCGTGGTAGTCGCTCACCAGCGACAAGGAAGCCGGAAAGTAAAATGTTTCTCCAATGCCCTCGGCGGCGCGGAAAACCAGAAGCCCGGCGAAATTGCGGGCCAGCGCCGTGGCCATGCAGATGGCGCTCCATGCCTGCAGTCCCCCGAGGATCGCCGACTTTCGCCGGACCCGGTCCACGATCGCCCCGGCCAGCGGCGCGCCCAGGCCATACACCCACGCAAATGAGGAACCCAATAGCCCGAGCTGCAGTGTGCTCAAGTGGAATTCCTTTTCGAGCAGGGGGAACACCGAGAAGATCGCCTGGCGGTCGGCGTAGTTGAAAAACGCGATCCACCAGAGCATCGCGACTACGTACCACTTATAACGGGGGGACATTAGCCGGTCAATAGATGGAGCGCGGCGGCCTCTGCCGGGCGGATCTGCCAAGGGGGCCGAGATAGGCGTCCGCTCCGGCCGTCACGAACCCGATTTCCGTGGGCGCCTGGAACAACTGGAACCCCTGATCGAGAAACTGCTGCACCTGCGCCGGCGTCCCCGCGGGCCGGCCCAGGTGCTTCCCGTGCCGCTTGCCGGCCTCCACCACCTTGGAGATCGCCTCTTGCAGCAGGGGATGGTCCTGTTCTCCGCGAAAGCCCAGGGAAAACGAGAGGTCGCTGGTGCCGATGAAGAGGACGTCCACCCCGGGAGTGGCGGCGATTTCGTCGATCCGTTCCACCGCGCGCCCTTCTTCGATAATCGCAATCACCACGACATTCCCATCGGCGGAATCGTAGTAGGGATCGGATGTGGGCCAGGTCAAGCGCGCCAGATTGGCCCCCGACCCTCGGCGGCCGAGCGGCGGATAGCGGCAGGCTGCGGCAGCCTGCCGCGCCAGTTCGGGCGTGCTGGTGAAGGGGAACATGACGCCGCTGACTCCCTGGTCCAGCACCCGCTTGGCCGTCCAGATCTCGTTCACCGGTACCCGCGCGAACGGTAGCGCGGGCAGGCCGCGGGTGGCCAGCACCATGTTCCGCAGAGTCTCCAGCGTGATGGGCGAGTGCTCCATCTCGATCCACAAAAAGTCGAACCCGAGATTGGCCGTCTGCGCGGCCATCTCCACGCTATTGGTTGTTATGGTGGCCGCGACCACCGGAAGTCCTTCGGAGAGCCGCTGCTTTACGGGATTCGTCCAACCAGTGCCCGGCATGAGAATCTCCTTATCCTAGCCCCTATCGGCCGGCTATGCCGTTACCGGCGGCACCAAAGTCTTCAGGAACTCGTGCGCCACGTGAAATCCCCGTTTGAACTGCTCGGTGAAATCGGCGCCGCTGTAGTTCGGGTAGTAGAATTGATCTTCGTTTTCGATGTTCATGGCGCCCGTGTAGCCCACCTCCGCCAGCACGCTGAAGAACCCCTTCCAATCCACCGAGCCGTATCCGGGCACGCGGAAGCGCCACCATCTCCGGTTGTCCACCGGCTCGATTCCCGCACGGCGCACAATCGGCCACAGGATCTCGGTGTCCTTCAGGTGTACGTCCAGGATCTTGTCGGCGAATTCGCGCGCGGCCTCCACCGGGTCCATGAATTGCCACACCAGGTGCGAGGGGTCGAATTGCAATCCCACGTTGGGACTGTTGTGAAACGCTTTGAACAACGCTTCCCATCCGACCGGTCCGGTGGCGATATTGGGCCCGCCGGCGTACGGTTCCCACAGCATGCGGACCTTGTGCTTTTCGCACAGCGGGAAATACTTCTCGGTGTACACGCGCACAATCTCATCCACCTGCTTGTCGAGCGGCGCGCCCTTTATGGTGCCCGAGGCGCCGCCGGTGTAAGGCACGCCCAGCTTGCCGCAGAGTTCGATCATTTGCATGGCGTATTGGTTCTGCGTTTCGCGTTTAGCCGGATCGGGGTCGATGTGGTTTCCGCCCAGATTCAGCGAGGAAACGTACACGCCGGATTTCCGGATCTTCTCCTTGATCGCGTCGATGGCGGCATCGTCCAGGCGGCGGGGATCGAGGTTCAATTCCATGCTGGTGAAGCCCTCGGCCTTCACAAACTCCAGGTTGGCATCCGAGAACTGTCCCAGTACACCGAGCTTCGGCCTCCAACTGGGGACGCGGTTGCGCTGGGCCTCGGCGACTGCGGCCGCCGATAGCGCCGTCATCAGGGAACGTCGCGAAATATTCACTTCTCAGCCTCCACAGGCAGGTTACCGCATTTTTCGCTGGACTTCGGGCCCTCCCTGTTATAGTCTGATCTTAAGAGGAGTTGGCCGCTTGTGAACCAATCAATGTGGGATGGGCCGCTGACGTTTTGCGGGCGGACCTTCTCGATTGCGGAGCTGGAGTTGATGCAGCGCACCGCCAACGAGTTCGCCGCGCTGGGCGTCACCGAGATTGCCTGCACGGTCTGTGAACTGCTGGAATGGAAACGCCCCAACGGCGGGTTGAAGAACCTGGAATGCCGCCAGTTGCTGGAACGCTTGTGCCAGCAGGGCCTGCTAAGTCTGCCGGCCTTGCAGACCACCAAGCCGCGCGGGCCGCAAGCGGTGCGCCAGACGGCGCGCGGGGAGCCGCAACCGGAGCTGGGCGGCTCGGCCGGTGAATACGAACCCTTGCGGTTGGAGTGGCTGCGCGGCGATGGCGCCGGAGACAGTGCGCTGTTCCGCGAGTACCTGCAGCGCTACCACTACCAGGGGTATCGCGTGCCGTTCGGCGCCCACCTGCGTTACCTGGTGCGTTCGGAGCGCCATCCGGAGCGCGTGCTGGCCTGCATGCTGTGGACCTCGCCCGCCTGGAAACTGGCGGAGCGCGACCGGTGGATCGGATGGGACGCCGCGCAGCGGGCGCGCAATCTGCAGTTCATCGTCAACCACGGCCGTTTTCTGATTCTGCCCTGGGTGCGGGTGAAGGGCTTGGCCAGTAAGATCCTGGCGCATTCCGCCCGCCAGGTTCCGGCGGATTGGGAAACGCTCTACGGCTACCGTCCCCTGTTGCTGGAGACCCTGGTGGATGGCGAGCGGTTTCGGGGCACCTGCTACCAGGCCGCCAACTGGATTCATCTGGGAGCGACGCAGGGGCGCGGCCGCATGGACCGGTATCACCAGGTGCTGGGCACGCCCAAAGAGCTGTACGTGTATCCGTTGTGCCGCCGCGTACAACAGAGGCTGATCACGGCTGTGCCGCCGGTCTATAGGGAAGAGCCCGAAGAAATTCCCCTGGATGAGCGCCGCGCAAACCACCCATAGCCTGAGTTCCCGCGCCGGGTATCTCCGCGGATCGCATGATTCCATGATTCCCGGTAGTGGGCTACTTTGACTTCAATTCGGAAACGAAGTACCTGAGTGCGCCGTTCCACCAGTTCCCTAATGCCTTAAGGCTCGTCGGCTCGTTCTGGTGGGGCCCCGGAATTTTGCGCCCATCCCAGTGCGACTCCATCCAGCCAGAATGTGCTGGCAGATGCAACCCGGAACAATCGTAGGCAGTGCGACCAGTCGGTTCCCTGGATGCTGCAGTAGTCCTACTGAATAGCTCCGGCTGCGTCCCCGATGCCTCCGGCAGGGTGAGAGATTGGGAGTAGTCTTCGCAACCAAGGACCGCACGATCAATATGCCAATGCGGATGGCCGGCATGCGCGCCTGCATATATCGCTTCTCCGCCAGGGCTTCTCGTTGGAGCGACCCATTCCAGCCGGAGCAATTGGATCGGCTCCTCATTCTCATGTCCGAAATACAGGCGCAGGCCGCACTGTTGAAAGTGAAGAACGTGTTTGCCTTTGAGGCCCCATCGTTCGTGCAGAGAGATCCAATACTGCGGACCTTTATCATCCCCGAGCCAAAGCCGTAAGGCGAATTCATAGTTCCCCAAGTCGCCGGTAACCTGCCTACAAACCGGTGGGGGTACGTATCCAATCTTTACCACGATCACCGGGCCTTCATCTTGGGATTTGACTATCGGTCTGGGTTTAGAGACATCGCAGACTATCCTTAGGATTTCGGTAATGGTTGAAGCGTGCTCGTTCAGCTCGGTGCGTTTAACCTCCATCCTATTCAGGGATCTCCAATCCTGAAAGATTCCAGGCCGATATGTCGGTCCGAAACGCCGCAGCAGCAAACTGATCACGCTCTGAAATCGTGGGTAATCTCTCTTCATTGCGGCTCCGGATGGAGCTGGCCAACACTTGCAATGCTGGATTTTCCTTAAATTGCTGCCGCAGATCTGGCATAGGGGCGTGCTTCACGTACTTGTTTTCTAGGTCTAACTGGCCGCCAGCGACATTTGGGCAGTACTCGCGCAGCAGGGCGACTGCCACTCGCGAATTGAGAAGCCACCAGTATGCGGTCAGTATCTCGCGTAGCGCACCCTTGTCGTACCCGCGGGCAAGCGTTTCAATCGGCGTCCATGCATTAGCCTGGACGACCGCAAATCTCCCCTCAAAATCCCGCGCGAATGCCGGGTACAATCCGAACCGTTTAGAAAGAAGTCTGGGGCGGCCATCGAATGCCCACGCGCGCGGCCTGGTCAGTTCCCACCAACGAGGATTGAGAAGGGATTTGCGCCCCATCAAGCCAGCCTTCATTGTTCGCAATGAGTGCTCGAAAAATGTGGGCACGGCTTGCTGAACCTCTAGTTCAGTTTGCCAGGCTCGGTCCGGCACGAAAAGATACTTCCTCGGTTGCACCTCTCCATCCACGAAGGAAGCGGCATCGACTGCTTCTATAAAATAGCGCCGCTCGCTTCTTGGGAGAGATTCCACATCGTGCTTGCTCTGGATGAATGCTTCATTCGCGCCGGTTCTTATGCCTTGGCGAACGTGGAACAGGTTCATGATCTGTGTTGGTGTCTGGCCTTGTATGGTTTCAAGCAAAGAGCCGAGTGCGCCTGCGCCCGGCAGCCAAGATGGCCTCAGTTTCCACGCGTCTAAACTCGTTACCGTGACGCTCCAACCAACGACATCGGTTCTAGCAGTAGTCTCCTGTCCGCAGATAGATCTGCGAATAGCGCGTATTGCCCGAGATGCCGCACCCGTTTCTGCGGAAGACCAAGCCACATGCAACGGTGTCGGCTCGTGAGTGTTCTGAAGCGCCAGTATGCCCACATTTACCAGGGCATGTTGAAATAGTCCATGCTCCCCGAGGACTGCGATGAGGCTTGGTGTGGCCCTCTGGAGCAGGTTATCCCTCCACTTGGAAAGACCCTCGCTCGCCAACACGCCGGCGGGAACTAATGTCGCCAATACGCCAGAGGGCCGTAGAACGCTTAATGCGCGTTCGATGAATCCAACGCTCAAATCCGGCCGTCCGCCTTTTGTGGTTTGGTTCACCCATTCGCGTTCACGACCGTCCATCTGCTCCCAGGAGCGAAATGGCGGATTCATAAGAACTATGTCTGCTTCGGGCCACTGCGCATCGAAAGCGTCGGCCTGGCGAATGTCCGATGTAATGCGCATTGTGGGCATATCGTGTTGTACGGTGCGTATGGCGACGTTGGCCATCGTGACCGCCTGCGGGCTCTTGTCGCATCCGATGAGACGCACGCTGCCACGAAAGCCCAGACGCTCAAGAACCCGCAGAGACTCCACCAGGAAAACAGCAGAGCCACAAGCGAAGTCTGCAATGGTCAAATCCGGCGATGATACACGCGCCCACTGTTGTAGCGCCCATTCCGCCAGCAGCCGAGCAATTGGAACTGGAGTAAAGTAAGCACCAGCGGGTGAATACAGTGGAGTGGTGGTTATGGACGATCTTCCAAAAAGACCAAGCTGGACTGATTCAAGAAGGGCATGTGCCTCCTGAAAAAGCCTGCCAGCCGCATGACGGAGGACCAGCGAAGGGATCAGTTTCAATCCATCGGGAGCCCTTGCCTGCATCCCGCGTGCCCGATCAACGGCATCTTTGCTCAATTCCGGGTTTTGAATCCCTAGCTCAGCGGCTCTCTTGTCGCGCCATGCCGGATCGTCGAGAACTCCTGGATCGTTGTCGGCGGCGCACAGGGCTAAGAGAAAGGCGGTCAATGCACTCTGCCCCTCAGCAAAGCCGCTTGCGGCCCATACCTGGTGAAATTCCTCAACTAGAAATGGAACTACATCTGGCAAGGTAGCGCGCCGCGCAGTGTCTAGGAACGCCAAGAACGCTTCGATATCGGCCTCCACTGAATTCCGATTGAAATTCCGGACCATCGGATCGCGTCCAGATCTCACCTGTACCTCGCTTGGCGTGATTAGGACGTGGTGCGCCAGATCGGCAGACCACTGCCAGTTCCGAGAACTTTCTTGCGAAATGCTCGACGTGGCCACCGTTGAGCACGCGAAAGACGCTCGCCGACCATCAAGCATTGCATAGTGCTCTCCTACCGGTACCTCCGCAGACGCAGATGGAGCTGGAAAGAGTAGGCTTTTCGCTAGGCCCCCTTGCTGCGCAAGTCGGGATGCAGGATTCATAATAAGCAAATAGTACCAACACCCGGACGGAACCACAAGTGCAGCGGTCTGTGTGTCGGCGGTTGTGAATCGCCACTACATTTAAGCCGCCAGTGTGGCACGAATGGGTAAGCGGCTCAGGCGTCCAAAATTTCAAAGTAGCCCACGCCCTGATCCCCTGATCCCCGGTCTCCGTTTGTCTTCATCCCCGCCCGGGAATATAATCGGTTTGCTCGCGCCGGAAAAATTCGAGAATCCCCGTGGAAACCATCCCGTCCCATTCCATCGCCTGGCCGTTGCTCCTGCTCACCGGCCTTTCGGTATCGATCGGCTGGGGCGTGCGCGGCCAATTCGGCCATGAGTACGGCGCAGCGCTGGCCGGCGCCCTCGGCGGGATGACCGTCGCCTTGCTCGGCGGGCGCCAGGATTGGCTTCCGCGCATCCCCTATTTCGCCTTTCTCGGCGCGGTGGGGTTCGCCTTCGGCGGCGCCATGTCGTACATGAAGACGGTGGCCTACATCCATTCCTCGGATTCCGCCACCGTCCTCTATGGATTCGCTTGCCTGTTCCTGCTCGGAGGCCTTTGGGCCGCTCCCGCCGGCGCCGGCCTGGGCCTGGCGGCGTGTCTCGACCGCGAGCAGTTGACCAGGCTCTTCATCCCCGTCTCCGCGATCTTTCTGGCCTGGCACTTTTCGGACACGTTCCGCGGCCCGTACCGCACGCTGCCGTTGGTTCGCTACCTCGGGGACTACGGGTTCACCGGGCTGATCGCCCTCGCCGTCGTGGCACTGATGGTGCTGATCCGCCCGAGCAACTGGGGCGACGGCGCCTTCCTGATCGTCTGCATGGCTGTCGGCTCCTGGATCGGACACCTGCTGCTCATCACGTTGCTGCGCCTGGATATGAATCCGCCGCGCGGCGACACCTGGGCCAGCAACGCCGGCCTCGTGGCTGGCATCCTCTTCTTCTCCTGGCGCCGCCGCCTCGGCGGTGTGGCATTCGCCACCCTGGGCGGCTTGCTGCTGGGAGGCATGGGATTCGCGCTCGGCGGCGCCGTCAAACTGCTGGTGATGTCCAGCGGCTACGACACCAACTGGCACAGTATCCTGGAGCAGAGCCAGGGCTTCTTCCTGGGGATCGCCCTCGCCATCACGATGGGGATTCTGGCCGCGCGCACGCCGGCGCTGGCCGATCAAACCCCCGTGCGCCGCTGGACCGAAGTGTTCAGCGTGGTCTTCGTGCTTTGGCTGCTCCCGTATCTGAATCTTCGCCGCAGCCCCGGCGAGTGGGTCAATGAGATCGCCGGCCTCAAGCCCGAAATCTACGGAATCCGCATCAACGGCGATTTCGTCTTCTCCCGCGGATTCCTCGGCTGGTTCGATATGGTCTTCCTGGCCATCGCCATCGCCATGATTTTCCTGCTCGCGCTGCACTTGCGCCGCCCGCTCCCGCTAATTCCCACGAGCTGGATGGGAAAGGGCCAGCTATTCTATCTGGTCTTTCTCTGGACCACGGTTACCATAAACTTCATGGATGTGCTGCCGCGCTTCACGCCCATTCGGCTGGTCACCGAATGGTTCATCACCGTCAATGCCGCCGCCTGCACGATTCTCCTGGTGATCGGGTGTTTTCTCCTTGGAGCGCCCTCGGGGGCGCCCGCTGGGGTGCCCTCGGGGCCCGGCGCCTCTCCGTCGCCGCGTGCCGCGCCCTACGCTCCCGCGATCCGCAACCTCATTCTCGCCGGGCTGGCGGGCGTAGTCGTGGTGTCGTTCGCCGGATGGGCCGTGAAGCGAGCCATCTACGGCGACAAGTTCACCGGCGGTGGTGGTACCGACCAGATCCGCTTTGGCCCCCACAATACCAATTCCATCAGATAACATGCGGAGTCCTTGTCCATGAACATTCTTAGACCGATCGTCGCGCTGGCCGTGTCTTGCCTGGCCTCGCCCGCCGCGGACCTGCGCAACGCCGTCATCTTTGTGCCGCAGGCAGCTCCCTCGCCGGAGCAGAAAGCCGCTCAAATGCTGACCGAGGAGGTCGCCCGGCGCACGCAGATCCGCCTGGAAGTCACCCATTCCGCGCCCTCTTCCGATCGTCCCGTGATTGCGCTCGGCACGGCCTCTGAGCTCGGCCCGCGAGCCGCCGGCTTGCCCGCGGCCTCGACCGGCGCGGACGGTTATCGCGTCAAAGCCGGCGCCAATGGCGTCGTCATCGCCGGCAACGATGCCCGCGGCACGCTCTTCGGAGCCGGCTATTTGTTGCGCCATCTCCGCATGGAGCGCCAGGTTGTAGAGGTCGACGACTCGCTCGCCATCTCCACCGCCCCCCGCTATCCCCTCCGCGGCCATCAACTCGGCTATCGCCCCAAGGTCAATACCTATGATGGCTGGACTCCCGCGCAATTCGAACAGTACATCCGCGATCTGGCCGTCTTCGGCACCAACGCCATCGAGCTGATCCCTCCGCGCTCCGACGATGCCGCCGACAGTCCCCATTTCCTGCTGCCCAAGATCGAGATGATGGTGGAAGTTTCCCGCATCTGCCAGGAATACGGCATCGACGTGTGGATCTGGTATCCGGCCATGGACCGGGATTACTCCAATCCCGCCACCGTCGAGTTCGCTCTCAACGAGTGGGCCGACGTGTTCCGCCGCTTGCCCCGCATCGATGCGGTTTTCGTTCCCGGCGGCGACCCCGGCAATGCCGAGCCGAAGTATATGATGCCCCTGCTCGAGAAGCAGACCCAGTCGCTGCACAAGTTTCATCCCAAGGCGCAGATGTGGATGTCGCCCCAGAGCTTCTCGGTCGAATGGCTGAACGAGTGGTTCGACATCATGAACCGCAAGCCCGCCTGGTTGACCGGCGTGGTCTACGGCCCGCAGGTCCGCATCCCCCTGACCGAGCTTCGCGCCAAGCTTCCCGCCCAATATCCCATCCGCCGGTACCCGGACATCACCCATAGCCGGCACAGCCAGTATCCGGTTCCCGATTGGGACCTGGCCTATGCCACCACCGAAGGCCGCGAGGTCATCAACCCGCGGCCCACCCAGGAGGCGCAGATCTTTCATCTCTACGAAAAACAGGCCATCGGCTTCCTCACTTACTCCGAAGGAGTCAACGACGATGTCAACAAGTTCGTCTGGAGCGGCCTGGGATGGAATCCGGATACGCCGGTGATCGAGATCCTCCGCGATTTCGGCCGCTACTTCATCGGGGAGGCCTTCGGCGACGGCTTCGCCCAAGGGTTGCTTGCGCTGGAGCGCAACTGGGTGGGACCGCTCTCGACCAATGCCGGCGTCGACACCACCCTGGCGCAGTTTCAAACCATGGAGCGAACCGTTCCGCCGCAGGTGCTCGAAAACTGGCGATTTCAGCAGGCCCTCTATCGCGCCTATTACGACTACTACAACCGCGCCCGCCTGATTTATGAAACCCAGTTGGAGAACGACGCCCTGGATCGCCTGCGCGAAGCCCCCAGGCTGGGAAGTCTGCTGGCCATGTCCGAAGCCGAGGATACCCTCAATCGCGCACTCACCCGCCCCGTCGCCCAGTGGGCCCGTGCGCGCGTCTTCGAACTCGCCGAGGCGCTCTTCCAAAGCATTCGCATGCAGTTGAGCGTCCCCCGTTACAAAGCCATCGCGCCCGAGCGCGGCGCCAACCTGGATATGATCGACCTGCCGCTGAACAATCGCGGCTGGCTGACCGCGCGGTTCTCGGAGATTCGCAAGGCCGCTGCCGAGCCGGAACGTCTTAAGGCCATCGATGAGATCGTCAACTGGACCAACCCCGGTCCCGGCGGCTTCTACGACGACCTTGGCAATCTCACCCGCCAGCCTCACCTCGTCCGCGGGCCCGGCTTCGCCAGCGACCCGGCCTATTTCGAGTCCTCGCTGGTCGGCTTCGCCATCCGCAGTCTGGGCGGCGCGCTGTTGAATTACCCCCGCTCCTGGTGGGACGACGCCGAATCGCTCTACGATGCTCCCCTGGAGATGGTCTATCCCGACCTGGACCGCGGCGCGCAGTACAAAATTCGGGTGGTGTATGCGGGAGACTCCACGCGTCCGAAGATTCGGCTGACGGCCGGCGATGGGATCGAGATCCATCCGCTCATCTCCCGCCCCGTTCCCTTCAAGCCGCTGGAGTTCGATATTCCGCCCCAGGCGACCGCCAGCGGAACGCTGCATCTGAAGTGGTATCGGGAGGCCGGTTTAGGCGATGCGGGCCGCGGGCTACAGGTCGCGGAAGTCTGGTTGATCCGAAAGTAAGCGTTCCGCCGTCTCGGGCCGCGTCCGAGGCCGCCCGAAACACCCTTTGTCCCAGGGACGTTTGCGCTGGCAAGCCACACCGCCGGGTTTGCTATCAACCCAGCTCACTAAGCCTGGCCAAGCTTGCAGGCAATTCCATAAACCAGACGACGCAGGGAAGCGTTGCTCGCGTCCATTGTCCGAGAGACGCCTAAGCCGCATCGCCGCTTTCTCGTTTCGTTCAAACGTGGCGAGCCCGATTGGGCACTCTTGAATGTCGCGGGCGCGAGCGATCTCCCTGCAGTCCGCTGGCGGCAATCCCTATTTTTCCAGCGCCAGCCCCGATTCCTTCAACGCCCGCCACCCCCCGTCCAGCGAGATCGCCCGCGTATACCCCATCTTCTGCAGGTTGTCCGCCACCAGCGCCGAGCGGTAACCACCCCCGCAATACAGCACCAGCGTGGCATTCTTGTCCGGCGCCTTGGTCTCGATGTCGCGCTCGATCGTGCCCTTGCTCATGTGGACCGCCCCCGCCACGTGGCCCGCGGCCCATTCGCTTTCCTCTCGCGTGTCCACCAGCATGTGCGCCTCGCCGTTCTCTATCATATTCTTATACTCTTCGATATCGATCTGCTCCACGCGCGACTTCGCGTCGTTCACTAGCTTCAGGAATCCCGGATTGTGTGCCATGCTCTCCTCTATTCAGCCGCTCTATTCCACCCGGCGGATGCGCGCCCCCACCCCCGCCAGCTTCGCCTCGATTCTCTCATAGCCCCTGTCGATGTGGTACACGCGGTCGATCACCGTCTCGCCCTTGGCCACCAGCGCCGCCAGCACCAGCGACGCGCTGGCCCGCAGGTCGCTCGCGATCACCCCCGCGCCCGTCAGCAGCCGCGGCCCCGCCACGATGGCCTGCTTGCCCTCCAGCCTTATGTTGGCCCCCATCCGCGCCAGTTCCTGCGCGTGCATGAAGCGGTTCTCGAAAATCGTCTCCACCACGATGGCGATGCCCTCCGCCTGCGTCATCAGCGCCATATACTGCGCCTGCAGATCGGTGGCAAATCCGGGGAACTCTTCGGTGGTCATATCCACCGACCGCAACCGCACGCCGGAACGTACCCGCAGCGTGCCTGCATCAGGCTGTTTCACCTCCACGCCGGCCTGTTGCAGCTTCGCCACCAGCGCGCCCAGGTGCTCCGGATTGCACCCCGTCACCGCCAGTTCCCCGCTGGTAATGGCTCCCGCGATCACGAACGTGCCGGCCTCGATGCGGTCCGGGATTATCTCGTGCTCCGCCCCGCCCAGCCGCTCCACGCCGTTTATGCGGATGGTCGAAGTGCCCGCGCCTTCGATCCGCGCGCCCATCTTGGTCAGCAGCTCCGCCAGGTCCGCCACCTCCGGCTCGCGCGCCGCGTTGCGCAGCACCGTCTCGCCCCGCGCCAGCACCGCCGCCATCATCAGGTCCTCGGTGCCGGTCACCGTGATGCGGTCAAAATGCACCGTCGCGCCGCGCAGCCCGTCGTCCGCCTGCGCCTCGATGTAGCCGTGCTCCTGGTGGATGCGCGCGCCAAGCTGCTCCAGCCCAAAAATATGCAGATTGATGGGCCGGGCCCCAATCGCGCACCCTCCCGGCAGCGAGACCCGCGCCCGCCCGCACCGTGCCACCAGCGGCCCCAGCACCAGGCTGGAGGCGCGCATCGTTTTCACCAGCTCGTAGGGCGCCTCCGGGCACACGATCCGCTCCGCCTGCAGCCGCACGCTCTCGCCCGTAACCTCCACTTGTGCGCCAATATCCACCAGCAGGCGTTGCATGGTGCGGATGTCGCGCACTTTGGGAATCCGCCGCAGCACCACCGGTTGGTCGGTCAGCAGCGCCGCCGCCAACGCCGGCAACGCCGAATTCTTCGATCCGCCGATGGCGATCTCGCCTTCCAGGGCCGTTCCGCCCGCAATCACAAATTTATCCATTCTGTTCTTCTCTTCGCGTTACTTTGCGCCTTGGCGGCTTTGCGAGAGACTCTTAAAACTTGCCCCGCGCCTCAGCGAGAGCTTTCGAAATCCTTCCTCCGGCCTCTGCCAGTCTTCGTTCCGCCTCTGCGCGGTCCACGCCCGTCTTCGCCATCAGGATCGCCGCGCGCACGCTGTTTCCGGCTGCCGCCAGCAGTTCGCCCGCGCGCGCGTACGAAACCCCGACCGCCTGCGCCACAATCCGCCGCGCCCGGTCCACCAGCTTGGTGTTCTTCGGCTGGACATTCACCATCAGGTTTCCGTACACGTATCCCAGCCGGATGAACGCTCCCGTGGACAGCATGTTGAGCACCAGTTTCTGCGCCGTGCCCGACTTCATCCGCGTGGATCCCGCCACCACCTCCGGACCCACCAGCGGCGTGATGGCGATATCCACCGCGCCCGCCAGCGCCGAATCCGGCGTGCAACTGATCCCCAACGTCACCGCGCCCAGCCGGCGGGCCTCCGCCACGGCGCCCAGCACATAAGGCGTGCGTCCGCTGGCGGCGATCCCCACCAGCACATCGCGCCCCGTGAAGCCGCGCGCCGTCAGATCGCGCACCCCGATCGCCGGGTCGTCCTCGGTAGTTTCGGTGGCCCGGCTCAGCGCCGCCTCCCCGCCCGCCATGATCCCCTGCACCATTTCCGGCGGCACGCTGAAGGTGGGCGGGCATTCGGAAGCGTCCAGCACGCCGAGCCGCCCGCTGGTCCCCGCCCCGATATAGAACAGCCGGCCGCCGCGCTTGAAGGCCGCCGTGATCGAGTCGACCGCCCGCGCAATCGCCGGAATCTCCCGCTCTACCGCCAGCGCCACTTGGCGGTCTTCGGCATTGATGATGCGCAGGACCTCTTCGGTAGGCAACCCGTCGATCGCCGCCGAAGCCGGGTTCGTCTGTTCCGTCAACAGATCTTCGAGCATGGGGAGCCAACGTTATCGAACCGGGGCCAGAGGGCACCCCGCCCCGAGGGCAATCCGGGAGCGGTCTTCCTCTCCCAGCCTAGCATCGATTCCCCGAGGGGAACCCTTGTGAGCGCCACATCATGAGAATGCAGGATTTCGCTGAGTAGGACCTCATTACATTACTGCGCTGCGAGAGAGGTTCGGGCTGAAATTCGAATTGCAAAGTGTAGCGATCGACATTCTCGTCATCGACCACATTGAGAAATCCGCCGCGAAGTGGCGGGGCCCTGCCTCGCCGACAGCGCGGAACCAAGAGGCAGATGGAAATCCGCGGCGGGGTTGTCTGAAGGTTGCCAGCGGTGCACCAGGACGCGCAGGACAGAGCCGCCAATGTCGAAGCATCGTGCGGCGGAGCCGCGGCGCAAACTCCGTTCCTCACCCAAAGCTCTTAAGCCGGGCTTCGACGTCGGCGCATAAATCCGCCGCGGAGGGAAACGTGTCACGAGGAATGTGAGGCGGCAACGACTGGATTACCTCGTCGTAGGCTGCAAAATTGGTGTGGTGGACCGCCGAGAAACCGGAGGCTTCCGCGATTCGACACGAGACCTTCACCACTTGAAGAAGCTCGGGATCATTCGCGTCCAGGGGTTCGTGATGATGTTCACAGGTTTGAATAAACGTCGTCGGGAAAGACCAATTCTTCACCAACCATGCACCGGCGAGGCCATGATCGACACGGAGCAGCGCACGTTCGGCGCTTAGTACCTGCTCCATATCTTCGAACGAGCCGCTGAGCACTGGCGAGTATTCCTTAGGGTACGATTTCAGCAGGCCGAGCCTGCCAATATCATGAAGAAGGCCGAGAGTGTACGCCGTATCGCCGGTGATACCGAAGATCGGGGAAACCACCCTGGCGATCATGGCGCAGGCTGCGCTGTGTCGCCAGCACTGGCGGAGTAGCGGTCCTCCTTTGCCCATAAAGCTCCGCATCGCCACGGTTACCGCAAGCGCCTTGATGCGATCGATCCCCAGCACGGCGAGGGCGTGGCTCAGCACCTGGATTCTCGATGGAAAACCGAACAGCGACGAGTTCGCGATTAAGAGCGCGTCCGCGGCGAAGGCCGGATCGCATTCCATCACGGCAGCCAGTTGCTTGAGATTAACGTCCGGTCTGGCGGTTGAGGCGAGCACCTGATTGGCAATCGCGTTTAGCGGCGGCAGATTACAGAGTCGGACGGGAATTTCCACGGTGTCTGCCGAAAGCTCGCGGTCTGGGAGCGGGGTGGAGGTGAGGGCTGGAGGTCGCTCCTCCAGCCCGAGAAGCCTCTCGGTCATGAATACCATGTCGGCCAAAGGCAATTCGGTCTCTATACTATCGTTCGATAGCGCTGGCGGGCCAGCAGCTCCTTCACCAAGGAGGCGCGGAGGAAGCGGTGAGGTCTCTGGTCCCGCCCTTGACACCGCCGCGCGGGCCAGGATGTAATATCCCCAGACCATGACGCCAACCCGACGAGCGTTCCTCCAGACCGGCGCCATCGCTTCGGTCCTGGGCTTCGACCTTGCGCCGGCTCACGCGCAATCGCGGGATCTGAAGATCTCGCGCACCACCGAAACACGCTCCACCTGCCCTTACTGCTCAGTGAGTTGCGGCGTCATCATCCACACCCTGGGCGATAAGGCCAAGAACGTCACGCCGCAACTCGTGCACGTGGAAGGCGACCCCGACCACCCCATCAATCGCGGCACGCTGTGCCCCAAGGGATCGTCGCTCCAACAGGACATCGTCAACGACCGGCGGCTGATGAAGCCGCAGGTGCGCCGGCCGGGGTCCGGCAAGTGGGAAGACATTTCCTGGGATGCGGCCGTCGATGAGATCGCCCGCCGCGTGAAAAAGACGCGCGACGAAACCTTCATCGAAAAGGATGCGCAGGGACGCACCGTCAACCGCTGCGAAGGCATCGCCTGGAACGGCGGATGCACGGACACCAACGAGTTCAATTACCTGGTCGTAAAGACCATGCGCAGCCTGGGGGTCTGCTACCTGGAAAACCAGGCTCGGGTTTGACACGGCCCCACGGTCTCCAGTTTGGGGGCCACCTTCGGACGCGGGGCCATGACCAACGGGTGGGTCGACATCAAGAACACCGACATGATGTTGATCATGGGGGGCAACCCGGCCGAAAATCATCCCTGCGGATTCAAGTGGCCGATCGAGGCCAAGCGGCAGCGCAATGCCAAGATGATCGTGGTGGACCCGCGCTTCACCCGCACGGCGGCCACCGCCGATCTGTTCCTGCAAATCCGCGTCGGGTCGGACATCGCCTTTCTGGGCGGCTTGATCAGTTACGCCATCGAGAACGGACGCGTGGCGCGCGAGTATCTGACCAACTTCACGAACGCGGCGTTTTTGATCAAAGACGATTTCCAGCTTCCGGAGGACGGCCTGTTCTCGGGCTTCGACGCGGCGTCGGGCACTTACGACCGCGCCAGTTGGAACTACCAGGATCCGGACAAGGGATACGACCTCAAGCTGGAACATCCCCGCTCCGTCTTCCAGTTACTCCGGCGGCATTACTCGCGCTACACCCCCGAGATGGTGGAGCGCATCACCGGCATTCCCCGCGACCAGTTTTTGAAGGCCGCCGATCTCTTCACCTCCATCCGTAAAGACGGCGACATGAAGAAGGCCGGCACCGTAATTTATGCGGTGGGATGGACGCAGCACAGCTCGGCCACGCAGACCATCCGCACGGCCGCGATTCTGCAACTGCTGCTGGGCAACATAGGGCGCGCCGGCGGCGGCGTGAACGCGTTGCGCGGCCATTCCAATATTCAGGGCGCCACCGACATGGCGGGCGTATTCGACATTCTGCCGGGGTATCTGAAGATGGCCAACCCGGCGGACACCGATTTGGCGGCCTACCTGGCGCGCGTGACGCCCAAAGCGGCCAAGCCGGGGCCGTGGGATTCGATGAATTACTGGTCGGGCACGCCGCGCTTCATGGTCTCGTTCCTGAAGGCCATGTACGGCGAGGCGGCCCGCAAAGACAACCAGTGGGCCTTTCACTATCTGCCCAAGATCGACCGCAAATACTCGTGGGCCGAGATCTGGGACGACATGTATGGGGGCCGCATCAAGGGCCTGCTGGCCTTCGGCATGAACGGCGTGGCCATTGGCCCCAATTCGCGTAAGAACATCGATGCGCTGAAAAAGGCCGAGTGGCTGGTGGTGTGCGAAATCTATCCCGATGAAACCAGCGAGTTCTGGAAAGCGCCGGGCACCACGGCCGAAGAGATGAAGCAGATCGCCACCACGGTCTATCGCCTGCCGGGCGCGGGCTTCGCGGAGAAGGATGGCACCTTCGTCAACTCGGCGCGCTGGCTGCAATGGAAGAATGCGGCGCTGCCGCTGCCTGGCGAGGCGAAACTGGACCAGGAGATTCTGGCGCGCATCTTTCTGAAGGTGCGGGATTTTTATAAGGCCGAAGGCGGGAAGTTCCCCGACCCCGTGCTGAACGCCACGTGGAACTACACCAACCCGCAGAACCCGTCGCTGGCCGAAGTGGCGCGCGAGATCAACGGGCGCGCGCTGGCCGATGTGACCGACGCCAAACTCAACCAGACGGTCAAGGCCGGCCAGCAGTTGCCGGGGTTTGGATGGCTGCGCGACGATGGCTCCACAGCGTCGGGCAACTGGCTGTATTGCGGCTCGTGGACCGAGGCCGGCGCGCAGATGCAGCGGCGCGGCACCGAGGACCCCTCGGGGCTGGGCGTCTACGCGAATTGGGGATGGTCGTGGCCCGCCAACCGAAGGGTGCTGTATAACCGCGCCTCCTGCGATGTCGAAGGCCGGCCGTGGGACCGGGAGCGGGCGCAGGTGTGGTGGAGCGAGGCGCAACAGAAGTGGCTAGGCAACGACGTTCCGGATTTCAAAGTGGATTCGCCGCCCAAGGAGCACATGGGGCCGTTCATCATGAATCCGGAAGGTGTCGGGCGGCTGTTTGCGCCAGGGGCGGCGCTGGCGGATGGACCGTTCCCGGAGCACTACGAGCCATTCGAAAGCCCGGTGGCGAATCCGCTGCACCCGAGCCAATCGAATAACCCGGTAGCCAAGCGGTTTAAGTCGGCGCCCGATAAGTTAGGCACACCGGCGGAAGGTTATAACATCGTCTGCACTACTTACAGGCTTACTGAACACTACCATTACTGGACTAAGAACAATCCGATGAACGTGCAGCTTGTGCCGGAGCCGTTCATTGAGATTCCAGCCGAGCTGGGCGACGATCTTGGCCTGCGCGGCGGCGAAAAGATCAAGGTGACCAGCGCGCGCGGCGAGTATATCGCCAAGGCCATGGTGACGCGGCGCATCAAGCCGATGACCATCGACGGGAAGCGGACTTACCAGATCGGCATCCCGATTCATTGGGGCTATCGCGGGATTGCCGAGGACGCCGGCCGCACCGCCCTGACCCTGGTCAACCAGCTTTCGGCGGCGATTACCGATCCCAACGCCAACACGCCGGAGTTCAAAGGATTCCTGGTGAAGGTGGAGAAGGTCTAAGCCATGCCGGCGAACCTGCGCATCCAGAAGATTTCCGGCCATGCCGGTCCGGCGCCCGGCGCGGGCACGCAGCGGCAGGAGACGGTGGCCAAGCTGATCGACACTACCACCTGCATCGGCTGCAAGGCCTGCGAAGTGGCCTGCATGGAGTGGAACGACCTGCCGTTCCGCGAGACCAGCTTCAATAATTCCTACCAGACCATGCCGCAAACGGAGTGGAATTATTGGAACCTGATCCAGTTCCGCGAGCACCATCGCGACGACGGCACGCTGATGTGGCTGATGCGCAAAGACCAGTGCATGCACTGCGCCGACCCCGGCTGCCTGGCCGCCTGTCCCGCCGATAACGCCATCGTGCAATACCAGAATGGCATCGTGGATTTCCAGCAGGATTACTGCATCGGATGCCAGTACTGCGTAACGGGATGCCCGTTCAACATCCCGCGCTTCAACCCGCAGACCAAGAAGATGTTCAAGTGTACGCTGTGCACGGATCGCGTGTCGCAGGGGCTCGAGCCTGCCTGCATCAAAGCCTGCCCCACGGGCTGCCTGCACTTCGGCACCAAGGACGATATGAAGGAACTGGCCGAGAGTCGCGCGCAGCAGTTGCGTGAGCACTCCGGCTACGCCAATGCGGGTGTCTACGATCCCGAGGGAGTGGGCGGCACAAGCGTGATCTACGTTCTGCATGACATCGCCAATCCCGAAGCTTATGGCGGCCTGCCGCGCGACCCGCGCGTCCCGTGGGCGGTGCGCCTTTGGAAGGGGCCGCTGAAATGGCTCGGCAACTTGGCGATGATCGGCGGATTGATCGGGGTGACGCTGCACTATCTGCGCTATGGCCCCAAACAGGTGCACGATGAAAACGGCAAGTGAGCGGATTCTGCGCTACTCGCTGGCGGAGCGGGTGATGCACTGGCTGGCGGCCATCGCCTATGCCTACGTGCTGGTGACGGGGCTGGCCTTCTACTCGCCGCATCTCTACTGGATCGCCACGCTATTGGGTGGCCCGGCGACTTCGCGTTTCTGGCACCCATGGCTGGCGCTGCTATTCATCGGCACGCTGCTGTGGATGCTGCGCGTGTGGCGCGCGGATATGCGGATCGGCGCGCCGGATCGCAAGTGGGGCGATGCGATGGATCGCTACATCCGCAACGAGGACGAAAACCTGCCGCCCATCGGGCGCTTCAATCTCGGCCAGAAATACTTTTTTTGGGCCATGCTGTGGGCGGGCATTGGGCTGCTGGTCTCCGGCGCGGTGCTGTGGTTCCCGGAATGGATTCCATGGAACTGGCGCGGGTTGCGTTTCGCTTCCATCCTGCTGCACGTTTCGGCCGCGCTCGTGACCATCGGCGCTTTCATCATCCACGTCTACATGGGGACGGCGGTGGTGCGCGGCGGATTCACCTCCATCATCCGCGGCGAAGTCTCGCCCGCGTGGGCCCGGATGCATCATCGCCTGTGGTACGAGCGGGTCAGCGGCAAGTGACGGGTGCTGGGCGATCGCCCTCCACTGGGACCATCGAACCGCTGTGGCGCAAACACTCGTGTTTGCGGCATCCGGACTAGCTCTTCGACCGCGAGATACTGTGCTTTTTGGCGAAGGCAACCGTCGCGCCCTTTGGTCCCGCCTCAGATCGGAGCCGCGAAACCTGAAGGGAGCGGACGCCGAACCGGCCGTCCGGCGCGAAGCCGTTCACCAAGTCCGCCGGGAAAATTCCGAGTATTATCAATCCCTTACAGACATGCCCTGCAGGTCGCCCCAAACCCGCGTGCTAGCTTGAAACTGAAGACGGAACCGCTTGTTGGGCGAGATTGCGGTCCTCGCGGGGATGTCTGCCGGAGCCCAACCATGGGGGCCTTAAATCCGGAGCACAGACATTGCAACGCTT
>JBKQPR010000119.1:0-74729 GCA_052144935.1 Bryobacteraceae bacterium
CCATCACCAGGCCGCGGATGGAGTTAGTGACATAGGGGGACTGGTCGAATTCCAGCCGCACATCCACATCCTCCGGTACCGCCTTCTTGAAATCGGGTATGGCCGCCTTGACCTCTTCGATCACCGCCAGCGTGGATGCGTCCGCGCGCTTGGTAACTGGAATGTACACCGTGCGTTTTCCGTTGACGTGGGCATAAGCCGTGATCAGGTCCGTGCCGTTTTCGATGGTTCCGATATCTCGCAGGTAGACGGATGTGCCGGATCCCGGACGGATCGGCGTGCTCAAAAGGTCCGCCAGGTTTCCGCCCAGCGCCGAGTTAGTCCGCGCGATGCGGTTGATGGTATCGGTAAACATATTCCCGGAGGGCATCACCAGGCTCGACTTGCTCACGGCGGCAATGGCTTCATCCGGCGATATGTGATAGCGCAGCAGTTTGTCCGGGTCGAGAGTGATCACAATGGCCCTTTGATTTCCGCCGAAGGGCGGCGGGGCGGAAACCCCGGAGAGTGTCGCGAACAGAGGGCGCACGCGGTTCAGCGCGAAATCCTGCAATTCGCCCTGGGAACGCGTGGCGCTGCTGAAGACCAGTTGGCCCACCGCCACGCTACCCGCGTCAAAGCGCGTGATAAACGGCGGCACCGTTCCGGGCGGCATGAAAGCCCGGGCGCGGTTGACATACCCCACGGTTTCCGACATCGCCTGGCTCATGTTAGTGCCTTCATGAAAGACCAGCTTCATGAGCGCCGCGCCCTGGATACTCTTACTCTCCACCCGGTCGATGCCCGTAATGTATAGGAAGTGATACTCGTAGTAGTAAGTCAGATATCCTTCCATTTGCGCCGGGTCCATGCCGCCGTAAGGCTGCGCGACATAGATGGCCGGGTCGCCCACCTGCGGGAAGATATCGGCGGGCATGCGCTCGAAGGCCAGCACGGCGCCGAGCGCGATGGCGACCAACGCCACTATCACGGTGAGGGGTCTCGAAAGCGCGGCTAAGACAAGACGCATGTGGCTCTCCGGAAGATCACTGCGCCGCCTCGGCCAGAAACGGCTCTATATCCCCACGAGCCGTGGCCAGTTGGAGCATCGCCCGCCAGACGTTCAAGCGAGCCAGGGCGTCGTCGATTTGGGCTTGGACGAGCAGCCGTTGCGCCTGCGCGACGTCATCGATGGGGGCCAACCCCGACTGGTATCGCGCGGTGGCCTGTTGGAGGGCTGTGCGGGCTGCGGAGACCTCGGCCGGGGTAATCGCGGCGACCCGGCGCGCTCCGGCGAGGGTCGCCTGCGCGGCACTAAACCGGGCTTCGAGATTCGCGGCGATCACCTGATATTGCGCCCGCGCCGCCCGAATGTTGGCCGACTGGATGGCTTCCTGTTCTCGAATGGCGAACCGGTCCATGGCCGGGAACATCACGGTCAGCCCGACACCGTAGTTTTGGGTGGTAGGCGCCAGGCCATTCAATCCACCCAGCCGCACGCCGTCGTTGAGCGATCCCGTCCCGCGCGCGGCCGCCAGGCCCTGCACGGAGAACTGCGGATAATAGGTCCGTTCGATGGCCTTAAGTTGCGATTGCCCTTGTGCGATGGCGGCATTCTGCTCGATGGCGAGCGGGTTTGTCGCAGTTTCCAGAGGGGGATCTGGCCGCTCCGGTGGCAGCCGATCCGCCAACTTGCCGGGACTGGCATTCCACTGCGAGAGGTTGAGGCCTGTGAATTGGGTCACCGTCGAGCGAGCCACGTCGATGGCTTGCTCGGCCTGAGCGAGCTGAGTTTGGGCGGCCGCCAACTCCGCTTGCACTCTCGATTCGTCCGCGCCCGGCCGCAGTTCGGCGGCCACCAGCGCATGAATGCTCCGGAGAAGGATTTGCCAGCTATCGACGGATGCGTGGGCGGCCTGCGCGGTCTGCTGGGCGGCGGCCACGGTGAGGAATGCATCCGCCGTGGCAACGGCAACCTCGTAGCGTGTCCGGTTCATGGTTGCCTGGGCCTGGTTGTGCGCCGCTGTCGCGGTAGCCACGTTGGCCGCGCGCAAACCAAAGTCGAACGGCTGCCAGGTGACCAGGACGCCCACGCCGCTATCCCACACCGATCCGAGATTGTTCGCCGGAACGCCATCCACGCCCGGGATGACGCCTTGCGGAAGAAGCAGTCCGTAGAAGGTGTTCCGGGTGGCGCGGTTGATCTGCGCCAGGCCGTCAACCCGCGGCAGATAGGCGGTCTGAGCCAGACGGATGCGGGCCGCGGCCGCATTCATTTGTTCCTGGGTTACGCGGATCGAAGGGTAATTCCGTAGCGCGTCCTCCACCGCCTGGCCGATCGTCAATTCAGCCGGAGGCGCGGCCGGTTGCGCCGGCAAGGTTCCCACCACCGCGGCCATCGCTCCGATCCATCCCGCCGCCCGTGTCAACTTCGGCCCTCGCTTAATCGGCATCGGTGCTAATCGCCTTCGATGAGTTCACGAAAGAGCTCCCGCACTTTGTTTTTCGAGGCGGCCAGGGCTTTCCGGCCTAACGGAGTGGCGCGGTACACCCTCCGCAGCGACCTCCCGTTGCGCTGCTCGGTCGAGCGAAGATAGCCTCTCCGCTCGAGTCCCTGGAGCAGCGGATAGAGGCTGCCCGGGCTGATCCGGTATCCGTGGCGCGCCAGTTCCTCGATCATGCCCAGCCCGAATACCGGGCCTTCCGCGGCGTGGTGGAGCACGTGGAGGCGAATCAGGCCCGAGTACAGGTCGCGGTCGGCGTCGTACTCAAGTTTCGTTTTCGAAGTTCGAGTCAATACAGGGCAGTATAGGCTGGCTGGCGCGATCTTGTCAATCGCGAGTCGGCCCGGCCGGCCCGGCGCGAGTCGGACCGGCGCGAGTCGGACCGGCGCGAGCTGGCCCGGCATGCGCCCCCTGGCGCCCTTTTTGCGACCGGCCAGCGGTGGGCGGCGCCCCGCCGAATCGGGATCTCCCGCCCCTCTCCCCGCCGCTGTATGATGATTCTTGTCATGAAGCCAACCCTCCTATGTGCCGCCCTCCTCTCTCTATGGGCGCAGGCAACCTCGGCGCAGGTCAAAATCACCCAGCAGGGGAACGAAAAGATTTCGGTCGAGATCGATGGCCGGCCGTTCACGGATTTCTGGATCGGCCCATCCACCGCCAAGCCCTATCTGCATCCTCTGCGGACGGCTTCGGGCGCGGTGGTCACGCGCGGGTTCCCCATGATTCCGGATGTTCCCGGCGAGTCCCACGACCACCCCCACCACCGCGGCCTATGGTTCACCCACGGCGACGTCAACGGCTACGACTTCTGGGGCAACGAGGACTCCCAGACCGGCGCCGGCAAAGGCAAGGGCAAGGTGGTGCTCAAACGCGTCGACAAACTCATCAGCGGCAAGAAGACCGGCTCTATCGAAGCTGCTTTCGAATGGAAGATCCCCACGGGCGAGATCCTTCTGCGGGAATCGCGCAAGATGACTTTCTACGAAGACCCGCAGTTCCGCATCGTCGATTTCGACATGACCTTGTCGCCCGAGCAGAAGGTCACCTTCGGGGATACCAAAGAAGGGATGTTCGCCATCCGCCTGGCGGCGCCGCTCGAAGAGGAGCAGCCCAAGGACATCGCCGAGCCCAAGCGCACCGGTAAGATGGTCAACGCGCAGAACAAGCAGGGCGAGAAGAATGTGTGGGGCAAACGCTCCGAGTGGGTGGATTACTCGGGCCAGATCGACGGGCAAACGGTGGGCGTGGCGATCCTCGACAATCCCGCCAACCCGCGCGCGCCCACTTACTGGCACGCCCGCGCGTACGGCCTGTTCGCCTGCAACATTTTTGGCCTGCGCGATTTCGAGAATGACAAATCCCGCGATGGCAGCCTCACCATTCAGCCGGGCCAGCCGTTGCGCTTCCGCTACCGGGTGCTGATTCATCCGGGCAACAGCGTCGGCGCCGGCATCCGCGACCAGTACGAGCGCTATAAGGATTTGAAATAGGGGGCGCGCAATTGTGGCGGCAGCCGGCAGCCGGTTACGGAGTGCCTGGGTGCCTGAATCATTGGCCCGGACAGGGTAGACTTGGGAAGTGCCCACTCTTCTCAGGGTCAGGGGGTATCGGTTCTTCTTTTTCAGCATGAGGGGCGCGAGCCGCCGCACATCCACGTCTCCCACGCCGGACGGTATGCGAAGTTTTGTCTGGATCCTGTGTCGGCCGCCGGCGTGAGGGGTTTTCGAGCGAATGAGATGACCGGCATTAGAACCATAGTCATTGAGAATGCGCAGTTCTTCTTGGAGAGATGGTATGAGTACTTTGACCGCGAAAACTGAAACACTGGCTGTCGAGGTGTCGTGTTCGATGGATGCGCTTTCGGTTACGCTGACCGATGGGCGAGTTGTTTCAGTGCCTCTCGTGTGGTTCCCGTGGCTCGCCGACGCGTCACTGCGGCAACGGTCCGAATGGGAATTAATTGGCGGCGGCGTAGGAATTCATTGGGAGGCGATCGACGAGGACATCTCGGTGGCCAGTCTGTTGCAACCCGAAAACTTCGTCAGGCTGCCCGGTAAGGTTCTGCCGCTAGAGAGGCGCGCTGGACGGTCTACGGCGGGAGCCAGACGGAAGCGCGCTGTTCGGGGCTAGTGAGCGCTCAGCCCACGCAGAACCGCGGATGCAAGTGTCTTGGAGCGGATCAGGCCGTCAGCGGGTAGTTTGGCGCGTTCCTCTCGCTGTCGTTGGGGCTTGGCCAAACGCTCGGAGTGGGCCAGATCGACGGGCAAACGGTGGGGTGCGTCAATCTCGACTATCCTGGCAACGCACGCCCACTTACTGGCATTTTACTGGCATTCCCGCGTATGGCATTAGACCTAAAGTCCGTGTTATCAGAAATATAGACGAATCTATGAAGACCTTCAAACAGTTCGTCTCTTCGACCCAAATGAGCCGTGTCGTTCGTGGCGGATTCCCGGATCGGCAATTCGACGTTGACTTCTGGCAGCAACAGGGGGATGAGGCAATCTTTGAGGCGGCATGGGAGATGGCCGGACTTGCCGAGGAATTCCAGGGAACACGCGCGGAACTGAAACCAGATTTCAAGGATCTGTTACGACTTCTGAATCAACACCAGGTCATGTACCTCATCGTCGGCGGCTATGCCGTCATGAAATACACCGAACCCTTCTACACGAAGGACATGGACATCTGGATTGACCCTAGTCCGGAAAACGCCAAGCGAACTTACAAAGCACTTGTCGAGTTCGGTGCTCCAATGGCCGATCTCACCATTCAGGACCTGACGCAACAGCACGTTGTCTTTCAGTTCGGTATGGCTCCCGCACGTGTGGATGTCATGACATCGATTGATGCCGTAACTTTCAGTGAGGCATGGAGCCACCGGGTCCAAGCTCACTTAGATGACATTCCGATTTCCATAATCTCCCTCCAGCACTTAATTCAGAATAAGGAAGTTGCTAACCGGGATACCGACAAGATTCACCTGGCACGTTTGCGGAAGTATGGAAAGCAGAACTAGCGGCAATGTGAGCTAAGATCTCACGTTGCCTCGGGTGCTGTCATCGCCGCATCGGTCCAGGCTTCTGGCCGCGCACTCGGGCGAACGGCGGCCGGTTTAACTAAGTCCCCGTTTCTGGAAGTTGGCCGCCGCTGCTCCTCACCCCGCGCGCTTCGCCGCCGCTGTCGCCGGCGCTGTAATCCTCCCGTCCGCCCGCACTTTCAAACGCTGCCCGCGCCAGTCCACTTCGTCGCCGGCCAGGCCGCCCAGCCATACCGCAAAGCCGAACAGGTCGCGCAGCGGGATCATCCAGAAATCGGACCGCACGCGCCGGTCGCGCAGGATCCCGCCGCCCACCACGATGCCCGCCAGCATCCGCGCCCCCAGCGCCACCACGCCGGCCGGCCATTGGCCCGCCGCGAAAGCCACCAGCGCCCACAAGGTGGCGTGCGTCACCACGTATCCGTAATAGCCCGAAGGACGCGACACCCGGATGGTCCGCGACCAGCGCAACTGGTGCAGCCAGGTTTGCCGCCACCCGCCGCCGCCCAGATCGGTCTCCACCACCACCGGGCTGAACTCGATGCGCCGCCCCAGTTGGCAGATGTGCCTGCCAAGCTGGTAATCGTCAGCCAGGTAGCCGGCGATGGTCTCGAAGCCACCTATAGCGCGCAGG
The DNA here is from genome assembly GCA_052144935.1 of Bryobacteraceae bacterium. Lineage (GTDB taxonomy): Bacteria > Acidobacteriota > Terriglobia > Bryobacterales > Bryobacteraceae > JOPF133. The sequence continues at coordinate 6,158 of JBKQPR010000119.1, forward strand.
TCCTCGGCGCGGAAGACCATGGTGGACCCGAGCGCGAATTCCGCCACGCCCAGCAGGCGCGCCACCAGCACGCTGGGCGCAAATTCGGTGGCGATGCCCAGGGCTTCGGCGCGCGCGGCCCACGATTCGGCGTGCGCCCGATAGAGGCACGTCACCAGGCCGACGGCAGCATCCTCCAGAGGCGCCGCCACCGACCGCAGGTAGTCCGGCTCTACCCGGATGTCGCTGTCGTTCACCACGAGCAGCGAGTGGCGCGCGTGCCTGGCCAACTCGGCCAGCACGCCGGCCTTGGCATTCGGAGCCGTGGTGGCGACGGCGTACGCCGCGATGGGCACCGCGGGAAACTCGCGCTGCAAGCGGCGGATATCTCCCAGCGTGGCGTCTTCCGGATCGCTCACGCCGAAGAGGATCTCGAAGTCCGGATGATCCTGGCGGGCGTGGGAGGCGATCGCTTCGTAGAATCGCGGGTCGCGGCCATGCACCGGCTTTAGAATCGAGATGCCGCGCAGGACTCCGCTTGTGTTCCGCGGCGGCGCCCGCCGCCAGCGCACCGCCGCCCAAAGAGCCAGCAGGTAGTAAGCCGCGGCCACCCACGCCGGGAGGGCCAGCCAACTCGCCGTGTGGCTCACGGGTGGCCCTCCGCGCGGCTCACCGCGTTTCCCACCGGGCTGCTCACCTCGCGGCCCACCGGGCTGCTCACCTTGCGGCCCACTGGGCTGCTCACCTCGCGGCTCACCGGGCTGCTCACCTCGCGGCTCACCGGGCTGCTCATCACGTGGCTCACCGCGCCGCTCACGTGGCGGCTATCCGCGTGGCTCGCCGGGCTGCTCACCTCGCGGCCCACCGGGCTGCTCATCACGTGGCTCACCGCCCCGCTCACGTGGCGGCTATCCGCCTGGCTCACCGGGCTGCTCGCCGCGTGACTCACCGGCCTGCTCACTTCGCGGCCCTCCACGCTGCCCACCTCGCGGCTCGCCGGGCTGCTCACCGGGTTGCTCACCGCGTGGCTCATGGGCCGCTCACCGGGCAACCAGCGCCACGCCGCAAACCACCAGCGAAGCTCCCACCCAGCGCAGTCCGTTGACGTGCTCTTTTAGAACATACTTGGCCAGCACCGTCTCCAGCACGCAGGTGACCGCCGTGGCCGGCACCGCGAAGCTCAAATCCGCAATCGTAAGCAGCCCTTCATAGGCGAAAAAAGAAACCGCCATCGCCGCCACCGAGCCGATCACGAAACGGTTGCGGACCGCGAGCGCCAGCGCCCGGCCCACCGCGCCGGGACGGAAATCGCGGATCTCGCCGTGCCGCCGCATCCCCATGGCGGCCAGCAGCTCGCCCGCCGTGGTCGACGCCACGATCACCGCGATCCACAACCACCTCACAGGCCCGCTCCCGCCCCCGGCGATTTCCCGCGCGCGGTTTGCGGCGTGCCGCGGCCCACCATGGATACTCCCGCCACGATCAGCGCGATGCCCACCCAGTGGCGCGCGGTAATCCGTTCGTCCAGGAAGATGCGCCCCATCAACGCCACCAGCACGTATCCGATGGATGTCACCGGCACCACGTAGCTCAGGTCCGCCCAGCTCAGCAGCGTCATCCGCGAGAGCATCCACAGAATCAGCAGGGCCACTCCCAGCGACACCTGCGGACGGAACAAGGCGGCAATGTAATCGAAGGGGTTATCCAGGCTGGCGGGCAAGCCGCGCTTCATGAAGAAATTCCCGAACACGTTGCTGAGGACCACCACCGTGGCGCAGATCCATGTCTTGGTCCGGAGCGTCTTGACCCGGAGCCGCGCGGCTTCGCTGGTGATGCCGGGGCTGGTCATGCCGCGATCAGTCGCCGGAACTCGCCGGGACCGGCGCGGGCTTGGCCGCCGACTTATGATCGGCCACGAACTTCCGGCGCTTCGCGCGAAGCGCCATGTATTCGCGGGCTTCCTTGGTCAGGCGCCGCCGCTCGTCGCCGTTGAAGATGGCCTTGCGGACGATCCGCCACACCACCCGCGGGCGGAAGAAATACTCGCCGTAGAAACGCTCCACCCAATCCACCAGCTCTCCGCGGTCAAGCCCCGGATACGTGATGTTGGGAAGCTGGTGCCCCACGTCGTCGGTCATCGAATCGATGGTGATGAGGTTGTTCTGCTTGACGTACTCGTAAAACTCGGTGCCGGGATACGGATGCGCGATCGAAACCTGGATGGTCTCGGTGTCCAGCCGCTTGGCGAAGTCGATGGTCTTGCGGATGCTCTCGCGCGTCTCCCCCGGCAGCCCGATGATGTAATCGCCGTGCACCACCAGCCCCAGCTTCTTGCAGTTGGCCGTGAAGCGCTGCGCCATTTCGATGGTGGCGCCCTTCTTGATGTTCTTCAGGATCTGCGGATCGCCCGATTCATATCCCACGATGAGCAGCCGGCAGCCGGCTTCCTTCATGGCCTTGAGGGTGTCGTAATCGGTGGTCACGCGCGACGTGCACGACCAGGTGAAGTTGAGCGGCTTGAGCTTCTTGCACAGCTCGATGGTGCGCTCCTTGCGGTAGTTGAAGGTATCGTCGTCGAAGAAGAGTTCCTTGACGTGCGGAAACTGCTCCAGCGCGTAGCGCACTTCGTTGGCCACATCGTCGGACGAGCGCAGCCGCCAGCGGTGGCCCGAATGCGTCTGCGGCCACAGGCAGAAGGTGCACAGCGCCGGGCATCCGCGCGAGGTGTACAGCGAGATGAACGGGTTCAACAGGAAGGGGACGTTGTAGCGCGTAATATCCAGATCGCGCTTGTAGATCTTGGTGACCCACGGCAGATCGTCGAGATTCTCGATGGCCGGGCCTTCCGGATTGTGGACGATCTGCCCGTTCTTGCGGAAGCTCACGCCGGGCAGCTCTTCGAGAGGCTTACCCTTGGCGTAATCGGCGATCTGATAATCGAACTCGCGCCGCACGATGAAATCGATGGCCTTGTTCACGCGCAGGATTTTTTCCGGCTCCACGGTGACCGGCGGGCCCACGAACGCCACGCGCAGCTTGGGGTTCGAATCCTTCATCATCTCGGCCATCTTCACGTCGACGTGAAAGCCGGGAGTGGAAGTGTACAGCACCAGCAGCTCGAACTCGCCGGCCATCCCGACGGTCTGCTCGATGGAGATCTTGTGCGGCGGAGCGTCCACCACTTTGCTGTCCGGGAGCATGCCCGCGGGATAGCACAGCCACACCGGATACCAATAGGATTCGATTTCGCGCGAGGCCGGCCAGCGCGAGCTGGCGCCCCCGTCGAAACCTTCAAACGATGGCGGATTCAAAAACAGGGTTCTCATTACTGGGGGTTGCCCTCACTGGCCGTGCTGCGCTTTTGATCGTCGAGCGAAATGTTGCTGTAATTCACGGTCAGCTCGACTCTGCCAAACCCCAACGCCTCGCCCGAGCTTTGCAGTTGGCGGGGTGTCGAGATGCCATCCTTGATGTCATACTCCCGGACGAATTGCACGTTGCGGGCCCACAGCATGGAAGGATTCTTCACCAGCCGGCCGGATTCCCGCACGCCAGTGTACGTGGAAGCGTCGATCCACAGGCTTCCCTTAAACAGCCCTTCGCGCTTCTGCCGGGGCGTCACTTCGAAAACGTAGACGTCGCGATCCTCTAGCCGGCCGCGTCCTTTGAACTTGAACTTGTAATTCTCCGGCGTGACCGCGAGGGCCGCCTGCTCGCTTTGGGCCTCCCGCTCGGCGGCCAGGTAGTGCGCGATGACGTGATTCTTGATGGCGCCGTCGCCCTCAAAGTGGAGCACTTCGTAACTGATGCGGCCCAACGCGGAGATGCGGCGCAAGGCCCGCAGCCGGCCGTGTTTTTTCAGCTTGGGCACGGAAGCCTGGATATCCAGCTCCATGGAGGCGCTCTTGAGCGCCTGGGTTTGGGTGCGCGTGGCGGCCTGATACCGCTCCACGATCGACTCCGGGGATTCCGGGGCGCCCTCGGGGGCGTTCTTTGGGGTGCGCCCTGGCCCCGCCAGGGATACTCCGGCTACGATGAACAGTAACGGAACCCGGACCCTCAATATGCCAATCCCCCTTTATTGAATGTGCGAACATTCCAGTCTACCAGACCTGGAAAGGGGGAAACCGCACAAAACCCGTTCACCAAGTTCGAGGATTTTTCGGCTGCTTTCTGTGCCATCCGATTCAATGACTTACGGGCCTCGCCCGGTTGACCCCTGCCGTTCTCCGCATGTCTGTTAGATACAATGTGGCTGGAAGAGGTTTCGCGCCAGCGAATTTGCGCGAGGGAAGCCGATTCCGGCCATGATGTCCGGCCATCTAGATGTTAAGTCATTTGTTTTCAGCAAACGGTCCCCAATTTTCCGGACATCGATGTCCGGGATCGGGCTGCTTTCGACAGCGGCCAGCGAGGCGGTCCAAATCATAGAACGATTAGTCCTTCGGCAATCGCGCCCTTCTTAAGGTCTTCATCAAGGGTCGCTAACGTCAAGGAGAGCCGCTTGGCCAGATCGATAGACCTCGTTGCGGGAGGTGTCGCGGCCGAGCGCCTGCTGGCCCGTGAGCATGGCCTCCCCGGCGAGCTTGCCACGCACCAGTTCCTGGTAGAAGGCGGCCACGAGGCGGCGCGGTCTCCACCGGCACCGAGTGGCTCATGGCCGCCACCGACGCCACCCCGCACTCCAGCAGCTTACGCGCCCGTGGAGGACCGATCGTCGCCCGCCACCGCCCGTCTGGCAGGCGTCCAGGAAGGAAGACCGGGACGCGGCGATCCTGCGCCGCCTCGGTGTTCACCAGATCGGCGATCTGGTCCGCATTCACGCGATGGGTGTGCCGTTGGGTGTCCTCGCAGCATAGCGCCCAATCCCAGCCTTGGGTCGTAGACACCGTGGCCGTGGAAGTGGCCACGTGGTAGCGCTGCCGCGCCAGTTCCTGCTTCAGTGCTTCAGTGCTTCGAAGGTGGCAGCCGCCGGCAGCTTGAACTCTGCCCGCTCGCCGAGCCCGGAGAGCGCCTCCACCAGCGGCAGGGCGCTGGCACGGTGGTCGATGCAGCTTTGGTCCGCGGGGCGGGGACTCACCAACAGCACCCGGATGAGCGGGTTGGTGGCCATCGGCACCGCTGCCCGGCCGTCGCAGATCGGCTCCCAGGGAAGCGAGAGGAGCATAGTGGCGGCCTCGTCGGCTTCCTTCTGGCGTTCGGCCGGCGAACCCTCCGTCAGGTCCTTGTCCACCTTGATGGTGAAGCGGGGTCCGCTCCGGCGGGAGCGGCCGTCCACAGCTCCAGGGCCTTGCGCGCCACATCGGCATTCAGCATTTCGTAGAGACTGCGGCCCTCTCGGGAAGCCGCTCTTCCACGCGGCGCGCGCGTTCCAGAGATATGCGGGTGGGCCAGTCGATGAAGCGCTCCGGATACCAGGCCAGCGCTTCGTTTTCGGGGGGCCCGAGCGGCGCGGTGACGCGGTAGCGCTGGCTCTCGATCGCGCGGCCTCTATCGTGCGGGTGGAAATGCAGCGTGGCCGTGGCGCGGCGCTTGCCGTCCGCCGTCTCGATGGCCGGGTCGGACAGTTCCAGCATCAGGTCGGCGGTGGGAGTGCCGGGCACCTCGACAGGCGCCAAATCCTGGTCCGGGAGTTCCAGTTCCAACGCGGCCAGCAGGCCGTGCAGGCTCTCGGCGAGAGTCGATTGTACGTCACCGCCAGGGGCTCGTCGTCGAAGCAGTTGCCCAGCGCTCCGGTCTCCAATGCCGGGCAGTGGACGGGGATGATTCGCTTCCCGGCCTTCAGAGCGTACCGGATCTCCTTCCTGACCCAGGACGAGTTGGCCACATGGAGACTGAGCAGAGCAATGAAGTAGTGCGATTCGCTGATTGCGGCCTCGACGGCTCTGCCGAGCGAGTCGCCGCCGGCGAACCACTGCGATCGTCCCAGACCCGGAGCTTGCCTTGCAGCGCGCCGCGAATCCCGGTTACGGCCTTGGCGTCTTTCGTGGAGTGCGAAATGAATACGGACTTCACTTACTTCACCGGGATTAGATCGTCGTCCTTGGGGTCTACCTCAATCGTGGCATCCTTGTACTCATCCAACAAACCGGCGTTGTGCATCTGCCAGGCAATCGGCCCCACCCTGCCCGCGGTGGGGTCCCTGAAATCCAGTACCTCGACGGCCTTGCTCCCAGGCGGCTGCGCGACCGCCATACGAGCTACTCCCTTGGCGGCGTCCGCCAGTATCTCGACGCGGCTCCAATCGTGGACGTCGAAGCGGGTCTTCGTCACGGTGACGAACTCCAGACCTCCGCTGTTATTCATTCCCGGCCGGTAATCCCAATGCCCGCCGTTGGGAACCTGAAACTGAATCCCACCGAGCGCATCGAGAGGTTTTTCTACGGCCTGCGGGCGGCTGCAAAAGATGAGCACGCAGGCCTGATGATCCGGATTGCCGGAGACGTGCCGCATCGTAAACATCAGCCGGTAGCGGCTGTAGTCCTTGGCCGTGTAGATGACACCGCGGCCGGAGCCGGTGCTGGCCATGGCGCCGTCCTTTACCACCCAGCCCGTGGAAACGCTCCGCGCCAACTCGGCAGGATAAGCATCTTCCAGCAGTAACTTGTTCAGCCGCGCCAGTTGCTGGCCGCTGGGACTCTGCTTGAGTAACTGCTGGGTCTCGGGCCGCAGATCTATGTTGCGGAAACGCGCCTGGTCATAGATCGGCGGTCCGGAGATGACGGAATTCAGATCCTTCACTAATGCGGAGATTACCGCCTTGGCGTTGTCGCTGGGTGCGGAAGACGCCGCGGAATACGCGACCGGATCCGCCTTCACCGAATCCTCCAGCCGGCCGCGCAGAAATACGGACAGCGCGTCCGATCCACGGGTAAGTTTGCCGGCCAGGGCCGCCGGATCGGTAATGCCGCCGCTCGCGAGCGACGTCGCGCTATTCTCGATCTGACTCCATCCATCCAGCGTCTTGCCGTCGAAGAGAGAAACCGCCGTCTCTCCCTCCGCGTTCCCCACACCCACGACAGAGCCGGTGGCCGCAATCCCGGCCAGCTTCACTAATGCCCTTCGGGTAAGTGTGCCAACCGCTCCCTGACGGTCGCGGGTCGGACGTTCTTTCAGAGCCGCGACCGTCAGGGAGCGGTCCGTTTCGTTTTGCATGGTAGCACCCTTCACTTGAACAACCCCTCCAGCTTCTCCAGCGCATCCTCCAACCGCTGCGGGCGCTTCAGCACGCCGGCGAACAGGTCGCCCTTGGCCGCGAAGCGCTCCCGCGCGTTGGCGATCGTGAACTGGCTGGGATGGAGGCCGCGGCGCACCTCGCTCCATTCCAGCGGCGTGGCCACCGGCGCTCCAGGATAAGCCCGCAGCACATACGGCGCGGCGATGGTCTTGGATTTCCCGATCTGCAAGTAGTCGAAGTATACCCGGTTCTTCTGGCGCTTGGCCACCGAGCGCGGCGTGGTAAACAGGTCGCGCCGCTCGGCCACCGCCAGACGCGAAATCAGCTCGGCGAAGATGCGCGCTTCTTCATAGGTATAAATCGGCTCCAGCGGAATGTACACGTGCATGCCGTCGCCGCCGGTGGTCTTGGGATAGCCGGTCAGGCCGATGCGGTCGAGGATGCCCTTCACCAGCAGCGCGGCGTCCACAATCAGGTCGAACGGACACTCCTGCGGATCCAGGTCGATCAGCACATAGTCGGGGTTATCCAGGCTGGCCATGCGGCTCATCCACGGGTTGTGGTCGATGCACCCCAGGTTGACCAGGTAGAGCAGGCTGGCGCGATCCTGGGCTAAGACGTAGCGGATGGGCCGCTCGTTGTGGTCGGAATCGATCCACTCGGTGCGCAGCCATGGGGCGAAGCTTTCGGGCGCGTCCTTCTGGAAGAAGAACTGCTCCTTGATGCCGTTGGGGTAGCGCTTGAGAGACAGCGGGCGGTCCTTGAGATGCGGCAGAATCAAGCCGGTCACGGCGTCGTAGTAGTTGAGCACATCGCGCTTGGTGTAGCCCTCGTCGGGGTAGAACACCTTCTTCAGGTTGGTGAATTTGAGAGTGTGCGGGCCAATCTTGCAGGTGGCCTCTTTCACGTCCGCCAGGAAGGGATCCCTCCTGCTTCCTCCTCCTTCTCCCTCCTTCCCTTCTCTCCCCTTGGCGGTTGGATCGGATGCGGGCGGATCGGCGGCGGGCGCCGCGCCGGCGGGCAGAGCGCTGGGAGGCACGGCGGGGGCGTCGTCGGGAGCGCCTGCCGGAACGCGGGCGGACGCGCCTGCCGAAACGCGGGCGGACGCGCCTGCCGGGACCTTGTTGGTCGCGCCTGCCGGGACGCCGTTGGGCGCGCCTGCCGGAACGCGGGCGGACGCGCCTGCCGGGACCTTGTTGGTCGCGCCTGCCGGGACGCCGTCGGGAGCGCCTGCCGGGACGCCGTCGGGCGTGCCCGCCGGACCCTCGCTGGGCGCGCCCGCCGGACCTTCGCTTGGCGCGCCTGCCGGCGCTTGGGCGGGCACGGCGGGCAGGGCCGATTCGCGGTTCACCTGGCGCGCGCCGATGTCGTCGCGCAGGCCCAGAAACACCGGCGCGCGCAGGCGGTTGTCCTGCGTCCATTCGAGGTATTTCACCTGGCAGACCACGTCCGGCTGCACCCAGGTGATGCCGCGGTCGGGCTTGGGCCGCTCGGCAAAGGGGCAGCTTTCGGTGACCAGCGGTTGGAGGCGGGCATGGATGGCGGCCAGGGACTTGTGGTCGAACCCGGTGCCCACGTTGCCCACCCAGCGCAGCTTGCCCTCGTCGTAGACGCCCAGCACCAGGGCGCCGAAATGCGAGCGGCCGCCTTGCGGCGCGGTGTACCCGCCGATCGCAAATTCCTGCTCATCGACGATCTTGATCTTCAGCCAGTCGCGGCTGCGGCGCGATTCGTAACCACTGTTGGCGTGCTTGGCCACGATGCCCTCCAGGCCGTTCTCGCGCGCCGCGGCCAGCATCTCCTCGCCCGCTCCCGGAAAGGCCGCCGAGATGCGCAGCACGCCCCCGGGCGTGACCACGGTCTCCAGCAACTCGCGCCGCTGGGCCAGCGCCACGTTGCGCAAGTCATACCCATCCAGATACAGCAGGTCGAACGCAAAGTACACCACCGGCGTGGAGCGCGCCAGGTGAGCGACCGAGTTGGGATCGGCATTGGCGATGCGCGGCTGGATCAGGTGGAAGCGCGCGACACCCTTGGCGTCGAGTACCGCGATTTCCCCATCCAGCACGGCCTGGCGGGCCGCGATCTGGTGATGGATCACGGCCAGCTCGGGGTATTGGCGCTCCGACCGCAGGCCGCTGCGGGCCTGCAGGCGGACCTCTTCGCGGTCCACGAAGGCGATGGCGCGGACGCCATCCCACTTGATTTCGAACAGCCAGTCTTGGCCTCGCGGCGGGCTGGCCACCAGGGTAGCCATCATCGGTTCGATGGAGGCCGGCATTTCGGCGGCGCGCGCGCCCTTCAGCTTGCCGGGGTCGATTGCGGGCTGGGACTTTGGCGCGGCGGAGGTCTTCGTGCTGCGTTTGCCCAGCCGGCCTTCCGGGGCGGGCGCCGATGCGGCGGCGGTTTTGGCGGCGGGCTGACTTTCCGGCGCGGGCGCTGATGTGGTGGCCTTCGCCGCGCGCCCGGCCGGCTGATCTTCCGGCCCGGGCCACGATGCGCCGGCCACTTCCGTGCCACGTTTGCCGGGCCGGCCCTCCGGGGCGGGCGCCGATGCGGTGGCTTTGGCCGCGGGCGCGGCAGACGGACCTCTCCGCGCGGGCGCCGATGCGGCGGCTTCGACAGCGGGGTCGGCAGAGCTGTTTTCCGGCGCGGGTGCGCCGGCCGCTTCGGTGGCGCGTTTGCCGCGGCCTCTCCGCGCGGGTGCCGATGCGGCGGCTTTGGCCGCGGGCGCGGCGGAGGGGCCTTCCGGCGTGCGTGCCGATGCGGCGGCTTCGACAGCGGGATCGGCAGAGCTGTTTTCCGGCGCGGGTGCGCCGGCCGCTTCCGTGCCGCGTTTGCCGCGGCCTTTCCGCGCGGGCGCCGACGCGGGGGCTGTGGCCGTGGGCGCTGCGGGCTGAGTTCCTGGCGTGGCCGCAGGCGCGGTGGCGGCCTTCGCCCCTCGCCTGGCCGGCCGGCTCTCCCACACCCGGTCGGCCGCGCCCGCGGTCTTGCGTTTGGCTTCCCGCGCAGGCAGGTTGCGGGCGATCTCTTCCTGGGTGCGGCCGGAAAGCACACTGTAGGCGTACGCCTCCACATCCCAGCCGGGCACCGCGAATTCGTCGCGCTTCTTGAGCAGCAGCCACTCGTTGCCTTTGCCGCGTCCCTTCATGTGGACCAAAGCGAAATCGCCGTTGAGCTTTTCGCCGTGCAGCCGGAACTTCAGGTCGCCGCGGGCCAGTTGCTCGGCGCCGGAGGCCTCGCCGATCAGATCGAAGGAGCCGCGGTCCCATAGCATTACGCTGCCGGCGCCGTAGTTGCCCGCCGGGATGTTGCCCTCGAAACTGCCGTAATCCACGGGGTGGTCTTCCACATGGGCGGCGAAGTGCTTCACTGCCGGATCGAGGGTGGGTCCTTTGGGCACCGCCCAGGATTTCAGGACCCCATCCATCTCCAGGCGGAAATCGTAATGCAGGCGCGTGGCGTCGTGGCGCTGTACGCAAAAATAATGGGCGCCGCCATGGCTCGGAACCGTTCCGGGCGGCGGCTCGGGGGTGTTCGCGAAACGGCGTTTGGCGGCGTACTCCTCGAGCGGCATAAGTCCCTTTATCCCTCTCCGTTTACATCCTATCGGGCATTGTAGTATGTTGAAAGCCGTAGAGGGTGAGGAGACCCCTTGCCCAGCGAGGGTGAATTATGGCATCGAGCGTCTGGAAGGGCCACCTCACGTTTGGCCTGGTTTCCTTTCCCGTGCGGCTGTTCAGCGCCGCGCGCAGCGAAACCATCAGCTTCAATCTCTTGCACAAAGAGGACCATTCGCGCATTCGCCAGGTGACCTACTGCCAGGCGGAGGACAAGCCCGTGCAGCGCAGCGAGCTGGTGAAGGGCTACGAGTACGAAAAAGACCACTACGTGGAGATCGACGACGAGGACATCAAGAAGGTCGCGCCCAAAACGGCCAAGGTGATGGAGATCCTGGAATTCGTCAAGGCCGAGCAGGTGGACCCGATCTACCTGGAAAGCTCCTACTACGTGGCGCCCGACGAGGGCGGCGAGAAGCCCTACGCGCTGCTGTTCCAGGCCTTGCGCGAATCGGCATACTACGCCCTGGCCAAGGTGGCGATGCACAACCGCGAGCACATCATCGTGCTGCGGCCGGGGGCCAAGGGAATTCTCTCGCACACCATGTATTACCAGGACGAGATCCGCCAGGTGGATGAATTCCGCACGGATACCAGCCTGGTGAAGGAAAAGGAGCTGGCCATGGCGAAGATGCTGATTTCTTCGCTGGAGGCCGATTTCGAGCCGCAGAAATACCACGACGAGTACCGCGACAATCTGCAGAAGATGATCGAGGCCAAGATCGAGGGGCGCAAAGTGGTGGCGGCGCCCAGCGAGCACGTGGCTCCGGTGATCGACATCATGGAAGCGCTCAAGAGGAGCCTGGCCGAGAAGCGCAAGCCCGCGCAAGTGGCTACGGCGACCGACGCCGTTGCCGAGGCTCAGCAAGACGAGCAGCAGGAAGCGGCGCTCGAAGAGGCGCCTAAGAAGCGCACGCGGAAAAGCAAAGTGGGGTAGGCGGAGCAGGGGCCCCGCCTGCCCTCCCGCCGGCCTGTGGCGCTTACATCCCCTTCGGCTGCCACAGCGCCAGTGCGGCGCCGGTCGGATCGATCAGAATGCTGAACCAACCCATGCCAGGCACTTCGGTGACATCCTTAATAATGGTGGCGCCCAGCGACCGGGCCTTCCCGGTGGCCGCCTGGATTTCGTCGACCGACACGTACGCCAGCCAAGCCGAGGGAGCGCCGGGCATGGGGTGCTTCAGGATGCCCCCGCCGGTTCCCTGCCCGACCTTGATCATCGTGTAAGTGCTATCTCCCATCGGAAGATCTTCCAGCGTCCAGTCGAAAAGGTGGCTGTAGAAATCTTTGGCCTTTTCCACATCGGTGGTGTTCAGCTCCACGTGTACGAAAGCGTTTGCCATGGTGTTTCCTCCATCCCTACGACGATTGGACGGCGAAGGAATCGACATGTCCCGAGGGAATCGTCCGTATTGCACCAGCGCCTTCCGTCGCCGATTTCGTCCATCTCTCTGTTCTGGCTTCCCGCCATCGGTTGACCGCCTGCGACACTGCGCTCACGGGCGAGTTGCGCTTGCAGGACTGGTTCGTCCGGTGCTGTTCCAGGAAGAGCAGGACCCAAGATGCCAATCTTGCCCTCAATCTCGCGACTGCTGGAATTGCCCAACCTGGTGGGCGCGTGAATCGGGCGATGGGTGCCTGCCTCTCAGGCGCTGGCGGGCGATCCGGGCATCGACTACGCCGACGCAGCCGAACTGCCGATGCCGATCGAGACTCTGTCGCGCCGCGGTTGAGCGGCCTCAGTCCCAATTCTTCAGCTCCGGCCAGATCTCGCCCAGGGGCCGCTTGATCCCGCGACAATAGAAGACGTCAAAATGCTCGGACGGCGTGGAGTAGGGATGGGTAACGCTGGCGACCTTGTGTACCTCGGCGAAGCGCGACTCCAGGCCCTTCTGCCGTCCGGCCATGACGATGATACTTTCGCCGGTGTAGCCACCGGGGCCCCAGAGGAAGTAGCTCTGATGCCCGCTGATGGCGTGCGGCAAGCCGTATTTCCCGCCGAACAGGTCGATGGCTCCGGCCTGCCCGTAATTTTGGCCGAAGATGGCGGTCCGGGCACGCACGTCCGGCGGCAGGCCGTTGTATACGCGCGCCACCGTGGCCGCCATCTCCTCCCAGCCAAACTGGTCGGCGAAGATCTGCGGCAAGGGGCCCAGCCTGTGCCTTTCCAGCCTGGGCTGCTGGAGATGCAGCGCCTCGGTATACCGGATGTAGGTTTCAGGCGGCAGAACCGGGATCGCGATCGGCGCCAGCAACACGCCGAGGGCCACCATCAGGGCGGGATAAGCGAGTTTCAGCCATCGGACCCGCGGCGCTTCCAGCCATGCTTCCCACATCGCGCCGCCCGCGGCGAACAAGACCGGAAAGGCGGGAAAGAGATAGTAGATGCGCGGGCTTAGAACGACGATCACAGCCGCGGTGAAAACCCATGCCCAACCCAGCGCGCGAAACGGTTTGCCGGTCTTCGAGACGAAGAAAAACCACAGGCCGGCGAGCCAGATGGGCAGCGTCAGGGGAAGCATCGTCAGGATTTCCTGGGAAAAGAACGCCAGCGGCCCGAGGGGCACATCGCGGCCGCTGCGGCGGATATTGGCCTGCAGCTCCAGGAACGGGAAGTGATGCTGGATATTCCACAGCAGATTCGGCAGGAAGAGGAGGAACGCGACGGCGCCGCCGATCCAGAGCCAGCGGCTGCGAAGCGCGCGGCGCTCGGGAGTCAGGAGCAGGCCGAAAACGAGGCCGGCTCCGAAGAGCGCCATGGAGTACTTGTTTTCGAGGCCGAATCCCGCCAGGATGCCGAACCAGATCCAGAGCTTCCGGTTGCCGGTCTTGACGATGCGGAGGAGCAGCCAGGCGCAACCCAACCAGAAGAGCGGCTCGAACGCGTTCATGGTGAGCAGGTTGCCGATACCCAGAATACCCGGCGCGACCAGGGCCGCGAGGGCGGCGAGACCCTGGGCAAAGCGCTTCCCGCCGAGTTCGCGGGCGATCAGGGCGGTGAGGGCGACCTCGGCCGCTCCCGCCACGGCGGGCACGAAGCGGATGGCCGGGAGCGAGTCGCCCAAGAGCGACCGCACAATCCAGGCGATCCATGCGATCAGCGGCGGCTGGTCCACGTAACCCAAAGCCAGATGCCGGCTGCATGCGAGGTAATACAACTCGTCGCGGAAATAGCCGTAATGCCGCCCGGCGTAGAGGTGGACCAGGAGCGTCGAGGCGGAGAGGCAGACGATTACGGCGGTGGCGGAGAGCGCCAGCGGGCGATGACTATCGGCGGGGTCCGTGGTGTTCAAGCAGGGACCTACGTAGGAAGCCGATCAGCCCTTCGGCTCTCGCCCGGAGTCTGGCGTGTTCTGCCGCTGCGCAGCCAGGATCTCGCGTCCCTTTTGCGAATAAAGGCGTTCCTGAAATTCCCGGTCAAAACGATCCAGGTCGTAATCGCCGCGTTCACTGTGCTCCCACCTCTCAGTGGCGGCGGCTCGTTTCAGAATTAATCGTGCATCCGAGGACATAATATAAACCTCTTATCTTAGCGCAAGTAGGAATTCCAGAAGCAGTTGTTCAGTTTTCGATCGTTCGTCGCGACGCGATAGATGCATCCGCTGACCCGCTCCCGAAGGGTCCACATACATCTTCCTCCTCCCGTACGGTAAAGTCCATTTCGCCAAGGAGAACCCGGCGCAGCAACGACGCGCAGTCGGGAATGGTCCGGACCACGAGAACACCGTTGGCGACGCCGGTTGCGAGGTTCACTTGGATTGCGAGCGGGTGAATTTCCCTTAGGGTACGGGCGCGCGTGTCATAGACGGCTTTCTCCGACGTCGCGACAGCCTTGGCGCTCGCTCTTGGAAGTACTGCAGATCTCGAACCGGATCCTTTGCGACCTCCGAAATCAGCCTACAGAACTCCGAGGCGTCCTTGATGCGCGAGAGAGTCCGATATGCAAACACGAAATTGCCATAGAGAAGCAGGGCGGCCTTCTGGAACCGCTCCACGCCTGAGGGAATTCTCCGATCATGCAACGGGCGCCGAAGAAGTGCTCGAAAAAGGGCGATTCGACCCGGTTCTTGTGGACCAGCAGAAGGAGTTCATTCAGGTGCGAACAATCGAGCCGTTTGGTCTCGTCGCCGAGAATGGCGGCCAAGCTGTCTGAATCGATTTGGGCCTCACCTTCGACCTCGGCGCCAGTCAACATTCGCGCATACCTGAGAAAATCACTCGGGGGCACAGATCTCCTGCTTTCATTCTCAAGACATATGTTATACGAATTGTTGGCTTAGGCAGATCCTCGGAGGGCCCGCTCTACCCCGCCCGATCCGCGCCCAGTGGCCGCAGCCACCCCAGATTGAACGGCAACTCCGTCATGGGCCCCTGCCATTGCAGCTCGCGCTCGATATCGGGATGCATGCGGTACGCCTTCTTCACGTCCGCCACCTTGGCGCCGATCACCTCGATCTTGGCCGGATCCCATTGTCCGAGGCCGATCTGCCCGGAGTACTTCACATAGCCAAGCCACTCCGGGTTGATCCCCATGGTCTCCGCCGCCGTGCGATCCGCCGACACATAGTCCGTGGAGGCCAGCGCGATCCGCGACTCTACCGGCGTCCCGGAATTCGGTCCGTTGCCTTCCATGCCTTCGTACCCGTCGATCACCGACGCGCCCCAGTTCAGGCGCTGCGCCACCACCATCATATTGTAGTGCGTCTGCCGCAGCCCCACGTGGAACTTGCGCTTCTCGTTCCAGCGCGGCGTCTCGCCCTGCTTCGAGTGCAGCGGCGCGCCCAGCACCATGTTCTTGATCCCCAGCGACGCGATCACCGTGTTGTGCGTCTTCAGCATCGCCGCTGAGATCACAAACGCCTCCGGGTCCACCAGCCGGGCCGCGATGCGGCACGGGACGATGTGCAGGTCCTGGTCCAGCAGCGCAATCCGTTCGAACTCGGCCTCCTGGTTCAAGTCGATCAGCTCCAACTGCTGCTTGCGGTACTCCGAGGTGAGCGCGGGATACTTGAAGTTTTCATACCCGCGCCGGGTGTCGCCCGCCGACGCTTCGGCGATCTTCACCGGCCCCCGGAAGCTCTCCGCCAGGTAGTCCAGGATGCCGCGCATGGCGTCGGCGTGGCTGGCCGCCAGTTGGTTCTCGGTGTTGACGAAGTTGGGCTTGATGACCACGTACTTCTTGCCCTTCATCCTGGCCCGCAGGTCCTGGTCGATGGCCTTGAGCGCCAGGTAGACGTTCTTGCGGCGTTCCAGGCCCTGCTGGATGGCCACCGTGGACCGCCGTTCGACGCCCGGAAACTCTTCGGGATTCGAGCCGGCCCCCGGCCTGCGCTGCGGCTGGGCAGATACGTTCTTGCGCAAGAGGGCCGCCGCCCCCGCTAGTTGGAACAGCGTCCTTCGTTGGACCCCTTTTGCCATGGTGACCTCCCTGGGGCCTCGCGGCCCCGGTTGGCAGGCTGAAGCCTGCCCCACTTTGGGCTGAAGCCCAATGCCACTTACTTTGCCTGCCCCGGATTCTGCACCCAGTTGTGGGGCGGGCAATCCTGCCCTGGAGTCCCCTCCGGTACGGGCCCAGAGGGCACCCCCAGGCGGCTCCTTCGGGCGGTGCGCGAGTCTGCGCGCGCGGCAAGCGCCGGCTGAAAACCGGCGGGCCCCAGTGGGCAACCCAGGATTGGCTGCCCTACGATTGGAACCCTTGCCAAATGTTGAAACCTCAGTGGCAGGCTGAAGGCTGCCAACCTCGGTGAAATAAGATATTATCATCTTTTGGACTTACAAGGAGGTCCGGATGACCCGCTCCGCGTCACGTCGCAACTTCCTGGCGGCCGGTTTGACACTTCCCGCCGCCGCTTCGGCATCGCGTTTCACGGATTCGCCGCAGCAGCAACCCCCGCCGCAGGTCCGGTCGTCGTCTTCCGGCCCGGCATTCCAGTACCGCATCCTGGGCAAGACCGGAATGAAGGTCACCACCGTCGGCTTCGGCTGCATGATCACCTCCGATGGCAGCGTGGTGGAACGCGCCGCCGACCTCGGCATCACCTACTTCGATACCGCCCGCGGCTACCAGCAGGGCAACAACGAGCGCATGGTCGGGGCGGCGCTCAAAAACAAGCGCCAGGACATCACCCTCTCCACCAAGTCCCACTCGGGCAGCAAATCCGAGGCCCTGGCCGACCTGGACACCAGCCTCAAGGAACTCGGCACGGATCACGTGGACATCTGGTATCTCCACGGCAAGACGCGCCCCGAGGATATCACCGACGATCTCATCGACGCGCAGCAGACCGCCAAGCAGGCCGGCAAGATCCGTTTTGCCGGCGTCAGCACCCACAGCGGCCAGGCGACGCTCATCCCGTTCCTCGCCAAACACGAGAAGATCGACGTGGTCCTGAGCGCTTACAACTTCACCATGGAACCGGACGTGACCGCCGCACTAGAGGTGGCTGCCAAGGCCGGCAAAGGCGTGGTGGCCATGAAGATCATGGCGGGCGGCGCGGGCGGCGGGCGTGGACGGGGGCGCGGCGGCCCCAACCCCAACGCCGAGAAACTCAAACAGCCCGGAGCCATGGCCGCCGTGCTCCGCTGGGTCACGCGCAATCCCAACGTCCACACCACCGTCCCCAGCATGACCGACATGGACCAACTGGACGAGAACATCCGCGCGGGCTTCCAGCCCTTCTCCCCCGGCGACGCCAGGCTGCTGGCGGTACACCGTGAGATGCTGCGCCCCTTCTACTGCAACATGTGCGGCCAGTGCGAGGGCCAGTGCCGCTACGGCCTGCCGGTCCAGGACGTGCTGCGCTTCGTCACCTACGCCGATGGCTACGGCCAGTTCGGGCTGGGCCGCGAGCGCTTCCAGGAGTTGTCCTCCGAGCATGCCTCGGTGCGTTGCGCCGATTGCCCCGGATGCACCGTGGAATGCCCGCACGGCGTCCGGGTGGCTGAGCGGCTCATCCGCGCACAGGAGCTTTTCGGGTGCTGAGGCTGCCTGGCGCGCTGGCGGTTTGCGCGTGCTTGGCGTGCTTCACGGCTGCGGCCGCCGCTCCCACGTGCACCCTGGTGCCCGGCTGGACCCAGAATGGCCCACCGCGCGTCTACACCGCCGACAACCTCTACGAGTACATGGACGGCAACTCGGAAGGCTACTTCCTCTACAACTTCCAGGAGATGCATGGGGTCACCTGCAAGCAGGGCGAAGTCACCTTCGTCATCGACATCTCCGATATGGGCGACTCCGATTTCGCCTTCGGCATGTTCACCTCCACGCGCGACCTGCGGCAGCCGGCCTATCCCGTGGGGATGGGCGGACAGATCGTCCCGCGCCGCCTGATTTTCGCCAAGGGCAAATACTACATCGAAATCGCCGCCAACCCGGAGGGCGACTACACCGCGGCCCTTAAGCTATGGGCCGCGGCGCTCGATAAATCGGTCGCGGGCGCCACCCAGCCGCCGGCCGCCATGCAATGGTTCCCCACCGAAGGCCAGCAGTCGCTGCGTTTGGTGCCGGAAAGCGTCCTGGGCCTGCGCATCCTGCGGCGCGGCTACATGGCCCAGTATGATTTCGGCAAAGCCTTTGTGGTTTTCGAAGAGACACCGCAATCGGCGGCCGAGGTCATGCAGAAGCTGCGGGCGCGATTCGGCCAAGCCACCCCGGCGGCCGTAGCCGACGAAGCATTTCAAGCCACCGACCAATACCTGGGCCGTCTCTGCATTTTCCGCAAAGGCAGCCACATCGGAGGCTACGCCATCACGGCCGCCGCGCCCGACCCGCTGGCGCTGGCCAAGCCGCTGGCCGCCAAGGTCCCGTAGGGCGGCAGCAGGATGGATGGCCGCGGCAGCAACGCCTCCAACTCAGCCCACCCAAGGCGCCTGTGCCGGCGGAAGTATCCACGGCTCCAGAGCATCCGCGGAAGGCCGCCGTCGTCGCGAGCGCCGTCGTCGATCTAGCGCGCGCGTAAGTTAGCAATTCGTGCTGTAAGAACTGGAACTGCGGGGCGGCCCTGGTCGAGCGTGCGGTTGGCAGGCGAAAGCGCCTGCCCCACTATTGCCGAGACCCCTTGCGAAATGCAGAAACTCCAGTGGCCGTCCCTCAGGATGCGCGCGCCGCGGTAGCGGTTTCCCCCATGGTTCCGGCTTCGAGAAGCTCGCGAATGATGGTATTTTGAACGGAGTTTGTTTCCAGGTAATCGACCCCTTCCACGGTCACCCCGTAATCCGAGTTCTCCTCGAAGCGAACGAAACCCTTGGCTTTCAGATACCACAACGTGAAGTTGAGATACTCCCGCGGGAAACCCATGCGCTGCTCCAGGTCCAGGACGGAAATACCGGGCTTCTGTTCATTGAGCCGGCGTCGGTGGTAAAGCAGCGAGAGAATGCCGAGACGGCGATTCTTCTCTCCATCGATGCCGTCTACAAATTCCTTGAGCTCGAAGATCGGCAGAGTATGGGTCTCAGCCCAGGTGTAGGTCCGGTCGTATTCCGCGCGCCTGCCGGGATCGGAGAGCACGTGGTAGGCCCTGCGCAGAAGCTGAAACCGCTCCGGATCGCCGGTTCTCGGATTGTCCGGATGAAAGCGCGCCACCATGATGCGATAGACCCGGTGAATGGTCTCCGGGTCGGCGTTGCGGCTGATCTGCAGGACTTCGTAGTAGTCCGCGATCGAAGGCGGTTTAGGCTCGAAGTGTTCGTACGCGTGCCCCCGCTCTTGCTCTTGCTGCCGCTCTTCGGGACGCGGGCCGTGGGCAGAAGCCTCGTCTTTCGGTTCCCCGGCGGTTTCCCGGCGATCCTCCGGGCGATTCTCCACCCGATCGGCGTGGGGAGTCCCGCCAGTCCCCGTGCCGTTATGCGTCCCGTTTGAGACGAAGGGTTTCGTCTGGGGCGCGGCCTCCGGCGTCGACGCGGGTTCCGGCGCCGCGGCAGCTTCGGGCTCCTGTTCCGTCACCAACCCCGGCGCGCTTTGCGCCCCGTTCGGAAGCACCGGTTCCGCAGGGTCCATGACCTCGCAGAACAGCGCGACGGGCACCTCCTGCTGGTATTGGGCCGACCATCTGCCCAGGGCATTCTTCATCCGTTGCCGGACACCACTGGTTCCCCCCGACGCTTCCATGCAAAAGGCCATATATCTTGCGCTTCCTGGATTCTGCTTGCTATGAGGATGCACCAGGATGACGATGTTTGGAAAGTCCTGACTGTACCTAAGTGACATGCATTACTTTTCGCGCATTTCATCCCGTCGGGGTCAAACCAAGTAATAGTTGGCGGCGTAAACGGCGTCAATGGCTGTAAAGGTAACAGTACCCGCGTGACTTCCGGGGAAGCATGGTCCAGTACAATTTCCGGTTTCCTCGCGTGCGCGTAGGCGAGTCCTGTTGGTGTCGTCGGGACGCGGCCCTTGCCCGCACCTTCGGATGTCTCTCGCAGGAAGACGCCGACGCGATGCTGAAAGCCATCGAGGAAGGTTGCGAGCAGATCGATGAACAGGGCTGGTAGTGTCCTCCTGGACACCGGCGTGATCGTCGACTACATCCGCGGCGATGTTCGTTTGCGTCCGCAGTTCGCTGCCATTGCCTTTGTATGTGCCTTTGGTGGTGCTTGGCGAACTCCACTTTGGCGCTCAGCGAGCGCCGCGGCGCGACGATGCGCCCGCTCAGATTCGCGAATTCCCAAGAATCTCCACCTTGCTGCCGCCCGATGAGAACACCGCCGGGCAGTATGGCGACGTTAAAGCCGAACTCGCACGGATAGGCAGGCCCATCCCAGGGAATGACATCCGGATCGCGGCGCTGGCGGACGCGCGCTTCGCGATGGTCCCGCGCCTGAAAACGCCGGGGTGGTAGCGGATTCCGGGGGAGGCCGATCCGCTCACACCGCGCACGCAGAGTCCGCTCACACCACGCAAGCCGAGTCCACCGCCGGCGCCGGTATGCGCGCCGCCGCTTCCTTTTTATCCAGGAACTCGCCTAGCGAGATTGGCACGGCCACTTTAAGCATCAGGGTGAAGAGCAGGAATCCCACCGCGAAGATGCCGGCGGCGACGCGCAGCTCGGTGACGGTCGGGTAATATTCGTAGATCTCGCCGAGCGTGTCGGGGGTCAGGCCCGGGATGATCAGCCCCATGCCCTTCTCGATGTACACGCCGGCGTAGGTGGCCAGGCAGCCGATGTTCAGGGTCAGGAAATTACGGCGCGTGGCCGGGGAGATGAACAATCCGAACGCGAGCAGGTTCAGCGCCACCGCGCTCCAGGCGTAGGGGACCAGGGTGTGGTGTCCGCCCACGCCGAAATACCAGTAGCGCGTGAACAGCAGGTGCTGGGTATTGGAGTAGAATTCCTTGAAGGCTTCGGCGCCGTGCAGGAACAGGTTCAGGAACATGGCGTAGGCCATCAGCTCGGCGATCTTCTGGATGGCGGCGTCCTGGATCTCGAAGCGCGTGAAGCGGCGCAGCACCTGCAGCACGATCAGCAGAATCGCCGGGCCGGAGCAGAAGGCCGAGGCCAGGAACTGCGGCGCCAGGATCGAGCTGTTCCAGTAGGGGCGCGCGGCCAAGCCGTTGTACAGGAACGCGGTCACCGTGTGGATGCCCACCGCCATGGGGATGGAGAGCAGCACCAGCGGGACCACCAGGCGGCGGATGTAGTGCTTGCCGTGAAAGGCGCGGTACAGAATGTGCGTGGCCACCGAAAAATTCAGCAGGAAGTACAGGTTCAGCACGACCACGTCCCAGGCCAGGACGCTGCTCGGGAAGTTCAGAAATCCGAAGGGCGGAATCAGGTGCCAGTAGCGGTCGGGGCGGCCGATATCCACCACCACGAACAGCAGGCACATGGTGATGGCGCTGATGGCCAACAGCTCGCCGTAGATGACGATCTCGCGGATGGGCTTCCAGTTGTAGATGTAGGCCGGGATCACCAGGATCACGGCGGCCGCCGCCACTCCCACCAGGAACGTAAAATTGCCGATGTAAAAACCCCAGCTCACCTGGTCGCGCATGGCCGTGATCCCCAGGCCCGTTTGCACCTGCCGGGAATAGGCCAGCGCGCCGGAGACGATCAGGACGCCGAGAAACGCCAGCCAGGTCCAATACATCCGGTTGCCGCGGAGGATCAGGTTCAGGCTGCCGCGCGTGAACCCGCTGAACAGGCGGATGCTGCTGACTGCACTCTCAGGTTGCATAGAAGTAGAAGAACCTCGGGACGGTGTTCAATTCCTCTTTCAGCACGAGCACGCGTTTGTGCTCGATGATGTAGCGGATCTCGCTATTGGCATCCAGGATGTTGCCGAACTTGCGCGCGCCCACCGGGCAGACTTCCACGCAGGCGGGGTAGCGGCCTTCGCGCGAGCGCTGGATACAGAAGGTACACTTCTCGACCACGCCCTTGGGCCGCGGGCGGTTGCCGAGGTAGTGGGTGTTGGGATTGATCTCGTTTTCGGGAATCGCGGGCGTTTTCCAGTTGAAGTGGCGCGCGCCGTAGGGGCAGGCAGCCATGCAGTAGCGGCAGCCGATGCACCAGTCGTAATCGATCACCACGATGCCGTCCTTCTCGGCCCAGGTGGCGCCCGTGGGGCAGACCTTGACGCAGGGCGGATTCTCGCACTGCTGGCAGCTTATAGGGACGTAGAAGTGGCCTTCTTCGGGGACTTCGGCCGGATGGTAGTAGGGGTCGGCGTGGGTGAAGTCGACGCCCTTTTCCTTCTCCATGGAGAAGACCCGGATCCAGTGGATCTGCGGGTCGCGCGACTGGTTGTTTTCGGCGACGCAGGCGTACACGCAGCGGCGGCAGCCGATGCAGCGGGAGATATCCAGTGCGTAGGCGAAATGCACGCCGGGAATCGGTCCCTTATCGGAGACCTTGATTTCTTTGCCGAACTGTTCCTTGTAGCGGCGCTCCATTTCCGCAATGGAGGTTTTCAGCTTGTCCTTGGGGACTTCATAGAGCCGCTTGGGACCGCAGGCGGTGAGCACCATGCCCGCGAAGGCAGCCGTGGCGCTGGCGGTGAACATGCGCCGCGACAGCTCCTGAGGAACTCCCGGCGGCCGGCCCTCGCGAAGATGAGGCTTCCGGTCCTGGTTATGGTCCGCGGGCTGCCCCGCGGTCAGCGGATTTTCGGGGTGGTTCATTTCATGCTCCGGGTGGGGCGTTGCGGTGCGGGCTTGGGGGCCAGGGCTTTGAAGCGCGGCTGGTGCGGGCTGTGGCAGTGCACGCACAACAGGTAGGCTTTGGCGCCGTTCCAGTTGCCGGTGCGGCGCCCGTGGACGCCGGCCTGCCAGTCGCGGTATTTTTCGCCGTGGCACTGGCCGCAGAGGCGGTAGGATTCCTCGAACGGAACGCGCTCGCCGCTGGCCAGGTGCAGGACGTCGCGGTTGGTGGCGTCGTGGCAATCCAGGCACCAGCGGTGGGTTTCGTCATGCTTGAGGACGATGTCGGTGTGCATGGCGGTGAGCTCGCGGCGGGTGCGGTCGACGGGCATTCCGGCGTGGCAGTTGGTGCAGGGAAAGATGCCGTCGGAGAAAGGCGGGGGCGGGACTTCGAGGCGTTCCGACGGGCTGGGGGCCGGCGGTGTTTTGGGCGCGTCCGCCGCTGGCAGAGTCCACACAGACAGCAGCAAAAACAGGAGGCTGGTACTTTTCAGGCGCCTCTTCGGGCGGCGTTTTTGAGCTTGCCGCGAATCTTCGCAGTCGGCCAGCGCCGGCTGAAAGCCGGCGGGGCCCAGTGGGCACCCCAGGATTGTTTTGGAATGCGCCGCGGCGGCTCGCACCGCAGCCGCGCAACGATAGGACTGAAACCAAGGGACTTCATCCTGTGTTTTCAAGGCTGGCTGCCCCACTTGCGGCCGGGCCCACTCGGTGCCTGGCCGGGGGCCAGGGGAACTACGCACAACGCATCTCCACCATGCGTTGAATTTCGCGGAGCCACATGGCCTGGAAGAGCTGCAGGCGCTGCCCGATGATGCTGGAGAGATTCAGCGAGACGGCGTAACCCGTGTCGGGATGGGCGGCCAGGTACGCGCTCAGCGCTTCGCGGGGCAGCGCAATCACTTCGGTTTCGAACTGCGCCGCCGCGGTGAGCGTGAAGCGGTGGGGAGGGATCAGGGCCGACCATCCGACGGTCTGTCCCGAAGTGCGTTCTTCGACCAGGACGTCCTCTTCGCGGCTGCGCACCTGCATGGGAAGGGTGAGGCGGAGGCGGCCACGGGCCACCAGGTAAAGGCTGTCGGCGGCATCGCCCAGGTGGAACAGTTCCGCGCCGGCGGGCAGCAGGATGCGTTTGCCGAGCGCCAGCACGCGCTCGGCTTCGGCGGCCGGCAGTCCTTTTAAGAGATCGGCTTCGATCATGTCAGTTCACCAGCGTGGAGACGGTTCTGCTGTGCAGCAGGGTGGCGTTGGGGGATTCCAGAAAGCATTCGGCGGCCGCCTGCTCCAGGCGGACGTGGTTTTCGATCTGCAAGAGCAACGCTTCGATCGGAACGCGGTTGTAGTCGATTACGGGACGGGCCGGCGCACCGGCGAAGAATCGCGCGTTGGCGGTGGCGGCCTTCACCACTACCTTTTCCTTTGCCGCGGCTGCCGCGGCAGCCACGACGGGCTCTTCGCGCGTCGCGGCGCCGAAGGCCAGGCAAGTCACCGCCAGCCCAAACATGCTAATCACTGCGCCCATCAGCAACATTTCCATGTGCCAATCTCCTTTTCGAGGTCAGCAAAGGTGCACGCCGGCTGCCAACGCCTAAGTGCTTGAGACTGCAACGGCGGCCCGCGGACTACTGACAAAGTGTCACTGACAGGGCGTCAGCGGTGCCGTCCACGGTGCCGTCCACGGTGCCGTCCACGGTGCCGTCCACGGTGCCATCCATGGTGCCGTCCACGGTGTCATACACGGCGCCGCGGCAGGGCCCTGCCATCCCCGGCGGCCGGGACATCTCCGAATTCGCCTATCGATATTCATCATCGCCGCTGCTCTCCGGCCGCCGCTTCCAGCGAAGCCACCGCTTCCCAATTAGGCGTTTGAGAGTATATAATCCTTAGCAACTCCTCCTCGGGGCAACTCCTCCTCGGGGCGGTGGGAGGCAGTTCATGCGTTTTGGAATTGCCGATGGGGGAAGGGGACGTGAGTTCCGTGGGAACTCGAGGTTGGCTTATGTCCGCGCGCCCGGCGCGCTGGGAGGCGTTTTATGGTCTACCGGTTCATACGAAGCCTTGCCGGTTTGTTGCTGTGCGTCTTAATGACCGCGGGCGTGGCTGTTTTGCACGCGCAAGTGACGGCTACCATTCTTGGAATTGCCAAAGATAGTTCGGGGGCGTTCATGCCCCACGTCAAGGTTACCGCGACCAACACGGAAACCAATCTGGTTCAGGAGAATTACACCGACGCCCTGGGCGAGTATCGCATCATGGCTCTCCCCGTGGGCCGTTACAAGGTGGAAGCCGAGCTGGCGGGCTTCCAGAAATTCGTCGCCGAGGATGTCGTCCTGACGGTCGACGAACAGCACCGCGTCGACCTCACCATGCAGTTGGGCAGCTTGCAGCAGGAGATCCAGGTGGAGGCCGACGCGGTCCAGGTGGAAACCACCGCTACCCAATTAGGCAACGTCATTAACGACAAGGCCATGGTCGCGCTGCCCCTTAACGGCCGGAGCTATATCGACCTGTTCTCGATCCAGGCCGGCGTCGCGCCGCAGTCGTCCTCCACCGGCAACATCTCCGTCAACGGCCAGCGCGTGTCCTCGAATGCCTTCCTGGTCAATGGCGGGGATGTCAGCGAGGGGGTCAATTTCGGCACTTCCATCATCCCCAACCTGGATTCCATCGCGGAGTTCCGCCTGGTGACCAACAGCTTCGATCCCGAGTATGGCCGGTTCAGCGGCGCCATCATGAACGCCATCACCAAGTCCGGAACCAACGGTCTGCATGGCTCCGCCTTCGACTTCCTGCGCAACAGCGACATGGATTCCCGCAGCTTCTTCAATACATCCGTAGCCGAGCTGAAACGCAACCAGTTCGGCTATGCGGTTGGCGGTCCGGCGCTCAAGAACCGGCTGTTCTGGTTCACCGATTTCCAGGGCACGCCCGTGATCCAGGGATCCTCCAGCAGCTTGGCGGTGCTGCCCAGCGTGGCCCAGAGGAGCGGGGTCTTCGACCCGAACGATTTGAACGGCTCGGTCAGCGGCCCTTACTGGGCATCGCTCCTGAGCCAGCGTCTGGGCTACACCGTTACCAACAATGAAGATTACAGCTCGCCGGCCTGCGTCACCTCAGCCGAGTGCGTCTTTCCCAACGGCGTGATCCCGGCCAAGGCCATGTCGCCCATCGCCGTGAACATGCTCCAGAAATACGTGCCGCTGCCGAACCAGGGGACCACCGGGTACCTGCTGCCGAGCGTGATCACCAAGAGCGGCGACAACCGGACCGGACAACGCGTCGACTTCAACAACAAGAAAACCGGCAACTGGTCGGGTTACTACCACTTCGATGACGGCACGTCCACCATCCCGGGAACCTTCGGCGCCGCCTACGGCAACTTCGGCCAGGGCAACTATACGCGGGCCCAGCAGGGTGTGCTCACCAACACCCGCGTCCTCGGGCCCTCGACCGTGAACGAGTTCCGTCTGGATTACACGCGCAACGCGGCGCACGCCGACGTGCCCACCGATCAGCCGGTCTCTTTGTCGAGCCTGGGCTTCGTAACCGGAGCGAACACGCTGGGCATCGTCAGTTCCACGCCCTACGATTCGGTGCCGAACATGGGACTGGTGAACTTCAGCTTCGGCCGCAACGCCCAGCAAAACCAGGGCAAATATGAGAACACCTACCACATTGGCGACGGCCTTTCCAAAACCGTAGGATCGCATGCCTTCAAGTTCGGCGGCAGCTTCCTCTATATGCAAGTCAATGAGCGCAACGTGTACGCGCCCAGCGGCAGCTTCAGCTTCGACGGCTCGGAGACCGGCAGCGACATCGCCGATTTCCTGCTGGGCGCTCCCGCCAGCTACACGCAGGCTTCCTTCCAGCTTTTGGACTCCCGCACCAAGTACGGCTCGGTTTACGCCCAGGATTCCTGGCGCATCAAACCCAACCTGACGATTAACTATGGCGTGCGCTGGGAAGCCAGCATGCCGTGGTATGACACGCAGAACAAGATCGAGACCATCGTTCCCGGCCAGCAGTCCACGGTATTTCCGGGCGCGCCTCCGGGATGGGTCTTCCCAGGCGACAAAGGCATTCCCACCACGCTGGCGCCAACCAGGTGGGGCGATTTCTCTCCGCGCTTAGGGATTGCCTGGTCGCCCGATAATACCAGCGGCATCTTGCGCACGCTGTTCGGAGGCCCCGGCAAAACCAGCATCCGCGCCGCCACCGGCATGTTCTACACCGCCATCCAGGATGCCGGCCTCTTCGAAGAAGTCGCCGACGCTCCCTACGGCTTGTACTGGGAGCAGATCTCGCCGCCCCTGCTCGATCAGCCGTTCCTGACGCGAGCGGATGGCAGTTCCCAGACACAGCGCTTCCCCTTCATCCTGCCGGTGCCCGGTTCCGCGGCGGTGAAGAACATCAATTGGTCGGAGTTCTACCCGATTGCGAGTTCTCCGGGTTACAAGACGGACAACGTACTACCGTATGCGGAGCACCTCAACTTCTCCCTGCAGCGCCAGATCACCGGCGCCACAGTGCTGACCCTGGCCTATGTGGGAACCGAAGGGCACCATCTGTTCTCGCACTACGAGGCCAATCCCGGCAATGCCGCCCTGTGCCTTAGCCTGCGCGGCTCCGGCGTGCTAAAGGGCACTACCCAGTGCGGCCGCAACCTGGAGGATTCCACCTTCACGCTGCCCAACGGAACCCAGCTTGTCGGAACGCGCAGCCCGTTGGGATCGGTTTACTACAGCGAAGACAGCTACCTGGCGACGCAAGCCGATTCGAATTACAACTCCTTCCAGGCTACCCTGGAACGGCGCGCCCGCAACATGACCTTCCTGGCGGCCTACACCTTCAGCAAGGCCATTGACGACGCCTCTACCTACGGCGCCTACCTGGATTTCTACAACTTCCGGGACGGCCGCGGGCTCTCCACATACGACTGCACCAGCAACTTCGTGATCAGCTACAGCTACACCCTGCCCTTCTACCGTATCGGCGCGCTTCCCAAGCGCCTGACGGAGGGCTGGGCGATCAACGGCATCACGCGCGCCGCTACCGGTTTGCCCGTCAGCCTGTCGCAAAGCGGCGACTACTCGCTCACCGGCGGCTCGGGGGTCGACCGTCCGAATTACATCGGCGGGCTGGTACTGACGCCCAACGTCCGCGACACCGTGAGCCATCAGGAGTTCAACAAGAGTGCCTTCACCCAGGAAGCCCTGGGAACGCAAGGCGATGCCGCCTTGCGCTTCTTTCACGGGCCGGGAACGGTGAACTTCGACTTCGGCATGCAGAAGACGACCAAGCTGCGTGAGAGCATGTCGCTCCTCATCCGGGGGGAGTTCTTCAACGTCATGAACCACACGAACTTCAGCAACCCCAGCGGAAACTATAGCAGCGCCAGCTTCGGCCGCGTGACCGGCGTTCAAGCCGGTACCAGCGGCACCGGCGCGCGGGTCGCTCAGGTGGCCATGAAATTTCTCTGGTGATAGCAAGAGCCGGCCAGAGCTCTTGGGACCTCCGGCCGGCTCTTCACGTCCCCGCGGTGGATTGGTAGTGCTTGAGAGGTGCGTTGAGAGGAAAGTGCCCCTACTGGCACCCAATCCGTTCCCACTTATCCTTGGCCTTCCCCTCAGCGATTGTTTGCGATTGCATGTTGGACGGCGCATCCGCCCCGCCACATGCCAGGGCCTTCACGTGATCCACTACGTAGCCGGGACACGCCGAGGCAGCACTGCGTATAAGCAACTGCCTTCTGGAAATTCGCTCGTTCATCGTCCTCCAGCTTCTCGTGGAAGTATAGCAATGGGGGCGCACTCGCACATACGTAACAAAGTCCGCGCTCCAGCAATAGCGCGACATAAAGGCCGTTCCATCCCGCAACCTTACGGGTTCATCTTTCACATTTAGAGAATTCTCAGGCTGGCTTGAATATGCAAGCAAAAACATCGTTTCTCAAAACTTAACCTTTACGGGAATTCCGTCACTTACCTCTTTTAACCTATTTTGAGAGAGCGTTTTGTTTTGGTGCGATAGCCTGTTCAAGCGTCAAGCGAATGAAGCGCTGATAGGGCACACCTGCGCGTGCGGCACGTTTTCTCACGGCATCGTAAAGTTCCCCGGAGAGACGCAGGTTGATTGACTTATCTTTCGGCTTGATCTCGAAGCGGGTCAACCTCGCGCCCGAAAGGTCGTATTGGGTGAGGTCGGCCTTGTCAACGAACGCCGCCGCTGCATGGTCACTCTTAAAGGCCGGGATTTTCTTTTTCATACGCTTCAATCTCCTTCTTGTGCATATACCGGGCGCTAATGGGCCGGATCAGCAGTTCATCACCTTTGCGCCGAAGCGTGAACACGATGAACACGCCCCGCCGCCCCTTATCCGTTCGGCCTATGGCCCGGAAGCGGCGCTCGCGTTGCGAATGGGCCGCATCGGGGAGAATGGCAAGCGGACGGGTGAAAAGGCTTTCGATAACGGAAGTCGAAAGCCCGTGCTTTTCGCACTTGGCGCGGTTACCCTTATCCCAATCAAAGCCATTAGCCTGCAAATTCACGATAGCAGGAAAGATAGACAATTGTATAGGCAAATGTCAAGGCGGCAGGGATGGGTCAAATCTTACCCTTTGCGAAACATTTGCATGGTTTCCGGTCCCCAGTTCCTTTAAGGTGCATTTTGAGGGTCACCCCACTTAAGCCAACTCCAGCCGCTTGGGTTTTACCCGCTCGGTGCGGCCGTGGGCAAGCTCGTACTGTGCCTGTTGCACGAGCCGCGTTTCAGAGCTGCCGCCGAAGACCTAGGACAGCCGCACGGCAGGCCAACTTCGGAGGCGATGCTTTTGGGGGCGCGAAGGGAACCGCGGCCGGTTGGCATACTTCCATGTTGGGGCCAGATTTCAGGAAAAGCAAGCCGCCGCTGTTTTGGCTTCAACGCGCTTTTCAGGCACTACCGCTGGACTGGCCTCAACTCCTCTTTCTTACCACCTGCCCCTTCCATTCGGCTTCGAAATTGAAGGCGGCATCCTTGACCGCAAGCCCCCGCACGTCGATCCGGCTCAAGTCCGCGGAGCCGATTCCCACCGCTTCCGATAGCAGCATCAGATTATCGGCGTACGATTGGTTCCACGGCGGCGGCGGCGGCGCGCCCGGTCCGTCCGGCACCGGCTTGTAAACGCGGAACGGCGGCTCGGTGCGCCCGGCGCGCGGATTGTATCCCATGGCCGCGGCGCCTACGGCGTCGGTATTCACGCAGTTGCGCCCCACCACCAGCAGACCCGGCTTGCACGGCCGGGCCGCGGCCACCCACGGACCTTCCCCGCCGCAAGCACCGACGATGCCATCCACAATCGCCAGGTCGATGGGCAGGGCGCCGTTGATGTCGGTCAGCAGGCGCGGCATGCGGTAACCCTCGTACCGGTTGGACGTAGGATCCACTTCTTGTGGCGCGCCGGCGGGCGGCTGCTTCTGCCCATAGTGGAAGGTCGTCTCGCGGCTGCCATATAACCCGGTCGGCGTGGTCCCGAAAAGGTTCTTCATGGAGAGCGTGATTCCCAGTTCCTCGTGGTTCTTCATTTTGCCCAAGCTGACGAAGACATCCGTGTCCCGATAGGCCGGATTCATATTGAAGCCGGGGTACAGGTATGGCTTGCCGGCGACTTTGAGGGTGGCCCATTTCTGGCCCTCGGCCAGAACATCGGTGTTTACGAACTCCACCACCTTGGCAGCCGAGCGGATGGCCTCCACGTCCCAGCCGCCGTTCTTCATCTTGCCTTCGAGTCCCCCGGCGCCGGGCCTGCGCCCGCCGCCGCCGCATCCCTCCGCCAGCCTTACGCGCCGGGCGCCGTTCTTGTCCAGCAGCGCCACCACCGCGCCTATCACCTTGGGATTCACCCAGGTGCAGTCGCCCGCCTTAAAGCCCGGGAACTCGCCTCCACCGGTCAAGTTCAGCTTCACCGTCACGGTTTTGTTGCGCACCAGCGTGCCGATGCCGCCGATCTGGTCGAACATGGTTCCCAGAATGGCGGCCAGGTCCTGGTCGTAATCGGGGCACTTGGCCAGCGCCACCGGCGCCACCGGGGCCCGCGGGTTGGCGGGCGGCGGCGTGTAAGTTCGGATGGATTCGTCGAGCGCCTGTCTTTGCGCCATGGCGGTGGCTCCCGCGGTAACGCCGGTTACCGCCAGCCATTGGCGCCGCGAAATGCGGCCGCACTTCTCGAAGTTCATACCGTTCTCCTTCCGGTGATCACTTTTCCAGCAGCAACGCCCCAGCGACCACCAACCTGGGGATCGAAACCTCGCTCTTGCCCTGGACTGCCTTCACTGCCAATTCGGTCACGCCGTTTTCCGGGGTGTACAGCCGCGCGGTGCGATACCCGCTCTCCACCTGCACCGTCATGGATTCCGCCGGGAAGTCCGCGTAGTCGAGCATCTGGACCAGCAGCCGTTTACCGGACCCATCGGCGCTGGCGTAGGTCAGCACCGACGGAGTGTTGAAGACGCGCACTCCCAGATCGTCCAGCAGGTCCGGCAGGTCCTTGGAAACCGCCTCCGGCCCGGGCTGGTCGTCGGCATACACCACCATCCGGCCCTTGCCCGAGGGAATCTCGGCATAGGGTTGGCCCTTGGGGACTTCGCCTCCCCAGGTGTGGCCGGCCACAACTACACCGCCGCCCTCGGCGAAGCCGCGCAGCAGTTTCCTTTCGGCATCCGACGGCGGCGCGAGATCCATGGCCATTACCGCCTGCAGGCCCTTGAGCGAATCCGCGCTGAGTTGGGAGCGCTCGATCAGCCGGTAGGGCACTTGCCGGCGCGCCACCAGGTTGCGGTACTCGTCCGCCATGGCGGGATCGCGGCTGGCATTGTCCAAAACCATGCCCAACAGACCGGCCGGCGCAAAATCGCGCCATTCGCCGTGATCCTCGTAGAATTTCAAATAGGCGGCCATGCGCCGCCACGTTTCGAGCGCCGCCGGCTGCCTCCGGAAAAGGCCGGCGCGTAGCGCGTCGTCGGGCGCGGCCATCCAGCGGCCTCCCGGGATGGCTGCGTCGGCCACCGCCCGCGCATATCCGTCGGACCGCGTGCCTTCTTCCGGCAGATACCCGAGCCACACCATCCGCCGGTCGGCGCCGGCGTGAAACGAGCGCACCAGCCACATATTGGAATCGATCCACGGCTGGCTGGATGGCGTCGCCGCGATGCCCATTTCAGTCAGCAGGCGCGACCGCGGAGGGACACCCCGGATTGCCACCACCGGCCCGTTCGCCGCGCGAAGCGGAGCGGGCCGATCTCCAAGCGGCACCACCAGCGAAGCGCCACTCTTCGCAGGCGGCGGCGCGCCGGCCAATTCCATCACCAGGCCATCCAGGCCGGCGGCCGCCGGCGAGGCGAAGATGGCAGGATCCGCGCCGGACAGGACCAGCCCAAGCACCGCGAGGCCCCGCGCGTGCGCCCGGCGCGCGTAGTTCCCAACGATCTCCTGCTGCTGCCGCTCGATCACGGGATCCGCCCCCGCGCTCCAGGTCACCACCAGGCAGTTGATGGGCGTGCCATCCACCAGCGCCAGCGTGCTTTCGTCGTACCAGTGCGCGATGGCGTCCCGCGCCGCCGCATCGGCCGGCAGAGTCTTGGCCTTGGCGCGCCAAGCCACTTCCAACGGCCCGCCCTGCCATCGCGCGACCACCCACGATTCCGGCCGGCCCGTGGCCCCGCCCCACAAAACCGGACAGATCAGCAGCCCGAGCCATTTCGACATACAATTTAAAGATCCTATTATCCTTTAAATCGAACCCTGAAGCAACCGGTACGTCCCGCGCGGGAAGAGACCTGTGCGCCGATACCATCCACGCCACGCCGCGGCGGTACGTCCCGCGCGGGAAGAGACGCCGGTAGTGTGGGCTTTAGTTAGCCCGCACATCCCAGGGTACGTCCCGCGCGGGGAAGAGACCTCCCGGAGCGACAATCTCTCTGTAGCCGAATGTGCTCCGCCCCGGTCGTCTGCCACTGGGGATCGGGTGGCTTACACCGTATCGTTGCCATTTTCCCGGTGCGGTCCCGGATGGCAAGCATATCGTCTTTGTCGGAAGCCGTGGGGCTCCCGGAATGCGTCTGTGGCGGACTGGTTTACGCGGCCCGGAATGCGTCCGCAGCGGACGCCCCGGGCCATTGCGGTACAATCGGCCCCACCTATCCGAAATAGCGTTAGGATAAAACATGCAGCATTTTGCATGGAGTCCGGAAAACGAAGTCTTCATCGCGCAGATCGACGCCGAGCACCGCGACTTGTATCAGCTCGCCGGGGGGCTCGAACGTGCGATTGAAGCGAAAGCGCCGCCGGCCGAGACCCGGGAGCGCCTGCATGCGTTAGCCGCCCATCTCGAAGATCATTTCTCGCATGAGGAGTGGCTGATGCAGTCGGTCGCGTATCCCGCGTTCGGCTGGCATCGGCAGCAGCATAACACCGCGCGGCGGCGTGTGAAGCTGTTTGTCCCGCTGATCGAAGCCGGAGATGGCGAGGCCGCCGATCTCCTGTTGGAGTTTCTGGCCGACTGGCTGAACGACCACACCACCATCACCGATCGAATGATGGCGGCGTTCGTGCGGAATTACGAGCGGTCTCACGCCACCAGCGCGTTGGAACGATGGGGTGCGCCGGACGGACGTGCCGGCGCATCGAGAACAGAGGTCCTGCCGGATTGGGGGGAACCTTCCGCGGCACACCGCTTGCACGATCAGGCCCGCGGTACCTGAAGCGGGTCCTGTGGCTCGGGCCGCCGCAGGCGATCGACGCCTCGGGCCGGGCACGGGATCGCCCACGTTGAAGGTAGCCCACAGTATTTTGCGCTCCGGGCGGGCGATCGTTTGCGGCGCGTCTGCCGATGGCGGCGCTTCCGCCGGCGCCTTTCCCGGGCCCCCTGGCGGGATCTCTCCGGCCGTCGAGCTGAATGCCACGCCCCAGGTATCCGTACTCGTCGCCGAGCTTGCACTTGAACAGTTGGAATCCCTTCGGTGGCGAGCCGGCGGACCGGGCATCCTCCTACGACTCGACGCGATCCAACATGTTGTGGAGCACGTTGTAGTCGAACTCGTAGCCGAGGCCCGGTTTGCGCGGCGCGGGCACATAGCCATCCTTGTCGATACGGAGCTGATCCTTGAAGTACGGGCGGTCGGTAATACCCATGGGCTGCGTCATTTCGAACCACACGTTGTTGGGCATGGCCAGCTCGCAATGGAAGTGCACGGCGTGGTCCAGCAGGTTGCCCCAATTGTGAGGCTGGCAAAGCATGCCGAAACACTCCGCCAGTTGGGCGACTTTCATGCCGCCGGTGATCCCACCGAGGTTGTCGACGATGAACCGCACCTCGTCGAGCGCGCCGTAGCGGATGTACTTGGCATAATCGTAAGGCGAGAAAATGAATTCGCCCATAGTAATCGGGACATCCAGAGCTTTAACCAGTTCGGCGAGTCCCTCCAGATCGCCGGTCGGAAGACAATCTTCGAACGAGACGTAACTCAGCAAGTCCAGCGCGCGGCCCACTTTCATGGCTTCGAGCCGGGTGTAGGCGCCCACGCGATCGAATAGCAGCTCCATCTCGTCGCCGCCGGCCTTGCGGACCGCCTTGGCCACCTCGATATCCAGCTTGTAATCGACCTCGTTGGCGGCCAGCCATGGCGGATGGATCTTGTAAGCGGTGAAGCCTTGCGATTTCGCGTGCCTCACGTCTTCTACGAAGTCCTCCACCGTGCGGAGATGCTGCGAGCTGGCGTAGGCCCGCACACGGTCGCGATACGCGCCCAGGATGCGGTACACCGGCAGATTCACCGCCTTGCCGAGAATGTCCCAGAGGCAGTTGTTCATGGCGGAGGCATAGGAAAGCTGTCCCACGTTGCTGTGGAACTGGTTCGTAAACTCGGGCATGTCCAGAACGTTCTTCCCGATCAGCGCGCGCTTGGCATAGGCCAGCCATCCAAGGTTGCTCCAGTTCGAGTGGCCATACCGGTTGGTGAGGACATAGTTGCCCTCTATGCCACTGTTGGTCACGACGGAGGCATACTGTTCGCTCCGGCGGAAGGTGTTGCGGCCGGCCGGGGACTTGGTCTCCTCGGGCTTGAGAACGTAGACCTTGACTTCCTTGATGGTAAGGTCGGGCAAGTCCGCGGCCTTGATGCCGGCCGGCTGGGCCGCCGCGCGGCCCGGATCGGATACCGCGGAAACCGCCGTGAGCGCGCCCGCGGCTGTGGCGCCGAACAATTTGCGTCGCGATAGGCTGTGTTCCGGCATGGCGTTCCTCCTAACTCTCCACCCGAAGCATCATGTTGTCGAGCACGCCGCGGTCGAACTCGTAGCCCAGGCCGGGCTTGACCGGCGCGGGAACGTAACCCTCCTGGTCGATGCGGATCTTGTCCTTGAAATAGGGGCGGTCGGTGATGCCCATGGGCTGCGTCATTTCGAACCAGATGTTGTTGGGCATGGCCAGCTCGCAGTGGAAATGCACGGCGTGATCCAGCGTGGTGCCCCAGTTGTGAGGCTGGCACATCATGTTGAAGCACTCGGCCATGCGAGCGACTTTCATGCCGCTGGAGATGCCGCCGATGTTATCGACGATGAACCGGACCTCGTCGAGCGCCCCGCGGAGGATGTAGGGGACGTAATCGTAGGGCGATGGCAGGAACTCGCCCATGGTCACCGGCACGTCCAGGGCGGCGGCCAGTTCCACCAGGCCGTCGATGTCCTTAGTGGGCAGCGCGTCCTCGAAGGAGACGTAGTGCAGTTGGTCCAGCAGGCGGCCCACCTTCATGGCTTCGTCGCGCGTCAGCACGCCGACCGGGTCGTACATCA
Organism: Bryobacteraceae bacterium; assembly: GCA_052144935.1. GTDB lineage: Bacteria > Acidobacteriota > Terriglobia > Bryobacterales > Bryobacteraceae > JOPF133. Next base: position 41,893 of record JBKQPR010000119.1, read on the forward strand.
AGGGCATCTCGTCTCCGGCGGTTTGCCGGACGGCTTTGATCACTTCCATGTCGAGCTTGTAATCGTGCGAGCCGGAGAGTTCGGGCGGGTGGATTTTGTAGGCCGTAAAGCCGTCGGACATGGCGTGTTTGACGTCGGCCACGAAATCCTCGACGGTGCGCAGATGTTGGGAGCTGGCATAGGCGCGCACGCGGTTGCGGTACGCTCCCAGGATGCGATAGACCGGCAGACCGACGGCTTTGCCGAGGATGTCCCAGCAGCAGTTGTCGATGGCGGCGGCGTAGGAAAGCTGGCCGTAGCGGCGCTGGCTGGGCCGCCATTGCGAGGTGAGGGCCGGCAGGTCGAGGACGCTTTTGCCCGGCAGCGCGGCTTTGGCATACTCGAGCCACCCCAGGTTGCTCCAGTTGGGATGGTAGTAGCGATCCGTTAGAGTATAGTTGCCCTCGATGCCGCTATTGGTGACAATCGCGGCGAACTTCTCTCCGGGGCGCTCGCCCGGCGGGCCTCCTCGACCGCCGCCGCCGCGGCCGCCCCCACCGGGAGCGCCGGCATTGGCCGGAGCTCGGCGCTCTTCCGCCTTCAATACCAGGACCTTCACCTGCTTGATGGTCAGGTCGGGCAGGTCCCCGCGTTTGATACCGGCCGCCTGAGCGGCGGCGCGGCCCGGATCGGCCAGCGCCACCGCTCCCAGTGCAGGAGCGGCGACGGCAGCGCCAAGGAAATCCCGCCGCGATCCGTTCTTCCCGGACATAAGGATTCTCCTCTTCCTATCCCAACTGCCACTATACCAGCGACTCATAGCGCGAGTCTCAACCCAACTGGATCTGGGCCATTATTGGGTTTCGCTTAGTATAGTGACACTTTCCCCCGCCCAGGAAGCGCTCCCTTAGAAGCTCGGAAAAAAAGATTACTGGCCGCTGGGTCCAGAGGGCGCCCCCGCCGATGAACGCTGATAACTGTCTTGGCGATGGCTGCCATCGATGCCGGCCGCAGTGATTTTCCGATCACCAACCCATGCGACTGTTCCGGCCAGGACAATAGCGCCCAGAGTCGAGCCGACTCCCGTAATCAACAACCGCTTCCGCGCGGCCAGCCGGCGATACGCCTCATCGAACGCTGTCCGTCGAGACCGCGTTCGCCGGCGCATCGGAAGCTTTCCGGATCTCCTGCCTCGCCAGCCGCAAATCGTTTCCCCGCAGGGCAATCCCTTGGCTCCGGCCGCCTAGCACGCTCAGGAAAATTTCGGCCGCCGAAGAAAGCCGGTTGCCAAACAACAATGCTCCGGCCACGTCTCGAAACAGCACCACCGGCTGATGGGAGGGCGCATTGGTCGAATCGAACCCGGACAGCTCCAGCCGCGCGACGTCATCGAACACCAGCGCAGGGCGTTCGTCCGGTTTTACGGCGTGAATCTTGATGTCCTGCAGCCTGAGGCCGTCCACATGCCGGCCGTACAGGCCCAGGGCGGGCAGGTCGCCGAACATGTCTCCACTCGGATATTTGTCGGGGAGTTCGGGAACGTCCAAGTCGCGCGCGCCGCTTCCGCCGGCGCCAGTCGACGCGAATCCGTCGATCGTCACATCCTGCACGCGGGCCATCGAACTCCCGGTGATGGAACTGGCGATCGACGCGCCCTTCGCGGTCACGTTCCGGATCAGAATGTTCTCGAGCGTCCCCGGAACCGGCTTGTCCATGCCGCGGCCCCGCACGCCCAGCCGGATAAAGATGGGAGCCATCGCATCTTCCATCGACAGATTCGAGACCACCACGCCATCCACGTGCGCGCCGTCCACCGATTCAATCGAGATGCCGGACCTCGCGCGATGGCCGTTCTCCCGCGAAAGCATCACACAGTTGGCCACCGACACGTTCCGCAGATTGCCCTCGCTCTCGGTCCCGAACTTGAAGTGGTTGGCCGAAGTGCGCGTAATGCAATTGGCCACCACCAGGTGCGATGTGCCTCGCGGAGGCCTTCCCGCCGCCATGCTGGCCTTGGGACAGATGGCATCGTCGGCCGCATCGATGTAGCAGTTGGTGATCCGCACAAATTGGCAGTTGTCCGGGTCGATTCCGTCCGCGTATCCGTCGATCAGCCGTACGCCCTCGACTTCGACATGATCGGTTGCGATCAGACTGATGTTGTAATTCGGCGCATTCCGCACGGTGATGCCGCGGATCGCGATCCACTCCGAATTGCGAAAGGCGATGGGCTTCGGCCCGCCTCGCCGGACCCGGTTTCCGTCGATCTCACCGGGACCTTCGATGGAAACGTTATGCACCCCGTCGCCCGAAAGCAACGCGTAGTGGGCATAGCTGGTCTCCGTGTCGTCCCAGGCCGGAGGCGCGGCGCGCATGCGCATCTCGGCTGGCGTGGCGTTCGCCGGCAGAGGCCGTGGATTCCCGGTTTGCGGTTGGGGACGGTCCGGCAGAGCCTCGTAGGCGTCGAAATCGCCGTCGTCCGGGCTGAACACCAGCTTCGCGCCCTTTTCAATCCACAGGGTCACGCCGGAGCGCAAGTGCAACGTGCCGCTCAGATAACTCCCCGGCGGGAAGACCACCGTGCCACCCGCGGCCGATGCGCGGTCGATGGCCGTTTGTATCGATTGGGTATCTTTGGCGGTTCCGTCGCCTTTGGCCCCAAGATCGCGCACATCGAACGACGCGCCCACGGCGATTGCCGGGACGAGACAACTCAAGAGCAGATTATTGGCGTTCATGCGGTCCGATTCGTTGGCGAAGACCCATTACACGGCTTTGTGCGCGACGATTTCAAGACCCGCGCCGCAGTTTCTTCATATTGAAAGGAATCAGCGGCACAGAAGCGGCCCATACCCCGTTCCCCATTCCCGTCCAGGTGTTTGGGGGCCAGGTCGGGGCCAGTTTCGGCGGGCGGGCGGCGGGCCCGTTTCGCACCGCAGATGCGCCAGATCCGCGGCGGCACGCCTACGGACCCACGATCTGCGATTGCGGTGCGCAATGCCTGGTGCGCGTTGGATCCTTTTGCGGCAGGGATCACGCCAGAGGCAGGCCGCTGGCCGCTTTCGTCTTCTCGTCGTGAAAGCGAATCAGAGCGTCAAACTCGGGCAGGACAAAGCCCGTGCCGACTGTGGTCCGATAGTCGCAAGTGGCGTAGCCAACAGCCTTCGATTCGTACATGCGCTCCCAATCGCGATATCGGTCTTGCTCGGCTGCGGTCTCGAAGGGAAACTCGACGGGGGGTTGGCGGATACCAAGCCGCCACGGTTTGGGAGTGAGCCGCGCGCGGAAAGACTCCTGCATCCGGCAGAGGCGCACATACAGCGGGTCGGCTCCAAATTCTTTAAGCAGCGCCTCCGTCTCCGCGGTCTTTGCCGCGAAGCGTTGGTTGGCGATCAGCACCCGGTAACCCGCGGCCGTCCGATAGACGCGTGCCGATAAGCGCTGGCGCTCCGCCACCTTTCCGGCGGCTTCGACCACCGCGTCCGCCACTTTCGCCCGGGAGTCCGCGGGCTTGCCGAACAGGCCCGAGAACAGGTTCTTGAGACCCGAATGCGGGGCGTCCGTGGCGTCCTGGCGGTCGATATCGACGAACATCATATGGTCCGCATTCATCACCTGGGCTCCGTAAGCATTGCGCGTGATCGCCGCGGACAGGCTGTCTCCATCGCGGAACTCGGAGAGAATCGGCTCGGGAAGCGGCCGGTCGCCGTACGGGTAACGAGGCGCGGCGCCCGGTTGGGCGGCGACACGTTGGGCCACGCGCCGGGCGGTCTCCTGGGCCCGCATCCGCGCCGAATCGATGCTGTCGTCGGACCAGCCGCGCGCCGTCACGCGGATGCGCCCGCCCCGCGAGTCGACGGCTTCACCCGGGGCGCGGGTCCAGTAGCGGGCGATCTTCATTCCGATCAGTTTATCCAGCCTGCAACCTGGCGTGCTGCGCTACGGCGGGGCGGACGGGCGTGCATTTCGCCGGCGGCTGCCGCCCCGGTTGCATTCCCAGCGGCTGCCGCCCCGGTTTGCCGCCGCCCTCAGTTTTCGCCCCAATTGCAGCCGTCCGGTTGCCGCCCCGGAGGCTGCCAGTATGACAGAGAACATGCCTCGTGCCGCTCCGGTGAGGACATGCACTCTGCCCTTCCTCACGCGATCCTACTGCGCGTCCACGATGCAGCGAAAACCAAGCGTGCCCGCGCGGTCCTTGCTCGGCGCCATCAGCAGCAGCTTGCCGTGCTCGGTCAACCGGTACGCCTGCGGAAAGTACCACATGGAACCTTGCGGTTGATAGTAACTTCCGCCGCGCACAACTCCCGCCCGGGTGTGCTCGTCCAGGTACTCATCGGTCCACTGCCAGATGTTGCCGGTCAGGTCCATCACCCCGAACGGACTGGCTCCTTCCGGGTGAGCGTCCCCATTGTCCGGCCCGCGCAGATCGTGGCCTCTCTCCGGAACCGGCACCGCCCGAGGATTCCGTTCGTTTCCCCACGGATAGGTTCGTCCATCGGCACCCTGGGCCGCATATTGCCACTCCCATTCGTGCGGCAGCCGCTTGCCCGCCCAGGCCGCATACGCTCGCGCGTCTTCGAGCGACACCCACGTCACCGGCTTCTCCTCCCAGCCTGCCGGGTAGGCGCCGTTCTTCCAGTCCTTCAGGAAGTTGTGGTCGTCCTTGGGCCGGTACTTGGCCGTGTCCATGAACTTCTTGAACTCCGCGTTGGTCGCCGCATACCGATCGATGTAGAAGCTCTTCATCGTGAGCGTGGTGCGATGGTTCCGCCGGGGAGAGTTCTCCCATGGATACTGCACATCCACGCCGATCTCGTTGGAACCCTCGATTTCGATCCCCGCCACCTGGAATTCGAACTCGCCGGCCGGAATGCGCACCATCCCCGCGGGCGGGTTCGCCGCCGGCCTGGTGGGCGGAATCTCGACCACCTGCTGCGGCAGGAACCTCCTCTCGCGAGTGAAGCTGTTCAGCGGCGTCCGCCCCAGGGCGCTCATTTCACCGAGGAACTTCCGCAGATCCGCCGGCGGGGACGCCGCATCGCTCGCCAGCAGGGCGCCGTAGCCGTCGCCCTCTACCTCAAAGCTCAACGTGTCGGTCTCGCCCCTAACCTGCGGGGTCAACTCCACCCCATGCCACAGGTCGTAATACTTCCTGCCCGCCTTGTGCGGCACCCTCATCTGCTTTCCGGAGACGTCGAACTCGTTCTTGTTGACGATGGTCCAGAGGGTCTGTTCCTGGCCGGGGAACTTGCTGGCGTAAATCCCGGATTGGAGCGGCGCCGGGGTGTGAGGCTCCCACTCCATGCTGACCAGCAGGCCGGCGAACTGGCGATCGATCTTCCCCACCCGCCGGCAGATCTCGGAATCGCGAGGGGTCATTTCGTTCCAGATCCCCCAGATATTCTCCCAGGTTTCCATGCCGATGCCGTTGAAGAAGGCGTACTGCAAGTCCACGTTCTTGTCCCGCTGCCAGCGATCGCTGATGTTCGTCATGTGGCGGGGATCCAGCCACTTGTACTTGGCCACCAGGGGAACGTTGCCGGCGCCCCTGCCTGCTCCCCCTCCTCCCGCGCCGGCAGCCGCCGGGGGCATGGTCGCCTGTCCCCAGTTCATGTTGTTATAGGCCAGCCCTTCGTCCACAGAGAGTGACTCTGGTTCGAAGGCGAGGGGATGGCCGGTCTTGTCGGAGATGGTGCGGAACATGCGCGGGACGACATTCATGGTGTCGCCGTTCACGCCGTCGGCGCCGGCGGCGGCCAGGTTCTCAGCGAGAACTTCATACTCATTCCGGCCTTCCTGCCGGGTGCCCTGGTCCCACAGCATGAGGGGGAACAGGACGCGTACGCCGCGCCTGTGAAAATCCGCCACCATTTGCTTGATCCCCGCGGCGCCTCCGGGCATGTCGCGGAAGCAATCGAACTGGTTGCGGTTGTCGATGCCGATGTTCGGGTATACGGGCCAGATCAGCACGGAGTCGATCCCGCCGTAGCGCTTCTCGAGGTCGTCGAGGTACCGGTCCACCGTATACCTGCCCGCGATCGGATCGTAGAAGTAGCGGTCCTCGACCATCATCTGCGGCTGCATGAAGCTGCTCTGGGTCCACAAGAGTTCGGGCCGCCTGTATTCGGCGTCGTCGTATCCCAGGCGTTTGAGAAACTCCATGCGCCAGCGCTTCATGCCGGCGATCCAGCGAGGGAATTCCGCGGGCGCCGCCGGGCCCATAATGTGATAGCCCTGTACCGTGACGGCGGGGTTTTGCGCGCGGGCAAGCCCGCAGACCGCAACCGCCCCAAGAATCGATAGAAGAGCACGCTGTTTCATGCGTCAGGAGATGGATGCAAGCTCGTACAAGTATTCGATCTGCGACCGCACCGCTCCGTCGATTCCTTGGACTTTCGGATTGGCCGATTCGATCACGTAGTATTCATCCGGCGCGTGCGCCCCGTTTCCGTGCCCCATGCCGAAGTGTCCGGCGGGCAGCTTCAGCGGCTCGCCCGTGAAGATGTATCCGGGCCACGATCCCGCCAGCCGCGGCCAGAATACCGGGTCCGCGCCATGGCGCCTATACACCGCGGCTTGGGCTTTGATCAACGCGGAGTCGCGTGGCGTGGTGGTCGGATCGTACCCTCCGGTCATATTGACTTCGATGTCGCCGAAGCCGCGCTTGGCCAGGTGCGCCTGGAGTGCGGCGAGCGCGCCCGCGGCGGTCATGGCGGGCACCAGCCGCAGATCGAGCTTGGCCACCGCGCGGTGCGGCAGGATCGTCTTTCCACCCGGCCCGGTGTATCCGCCCACCAATCCCTCGATGTTCACCGTCGGGCGGCCGGCGAGCAGTTCCAGCGATTCGAGCCAATCGACGTCGTGAACCCAATGCTCGACGCCCATCTGCTGCTTGGCGAGTGCCTCGCTCTGACGGGTGGCCGCCTCCCGGATCAAGGCTTTTTCCTCCGCGTTCAGCGGACGCGCCTTGTCCGCGTAACCGTCGATCGCGGGAGTGTGCCCGTCGGGACCCACCAGCGTCGCCAGCGCCTGCACCAAGTGCCACGCCGGACTATCGACGCGTGCTTCATTGCTCGAATGCAGGTCCTGCCTGGGGCCGCGATGCCAGCGCTCGCCGCTCGAAACCAGCTCCAGCTCCACCACGCCCTTCGCGCCCAGGTTGATGGTAACCGTGCCGTCGAGCGCCTGCATCGGCATCGGCATGTAAACGCCGATCGACTTCCGCAGCGCCGCGAGAATATCCGGGCGGCGCACCACCTGAGGGAAATGCGGCGAGCCGATCTCCTCTTCGCCCTCGGCCACAAACACCAGGTTGACCGGCAGCTTCCGCCCGGCGGCTTTGAACGCATGCAGCGCGGCGAGCCAGGTGGCCTCGGGACCCTTCTGATTCACCGCGCCGCGACCGATCAGAATTTTTCCCAGGCCGGGCTTATCGGCCAGCGCGGCCTCGAACGGCGGCGAGGACCACTCCGCGGGATCCGCCTGCTTCACGTCGTACATGAAGTAAATGCCGGCCGTGCGCGCCGCCCCGGCGTCGAGCGTGGCGAAAACTCCGGGGTGGCCGCCGGTCGGAATCTTGGTCACCTGGTCGAATCCGGCGTCGCGCAGCATCCGCATCATCAGGTCGCAGCCCTCGCTCATACCGCGATTTTCCGCGGCGATGGACGGCTGGCGAATCCATTGCTGCAAGCGCTGGACCGCTTCGTCGTGGCGCTTGTCGGCCTCGGCAAAGATGGCCTTCAGGTCGGCCGGGTCGGCCGCATGTGCCCGGCGCGGGGAAGCCAGCGCCACCGCACCCAGCGCGGCGCTCTGTAGAAACCGGCGGCGATTCAGGTCGAATGAAAGGTCCATGAGGTATGCTCCAATTGCCCGATCATGTCTGGCTCACAATTGTAGCGTAGTGCGTATTCTCAAGCTCGCGATCTCGGAACCGCGGGTGGGGTGATACTCGGCGATCATTCGGGAAAATCCAGCCGTTTCTGAACGTTTCGCTTGATGTCCGGTCCTGCCCCGAGGCAGGGTCCACATGCTTCCGATATGGGCATCTTCTCAATGATTCGGGGAACATTAACAAGGCTTTATGATTTTTTGCTGGACAATATCGCGGGCGCGCCGGGAAATCGGACGGCCATGGCGCTTTGGATTGCGCACGCGCTGCTGCAAGGATCCGGCCAGCCACATCCCGCCGGAGAAGTATCCGTTGATCTACCAGGCGGCGCTGGCGGCATGCGACGCGGGCGACGGGATCAAGGACGGATTGATCTCCGACCCGACCCGCTGCAAGTTCGACCCAGGCGTGCCGTTGTGCCAGGCAGGCGACCGCGCCGATTGACGGGCCCGGCAGGGATCCGCGCACCGCAAAGGAACTGTTCGGGGCCCTGGCGCCGGGCAGCAAGAATCGGCTGGGCCGTCATGGGAGGCGGGGCGGAGCCGTACGCACCCATCCTCGATCAAACGAAGTACGTCGTGTTCCAAGACGCCAACTGGAACTGGCGCACGTTCGATTTCGACAGGGACAACGACCGCTTCGATCGCCCCGAATACCTCATCATGAACGCCACTGATCCGCACCTCGAAAAGTTCGTGGCTCGCGGCGGCAAACTGCTGAACCGGATCAGGCCCGATCATGGCGCAGATTTCGCACAACGGTAGAAACGCTCAGCAGGGCCGGCGGCTCTTCTGTACCTCCCCGCCGGCCCCCGTGCCCGCCAGGAAATTTTTTTAAGGGGCGAAAAGCGGGTCAGCGGCGAGATTTACGACCATCCCGTATGAATAGATGTCCCGTATCCTTCCAAAATCCTCTGGGCGAGGTATTCTGGCGGGCATCCCTTCAACTGCTGCAAAAGTCTCTCCGCCAGCATGCTATCGGGAGATCGCCCGAGTTGGGGTGCCAGGATCCGTGTCAACAGGTCCCTCACCTCATCGTGTTGTTCTTCCGAATACGTTGCAAATGGGTTCAAGCGTATACTGAATCCGTGGATTTGACCGCGCTGCCATGAGATTTCCATTAAAGACCGCGTCAGCATGGAATTCAACGCGCAAGCGTTCAATCTCTTCAACCATCCGGTGTGGGGCAATGGCAACCCGGTTTTCGGAGCGGCATGGGGATGGCGGAACGAACCCCAAATGAAACGGCGTAACTTTCTCCAGGCAGGCGCCCTGGCGGCTGTTCGAGTTCATGCTCAGACACCGGGCGGCAGAGGAGCGGATAGCCAGCCGAGGAAACGGCTGGCTGCGATTGTATCCGCTTACCGGATGCATTCAGATGCCGACAACATAGTTACGCGGTTTTTGCAGGGTTACTATATCGGCGATGACTACCATCAACCAGCGTGCGATATCGCTTCTCTATATGTCCACGAGACGCCGCTGGACGATATTGGACATCGGCTCTCGCAGGCATACCGGTTTCCGGTAACGAAATCGATTCCGGACGCCTTGATGCTCGGAACCGGCAGTTTGGCGGCGGATGGCGTTCTGCTGGTTTGCGATGCAGAGGAGACGCGATCCGAACGTGATTTGCGGTCCGAGTTCTTTCAACAGGTGCTGGACGTGTTTCGGCGCTCCGGCCGATCGGTCCCGCTGTTTTGCGCCGGATACTTATCGGAGGATTGGGACCGCGCGCAGGAGATGGTCCGGCAATCACGGCAGATGGGGTTTGCAATGATGGCGGGCGATTCGGCGCCGGTGACCTTTCGCCGTCCCCCACTGGACTATCCGGTGGTCAGCGGGTTCGACGACAGGCCGCTTGGAGACACCGCGCCGCCGAAATATCCCTTGGGCGTGGAGTTCGCCGAGGCGTTGATTCTCCTTCCGAATGGTTCGATCGCCGCCGGTCTATTTCCGGGCTTGGAAGTCATGCAGTCTTTTCTCGAACGGCGCAAAGCCGGTGAGAGCGGCATCCGATCGGTCGAGCATCTGGTTGACGAATCGGTGTGGCGCGCCGCGGACGCAGGCCGCTGGTCGAAGGAGTTGATGCAGGCTGCTCTTTCGCGGGCGGAACGAGCAGGACAGGAAAGACCCGAAGATGTAAAGCATCCTTCGCTGTGGCTCCTGGAATACAATGACCACACACACGCGGCCGCTCTGTCATTGGGCGGTTTGGCGCCGGAGTGCATCGCCGCGTTCCGCGTGAAGGACCGCCGTGAGATCGATACCACGTTGTGCTATGTACCGCCAGGCAGCCGCAACGACTACAGCATGCTCGTGCATGGCGTATCTCAGATGATGCTCACAGGGAAGGCTCCGTATCCCGTCGGAAGGACCTTACTTACGACCGGCGTCCTGGCAGCGCTCCGTAAACAGCATGTTACCGGCGCGAAGATCGAAACACCGGAGCTGGCAATCTCTTATGGCGCGCCCGAGCACTCCTTCTACGCGCCCGGTTGGGGATGGTAAATGGCGGATCGTCTCGAAGAACTCGTCGGTGAAACGCCGAAAATCGAGAAAATCGTGGACGGTATGATGCAGACCGAAGGTCCCGCATACAGCCGTGACGGAGATCTTCTCTTCAGCGACATCCCGGCCCGGCGGATCATGAAGTGGAAAAACGGTGTTCTCACCGCATTTCGCACCGACAGCAATCGCGCCAACGGTCTGACCTTCGACCACGTGGGCCGCCTGCTGGCATGCGAGGCCGGCCGCGTGACCCGCACGGAGCACGATGGCCGCATCACCGTTCTGGCGGATCAATACGAAGGGAAAGGCCTGAATATCCCGAACGATCTGGTGTGTGCGATTGACGGAAGCGTTTATTTCAGCGATCTGCGATTTCGCGCTCCCCCGGCCAATCCGGCGAGGACCGATTTTTCCGCTTTGTACCAGATTACGCCCCAAGGAAAGGTCAGAGTGGTATCCCGGGATTGCGTGCGCCCCAACGGCATGGCGCTCACCGCCAATCAACAGAAGTTATACCTGGCGGATAGCGGACCGAAGACCCTGTGGATTTACGATATCGCCGCGGATGGCTCCCTGCAAAACGGCCACATCTTCGCCGACATGAGCTCCGGGCGTGGTGTTCCGGATGGGCTGAAGACGGACGAAGACGGCAATGTGTGGGTAGCCGGCCCTGCCGGAGTTTGGGTTTTCAACGCGCAAGGAAAGCATTTGGGCATCATTCCACTTCCGGTGACGCCGACGAACTGCTGTTGGGGTGGAGATTGGCGGGACTTCTATGTCACCGGCCACACCTCTGTTTATAAGATTTCAACCAATGTCAATGGGACACGGACTTACTAAAAGACGGCCACTGAATCGCCGGCGCTGTTGGAAGCAGCGCCGGTCCCGCAGCGCGGGGCCAAGCTGACACTCGCCCGGCTGAAGGCGCTGCTCGCAAAATATCGCATCCGCCGCTGGGCGGCCGAGGAACTGCAGACGCTGCGAGGCGAATAGCCATTCCTGCAGGTGAGGCACGAGGTTTCTGGTTCTCCGAACACCACCCTTGCCGCTTAGCGCCGGGAGCGCGGAAGCGATCAGCGATCAGGCTCTTCTCCAGTTACCGCAACTGCGCCTGCTTTACACGCGAGCGCGCTCGAAACTCCAGCCGCATTGGAGTGCTGCGCGGAAGGATCGATTTTTAGCTGCACCTGGGTCGCCCGCGGTGCGCTTCGCTATACTTCTGGGAGAAAGGGGAGGCAAATAGAATGCTCGGGATGCCCTTTTTCGGCATGTGGCTATGGTTTCCGGCGCTTGGTATCATGGGAGGCGGTTCTTTCCTGCTTGGGCAGGAGGCGGCGGCCTCTTTGCCGCTGGTTCCCATGCCCCGCGAGATCCGGGCGGGGGCAGTGCTGCCGCTCGCGCATGGCGTGGCCATCTCCACACCGGACGCGGACGCGGAGGACCGGTTCGCCGCTGAAGATCTGATCGCCACTCTGAAGCAACGGGGCATTGGGGCTCGAAGCGGGACCACCGGCGAGGTGAAGATCGTGCTGCTGCGGGACACAAGCCAACGGGCAGCAGCGGTTCTTGCGGCGAAGCACCTGGCCCTGTCTCCCGAAATGCGCAACGAGGGTTACGTGCTGGCGACCGAGGGCAACACCACTTATGACATCGCCTCCTCTGCCGCAGGAGTCTATTACGGCGCACAGACGCTGAAGCAGTTAATTTCCGGGCCGGTCTTTCAATCCGTGGAGATCCGGGATTGGCCGGCGATGCCTTACCGCGGCATTTCGCACGACATCTCCCGCGGCCCGATCTCGACTCTCGAATTTCAGAAGCACATCATTCAGGCGCTTTCCGAATACAAGATCAATATCTATTCACCGTACATGGAGAACTCGCTGGAGTACCAAAGCGAACCCTTGCCGGCTCAGCCCGGCGGATCGCTGACGCGGCGGGATGTGGACGAACTGGTGCGCTACGCCCGCCAGTTTCACGTGACCATCGTTCCGGAGCAGGAAGCTTTCGGACACATGCACCACACCTTGATGTTCGAACAGTATCTGCCACTGGGGGAGACCCCACACGGCAGTGCGCTCGCTCCCGGGCAGCCGGGTTCGATCGAACTGGTGCGCCGATGGGTGACCGAACTGGCCGCCATCTATCCGGGTCCCTTCATCCACGTGGGCGCGGACGAAGTCAATGAACTGGGAACCGGGCAGAGCCAGCCAGCGGTAGCCGCCGGCGGCGAACCCCGGCTATACATGGATTTCCTGAAGCAGATCTATGGATTGGTCCAGCCGCTGCACAAACGGATGCTCTTCTGGGGCGACATTGCAATGAGGGAGCCTGAGTTGGTGAAGACACTTCCAAAGGACATCATTGCGGTGGCCTGGGAATACGGACCTCGGCCGGAGGGCTTCGAAAAATGGCTCCGCCCATACGTGGATGCCGGAATGGAGACGTGGGTGTCTCCGGGCCTGAATAACTGGGATCGGGTGTACCCGAATTATTACGAAGCGCTGTTAAACATCCAACGATTCGTGCGCGACGGCCAACGGTTGGGATCCACAGGAGTGTTGAACACAGTCTGGAACTCCGACGATGGCAGCTTGTTTAACGCCAACTGGTATGGGCTGCTGTTCGGCGCGGCGGCAGGCTGGCAGCCGGGCGAGAGCAGCATTGCACGGTTCGAAAACAGCTTCGGGCAGGTGTTTCACGGTGACCTGACGGGCAAAATCAACGAAGCGCAGAGGGAGCTCGCCGCGGCGCACCAGTGCTTCAGCAAAGCCGGCTCGACGCACGGGGCGATGGCGGAGTTGTTTTGGATGGATCCGTGGACCCGGCAGGGGCAGGCAACTTCCGCGAAACTGCTGCCTCTGGGGCACGAGATCCGGCTGCACTCCGAGCGGGCCATTACGCTGATCAAGGAAGCGGAGGCGGTAGTCCCGCTACGGGAGACGGACGCGCTCCGCGCCATGGAACTGGGAGCACGCCGCATGGATTTCATCGTGTACAAGTTCCAGGCGGCGCAGCAGATCGCGGATCAATATGCGCTCGCCGACCAGCAGCACAATGGAGGGCGGCACGCCGGAGAGCCGTTATTTCACCTCGAATACTATTACCAGGACCTGGTTTATGGCTACGGGCTGCTGCACGATCTCTACGAGCAGGCGTGGGGACGGGAGAACCGGCCGTTTGCGCTCCACAATATACTGGCGCATTACGACATGAACATTCAGTTGTGGCTGCGGCGTTCCGGCTGCCGCGTGCAGTTCGCGCGAAACCCGGCCGGTCCAACCGATCCGGCACCGCCCGGCGTTCCCGCGGATTGCAGCGAGCCGATGCCGTACAGTCAATGGCGCAGTCTATTCCTGGGTGGTTCCAGATAATAGAGGTCCTGGGGGGAACCGAATGCTGAGGGGAAAAGTTGCGGTGGTGACGGGCGGAGCCAACGGGATTGGAGCAGCAACCGCAACGCTTTTGGAAACAAAGGGTGCGTCGGGGTGGGTATTCGATCGCGAACCGCCGCGGGAAGAGAGGCGCGCATGACGATGCCGGCGCGGGGCGCATGGCGATCGTTGCCCGGCGGCACTTGTCGGCCGCCAGGCCGAACCAGCCTTGCCCTTTTCAGCCCGCGTCCCGCCCGCGGCGCGGTGGGCGGCGGCCCTGCGATGGCGGACCGGGCAGCGTGTTCATGGTGGGAGCGTATCGCGAAATCCGAGGCCGCCTCCAGACGCGCGCCCAGATCAGGCGGCACCGCTGCCTTGGCGGATGCGCGGCGCCAGGCCGGGGCGCGAGTCCCGAAACATCCCGGTCCAGAGCCCTCATGAACTGAAGTTGACGCGTCAACAGAGGCAATGATTGCATAATGGGAATTGGATTAGCGCTGGCGAGATCTCCACCTGGAGTACGGATCTCCAATGCCGGAAAACCCATACCTCAAGATGGCCCGGGGCGGCCTGCGCATGCCGATTGGCACGGATCTCGTGCTCCATGAGTCGTCCGATCCGGAGGCGTGCAAGTATGATGCGGAATTGCTGGGCGCCGTTGTAGAGGCGGCTGCGCGCCGTTACGCGACACCTCTCGCGTTCCCGCTGATGGACCTGACGTTGGAGAAACTGGATCTGCTGCAGTTCCTGGGCGTGCCCGACGCGCAGGCGGGCCTGTTTCATTTTCCGGAGGCTCCCTCGTTGAAGGTCGTTTCGGAAGTGGTTGCGGCTTCGCGGCGGCCGTTTCCGCTTCGGATTAAGGCCAATCAGAACGCCGTTCGATACATCGCGGAGAGAACCGATCTATTGCCGGTGGGTATGCTGATCGGCCCGTTCTCACTGATGACGAAACTAGTGGCTGATCCGATTGCGCCGGTGGCAATAGCGGGCAGCGGCATGACGGCGGAGGAAGAGCCATCGGTTTGTCTGGTGGAGCGCTGCCTTACGCTTGCGGAGGCAACCGTGCAGAGGTCCGCCGAGGCGCAGATCGCCTCAGGCGCAAGGGCGATGATCGTCTGCGAACCAGCCGCGAACACGGTATATCTCTCGCCGAGGCAGTTGCGGGTGGGTTCGGATATTCTGGAGCGCTTCGTGCTGGCGCCGAACCGGCGATTGCGCAACCTGTTGGCGCGGCATGCCGTGGACCTGATTTTCCATGACTGCGGCGAGTTGACGACGGACATGGTGCGGCAGTTTGCGCTTGAGTTGCGGCCCGCGGTCCTGAGTCTCGGCAGCAGCCGGAAGTTGTGGGAAGACGCGGCCGTGGCGCCACAAGACGTGGTGCTGTTCGGTAACCTGCCAACGAAAACCTTCTACTCCGACGCGGTGATGCCGATTGAGGAAGTCAAGAGGCTGACAAGCGAAACCGTCCGGCGCATGGCCGCGTGCGGCCACGCGCACATCCTGGGCTCGGAGTGCGACGTATTGCATGTGCCGGACGCCGCGGAAACCATCCGGCGCAAAGTAGAAGCGATGTTAACATGCGAATGTTGAGCGATCAGGACCTGATATGGAGATCATCAGGACCTGATATGGAGATCACCGGACGCACAACTCTCACGAACGAGCGTCCATCCGCGCGGCGGCGCCGGCTTCCCGATCGCTGCCGCGCCCCCGGCCGACCGCCAGGCGGAACCAGTCTTTGCGGTTCAGCCCTGCGTCCCGCCCGCGGCGCGGTGGGCGGCGGCCATACGACCGCGGGCCGAGAGCGGCCTGCCGCGCGGCGGTCGCGCGAGCGGGCGGCCTGACGCGCGGGATCGATCAGCACTGTCTGATGCCCAACGGCCGCCAGGCTGGCTGAGAGGAGCGGGCGGGCGCAGGAGTGACTTCGGCGCAAGGGCCTCCGCAATGTGAAAGAAGTTGCCGGATGCGGCCCGCTGCCGCGAGATCATCTCAGCGGCCCCGAAACTGTTACGGGGCACTACGGTGCTGGCACCTCACGGCTTCCGATGAGCGCCGCCGTGATTCTTTCCCGCTGTTCCGCGCTCGTGGACGGCATGGGCGAACGCGGCCAGCCGCCAGCACGGCCCTGCAACTCCATGGCGGTCTTGACGTTGGCTGGCAGGTTGGGGCCGTCGATGGCGTTCCAGACCCGCAGCAGTTTCTTGTGGCATTCGAGTGCCACCTGGTGCTCGCCGCGCCGCACGGCATTCCACAGCGCCACGGACCACTCAGGAGCGGCGGTGACGATGGCACCGATCGACCCGTGGGCCCCGAGCACGAACGAGGGATAGAGCAGCGCGTCTACGGCGGAAAAAATACGGGCCTTCTCCGGCGCCAGCAGCAGCAGGTCGGCGAGGGTCTTCAGGTCGGCGGCGCTCTGCTTCACGCCGATGATGCCCGGCACCTCCCGCAGCATCCGCGCCAGCCGCGGCGCCGGTTGATAGCTCCAGGGGATGACGTTGTAGACGATCACGGGCATGCCGGTGGTTTCGGCAATGGCGGCGAAGTGCCGGATGGAGCTCTCTTCATCGGGCGCGAACAGGTAGTGAACGGGCGTAACCTGCAGGGCCGCTACCCCGAGGCCGGTAACTGCTTGGCCGCGTTCGATAGCCTCCCGCGTACTGTTGGCGATGATACCAGCGATTACCGGCACTCGCCCGCCAGCCTCATCCACGGTCCAGGCGACGAGGCGGCGCAGTTCGGCGCAAGTCAACGTTTGACCCTCGCCGGTGCTGCCGCCGACGGCCAGGCCGTGCACTCCGGCCTTCTCGATCAGGTACCGCACCTCGGCGCGATGCGCCTGCTCGTCTGGTTCCTCGCGGTCATCGAAGGGTGTGACTAGAGGCGGAATAATGCCTTCTAGAATCATTCTGCATCAATGTATCATCTTTCCGGGCGCGCACGGATATATCATTGACCGCAAGTGTGCCTGGATGAATCGAGATGGGAAACCGGCCATTATTCAACGGTCCGGGGCTCTCTAGCGGAGCGAAAGGCTCCGCAGCTTCTCTCTGGCTTCAGCGATCTGACGCTCCAGTTGTGGCTTGTGCCGCGATGCCTGGCTATCCAGCGTGGTGCCGGGTTTCGCGAGCTCCTGCTCGATCTCTTGGAGATAGCCTTCCGCGATTTCGAGATTGCGCTGTGCCGTCTCCGGATCGTGAAAGCCATCGCCGTTGACCGTGACATACACCGGCGTGGTGTGCGCTACCTGGCCGGTGCCGGCGTCACACCGGGCGGCGATCCAGATACCGTGCTGTGCCGGCAGATCGAACTCGACGGTCAGGTGGGCGGGGCTCCCGCTAGTCGAGCGGGCAAGCACCTTGGAGTGACCGATGAGTTCCAGAGAGCGTAGCGGAACCTGTTTGTCCTGCCCGTACGCCTCCGCCGAGATGTGCAGCTTGGTTCCAGGCGTGACGTCCAGAGTGTCGCCCGGGATGTGCCCGTTCACTGTCAGCAGGACGACGGGTCCGGTGGTCACGAAGGTGTGGCCGGCTTTGAGAGCCGTGAACCAGCGCTCGAAGGATGGCTGCCCCCCGACGTAGGTATAGAAGCGGGCATTGCCGATCTGCGCGAAGCGCGGCTCGCTGAAACCATATTCGGGACCCTGTCCGCACCAGGGAAAATCGGAGCCGGCAAGCGCCGTAAGCTTGTAGCCCAGGTTGAGGAAATGGTAGTAGTAAGTAACCGCGAGCGGACCTTCCGGGACGCAGAACTGCGCCAGTTCCAGGAAGTCGGTCTTACCCCGAATAGTATTCAGCGCCATTCCACGGCTCGCCCAATCCGCCCATGGGCGCGCTGCTGACTTATTATTTGCGCGACGGCCTGGCGAGCCCGGAGGGCGCCCCGGTGGCCAGTGCGGCGGGGCCCAGGATGGTGCTGACGGTGACCGATGCGGAGGGCAAACTGGTGAGACAGATCGACGCCTCGAACCAGGCCGGCCTTGCATCGCACGCCGTGGGATCTGGGCGAGACGCCGCCGCCCGCTCCTCAAGGCGGCCGCGGTGGGCGTGGCGGACGCGGCGTGCGCGGCGACGCTGCCGGTGGTGGTGGCAGGGTGCCCGCCGGGCCCGGAGGGTGCCCCCTGGGCCCGGCGGGCGCAGTGGCCCGCTGGTGAAGCCGGGAACTTATCAGGTGACGCTGGGCAAGCTGGTCAACGGCACAGTCACGTCAGTCGGCCAGCCGCAGACGGTGGAAGTGGCGCCGCTGGAAGCGTCCAACAGGTAGAGAGGCAGTGATGAGTGGGCCCATCTTCGCCGGTTTCGGGGCCATCGTGGGCTGCCAGCACGCTGAAAAAGCCGCGGCCTCCGGATCGGCCGCACTGTCGCGGCCGGAGACCTGCGAAAGGCCAAGAAGCCGATGCCGGCTGGGGAAAAAAGTGGATCCCGGTTACGGCCCCGCCGCCCCCCGCAGCCACCTCAAGAGGACCGGCAGCGAGTGCAACTGGTCCACATGGTCGGGTGCGGAGTTGCCGGCGTAGCCGAGCAGCAGAAGGCGGCCGGCCCGTAGCTCGCTGAGCTGCTGCATCCCCATGGGACCCCACCTCACCACCGCGCTGGGGCGCAAGCCGAGCTGCGCCGCCAGATAGTCGGCCGTTTCGGTGGTGCTCGCAAAGGTGCCCGGAAAGATCTCGGAATGCGTCACGATGGCGCGCTTGCTGCCGGCGATGGCGTCGCGCGCCAGTTTGAGCCAGATCTCCAGGTTGGCCGTGTCGATTTTGGATTCGAGCGGCCCGGGCTTTCCATCCACATAATCGGTGTGGATGCCGTCGATCATCAGCGCGCCATCCACCCGCGCATAGGAGTCCGGCGTCTTCAGGATCTGCCGGATGGCGCCGCAGCCGGCGCTCCAACCGCCCAGCAGCACGCGCGCGAAATTCATGCCGGACTTGGCTTGGGCTTCGCGCAGCAGGGCCGGGAAACGGCCGCCGTTCTCGAAGAGCTTGGCATAGGTCTCGGAAACGCCGCCCACCTGGACGCTCACCACCGCCATCCGATTGCGTGACGCCGCCAGTTCGGGCAGCCAGTCGCCTCCGTGAAAGAAGAACAGCAGCGGCGCGGCCTTGGCGGCCTTCAAATCCGCCGGAACGAAGAGCGTGCCCAACTCCAGCTTGTCCCGGCGGCCCGGCGCAGTTTCTTCGGGTAAGCGAGGGTGCGCCCGCGTGTGTTCCACCATGGGCGATGGGTTTTGGGGCGACGGGCTTCGCGCCGGTTGCGCCCACATCCCGGCAGCCAACGGGAGCACGGCCCACAGCATGGCAACCAGTTTCATCTGAACCGCCTTCGTCTCAACCGGCCTCATCCCCACGAGCTTTGTCTCAACCAGCGCGCGCCGCATCAGCTCTTCTGCCCGCGCAAATGGCTGTGATAGCGCCCGTACAGGAAGTAGACGGCCTGGCCGATTACCAGCCACACGATCAGCCGCAGCCAGTTCGACCAGCCCAGCGAATACATCATCGCGAAGTTCCACACCATGCCGAGAATCGGCACCAGCGGCACCAGAGGGGTCTTGAACGGCCGATCGGCGTTGGGGTTCTTCACGCGCATGATCCATACGCCGCCACAGACAATCACAAAGGCGAACAGCGTGCCGATGCTGGTCATGTGGCCCACGATGCTCAACGGCAGAAACGCCGAGAAGGGCGCCACGAAGAAGAAGAACAGCATGTTGGAGCGCCAGGGGGTCTGAAACCGGGGGTGGATTTCGGAGAATATTTTCGGCACCAGGCCATCCCGCGACATCGAGTAGAACACCCGCGACTGGCCCAGCAGCATCACCAGCATCACCGATGTGAAGCCGCAGATGATGCCGAATTTGATCAGGTTGTTCATCCACACATACGGCGTTTTGTCGATGGCCAAGGCTACCGGCGCCGCTACGCCAAGATCCTTATAGGAGACCATACCGGTGAGAATGAACCCGAACAGCACGTATAGCACCGTACAAATGGCCAGCGACCCGATGATGCCGATGGGCATGTCCTTCTGCGGGTTCTTGCATTCCTGGGCGGCCGTGGAGACCGCGTCGAATCCGATATAGGCGAAGAAGATGGTTCCCGCGCCCATCATCACCCCGCTGAATCCGTAGTGCCCGAACTGGCCCGTGTTGGCCGGAACGAAGGGCACATAATTGCCCGGGTCGATGTACTTCCAGCCGATGGCGATGAAAGTAACCACCACCATCAGCTTGATGACCACGATGACGCCGTTGGTGCGCGCGGATTCCTTGATCCCCAGCATCAACAGCATGGAAATCAGAAACACGATGATCACGGCGGGAATATTGGCGATGCCTTGCACCATGGTGCCATCGGGCAATTTGAGCGCCTCGAACGGCCCGGCGACGAACTGCGGGGGCAGATTGATGCCAAAAGTGTGCAGCAGCGAGACGACATACGCCGACCAACTAATGGAGACGGTGGACGATCCGACGGCGTATTCCAGCACCAGGTCCCAACCGATGATCCAGGCGATCCACTCGCCCATGGTGGTGTAGGCGTAGGTGTAGGCGCTGCCGGCCACCGGGATCATGCACGAGAATTCGCTGTAGCACAGCCCCGCGAAAGCGCACCCGATGGCGGCCACCAGCATCGACAGCGGCACGCCCGGGCCGGAATTCTGCGCGGCCGTCACGCCGGTGAGCGAGAAGAGGCCCGATCCGATGATGGCGCCGATCCCCAGGGCAATCAGGTTGCCCCAGCCGAGCGTGCGCTTCAAGTGGACCTTGCCGCCCTCCGACTCGGCAATGATGTACTCCACGGACTTGGTTGCGAAAAGGCTGTTCATATTCGGAGATAACGGCAAAGATAGCACATCCGGGAGCGGGAGGGAGGCACTGTATTTACCACGGAGGCACGGAGGGCACGGAGGAAGCGCGGAGAAGGACAAAGGAGAATTTGTTTTCCTCCGCGTCTCCGCGCCTTATAGTAGCTCCAGCAGGAAAACTTAATCGAGAAGAGAAGCGGTGGGGGCAGTTCACCGGAGGAATGTGGAATCGAGGCTTTTCACCGCTCCCGAAATCTGCTAGGACTCTGGTTGAGCGGGCATCCCGCGGCTACGAATATCCGCGTCCAGCAGGCGATGCTTAGCGGAGTGTTTCGAGCCGCGGGTCAGCCCATCGCCGTTTGCCTGGAACAGGCGCGTGGGGGGCTACATGCTGGCCAAGTATTCCCACCTGGTGCTGTTCCCGGTGCACCCCACCACCGCGGCGCGCTACCGGGAGACCTTTTCTCCTTCCGGGGCCAAGGCGGATCCCAGCGATACCGCCTACCTGCTGGACCTGTTATTGCGTCATGGCGATAAGTTGCGGCAGTTGCAGCCGGACACCGTAGAGACTCGTCTGCTGCAGATTCTGACCGAGCAGCGTCGGCGCATGGTCAACGAGAAAACCCGCCAGGGCCTGCGCCTCACCGATTGTTGGAAGACCTATTTTCCGCAGGTGCTCACCTGGTTTGGAAAGGTGAGTTCTCCGCTGGTGGGCGCCCTGCTGGAGCAATGGCCCACTCTGGGGGAACTCCAGCGGCAGCATCCGGCACCTTGCGCCAGTTCTTCCATGCGCAGAACTGCCACAGCGAGGAGCGCATCCGGGAGCGCCTCGAAGCCATCTACCAGGCCACCCCGGCCACTCTCGATCCGGCGGTGCTGGAGGGTTTCGGTATGATCGCCCAAGGGTTAGTGGCGCTGTTGCACACCCTGCGCGGTCAGATCGAGGCCGGCAACCGATAACCAATTTCATACTGGCAGGCGGTTCCACCCGTACACGTCAGCACGATGTCGCCGTTTGCTCTGTGAGACCTCCAACCCGCAACGTCGGCGCCACGGACACGGTGGCCGGGCGGGCGAACGGAGGGGGTTCCTGCGCGCTGGGATCGCGAGAGCGGGATCGCCGTAGCAAAGGCAAAAAGCCCCCACGAGGAACTGCCATGCCTCATTGTACGCGCGGCCACGCGACTTACCACCCTCATCCCTTGGGAGCGGCCGGGCCTTGGGAGGAATCGCCGGCTGGCTTAAAGGGCGTTGCAGTGCGGATTCTGTTGTCGTCCGGTTCATGAAAAGTGCGGTGGGCGGCCTCAACTTTCCCGCTCCGCAGTCGATAAGCGGATTGAACAATATGCATTCGATCCGCCTATGCTGGCTCTTCTAGGTATCGTCCTGGTGTTTGCCGCCGTGCTGGGCGGCTTTCTCCTGGAGCGCGGCAACCCCTACGTCCTCATGCAACCGGCAGAGGTTCTGATCATTGGAGGCGCCGCCGTGGGGATTGTTCTGGTGGCCAACCCCTGGCCGGTCATTCGCAAAATGGGACGTGGCGCTTTCCTGGCCTTCCGGCCGCCGTGCCGCGACCGCCGGGCGTTCCTCCGCCATCTCCGCATGCTCTACGAGGTGTTCGCCTATTCCCAGCGCAGCGGCGGGGTCGGCCAGTTGGAAAACGACATCGACAACCCGTCCCAAAGCCCTATTTTCGCCAACCACCCCGAATTCCTCCGCGATCGCGCCACCCGCGATTTCATCTGCGATTCGCTACGTATGCTGGTGATCGGCGCGACCACGCCGCACGAAATCGACCTGCTGATGGACCTGGATATCGAGGTCCAGCGCCGCAGCCATTTCGAGCCGGTGGGGGCCTTCAATGCGGTCGCCGAAGCGCTGCCCGGCCTGGGAATCGTGGCGGCCGTGCTGGGTGTGGTGATCACCATGGAGGCCATTGGCGGCAACCCCGAGACCATCGGGGAAAAAGTGGCGGCGGCGCTGGTGGGAACCTTTCTCGGTATCCTGCTCTGCTATGGCGTGGTGAGTCCCATGGCGTCGCGCATGGAGAAGAACGGGGAGATCCAGATCCAGTTTCTCCAGGTGTTGCGCACGGCCATTACGGCCTTCGCCCGCGGCGCGGCGCCGCTGTTGGCCGTCGAGTACGCGCGGCGCTCGATACCGGCGGAGTTGCGCCCGTCCTTCGAGGAATTGGAATCCGGCATGCGGCGCGACGCCCGGATTCCGCCCGTGGCCGGCGCCAATCCGGCGATCCGCCAGGAGGCGCCCGTTGCCACACAAAGCTCCTGAGCTTCCGCTTCCGGCTCCGCCTCCGCCCATGCCGCCGCGGGGGCGGCGCAGTTTTCGGCCCAGCCACAGCGGAGGCGCATGGAAAGTAGCCTACGCCGATTTCGTCACCGCCTTGATGGCGCTTTTCATCGTGCTGTGGATGATGAACAGCTCGGAGAAGGTCAAGGCATCGGTGAGCGGCTACTTCCGCGACCCCCGCGGCTTCACCCAGAAGCTGGGCGCCGGCCCCTCCAACTCGGGAGAAGGCCTGGCGCTGGACCGCCACTCCCTGGCCGACCTGCAGGGCCAGATCGAGAAGGCCTTGCGGCAGATGCCCGAATTTCCTGGGATCGCCGCGCATGTGCATTTCAGCGTCACCGGCGAGGGCCTCCGCATCGATCTGCTGGAGACTGAGCGGGGAATGTTCTTCGTCACGGGAAGCCCGGAACCCACCCGCGCCGGAGAGGATCTGCTGCGGGTATTGGCCGGCGAACTGGCGAAGATGCCCAACCGGATCGCGATTGAAGGCCACACCGACTCTCGCCCGTTTCGCGGCGCCACGCCCGGGGCTCGTTACGGCAACTGGGAACTCTCGTCCGACCGCGCCAACGCCGCCCGCCGCCTGCTCGATGCCTTTGGCGTGCGGCCCCAGCAGATCGCGGAAGTGCGCGGCTTCGCCGACCGCAAACTGCTGCGCGCGTCCCATCCCGAAGATCCCGCCAACCGCCGGGTCTCGGTGGTGATCGAGTTTTTGCAACCCGGTGGGCAGCCGGCTGGTGCGTAAATGGGGCAGGGGGGGCCAAGGGCGCCCCCGCCTGTTCCTAAGAGGAAGTCCATTCGGGATAGGGAACGCTCCGTAGGAGCGGGAAGGGAGTCGTGGAAGGAATTGGGATAATCTAGGTAAGCAGTGAAGCGAACTTCCTCTTACGGCTTCACCTTAGCGCGCGATCATCGCCTGCCTCGCGGGGAACTCCGCGAAACTGATGAAAATAAAGGCTAAAAATTCCGCGAAGTTTGTGAATAGGTTTACCGGCCAAGGCTGAAATGGGCACTGGCTCGCCAACCATTCGCCCGTCGTCCAACCGGGCAGGCGGATTTCGCGACATCCGGCTCTCCCGAAAACGTTGCCTCGGGCTTGCCCGGACAGTTGCACAGCCGCCGATCGCTCCGCCCCGCTCCAACGCAAGGCCAGCTCCTGCCTTTCTCTACCGGCCTGACGAGAGATCTTCTTACCGCGGGAACCCGGCAGGCGCCTGCACCCTCTGCCAGCCTTCCCCGCTGAGCGACTTCAAAAACACCACAAGCGACTGCTTTTCCGGCATCGGTGAGATGCAGCGGGCGAGTAGGGATTCGCGCGCGGCCAATTGAGCGGCGGTCGCCCAGCTTTCAAGTCTTCCCTGCGTTTTTCTCCGCGTCTCCGCGTCTCAGCGTCTCCGCGTCAAGTCCGTTCTACTTCGTGAGTCCCCGCACGTAGATGGCGCGATAAGCGCCGACCGACGCCTCCGTGCCGTTCACTTCCACGATGTGGCCCATGTGGTCGGAAGCCGAGGCCTTGGCGTCCACGCCGCCATCGCGCCGCGGATCGTGCTCTTCGGGCATCAGCATATACAACGTGCCCTCTTGCGTGAGCAGGCCGATGGGCTGCCCGTTTTGCACGCACTTCTGCCCGCAGGCGCGGTGCTTTTCCCCGTGCTTGCCAAGCTGTATGTAGCACGAGAAGTCCACGATTTCGCCCACCCTTGTGATGGCCCTGCCGGGTTGCGGTTTGTTGTCCACGCCCGCCGCCACGGTAGTGGCCGTCCAGGGCTGATCGGGCTTGGTTCCGAGAGTAGCCATGGGTTTGTCATAGGTTCCCTGCTCCACCTTCATTTCCGGATGCAGGATAGCGGATTTTGCGGGAGCCTTCTTCTGGTCTTTGGATGCGTCCTGGGCGACCAGGGTGAATCCCGCCAGCGCGGCGGCCAGCGCCGCAATCAGTAGTGTCAACGTCTTGCGTTTCAATGTGCCCTCCGATTTGCAAGCGTATCATAGGTTGGCGTGCGGGGGGCTCCGGCAAACGATTTAGGGCAGTCTTATCCTGAAGCAGACGCCCCTGAAAGTCAAGCGCATGAAGACAACTTTGCTGTCCAACGCGAGGAATTGCCTGACGGCAGCATCCGCGTCACCTTGCCGTGGGCGGGCGAATCGATCCTCATTGAGGCGCTCGACCGGCGGATCGGCCGCGGCGTTATCGAGCTTGGCCGGGAACCCCAGCCGGACGGCACGGAAAGAACAACCTATCGGAACGTGTTGCCGTAAAAAACAGGCGGAAGGCGACAGAAAATCAGCGGTAGGTTTTGCCTGAGCGAAGAAGGATCCGGAGGACGCGTATGAGTTTGTGTTCCTGATCAACGGTGAAGAGGATGCGGTAATCGCCGATGCGGCGGCGGAAAACGCCCTTCCACTCGTCGCCGCGGAGAGCTTTGACATCGCCCTGGAACGGTTCATCGGTTGCCGCCATCTGCGCGGCGACGCGGGCGACGCGTTTTTGAATGGCCTTCGGGAGGTCGGCTAAATCCTGTTGGGCGTCCGCGGTGAGTTCATAAGCCCAGTTCATGCTTCACTTGGCTCCAGGGTTTGGTTTTGCCCTGGCGAACCTGTTTCATCGCGTGACGTACTTTCTTCGCCTCCTCGGGCGTGAGCGTGGTGTCGTCATCGTCCGCGCTGGGAACGATCGTGACCTTTTTGCGGGACACCTTGAACTCGATACTCTCGCCGTGCTTGAAGCCAGCGCGGCGGAGGGCTGCGTCGAGAACCGCAACGGGAGGTTTAGTTTTTACGGTGACGGTCATGGCAGGTGCTACGGTCTTGGAACCCACTTAGTTTTCATGGTACTGAGGATCGGATGCTGCGTCAATCGTCAATCCCCCGCCCCCGCCACGGGGGTTTGGTGCGTGAGGCGGTGGCGTGAGGAGTTTGACGCGGACGGTGGTGGCGTGAGGGGTTTGGCGCGGGCGGCGGTGGCGTGAGGGGTTTGGCGCGGGCGGCGGTGGGATGGCGCGCGGAATGGCCCGATTACCTATGAAATCCGCCGCCCGGCTTCCAATCCGGCAGCTTGTCCTGGTTGGCGATGTCCTGGGCCAGCAGAAATCCGTACTGCGCGGTCTGCTCCAGGGCGGTGAAGTCCCAATCCTCCTGAAACTCGTCGGAGGGCTGGTGGTAATGCCTGGCGGTGTACTCGTCGGCCATCTGCTTGCCGTAGCCCGCCGGTTTGCCGGCGAATTCGGTGGCGTGCTCGATGGAGAACGCCGGGATGCCGGCATGCGCAAAAGAGAAATGGTCGGAACGGAAATAATGGCCGGCGCCCGGCTCGGCATCGGGGGAGATTTCCAGATTCAGCCGCCTGGCGATCTGCTGCGCCAGGGGGTAGACGGTAGTGCGTTCGGCGCCGGTGATGACCACATCTTTGGCTCGTCCGAACGGGAAGAGGGCGTCGAAGTTCAGGTCGATGGCGGTCTTGGCCAGCGGAATGAGGGGGTGGGCGGCGTAGTACTCGGAGCCCTTAAGCCCGGCCTCTTCCGCGGTGACCGCCAGGAAGAGCGCCGAGCGGCGCGGTTTCTCGGGCAGTGCCGCCCAGGCGCGCGCCAGTTCCAGCAGGATCGCGCAGCCGGTGGCGTTGTCGATGGCGCCGTTGTAAACGGCATCGCCGTTCACCGGGTTGCCCACGCCGAAATGGTCCCAGTGGGCGCTGAAGACGACCGCCTCGTCCTTAAGCTGGGGATCGCTGCCGGGCACGATGGCGGTCACGTTGCGGGTATCCAGATCGCGGATTTTGGAGACCATACGGCCGCGAATCCGGATGCCCAGGTCGATGGGCTTAAAATCACGGCGGTCGCTCGAGGCCAGCAGGTCGTCGACGGTCTTGCCGGCCAGGGCAAGCAGCTTTCCGCCGGCCTCTCGGGAGAGCCAGCCCTGCATGGCGAGCGCCCGCTCCCCCTCGCCCAGCTTGACGAAGGCGGTCTCCCGGCCCCAGGAATTGCGCACCACGTCCCAACCATAGCTGGCCGTGGGAGTGGTATGGATAATGATGGCGGCGCGCGCGCCGCGGCGCAGAGCCTCTTCGTACTTGTAGGTCCACCGGCCGTAGTAGGTGAGGGCCGGCCCGTCGAAGAAGGCGGGGTCGGTGGAGGGCGGCTCATTGGTGAAGAAGATCAAGATCTTCCCGGAGACGTCCAGGCCCTTGAAGTCGTCCCATTTCCACTCGGGAGCGCTGATGCCGTGGCCCACAAACACGGCATCGCCCTCGAAGCGGGCATC
The DNA here is from genome assembly GCA_052144935.1 of Bryobacteraceae bacterium. GTDB lineage: Bacteria > Acidobacteriota > Terriglobia > Bryobacterales > Bryobacteraceae > JOPF133. Next base: position 69,008 of record JBKQPR010000119.1, read on the forward strand.
GGGCGTCTGGGAGGGGTTGAGGCCCACGAAATCGTCGAGCCACTGGAAATCCACCACTTTGCCCGAAACGGAGGCGGAGAGCTGCGATTCGGACTGCGGGTCCACGCCGGCCAGGGGCACCTTCTGGAAGTAGGAGCCGTCCACCGCGGGTTTGGCGCCGGCCAGGGCGAACTGATTGGCGATGTATTCAGTGGCGAGCTGCCCGCCGCGCTGGCCGACCCCGCGGCCTTCGAGAAGATCGCTGGCCAGGAAGCGGGTGTGCTCGCGGATGCGCGCGGCGGAGAGGCCGGAATCCTGGGCGGTGAGGACGCTCGCCGCGATCCATGCGATGCAGACGGGCTTCAGCATGATTGCATGCGATTCAGGCGCTCTGGTCTGCGATTTCAAGTCCCGATCCCACAAAACCCCGAAAGTCTTCCGAATTGCCTGTAGCCAGTGCGGCGCGGTCCGCTATGGCTGCCGCGGCGATCAGGCAGTCGACGAACGAACCCCGGCGACGGCCGCCCTGGTTGAACAACCGCGCAGCCACATCCGCCTGTCGCTTCGCCAAGAGGCAATGGCAATCCGGCGAGTCTTCGCGCGGCGGCCCGATCCGGGGCCGTAAGCGGTCCGCAGAGGAATTCGGCCCAGGCGATGGCGCTGATGGCAACCTGGACGCGCTGCTCTAGCCAGCCACCGAGGGCCTGGTCTTCCGCCGAACCGGGCACCAGGGCGCGGACCAGAAAGCAGGTATCCAGATGAACCTTGGTCATGGTTGACCGGCGGCGGGCCTGGACGAGGCTCGGCGCTCGCGCCGCACGCGGCGGACCCACTCTTCAGCGGCCTTCCCGGACAGGCGCATGGACGCCTGGAGCGCACGCAGCGCGGCCAGCCGGTCATCTGCCGGAAGTTGGGCATCCGCCATGCGGATGGCCCTTCTCAACGCTTCGGATTTGGACACGTTCCATTGTTTGGCCAGATTTCCAAGCCTCTGCACGGTGTCCTCATCCAGCGCATAGGTCGATCGGATGTTGGTCGACGCCATAAGAGTTAAGGTACGGCTATACCCCAGGGAAGTCAAACGCCGCACCGCAACGTTGCCGTGGGACATACTCCTCGACGCCCCCGGCCAGGGCCAACAGGCGGCCGCCGGCCTCGCGGGTAGTCCAGTGGTCTTACCCTGGGGGGCTGAGCGTTGCGACCCCGGCTGCGGGTCCACGCCGACCAAGAGCGCCTTCCGGAAGTACATGCCATCCTCACTGGCGACCGGCACCGATCCACGCACAACCTTCCGCCACGTCCACGTGGTGGACAAGGCGAGAAGACTCCAGAGCAATTCATTCCGGTGAAAGTGGGGGGGCAGCGAACTGTAGGGATTTCCCTGGTCACTTTTCAGCCCGACCTCCGGCGGCGCCGGATTGAACAACCTGTGACTGGCAGAGTATGGCAGCTTGTACGTTCTGGCGACATTTTCGCGGCCCGGGCCGGCGTTGAAAAGAAAGTGCTTGACCGCCGGTCACAGGCCAAGCCTCCCAGCCCCAAACGAAGAGACGGCGACGTTATCTCCGGATCGCCTGAATTGCAACAACCCCACGGTCTCGGCCTTCTCCTTGAGTTCGGGGGCTTCGCCGCAAGCCCTCCTCTGAGGAGTACAGCCGCCGTTTTCGCTGGAAGTCACCCGTGCCCTGCGCGCCGCCGAAATGATCGCCATTCACCGCCGGGTCTTCGCATCATCGATATTCATTGGCGCGAGGCAGCTTCCGCGAAACCACCCGATGAAAATAAAGGACTTGTAGGAAGTTGCCGCCGAGACTACTGGGTTTGCGCACCAGCCCCATCCCACGAGTTCCCGGTCCGGCACGAGCCAAGGCTGTCGAATGGTTAATGGCCGTCCGAAGCCTCTAAGCGGGGCCCCCAAAATGTGTGCGGCCCCACGATTGCCCATCGAAAGCTAGTACTATTGAGTCGGCCCGAAGGGCCACAAATCCACAAATCCCTTGACCCTCCCGTATTTAAACATTAAACTAAATACGAGATTTTTGAGCGCCAAAAGTACCCAAGGCCCGGGAGGGAAGGCGAAGATGCGTGAAATTCAGCGGATAAGGATCTTTCGGGGAACAGGCAACGGAGGATTTCGTTCCCTTCGCGCCCTGGCGCCTGCGTTCGCGTTGGCTCTGCTCTGCGGAGCTCCGGCCCGCGCGGCGGGCCCCATTACATTCGCCCAGTACTTTGAAACAGGTGGAACCCAGCAGTGGTCCATGTCCGAATCCAGTGCGACTGGCCCAACCACGATTACGGCGAGCGGCACGGTTTTCTTTTTATTCTCGAACACACCGACGGCGTACAACGGAGACGTTGAACTTGCCGATTTCACTTTCACCGCCACGAGCAACATTACAGGCGATTGCGGCGTGGCCTGCGCGAACGGCGATTCGTATGCGCAGGAGGGTTATAACGGATCGTTTTCGTTCACCGACGTTGGGGGACCGCTGAACGGAGTAGTTCTGCTAGGAGGCACTTTCTCGACAGCTTCCGGGCAAAATGGAGCCACCTTCAGTTCCAATATCGGCTCCTCCCAGGCAGGCATTGGCGATAGCGCGACCGCGGCAGCGCCGACTCAGCTCACCTTTTCCTCCGGTGTGCCAGGGCTGGACTTCTCCACTCAAGTCGAGCTCGACGCCGCGTGGAGCCTCTCTTCCTTCAATCCGTCTTTCGCGGTCGGCACGGTCACTAGTGGGACGGCATACCCTTCCGGCACCTACAGCGCTGCGGGAACGGGTACGTTCGCTACCCAACCTGGCTTTCTTCCGGAGCCGGGTACCCTGCCTATGACATTGATCGGCATTGGCCTGTGCGGGATCGCCTTCCTGTCGCGCCGTCTCCGCTCCAAGGTCACGCCGAGATCCCAGCAGAGTTCGTAGGTCCGGCTCAGTTGCAAAATCGGGATAGCGAGGCTGAGTACCTCTCCTCCCGTGGGCCTCAGTGTCCATGCGCGTGGCCGCTGGCCGATCCCTCGCTATATTCGCTAGGGACTCAAGTCTGTCCATCGCCATATGCGCCATTCATTACAGCGGATGAAGCTGGCTGTTGGCCGGTCGACCGGCATGAGCGACCCCCCCATACCGCATCCCGGTGCGCAGCCCAACCGTATCGCCATGCCCGAAGGGCGGAGAGGGCGGAAGGCCGCTTGGCGGCCGTCTATCGACGGGGCGGAGCCCGCTTGGAGTTTCTGTAAACCGGGAACCTGGGTCTGCGTCTGAAGAACTAGAATCAAAATGATGCGAACCGCTCGATTTTTGCTAATGCTTGCCGCCATTGCCTGGCCGGCCGCCGCCCAGACCTGGGATAACAGTGGGAATTCGATGCTGAAAGGCACGTACTACTTCCGGATGGTCGTTTACGTCGTCGGGGACAATTATGGCGATCTCTCCGAAGCCGCCGCGCTCTACAACACCGTCACCTTCGACGGCAACGGGAACTACAGCATGAGCGCCATCCTGGCGGACTCGGGCGCCCAATCCCTTGAATCCGGCACGCTTACCGGCACTTATTCCATTGCGGCTTCCGGGTACGGGTTTCTCACGAATCCGCTGGTCACCGGGGCCTCCATCTACGGCTTGGTGTCCCAGCAGGGGATTTTCGTGGGCAGCAGCACCGAATCGGGCTACAACGACCTGTTCATCGCTGCGCCGATTTCGTCGCCTGCGCCCACCCTCTCGACCTTGAAGGGGGCCTACACCATCGCCGATGTGGATGTGACCGTCGCCCTCGAAGAAGAGAACGTCGGGTACGTCATCGGATCCACGTTCACCGTGAATCCGGACGGAGCGGGTAATCTGGGGACCTTCACGGTGAGCGGGTTCCTGGGCGGTAGCGGCGCCAGCCCCTATACCCAGGTCGCCTCGTCCATCAAGTACACTGCGAGCAGCGGAGCGTACAGCTTCACCATCCCCAACTCGTCGAGCGCGACTCTGCTGGAGGGGCAGAAATACATTTACATTTCACCGGATGGCAATTTCATTTTTGGAGGATCTCCCAATTCCTGGGATTTCTTAGTGGGAGTACGCACGGGGACTACGACGCCCAGTTTCAGCGGCTTGTACTACCAGGCGGGGTTGGACGAGGACGAATCGAACTACAGCACCAGCGGGTACGGGCTGCTGGACACCTATTTCGGGTCGCTCAGCGCCGCCAGCGGCGTGATCGTGGGCCACCAGCGGCAAACCGACGTCTTCTTCAGTAGTCCGACCGGGTTCACCTACTCCGACACGTACAACGTACCGGCGAACGGCGCCTACACCGACACCGCAACCGACACGAAATACGTCGTCGGGGCGGGTGGCGCGGTGCGCATCGGGTCGGGGATCGGGCCGTATCTGGGCCTGAGCGTGGCGCTGGCCGCGCCTCAGGTGAGCGGCTCGGGAGTTTGGATCGATCCGCAGGGAGTGGTGAACGCCGGCAGCTTTGCGCCCTTCACGGCGGGCGTGTCGCCGGGCGAGTTGATTACCATATTCGGCTCCAATCTGGCCCCGAGTACCCAGGTGGCCTCCAGCATTCCTTTTCCCGACATGCTCAACGGCGTGCAGGTGAACATCAACGGCCTGCCGGCGCCGATCTACTACGTGACGGCGACGCAGATTTCGGTGCTGGTGCCGTATGCCACGGCGGGGGGATCGATCGCCAGTATTTCGGTGATCAACAACGGGACAGCCTCCAATACGGTGACCGCGTTCCTCAACCTGACCTCACCGGGCGTGCTCACCCAGACCCAGAACGGGGTGGGGGCCGGCTCGATCTTGCACGCGGCCGATTACTCGCTGGTGACGACTCAAAACCCGGCCCAGGCAGGGGAAACGGTGGCGGTGTACCTGACCGGTCTGGGCGCGGTGAACCCGGCGATTCCAGATGGCTCGGCGGGGCCGTCCAGTACCCTGAGCAACGCCACCAATACGATTTCGGCGGATATTAACGGGACGACGGCCACGGTGGGTTTCGCCGGTCTGGCGCCGCAACTGGCGGGGCTGTACCAGATCAACCTGACGATCCCCACCGGGCTGACCTCCGGAAATAACTTCCTGGACATCCAGGGCCCGGATTCGTACACCTCCGAGGCGATCATTCCCGTGGGCACCGGCGTCGCCACCACCTCGGCCGAACCCGAGGCGGCGGGACTAAGCCCGGTGGCGCATCGGAAGCCGCGGCTCGCGGAGAAGCCCGTGCTGCGGCGGACGGCGCGGCCCTGCCTGAGTTTGAGCGGAGCCTGCGGGAGCAAGCAGTAGCGGGCAGCGGGGCAGGCAATCTTGGGGTGCCCTCCGGGCCCAGCCGCCTTTCAGCCCGACCTCCGGCGGCGCCGGATGGAACAACCTGTGACTGGCAGAGTATGGCAGCTTGTACGTTCTGGCGCCATTTTCGCGGCCTGGGCCGGCGTTGAAGAGAAAGTTCTTGACCGCCGGTCACAGGCTAGGCGGCCACTTCACGCTACGCGCGACGCCGACGCCGGCTAAAAGCCGGCGGGTCGCGGTAGGGACAGCGGTCACCCGCTGCCCCCCGCACAGTCCCGTGCTGGCGCGACTCACGCACACGGTTCCTGCCTTGGATGTTTGGCGTCGAAGCGCTCTGTCGGATACGGATGTTGGATCTCCACCGCCGGTAGCAAGTTGCCGAGTCGCGCCATGAATCGCTCCCACGTCCAGCGGGTCCGCTGACTTCGTCGCCGTAGCATCCGCAGCCATGTTCGCCTCAC
>JBKQPR010000120.1:0-4383 GCA_052144935.1 Bryobacteraceae bacterium
CGCCAGACTGTGACCCACAAGCGGTTCAAACGCCTGGTTGACCAGTGGATCGACCTGAGTATCGAGCACTCACGGCTGACCCTACTCAAGCCTGACTGACGGGCTGGAACTCGGTACTCTCAAGTACTACATCAGCCCCACGCAAATAAACATCCTCACGCCCCCCGACGCCATGTCCGGACCAGTCCAAGTCCAAGTGACCAACAATGGCGCGACGACCGCCACATTTACCGCACAAGCTCAACCTCTTTCCCGGTCCTTTTTCGTCTTCGACGGAACACACGTGGTGGGCGTGCATCTCAACGGCGGCGACATCGGACCGACGACGCTCTATCCCGGCCTGACCACTCCCGCCAAGCCAGGTGAAATTGTGGTGCTTTACGCCAATGGATTCGGGCCCACGTCGGTCCCAGTGGTCAGTGGAGCGGTATCGCAATCGGGAACCCTGTCGCCGCTTCCCGCGATCAAGATCGGGGGGATCACGGCGACCGTGCAGTTTGCCGGCTTGGTTTCCCCCGGACTATTCCAGTTCAACGTGGTCGTGCCATCTTCGACAGTGGATGGAGACCAGCCGATCACGGCCACCTACAACGGCTTTACCTCGCAGTTGGGGACGGTGATTACCATACAGCATTGAAGGTGTGCGATTGCTACTTCCCCAATCGGCCGCGCAAACCACAGGAGCAGCCACAACAAATAAGCCGGACAAGACCTGTGGTACAAGATCAAGTGGCGGTCACTCGCCGGTAGCGGCGGAAATTTCCGGTAACATTCTCATTGGAAACGTGTTGGCCGGATCGTGGATGTATGGTCGGGCACTCGGAAGTTATCCACTCAACCGCGCTGTTTGAGCGGTCTACAGGGTCGCCATCAACGGGCGTTGCCCAGCAGCGATAGCTACCGATATCGCCATAACGCCGCTGTTGGTCGGACTCTCTGGCTAGCCTGCCAATGCACGACTTTCGCACTTGGACGCAACTCTCCGCTCTGGTGTATTATCTGTAGTTAAATCCAGCCATCCTGGACTGGAGCTACCAGGCAAGGCTCGCCGAACCAACCCTCCGCGCGCACCATTCGGCTGACGGTTTCGCCGCCATCATCGGCGGTCGTGCTGACCTTCACGCGCCCGAGAATGACGAGGTAAAGATCGCTTGATGCCTTCTCAACTCCGTAAATCAGACTCCCCTTCGCGAAATCCTGGACCCGTTTGCGCGGCAGGAATTCCAACGGATCTTGATACGGGAGTCCCTTCCTTGCCGTTTGGCTCATCTTTGTCTCTCAGAACAAGATTTGGATTTCATCTGTTAACTTAAAGTGGGCGCGTCGTCGGTTTGCCCTGTAGGGGCTGGATGAATGTTGTCGCCATACCTAAAACTTTACTCCGAGATTTACCACCCCAAATCCCCTCCAATTCCGCGCCGAACCTTCCCGACTTTTTACAGAGGTTCGCCCTTCTTCCACTCTCCTTGAAGTTGGCTATCGATTACCGAGAATATTTTTTCCGCTCTCCTGCCTCAAGCACCCAAGTTACCAATCCGCGATCTCGAAGCCCGTTGATGAATTTCTACTTTGCCTTGACAAAGATATCCGTAGCCCTTGACTTTTCATGTACTATGGCAGAGTGATCGCAGGACATACCCAGATCAGCCTCGTTGCGCTTGGTCGGCGAGTCCCCGACGAGTGCACACAGCGCGGACTATCGTTTGAGGAATTGAGCGGGAAGGCACGTGAGTGCTTTGCGCGTCAAAGAACGGCGTCAAGTTCCCCGCTGTCTTTCGGAGCACCACTCGCGAGCGCCGGTCTTCACCCAGGTTTCGCGCCAGTTCCCGACTACCCGACCCGGAGAGCAGCCAACTTCAGCCGGGCATCCATCTTTCCATCTACCCTCTTGACCGTTAGCGGGGGAACAGGATGAACCTCATTGGGCCGACGGGGCAGGCTGAGCGTATCAACTCGTTGGATGCGTTGCGCGGGTTCGCGTTGCTCGGCATTCTGATAATGAATGTCCTCGTCTTCGGTCTGTATTTGCCGGCGGGCAACAATCCGACGATAGCTGGCGGGGCATCCGGTCTGGACATGGCCTGTTGGGCGCTGGCTCGCATCCTGGCGTTGGGAAAAATGCGGTGCCTGTTCTCGATGGTTTTCGGGGCGGGCGTGATCCTGCTGACCTCGCGAGCCGAGGAGCGCTCGGAGGCGGGCGTCGCCGATATCTACTACCGACGGAATCTGTGGCTTCTCGTGTTCGGCATAGCGCACGCATTCCTGCTCTTCTGGGGCGACATCCTGTACACGTACGCATTGTGCGCGCTGGTTCTCTTTCCGTTCCGGAAGCTTCCGGCGAAGAGACTCCTGATCGTCGGCGGCTTGATCATCGTCCTTCAAACAGGGTGGTCCGGGGTTGGGGTATACCGTCTGGTCGAGATGCAGAGCTTGGCCTCCGCCGGCGAAGCTGCCGCGAAGACGGGCAAGGCGCGAACCGCGGAACAGACCGGGGCGAAGAAGGAACTGGACGTTCTTCGGAAACGCAGAAGCCCTTCGCCACAAGACCTGGAGAAGGACGCGGCGCCGTGGCGAGGCAATCCCTGGGAGGTTATCGGCGCGCGCGCCGAAGCCGTTGCGCCGTGGCATGCCCTGGCGTATTACGACCAGACGAACCTGGACGCCTGGAGCATGATGTTCATCGGCATGGGCCTTTTCAAACTCGGGCTTTTCAGTGCGAAGAGATCGTACCGCTTATACGGGTGGATCGCGGCGATTGGTTTTATGTTCGGAATCGGCGTGAACTCGTACACCGTCTGGCTCGCCCTGAAAACTAACTTCGACCCCGTGATCTCCCGGCTCACCCGCGTAATTTTCGACCTGGAAAGGTTAGCGATGGCTTTGGCGTACATGGCGCTGCTAATGATCGTCTGCAAGGCTGGCGTGCTTCAGTGGCTGACGCGGCCCTTGGCCTCGGTTGGGCAGATGGCGCTGAGCAACTACATTTTCCAGTCTGTGGTTTGCTCGTTCGTCTTTACTGGATACGGGTTTGGTTTGTACGGGCGGTTGGAGCGTTATCAGTTGTATTACGTCGTGGCCGGGTGTTGGGCTGCGTCGCTGATCGCGAGCCCCATCTGGTTGCGCCATTACCGGTTTGGGCCGCTCGAATGGTGCTGGCGGTCGCTGACCTACTGGAAGAAGCAGCCGATGCGGAACCGGCAACCGAAAAAGACGACCGCTGCAACGGCAACGGCCACTTGAGGCGCATTCGGCGGCCACTAGTGCCGGCTGGAGACCCCAATGCGGATACTACCAGCCGCGATGGTCCGAAGCTGAACGCAATCCGAGTTCACGTTTCCGATCCGAATGGCCACGCCGGCGTATGGCGCAGCAATTCGCTCAGTGCGTGGACACAACTCCCAAACGCGCCGCCGCGCGCGTCGGCATCCTGAAGTTATGCGCCCCGCCGGTTTTGGTCTGCCGCGCGGAAGTGCCGCCACGGTTACGCTCCCGAAATACGGTCTTCGAGGAAGCGTGGATTTGGGATTCTGTCCGGTTGGTCGGCCACTCGGAAGTTATCCCGAAACGCCGTTCCGGCAAGCCGGTCGGATTGGGAACGAGAAGTCGGCTTGCGTCATGGCACGCTTCGCGCTGGCCTCGGCCCGCGGCGCCGGCTTCCCCGATCGTTGCCCGGCGCCACTGCCGGCCGCCAGGCCGAGCCAGTCGTGACGCTTCCGTCGGCGTCCCGCCCGCTGCGCGGTGGGCGGCGGCCCGGCGACCGCGGCCGAGAGCGTCCGCCCGCGCGGCGGCAGCCGCTCGGTGCGCTGGTGCGCCAGCAAGCAGGTGGACGGCCCCTCGGTCTCCTGCGGCTGCTGGCGGGCCGATCCCGACGTGCGCCCGGCGGGCGCGCATGCGGCATGCCGGCGCGGGGGCGCGTGACGAATCGCTGCCCGGCGCCACGGCCGGCCGCCAGCCCGAACCAGTCGCCGTTTCCGGCCGGCTTTCCGTCCGCGGCGGTGGGCGGCCGACCGTGCGACCGCGGGCCGCCTCTCCAAATCGCCGTCCCGACGTGCGCCAGGCGGCGCGCATGACGATGCCGGCGCGGGGGCGCGTGACGAATCGCTGCCCGGCGCCTCTGCCGGCCGCCAGGCCGAATCAGTCGTTGCCGTTTCCGCCGGGCTTGTTACACCACTTCGTGTTCCTGCTTGGGCGCTTCCGCGGATTCCGTCGCGCGCCGCCTGTCTTCGTTCTTGCCACGCCGCAAGCGCGGCATTAGCACAAGCGGTGGCTTAATTCAACTTCCATCCCGTGACCTGGCCGTTGCCGTTGATCTGAGCGGCAACACGGTACACGCTGGTGCGGTGTTGCGGCCAAGGGTACGTCCGATATGTGAGCGTCAATTTA
>JBKQPR010000121.1:0-24609 GCA_052144935.1 Bryobacteraceae bacterium
GCTTGAGATTGAAGAGGGAACCGCTTGTTGGGCGAGATTGCGGTCCTCGCGGGGATGTCTGCCGGAGCCCAACCATGGGGGCCTTAAATCCGGAGCACAGACATTGCAACGCTTCCTAAGCCCCGCCCCCCAGGGGCGTAAAACCTGGCCTGATGGCACGCTCCCTGCGGGGAGCGCGCCCCTTACGGGGAGTACGGAACCGGTTCCCAATGTCGGGGCGCCTCGAACGTCCCAACGAAGAAAGAGAGACGAAGGGAGAGACAAGCAACGAAACGCGTTCAGAGCCGCGCGGGTTAAGAGAGCGGTTTTCGAATCGCACCGAATCAGACGGTCTAAGAACTAGGGCGTCAGGAGGGACGGATCGGGGTGTGGTCTGCTTGGCGATTTATGTTCTCGCTGCGAAATGGCCGTCGCACGATACGCCCGATACGCCGATACGCCCCGAGGTTTGACACTCTTTATGGCGCGGTGGGATAATCCCACTGTGATCGTTACGCTCGACGCCAAGCGACGCCTCACTGTCCCGAGCGGTCTTGCTCCGGCCTCTCCGGGAGACTATTTCGATGCAAGCTTTGACGCGGAAGAAGATGCGCTGGTGTTTCGGCGACTCCCGGGCAAGGAGAGTTGGCTGACCGTGCTCAAAGCCTGCCCAGTCAGCCCCGACGATGTGCCGCGCCGCCGCCGCGCGCCGGCCCGGCGCAAGAAACTATGATCTGGCTGCTCGACACAGACGTCATCTGCCAGCCGGCCAAGCGGCACGGCGATGCGCGGGTCATCGCCTGGCTCGAAGAGGAACAAGACCGCTGTTACACGAGCGCCGTCGTCATCGCCCAACTGGCTTACTGGGTACGCACCAAGGATGGACGGCAGCGTCTGGCCCTACAGGCTTGGCTGACGCGGCTTGTGGAAGCCCTCCGGGGACGGATTCACGGATTCAATGTGTCAGTCGCACACGTGTGGGCTGAGCAACAGCGATTGCTGGACAAGGCCGGCCAGCGTATGCCCGTTGAAGACAGCTACATCGCGGCGACCGCCCGCCGGCATGGGCTGACGATCGCCACAGGCAACGATCGGGATTTCAGGCGTCCCGGACTCAAGGTATTTAATCCATTCAAAGAGCTCGCCTGACCGGCCTATTCCCCACCAGAGCGTCTCCTACGACAAGTCACAATCGGTCGTTATAGTCGAGCCGGCGGCGCTTGCCATGATCGAAAACGATACTGGGCTCGGTCCGGAAGATCTCGGAGTCGACCGAACGCGTCGGGGGAAGTCCGTCCGCGACGTGCAAGATATCGGCAACGGGCGTGATTGTGCGATAAATCCCGCCGCCCGTCTCGGCGTCACGGAAGGCCGCTTCCGCCAGATAATTCTGCAAGTGACAACTAGCCCGCAATCAGCGCCTTCACCTTTTCCGCCAGCGCGGAAGCGGTGTAGGGCTTCTGGATGAAGCCGGCCAGGCCTTTGCCGGCGAAACGCTGGACCGCCTCCACCTCGTTGTAGCCGCTGGTGAGGAGCACGCGGACGCGCGGATCGATGGTCTGCAAGTGGGTGAGGGTCTCCTCGCCGCTCATCACCGGCATGGTGAGATCCAGCAGCACCAGCGAGATCGCAGCGGGCCGGCCGCGATAACATTCCACGGCCTCGGCGCCATTGTTCGCCAGCACCACTTCGTAGCCGTAGCGCAGCAGGGTATGGCGGGCGGTCTGGCGCACCACCTCCTCATCGTCGACCACCAGGATGGTGCCCGTGCCTCCCAAGGGGCCCGTGAAGGCAGCGGGCGGAGTCGTCACGGGGGCCGCGGAGGCGGGCAGGAGCACCTTCACGGTGGCGCCCTGGCCGGGTTTGCTGTAGACCTTGATGGCGCCTTTGTGGGCGCGTACAATGCCCAGCACGGCGGAAAGCCCCAGCCCGCGGCCGGCGAACTTGGTGGTGAAGAAGGGATCGAACATGCGGGCGAGGGTTTCCTCGTCCATCCCGCAGCCGGTATCGTGGACTTCCAGGGTCACGTACGTGCCGGGACGGAGCAACTCGCCGGCCGAGGACATGGTGGCGATGTATGCCCGGTCCACCTCCTGAATGGCGGTGATCGCCAGTACGGAGCCACCCTCTGGGCCGATCGCCTCGGCGCCGTTGATCACCAGGTTCATGACGATCTGCTGCAACTGTCCGGGGTCGGCGTCGATGCCGGGAAGCCGGTTGTGGAGCTGCAAGCGGAGTTGCACGGTTTTGGCGATGGAGGTCTGAACTAGGGCGCCGATATCGCGCACCACCGCCGAGAGATCGACGGTGCGCATGACGAAGCGGCCTTTGCCGGCATAGGCCAGCAACTGGCGCGTGAGGTCGGCGGCGCGCTCGGAGGCCCGCATCACTTCTTCCAGAAACTGCCGCTCGGGAAGGTCGACGGGCAGGCCTTCCAGGGCCAGGCTGGCGTTGCCCAGGATGCCGGTGAGCAGATTGTTGAAATCGTGCGCCACGCCGCCCGCCAGCACGCCCAGGCTTTCGAGTTTCTGGGTGTGGCGGAGTTGCTCTTCGATGCGCAGCCGCTCGGTGACGTCGCTGTTGATCTGGAGGGTGCCCTGGAACTCGCCGGACGATCCGCGGCGCACCGCCCAGCGGCTGCTCACTTTCAGGGCGGCGCCATCCTTGCGCACGTGCGTCAGCTCGCCTTCCCAGTGGCCTTCGGTGGCCACTTTGCGCCGGATCTCGTCGAGCGGATCGGGGAATGCGGTGCGCAGCAACTCGCGGGAGACGCGGCCTACGGCCTCCTCGCGCGTCCAGCCGTACATCCGCTCGGCGCCCTGGCTCCAGAACTGAATGACATCGGCGCGATCCAGGGAGAAGATGGCGTCGTGCGCCAGATCGAGCAATTGGGCCTGTTCGCGGAGGCTTTCCTCATCCAGCTTGCGGCGCGTGATATCGGCGATAACGGCGCTGATGTGGGCGGGCTGGCCATCGGCATTGCGGTGGCAGCGGGCTTGTCCCCACAGCCAGTGCAGGCTGCCATCAGGCCACAGGACCCGGAATTCGGCGTCCGCCTGCCCCTGGCCGAGGATGCCGCGGAGCTGGTCCCTGACCGGCCTTCGGTCTTGGGGATGCACGCAGCCGAGGAGCGTGCGGTAGTTCCAATGGGGAATCCCATCCCGGAAGCCGAAAATCTGGTCGTGTTTGAGCGAGCGGGTGCTCGAATCGCGGGCGATATCGTAATCGATGTAGCCGATGTCGGACGAATCCAGCACAAAACGCAGGCGGTCTTCGGCTTCGCGGTAGGCCAGGGCGGAGGTGAGGGCTTCCTGGGAGCGTTCCCGCACGCGAACTTCGAGTTCCTCCGCGGTCCGGCGCAAGGCAGCCTCCCGCCGCCGGCGGATTTGCGAGATGCGGCTGACCAGGAGCGAAACGACGAGGGCCAGGCCGAAGCGGAACAGGTCGCCGCGGAGCGTGCGGTTGGGCCACGGGCGAAGACGGGGCACCGCCAGGACGGTGATCGCGGAGACCAGAATCCCCGGCCCGTAGCCCAGCCAGGCCGCGCCCAGGATGAGGAGGAGAAAAGCCATCACCAGCAAACCGGCCAACACCGCCGGGATGCGTGGGCTGAATACCAGGTAGCAAACTTCGGTTATGGCAACCAGGGCGGCCAGGCTGGCCAGCGACAGGGCATACGGCTGCACGGGTTGGGGAACGGCCCGGAGGGCGCCCTGCCCCAGCGTTTTGGCGAAAGATCGCAGCCCGGCTAGCACCAGTCCTCCTCGGGAGCCTACTTCGGAGTTTAACCCGGCGGCCGGAGGATCGTTTCGTCCATTCGCTCCAGTTCCAGCAGGCGTCGCTTGAGGGGCAGCCCGCCGCCATACCCCACCAGCTTGCCATTCGCGCCGATCACGCGGTGGCAGGGGACCACGATGGGAACCGGGTTGGCTCCGTTGGCGGCGCCCACGGCGCGCACCGCCGAGGGCCGGCCGATGGCTTGGGCGATGGCGGAGTAGCTGCGCGTCTGGCCGTAAGGAATGGTTTGGAGATGGCGCCAGACGCGGATTTGGAAATCCGTGCCGGCGAGCGACAGCGGCAACCGGAACTCACGCAGCCGGCCCGCGAAGTAGGCGCGCAATTGGGACAGCGCTTCGACGAGGAGGGGGTTTTGGGGACTGGGATCGGAGGGCGCCCCGGGGCCCAAGGGCACCCCAAAGGGCGCCTCGGCGGGCGGTTCGAGACCGAACTGGATGGCGCACAACCCGGCGGGGGAAGCGGAGAGGCGCAGCACGAGGGATTCGGCCACTTCGGCCTCGATCCATTCCAGCATGAGAACAGGATGGCATAGATCCGGTGGGGCCTGGCCCAGAGGGCACCCCGATTGCGCCCCAGAAGGCACCCCGGCCATGCGGTTCGGCCTCAGTCACATGCCAGTGAAAAGCCTAGGGCTGCCAAATTTCCCGCATGCGCTCTGCACCGGGGGCGCCGATGCGGCGTCCCAATCGCGTTTTCGCCACGGTAACTGGCTAGTGCGGATCGATGGCGCGGTACTCCGCGAATCGTCGACGTGATCGGCGCGACCGTTACAGTCGCCAGATGCCCAATCGCGCTGTCGCGCGTCAGAACCAGAACCGGCCGCTCCTTGTCCGGGGGCGCGAACCGGCAAAGGCGGACATCACCCCGGCTCAAGGTTCCGGCCACGCTGCGGCGTCCTCCAAGCTGCGGAACTCCTCCTCCCGCTGCGGCTGGGCCAGATACCCGCGCCGGTCCTGCTCTTCCAATTCCAGTTCGCGCAAGCGCTTGAGGTGCTGCCGCAGAGCCTGGCGGATCAAGGCCGATCGATTCAACTTCTGCCGTTTGGCCGCAACATCGGCCGCCTTCAAGAGCTTGGCATCCAGCACCACCTGTATGGTCTGCATCGTGGACCCTCTTCCAAAGGATAGTCCACACACGAGGATTCCCGTCCGGCGGTTCCGGCCAGGGACACTCACGGAACCCCGCACCGTGCCGATAAGCAGAGACGAGGTCGGAAACATCGGGTTACGTATGTCTCAGGGCAGTGGCAGTATTGCGCGGGCCGGCCTGGTTGCGGCCGTGGAGCAGGCCGCGGACGGCATCGTCGTCACCGGCACCGACGGGATAATCCAGTACGTGAATCCCGCCTTCACAGCGATGACGGGATATACCAGCGAGGAGGCCGTGGGGCAGAACCCCCGCATCCTCAAATCGGGACTTCAACCCGCATCGCTTTACGAGGATCTCTGGAATACCATCCGGTCCGGGCGGGTCTGGCACGGCGACCTGATCAACCGGCGCAAGAATGGGACCTTCTATGACGAGGAGATGCGGATCACTCCCGTCGAGGACGACCATGGCGAAATTGTCAGCTACATTGCGATCAAGCACGATGTGACCGAGCGGCGGAAGGCCGAGGAAGCGCAACGTTTCCTCGCCGCGATTGTGGAAAGTTCCGAGGACGCCATCGTCGCCTTCACGCCGGCCGGCGTCATTCTCACTTGGAACCACGGCGCGGAAACCATTTTTGGCTACTCCGCCGGAGAGGCGATCGGGAAGCTCATGTCCATGCTGGTAGCGCCGGAGCGGCTGGCCAGTCTGGCGCATTTTACCGAACGGGTATTGGAAGGCACTGTCTTGTCCCAATACGAGGGTTTGTGCCTGCGCAAGGACGGACAGAGGTTTCCCGCATCCGTTACGGCGAATCCCATCCTGAACTTCGCCGGTGAAGTGGTGGCCGTCTCCACCATCCTTCGCGACATCTCGGAGCGCCACGAGGCCGAACAAGCCCGAGCGTTGCTGGCTTCGATCGTAGAATCTTCGGACGACGCGATCATCGGCGAAGGGCCGGACGGCACTATCGTCAGTTGGAACCAGGGCGCCGAAGCGCTGCTGGGCTACACGAGCCATGAAATCATCGGAGAGAATGCTGAAATTCTCACTCCGCCTGGCTACCGCGACGAAGTGCGCCGGTCCCTCGGGATCATCAGCCAGGGTTGCAGGGTCAGTCCTTTTGAAACCGTTCGCCAAAGGAAAGACGGTGCCCGGATCGATGTCCTGCTTTCTCTCTCCCCGATCCGGAATCCAGCCGGAGAGGTAGTGGGCGCTTCGGCCACCGCCCACGACATCGGCAAGCGCGTGCGGGCCGAGCGGAAGCTTCGGGAAAACGAAGAGCGCTTCCGCGGGGTCTTCGAGCAGGCGCCGTTCGGCATGTGCGTGTCCGGGCTGGACGGGCGCTTCCTCCAGGTGAATGCGGCGTTTTGCCGGATGCTGGGATATTCCGAACAGGAACTGCTTGCCACTACTTGGGTGGAACTGACCCACCCCGGCGATCTGGAGCCTTCCCTGCGGAGGATCGAGCAGTTGCGGAACGACCCCGGCGGATGCGCGGAGGCGGAAAAACGCTACATACACCGCAGTGGCCATGTGGTGTGGGGGCACATGAAGATCTCGCTGGTACACGACGGCGCCGGCGGCCCATTGTACCTTGTAGTCCATGTGGAAGACATCACCGAGCGCAAGCGGGCGCAGGAGGCGCTGCGGGCGAGCGAAGAGCGCTACCGCATGCTGGCACACGCCCTGCAAAGCGCGGGCGAGTGCATTAGCATCACCGACACCGAGGACCGGATCCTGTACGTCAATGGCGCATTTTTTCGGACCTATGGCTATCGGGAACACGAACTGATAGGGCAGCACATCGGCATTCTTCGCTCAGCGCGCACTTCCGAGGAAACACAGCGTGAGATTCTTCCGGCCACGATGGCGGGCGAGTGGTGCGGAGAGCTATGGAACCGTACCAAGGAAGGGCGGGAGTTCCCTATTTCACTGGCGACTTCCGTGGTGTACGACGAGGACGCGCGGAGGGTCGCGCTGGTGGGCATCGCACGCGACATCACCGAGCGCAAGCAAGCCGAGCAAGCCTTGCAGAGCAGCGAAGAGAAGTTTCGCCAGTTGGCGGAAAACATTCGGGAAGTTTTTTGGATGGCGCCGCCTGCAACCAACGACATCCTCTATGTCAGCCCCGCCTATGAACAGGTCTGGGGCAGGACCTGCGACAGCCTCTACCGGAATCCGGCGTCCTGGATGGAGGCGATCCACCCCGATGACCTTGAAAAAGCTCGTCTATTGCTGGCGACGCAAATGAAGGGAGAGCCGGTCGAATCGGAATACCGCATACGAACGCCCGACGGGCGGGAGAAATGGATCCGCGACCGGGCCTTTCCCATTCGCGATCAGGCCGGGCAACTGATTCGTGTGGTTGGAATTGCGGAGGAGATCACCGAGCGGAAGCGCTACGAGGAGGAATTGATCCGCGCGCGGGAAGGCGCGGATGCCGCCAACCGGGCGAAGAGCCGTTTTCTGGCCAACATGAGTCACGAGATCCGCACGCCCATGAACGGCGTGATCGGCATGCTTCAACTGCTGATGGAAACGGATCTTACCGAGGAGCAGCGGCAATACGCCCACGTGGCTCAGAACAGCGGGCGGACTCTGCTGGCCCTCATCGACGACATCCTGGACCTTTCCAAGATCGAGGCGCGGAAGATCGTCCTGGAAAATCTGAACTTCAACCTGCCCGACACCATCCAGGACGTCTTCCAGCTCTTGCGCGTCCAGGCCAACGCCAAGGGGCTGGGTTTCGGTTCGCGCGTGTCGCCGGAAATTCCGCCGCTCCTGTGCGGCGATGCGCACCGCCTGCGCCAGGTGTTGACCAATCTCACCGCCAATGCCATCAAGTTCACCGAACGGGGAGAGGTAAGGCTGGATGCCGCACTGGAGTCCCAGGGCGACGGCACGGCAACGGTCTGTTTCACCGTCGCCGATACGGGCATCGGGATCCGGCCGGACCAGATTGGCACGCTATTCTCGAGATTCGTCCAGGCAGACGCCTCCACCACACGCAAGTACGGCGGCACCGGGCTCGGGCTGGCTATCTCGAAGCAGCTCGTCGAGATGATGGGGGGCGCGATCCATGTCGACAGCCGGGAAGGCCAGGGTTCCAGCTTCTGGTTCACGGCGGTTTTTAAGCTGGCGTCCATCCAGCAGCAACCCGCGAGCCGGCGGGATGGGCGTTCCGCTGCGCCGGGAGCGGCCGCTCGGATCGCGCGAGACGCGCGAATCCTGCTGGCGGAGGATAATCCCGTCAACCGGGCCGTGGTTCTTGCCCAACTGCGGAAGCTGGGATGCGAAGCCACCGCGGTCACCAATGGCGCCGCGGCCATCGAAGCGGTCGAGCACGGACGCTACGACCTGGTGCTGATGGACTGCCAGATGCCGGTGATGGACGGCTTTGAAGCGGCCCGCCGTATCCGCACATCGATCGATCCGGGCATTCCGATCGTCGCCGTTACGGCCGACGCGATGCCGGCCGACCGGGATCGATGCCTGAGCGGAGGGATGAACGACTACCTTGCGAAACCGGTGGATCTCGGCCGGCTGGCGGAGGTGCTCGCCAGGTGGCTGCCCGAATCGGGGGCCCGCGACGCGGCCCAAACTCCTCCGCAGCCCGCCGGTGAGCAGGCCACCGCCATTTTCGATGGGGAGGCTCTGCTGCGGCGATTGATGGGAGACCGGCAGCTCGCCGGCGCTATCCTCAAAGGGTTCCTGGGGGATGCGCCCTCGCAGTTGCACAATTTGCGCCGGCGGCTCGACGAGGCGGATGGCCGGGGCGCCTGGTTGCAGGCGCACGCGCTTAAGGGAGCGGCGGCCACGGTGGCGGCGGAAGGCCTGCACGCGATGGCTCTCGCGATAGAGCGGGCCGGGGCCGCCGGACAGTTGGACCGGTGCGGCGAGCTTCTGCCCCGCGCGGTCGAGGAATTCGAGCGGTTCAAGAGCGCTTTGGAGCGGACCGCATGGGTATCGACCAAGTGACGAAACTGTTTTTGAGGATCGGGCGATGATTAATCTTGACGACGAGCTGGCTCTGGATTACCTGGCCGAGTGCCGCGAGCACCTGGCTAATATTGAGACGGACCTTCTGTCTATCCAGAGGGGCGGAGCGGAGATCGATGAGGAACTGGTAAATCGTGTCTTTCGGGCCGTGCATTCGGTCAAAGGAGGAGCGGGCGTTTTCGATCTGGTGAAGGTCCGCGATCTGGCGCACCAGACGGAGGACGTGCTGGCGCTGATCCGCTCCCGTGAGATGGCTCTCACGCCGGACCTGGCCCGCGTACTGCTCGGCGTCACCGACCGGCTGCAAGAACTGGTTGAGAACCCCGGCATGAGCGACCAGGCGGACATCTCCGGCGTCCTGGCCGCTCTAGCCGCGCTGTGCAAGGAACCACGGGTCTCCACCGGGAAGCGTGGCGCTTCCGCGGCCAACCGGGGGCGCCCAGGCGGCGGGCCGCTGCGCGTGCTTCTGGTGGAAGACGACTTCGCCAGCCGGCTCTTGCTGCAGACCTTCCTCTCCCGCTACGGCGAATGTCATATCGCGGTGAACGGCAGGGAAGCCGTGGAGGCGTTTCGCTCAGCTTTGGATCGAGGGCAGGGATACGATTTGATCTGCATGGACATCATGATGCCCGAAATGGACGGCCGCGAAGCGCTTCGGCAAGTGCGGGCGCTGGAACAAGCCCGTGGCATTTTCTCGACCTACGGCGCGAAGATCATCATGACGACGGCGGTGGACGACCTCAAGGAAGTGAGCCGATGCCTCATGGATCTCTGCGATGCATATCTCGTGAAGCCCATCGATCTGGGCAAATTGCTCCGCCATATGAAGGCCTTTCAACTGGTCCAGTAACGCCAGCCAGCCGATAGGCCGCCGTCCGTTCTCCGAGCGCTGCCTGCGGGTGAGCAGTGCGGAGGCCCCGGGCGCGGCCCTCGCGCACGGTCCGCGAGGTGGGCGTTTGCACATAAACATCCTTGCCTGCCTGCCAGGACGCTGCGGCGCGGCTGACGGCCGGCCGCCGATGGCCGAAAGTTTCAGTCTACTTCTCGAAGACGATTCCCGCCGAGGGCAAAATCGGGAACATCGTGTCGAGCGTCAGATAGGCCTGGTGCGTCGTGGCGTTATAGCCGTCGAAGCTGTCGAAGATATAGTTCGTGCGATTGGTCAGATTCACTACTTCGCCATAGAGCGTGAGCTTCCACTTATCCTTGGTCCACGACTTGTTGACTCTCAGGTCGGTGCGCGAGTAAGCGGGCATCCTTAACTGGTTGCGCACGGTGGTGAGGTAATACAGAGAACCTGCCTTGGTCAGGTAGCCCGGAATGGGGAAGCCGCTGCCGTAACTGGAGCGCAGGCTCAGGTTCACGGTGGGCTTGATGCGATACCCGCCATATATGTTGACGGTGTGGCGCTGGTCGTAATCGGAGGGGAAATGGGAGAGCGTCACTCCATCGGTCATCTCCGTCCGGCCATAGGCGTAGGAGATCCATCCGGTGTAGCGGTTGGCGCTATTGCGCTGGAGGAAGGCCTCCACGCCGCGCGAGTAACCTCGCTGGGAATTCACGTAGGGCGGGTTCAGCGGCGGGGCAAAGACTTTCAGGCTGGGCCCCAACAGGCGCGGATAATCGAGCGGCTGAAAGGCGAGGTCGCGGTCGGCGCGGTTGTAGTATTCCAGGCGCATGCGCGTGCGCGCTCCCAGGCGCTGCTCGGCGGCCGCGATGACGTGGTTCGAGCGCGACGGCAGCAATCCGCGGCCGCCCAATGGCGAAGTGAGCAGGGAGAGTTCCTGATATTGGACATACTGGCCCCAGCCCAGTTGCAGGCGCGTGGAAGGTCCCAGAACGAAGGCCGCCGAGGCCTGCGGGGAGATCGGCGCGACGTCGCCGATCGACAGGCGGTCCCAACGGGCGCCCGCAGAAAGATGCAGGTGCCCATCCAGTCCGGTCCAGGATTGCTGAGCGAAACCGCCCGTGTGGGTGGCGTCCCCGTTCGAGTGGTCCAGCAACTGCAGGTTGGTAACTACGTTATTGTACTGGATGGAATCTCCGGATTCGCGGATCTGGCGCAACGAAACGCCGAAATCGAGGGGCGCCCGCGAATTCCAATACCAGGTGGCCGTGCTGTTGGCTACCCATTCGCCGTAGAAGCCATTGCCGAGCGGGTAGTTAGTGGGATTGGTGTTCTCGTACTTCTCGCGCATCCAGGCAGCGTGCGTGGAAACTAATAACTTCTCCCCTGTGGAGTAACGCCAGCCCAGGTTGGCCAGGGTATAGTGATAAGCCGCGCCAGCCAGGGAATTGACTCCCAGGGTAGAGCGATTGGAACGGTCCAGAGTGGAGTAACTTTCCAGTACATACAAGGTGACGGTGTTCCTGGGAGTCAGGTCGTAGGATAACCGCCCCTGAGCGTCCTCGAATCCGAAGATAAAGCTGGTGTCGGGAAAAGTGCGCTCGAAGATATATTGCAGATAGCTCTTGCGTACACCGAAAATCCAGGAGCCGCGCTTCTTTTTGCCGAGGGGGCCTTCGGCCATGACGCCGGCGTTGGAGGCGCTGGCCGAAGCCCGCAGCGAGAAACCATCGCGGTTGCCGTCGCGGGTGTGGACGTCGAGGACCCCGGCGGTGCGGTCTTCGTAGCGCTCCGGCCAGGCCCCCTCGTGCAGTTCCATCTCGTCCACCATGTCGCCATTGAAGGCGGTGGCCGAACCCTGCACAGCCTGCCCCTGCAGCATGTGGAACGGCGAGTGCAGCAGGATGCCGTCCAGGAAGAGCCCGATGCGGCTGTAATCGGCGCCGCGGAGCGAAAAACGGGCGTCGAAATCGTTGTTGGAACTGACGCCGGGCAGGTTTTGGACGGCGCGCAGGGGATCGTCGGCCAGCACGCTGCCCAGGTTCTTGGCGTCGTTGCCGGCCAGCACCAGGGCGTCCGGGCTATCCTGCCGTGCGGTATCGAAAGGACCGGCTTGCACGTCCACGGTGGTGGTTTGGCGCAGGGTATCGGAGTTGAGGACCACCTCGAAATCCTTGGTCTCGCCGGCGTCCAGGTGGAACGGCCGCTTGACCAGGTGGTAGCCGACGGTGAAAACGTTGAGAACGTAATCGCCCGCGGTCACGCCGGCGACGCGGAAGCGTCCCGCACTATCGGAAGTGGTGCGGTAAGCGCCACCGGCCAACTGGACCACGACATTCGAGAGAGCCTCGCCGCCGCGCCCGTCCACCACCGTGCCGCGCACTTCGCCGGCATTCTGGGCCTGGGCTAAGGACAACGCCAGAACCAGCAGGCTGAGAACTCGCACGGTTCCATTCTAGCGAGGCTCGCAGCGACACAAAACCTGACGCAGAGACGCGGAGAATGCATTCCCGAGTTTTCGCTGCGTTATCCTCCGCGACTCCGGTGCACCAGGCTAAGCCTGGCTGATCTTGTGAACTGAAAGGAGTTCACCATGTAAATTGCTCGTTCGTACGTGTAGCGGAACAGGAGCGGGACGGAGCAATCCGTCCGGTGGAAACCGGGGAAGCAAACCTGCGAGCCGTAGCGCCAGCGAACCCGATCGGCCTCGTTACGCCTATGAAGGCGGCCAGTCTGCCGGAGTTGATGAAGCCTGCTATTGGTTCGATAAGCTGTTTCATCGAGCGGGGCCCAGGGGGCGCCCCGGCCCAGTGGGCGAAGGCCAAGTTGGTGCGGTACGCCGACGATTTCGTGGTGCTGGCGCGCTATCAAGGCAGTCGTCTGATCTGAGGGACTGGATTGAGTCGAAATTGGAAGGATGGCTCGGGTTGGAGATCGACCGGGAGAAGACGTGCGTGGTGAATCTGAAGGAAGAAGGAGCGAGTCTGGATTTTCTGGGATTCACGTTTCGATAGGATCGCGACCCGAAAGGGCGTGAGAGGCGATGGGTATCCCCGGCGGGCCTTCCGGGAGGTCACACGTACGTTCGCGCTCGTCTCGTGCAGCAACTGAGACGGCGCCGCCAACGGCCCTTCCGACCGCCCGAGGGAGTCAGCTACTACAAGCAGATCGAGCATTTTGGGCTGGTGTACCTGCAGGGCTGGCAGCCGTGCAACTGCCTGTGCACGCCTGAGGCGACATGCTTTCAGGAGAGCCGGATGTCGGGAAATCTGCTTGTCCGGTTCGACGAGGGGAGAGTGCGTCGCACATTTGTGCTCACCCTCTCTCCTAATCTACCGCCTCCGCGTCAAGCGCTTTGTGGATTGCGCCTACCGGTTATACTTCGGCGTGACGCCGCGCAGGTTGCGCCACACGGTGTCGCAGGCTTTCACCACGTCCTCGGGCAGCGGGCCGGCTTCCAGGGCGGCCAGATTCTGCTCTAACTGCTCCATCCGCGACGCGCCCAGAATCACGCAATCGGCGGCGGTGTGATGGAGCAGCCAGCTCAGTGAAAGGTCCACCAGGTTGCGCCCGGCCTTCTCCGCAATCGAGCGCAACTCGTCCACGGCCTCGAAATAGGCCGGGTGCCAGTAGCGGTCCAGATACAACTGGTTGCTGTCGAAGCGCGTGCCGGGCAGGGGCCGCTCGATCCGCTGCTTGCCCGTGAGCAGACCGCCGGCCAGCGGATTGTACACCACCGTGGAGACGCCGAACTGCCGGCACATCGGCAGGTACTCGGCCTCGATGGCGCGCGCCAGCAGGTTATACATGGGCTGCGAAACGTACGGCGGCCGGTAGCCCTTCTGCGTGGAGATCCACAGCATCCGGACCACCTGCCAGGCGGCGTAATTCGAGCTGGCCGGATAGCGCACTTTGCCGGCGCGGACCACCTGGTCCATGGCCTCCAGGGTCTCCTCGAGGGGCACGGACCAATCCGGAAAATGCAGGTAGTAGAGGTCCAGGTAATCGGTTTGCAAGCGGCGCAGCGTGTCGTCGATGGCTTTGAGAATGGCGGCGCGCGAAAGGCCGCCTTCGTCCGGGCCGGGACCCATCTTGCAAGCCGCCTTGCTGGCCAGAACGACGCGGTTGCGGCGGCCTTTCAGAATCTCGCCCAGCATCGACTCGGCCACGCCGGCCTGGTACATGTTGGCGGTGTCGTAGAAATTGATGCCGTGGTCCAGGCAGGCGTCCACCAGGCGCGCGGAGGCCGCCAGGTCGCAGGGCTTGCCGAGGGTCATGGTCCCGAAGCAGGCGCGTGAAACCGTCAGATCGGTGTGCAAAAGGGTGCGTTGTTCCATGAAACCGATAGTCTAACAGGCGCGGGCGGCCTCACCGGCGCGGCGCGGAGCGGCGTATCGTAGGGGGCGCGGATTGGGAATTGGCGCGCCTTGACGCGCCTGTTGTCGAAGCGCATAATCCGGTTCAGAGCGTGAGAGGCGGCTCAAGGTTCAGTCCGGCAGCGGGGATCTCGCTGTGCGCGGCAATCGCGGCCGCGGTTGGATTTCCGTATTAGGGGTGTGGGTATGAAAACGGCGCTTGTGAGTTTACTGCTCTTTGCCGGCTTGGCGTGCGGCCAGACGATGGATACGCGTTGGCAGCCCTTCCAGTTCCTGATCGGCAAGTGGGACGGGGGAGGAACGGGCCAACCCGGCGCAGGCCAGGGGGCCTTTTCCTTTTTGCCGGAACTGAACGGGCAGGTGCTGGTGAGGCGCAGCTTCAACCAACTGGCCTCGGGGCCGCGGCACGAGGATTGGATGATCGTTTACAGCGACGGCCCGAAGGACGCGCCGCGGGCCATCTACTTCGATTCGGAAGGCCATGCGATCCACTACGCCGTTACGTTCCCGGCGAAGAATGCGGCGGTGTTCGAATCCGAAGCGGGGCAAGCGGGACCGAAATACCGGCTGTCGTACGTGCTCGACGGAAAGACCCTCAACGGAAAATTCGAAGTGGATGGCAAGACGTATCTGACGTGGACGGCGGCGAAGAGCGAGTAGCTTTCGGGCGCCTGTGAAAGAAAGCACAAGGAAAGAGATTAGAGAGCTCATCCTGCTGGTTTTCTTAATTGTTTTGGTTTGGTGTTCTTGGCGGTACTTTGCGGCTTGGCGGCTTGGCGAGATCTCTTCCGCCGCTCCCCGCCACTCCCCGTTTGCCTTGCGGCGCTCACGGCATTATGCTGGTGGTCACCATGACTCGCCAGGAATTCCTGAAACTATCGGCGGCGGCCGCGATGGCTTCCGCCTCGTCCGCCCAGCAACGCCCCAACGCCGACCTCGGATTTACCGACACGCCCATGTTGCCGGGCATGCCATGGCACGTACACGACCCGGCCCGGCCGCATCCGCACCAGGTGTCGCCGGCCGCGAATCCCGGCGGCCCGCCGTCGGATGCGATTGTCCTGTTCAGCGGCGGGGATCTCTCGGCGTGGTGCCAGCGCGGGCAGGGCGCGGGCCGCGGAACCATGGTGGACCCGCAATGGAAGGTGGAGAACGGCACCTTCACGGTGGGCACGGGCGGCGACCTGCTGACGCGCCAGAAGTTCGGCGATTGCCAACTTCACGTGGAGTGGTCGTCGCCGGCCGAGGTGAAGGGCAACAGCCAGGGGCGCGGAAACAGCGGCGTGCTGCTGATGAGCCGCTACGAAATTCAGGTGCTGGACGCCTGGGAGAACCCCACCTACGCCGACGGGCAGGCCGCGGCCATCTACGGGCAGTGGCCGCCGCTGGCGAATCCGGCGCGCCGGCCGGGCGAGTGGAATACCTACGATATCGTTTTCGAAGTGCCGCGCTTCGAAGGCGGGAACGTGGTCAAGCCTGCCTATGCGACGGTCTTCTATAACGGAGTAGTGGTGCACAACCGCAAGGAGATCATGGGCGCCATGGTCTACCGGCAGGTGGCCCACTACACGCCCCACGATCCCGAGGAACCGCTGATGCTGCAGGACCATCACAACCCGGTCCGCTACCGCAATATCTGGATCCGGCGGCTGGGCGTATACGATCAGGCGTAGAAGGGAAGGGGGCGGGCTTCGGCCACGGGCCTTATACACGGGCCTCATATAGGAGAGGCTGTCGCATCGCTCTCGGGGATCAGAGGGCAATCCTCGGCACGGCGGGCATGCCAGCCGCCAGCACTTTTCCGCATCGGCGGCGATATGTCCATATGGTCGATCCTCTGTTCCTTGGAACTTCCGTGACCGGGGTTTCACGGGAGTGACCTCAACTTGCCAGAGATGGACTGCCGCCCCGCGCGGGTTGGCTACCTTCCGATAAGCCCGTCTGACCGGCATAGGGGCGGCGGTCACCCGCCGACCCCTGCCACACCACCGTGCGTACGGTCCGTACACGGCGGTTCGAGACGGTTACGCTAACAGTTCTCGAACAATGAGGGAGGTCCGAGCGATTTGAGGTACGCTTTGGAAAGCGCCGGCGTTAGTAACCCTTTTCCTTGTCTACTACGTTCAGCAACGGCTCGCCGGCGGCGAAGCGCTTGAGGTTCTCGATGTACAGCGCTTCATAGCGCGCGTTTTCGCCATCCGACCGCCCGGCAATGTGAGGCGTGATGAGCACGTTGGGGAATTTCCAGAGTGGATGGCCTTTGGGAAGGGGCTCGGGGTCGGTGACGTCCAGGCCCGCGCCGGCCAGTTTCTTGCTGTCGAGCGCTTTCACCAGAGCGTTGATATCATAGATGCCGCCGCGCGACACCGCTATGAAATACGAGTTCGGCTTCATCAGCTCGAATTCATGCGGCCCCATCATCTTGCGGCTCTGCGGGGTCAGCGGCGCCGAGATGAAGACCACATCGGCCTGCGGCAGCACGGAATCCAGGCGGTCCGGAGCCACAGTTCGCGAGAGGTAGGTGTTGAACGGCATGTCCTTGGGGTCGACGCCGATCACCGTCATGCCGGACGCGTTCAGGCGCAGGGCAATCTGCGTGCCAATGCCGCCTACGCCCACGATCACCGCGGTCTTGCCGCGCAACTCGATGGGGTTAAAGTTCTTCTGGTTCCAATCCTCGCTGCCCCCGCGAGCCGCGGTGGCGATGCCCCTGGTGAGGGCCAGCAACAGACCGAGCGCGTGGTCGGCGATCTCGGGCCCCTGCAGGATCTTGTTGTTCGTCAGGACGATCTTGCTTTGCGCGAATCCCGGCAGAAACGTGAAGTTCTCGACGCCCGCGCTCTCCGATTGGATCCACTTCAGCTTGGGCGCATTGCTGAGCAATTTGAGATCGAACGGGCCGATCACGCCATCGGCATCCGCCAGTTGGGCCGCCACCTTGGAGCGGTCTCCTTCGATCAATGCGATGTCGGGAACAGCGGCCTGCATGCGCAGGTACGACTCGTGTCCCAGACGGGAGAGATCCAAAACTTCCAATTTTTGCGCAGACAGTCCGGGCGCGAGGAGCATACCACCCCAAATCAGAGAGACAAACTTGCGTGTCATCGTTCTTCCCTCGAAAGCGCCCTCCTGCCGCCGGGAATAACCAGGGCGCGGTTCAAAGTATAGCAGGCCGTCCGCGCCCCGTGTGCGACTGTGCGGCTGCTTCCCTGCCATTACTCCACTGTGGCGTAGCTTTTGCGCCCACCTCCGCCAGATTGGCGGCGCCGCCCCGCGGATGGACCCCGTTTTGCGAATCGAAGACGGCCAGCGTGCGGCCCTGTGCGCCGCCGCGGCCATGGCTCAAACCGTTTACCGGCGAGCTTACGCTCGAAGTCGATGAAGGTGTCGCCGGCCATGATTCAGAAGGACCGATCCCGCGGCGATGGCCTCTCCCGGTCAGGCCGCCAGGCGGGCCAGGGCGGCGGCGAGGACGCGCACGCCGCGCTCGATGTCGTCGGGCGCGGCATACTCGTCGGGGCGGTGGCTGACTCCCGCGCGGCAGGGAATAAACAGCATGCCGGCCGGAGCGATCCGCGCCATGAATAGCGAATCGTGATACGCGCGGCTCACCATCGGTTGGTGCGGCTGGCCGTGCGCGGCGGCAGAGGAACGGAGCGCGTCGACGACCAGCGCGCTGGCTTCGGCCGGGTCGTCGGCGTTCAGAATCCCGGTGTGCAGCGTGACGCGGCGCGCTGCCGCAATCGCTTCGGCGCGGATTTCGATGGCCGCCAGCACGGCATTGCGGCGCGCCAGGTCGATGTCGCGCACGTCAGCCAGCATGCGGACGCGGCTGGGGATGCTGTTGACGGCTCCGGGGAAGATCTCGCAGATGCCGACGGTGCCAACCGTGTCGATGGCCCCCGTTCCTTTGGCGGCGGATTCCACGGCCAGAGCGATTTCGGCGGCGGCCAGAAAGGCGTCGCGGCGATCGGGCATGAGGACGCCACCGGCGTGGCCGCCTTCGCCCTCGATCTCGATCCGCAGCGTGGCGGGAGCGGCGATGGCGGTGACGATGCCGAGCGGGATGCCGGCGCGCTCCAGCAGAGGGCCTTGTTCGATGTGCAGCTCGACGAACGCGCGATAGCAACCGGCGGCGAGCGCCACGGACGCAAGCGGGCCGGAGAAACCGGCGGCGGCGCGGACTTCCTCCAGGCTGGCGCCCTGGCCGTCGCGGAGGGCGGCGGCGCGGGCGGGGTCGAGAGCGCCGGACATCAGACGGCTGCCGAGACAGCCGATGCCGAAGCGCGTCGGTTCCTCGGAAGTGAACAGCACCAGCTCGATCGACCGGTGCGGCCGGACGCCGGCACGCTGCAGCGCGCGGATGGCCTCCAGAGCGCCAAGCACGCCGACGGTGCCATCGTAACGGCCGGAGTGCGGAATGGCGTCGATGTGGGAGCCGCTCGCGACGGCGGGCAACTCCGGCGACGATCCCTCCCAGCGGGCGAAGGTGTTGCCCACGGCGTCCTCGCGGACGCTGAGGCCGGCCTCGGCGCAGAGCTGCTTCAGCCAGGCGCGCGCCTGGCGGTCGGCCTCGGAGAAGACGATGCGGGTGACGGCGGGCGCGGGGGCGTCCGAGAACGACGCGAGCGTCTCCAGTTCGTGAATGAGTTGATCTTGGCGAACGTCGAGGGTCATTTGGTCACCAGCGGGTGGCGGTTCCAATCCTTATAGATAATGTATTTCGCCGGGGTCTTGCCGAGAGCGCCGAACCACTGCGGGCAGTATGGTCCCATCCAGATGAAATCGCCGGCCGCCACGGGGTACCAGCGGTCGTCGAGGCGATAGATCCCGCCGCCTTCCAGCATGAGGAGGCCGTGCTCCATCACGTGGATCTCGACCATGGGCAGGGTAGCGCCGGGTTGGTACTGCATGGTGTTGACGGCGAAATCGAAGCGGGGGTGGTCGGGCAGCAGCTTGCGCACGGTGAGCCATTCGTCCCCGCCCAGAGGTTCGGCGGATGCGGAATCCTCGGTCGCGAAAATCGGACCCGGAGGGTTGGTTCCTTCGAGCGGCCGGTAGGGCTTCTCGATGACCACCGCGCGGGACGCCGTTGCGGCGCCGACCGATCCATGGCCGCCCGGCAGATAAGCGTAGCTGCCCGGCAACAGCGTATGGCACTTGCGGCCCGAACCGGCGACGAGTTCGCCTTCGAGCACGTAAACGAATCGCTGGAACTCCGCCGGGCCGAGTTCGCCTCCCTCTTCCAATTCGGCGGTGTACTCGGTGAAAGCCGCGCCCATCGCGGGCGAGGTATGGACGATGGCCGTCGCGCCGTGCATTCCGGGCAGCGGTGCGCGGACGAAGGTATCGGGCGTGAAGAGAGCGTGGTTGCGGGCCGACGCGCTGCGCGTCTCGCCTAAGTCGTGCATGCAAGCTCCTGGTTGGGGCGTACCCATCTGCCGTTCCCGGCGGCGGTGATGCGTCCCTGATGAAAGATGGTCCGGCCGCGCAAGAGCGTGTGCTCTACGCGCCCGCGGAATTGCGATCCGGCGTAGGGGCTGAGCGGGTGGCGTTGGTGGAGATGCTCCGGCGCGAGGGTGAAGGATGCGCTCAGATCCACCAATGCGAGATCGGCATCGTAGCCGGGCGCGATTTTACCTTTGCCGGCGATGCGGAAGCGGGCGGCCGGCGTTTCGGCGGTCATGCGGACGATGTTCGCCAGCGAAAGACCGCGGTCTTCATGAGTGGCCTCCAGCTCTCCGGCCGCGAGGTTCGCTTCCTTACGGGGTGCCCCCAGGGCCCGGCTCCGCGCCGGCACCGAGCCGTGCGCGTCAGCAAGCGGAAGCGCCAAATCACGCGATTGGAGACCCAGCAGCACCGCGAGAGTGGATTGCACGCCGGCGATGCCGCCCCAGACGCGGAAGAAGTCGGGGTCCCGCTTGAGATCGGGCGAACTGGGCGAGTGGTCGGACGCGATCATGTCGACCTCTCCGGCGAGCACCCGGCGCCACAGCCCATCGCGATCCCCGGCCGGACGCAGCGGCGGTGCACACTTGGCGGCGGCGCCGATGCGTTCCATGTCGTCCTCGGTGAAGAAGAGGTAATGAGGGCAGGTCTCGATGGTGAGATTGGCGCCCCGCGCGCGGGCTTCCAGGGCCACCGCCACGCCGCGGCCCGAGCTGATGTGAACGATGTGCAGCCACGCTCCCGTCTCGCAAGCCAGCAGGGCGGCGCGCTGGATGGCTTCGATTTCCGCGACGACCGGCCGCGACGCGAGATAGGAGCGGATGTCGCGCCCGCCCGCGGCGCGAATGCGGCTGGTGAGTCCGGCGGTGATCTCTTCGCTCTCGGCGTGAACGGCCACGGGGAGACTGTGGCGCGCGGCCACCTGCATGGCTTCGTACAGGGTGAGGTCGTCGGCGCGCGGGAACTCGGGCAGTCCGGAATTGCAGAGGAAGGCTTTGAATCCGATGACGCCCGCATCGGCAAGCGGCTTCAGATCGGCGCGATTGCCGGGGACGATGCCGCCCCACAGCGCGAAATCGGTGACGGAGCAGGCCGCCAGCGCGGCGCGCTTTTCTTCGAATGCCGCAACGGACACGGTACACGGATTGGAGTTGAGCGGCATATCGAAGTACATCGTGCCGCCTCCGGCCGCCAGCGCGCGGCTGCCGGTTGCGCCACCTTCCCATTCGGTGCGGCCGGGTTCGTTGAAGTGGAGGTGTACGTCGATCAGGCCGGGGAAGATGGTCAGGCTCTGGGCGTCGATCTCCTCGCGGGCCGCGGGCAACTGCGGGCCGATGGCGGCGATGTGGCCACGGTCCACCGCGATATCGGCGGGACCGGTTCCGGCGATGACGCCGTTGCGAATCAGGAGATCATGCATGGGGTTGCTCCAGGAGGGCAACGCGCGAGGGCGGCGAATCGCCTGCCCTACCGTGCCAGGACAGCAGTGTACGAAGCAGCGCCGGAAGAGTGACTGCGCATTCGGCTGCTGTGGCGCAGGCTCTCAGCCTGCCGCGTCGAGTCTCTACTCGACGATTTCGCGGCCTGAGGCAGAGGGCGTCGGCATGAGTGCCGACGGGCCCAGAGGGCACCCCGGCTGAGAGCCTGCGCCACATCCTTAGACATGCGCGAGGTCCTCGACCGTGTGATTGGGTGTGATGCCAAAACCGCTCTCTTACGTTCGCGGCTCCGATCTGAGCCGCGAACGTTAGAGAGCGGTTCTTGCAAGAAGCACAATATCTCGCGGTCGAGGAGCTAGCTTGCCCTGCCCGGTTATGCATGATGCTGCTCCAGGTCCGCCAGTAGTGCGGCGCCGGCCGAGAAGGCGGCTTCGACATCCTCCGCGTTCACCGTCTCATCGGGGTGGTGGCTGATCCCGCCGGGCGAGCGCAGGAACAACATCGCCACAGGGACGCGCGCGGCCAGAATCATGGCGTCGTGGCCGGCGCCACTCGACATCTTGTGAACCGGAAAACCGGCGGCTGCCACTGCGCGCGACAGCGCCGCTACTAAGCAGGGATCGCAGGCGGTAGCGGCCTGGTCCAAATGCGGCTGCCACTCGACCGCAACTCCGCTGCGCGCTGCGATGCGTCTGGCGGCGTCGAGCAGCGCCGCGGTGGACCGGCGGCGGACGGCGTCGTCCGGGTGACGGACGTCGAGCGAGGCGTGGACTTCTCCGGGAACGATGTTGGCCGCGCCCGGCCGAACCTCGACGGCGCCCACGGTGGCTGTCAGGCCCGGGTTGGCACGCGCGCGCCGCTCGACGACCGATATCCAGCGCGCCGCCGCGGCCAGCGCGTCGCGGCGCAGGTGCATGGGAGTCGTACCAGCGTGGTTGGCCTGCCCGCGGAAATTGACGGTCAGGCGGCTCTGTCCGGCGATGGAAGTCACCACGCCGAGCGGCAAGCCGAGAGACTCCAGCACGGGACCTTGCTCGATGTGGAACTCGAGATAGCCGAATACGCCGCCGTCCAGGCGAGCTTCCGGAAGCCGCGCCGGGTCGAGTCCGAATGCGCGGATGGCTTCTTCGACGCTGATGCCGGCAGCATCGCGGCGGGACAGCAGGGCGGCATCAAGCGTTCCGGCGAGCGCGCGGCTGCCGATGAACGGCACACCGAAACGGACGCCTTCCTCCTCGGAGAAGGCCGCCACCTCGATCGAAAAAGGCAGCCGGCGGCCGCCCAGAGCATCCACCAGCGCGATGGCCAGGACGACGCCCAGGACGCCATCGAATGCGCCGGCGTTGGGCACGGTATCCAGGTGAGAGCCAAGCAGGAGACGCCGCGCCGGGGCGCATGGCGGTTTTGGGGGTGCTGCAGCGGAAGGGAGTTGGCAGGCGGGGGGTGCCCCCTGGGCCCTGGGCCCGCCTGCCCCACATTGCCCCGCGAGAGGGGTGGGGCAGGCGGGCCCGGAGGGCACCCCGCCTGCCAACGCCGGATAACTTCCGCGCAGGTTGCCGGCCGCGTCCGTCCACACCTGCATGCCCGCGGCTTCCATCCACTGCCCGAGAAGACCGTGCACCTCGCGCATGGGCGGGGAGAGGAAGGTGCGCAGCAGCCCGCCGGGCGTTTCGCTCAGTGCGGCCAGCGCGCGGCAACGGTCGATGATTTCCTGGGCGTGCATTACGATCCCCGGTAGGTGCTGTAGCCGTAGGGCGCCAGCAGCAGCGGCACGTGATAGGAGCCGCCCGAAGGATCGATTCCGAAGCGGATGGCCACCAGGTCGAGAAAGGGGGGATCGGCGAGCGGCGTCCCGATGGCGCGGAAGTATTCGGCGGCGTGGAACACGAGTTCGAAGCTGCCGCCGGGCAGAGGATCGGCCGAGAGCAGCGGTTCGCCGGTGCGGCCGTCGCGGTTGGTGGTCACGGAGCGGACCAGCTCGCGGCGGTCCCCGTCGATCCGGAACAGCTCGATGCGGACGCCGGAGGCGGGTGCGCCGCGGCTGATGTCGAGGACGTGAGTGGAGAGTCGCGCCACGCTATCTCCGCAGGGTCAAACCAAGGCAGCCGACAGGCGGGCGCGCATCGGTGTATACGCCCAGGGTTTCGCCCCGCTCCGCGATCGTATCCCAGGTGCGGTTGTGGGCCTCCAGGTTCACCTCGGCCATCTGCGGGATCTCGGCCAGCATCTTTGTTCCAAGTTGGTAGACGATCTGCTGGATGCTGCCGGATTCGAAAGCGTGAAAGGTCTGATGCACCATGGCGCGGACCTGCGCGGTAATGGCGCCGTCGCTGAATGCGGCGGCGGTGTCGGTGTACAGCCAATCGAGCGCGAGACCCATGTGGAGCGGACGATTGCGAATGTCGGGCAGGGTGGTGTACTGGTCGCGCACGAAGCCGTAAAAGGCGCTGCCCCCGAGGCGCAGCAGGCGGAAACCCTGGATGCCGGAACGCACTTCGACGGTTTCGAGCGACCCCGAAGCGCGGCGCAGCTCGATGCGGGCGGTCGAGCGCTCGGGTCCGCCGGGCGCGAAGGCCACGCCGCCGCCGGGCGCGAAGGCCGCGCCGCCGCCGGGCGTGAAGGCCGCGCCGCCGCCAGGCGCGAAGGCCGCGCCGCCAGGCCCGAGGGCCATGCCGCCGCCCGCAATCGCGCGATAAGGAATTTCGGTGGCCGTCAACTGCACGCCTTCGACCTGCGGGTACGTATCGAGGAAGCGCGTAGCCAGAAAACGGCCGTAGGACTCCAGGTCGTAACCCGGGAAGTTCATGGTCTCGCGCTGGATGAAGTTTTTCATCGAATCGGTGGCGATCAGACCCGTATTATCTCCCGTCTCATAGGTCGGCCAAAAGGCGTCGCCGTAGATCAGCATCAGGACGTTGGCGCCGAAGACCGGGCACTGGCCGGACGGCGTTTGCCCGTCGCGGTTGAGGCGATAGACGATGACATCGTCCTTGCCGTAGTAGTTGCGCTTGCTGCCGCTTAGGAAGTGGTGCATGAAATTGTGCTCTCCAACCGGAATTGCGCGATGCGGTAGACTTCGCCGAGCGCAGCGGCGCGTTCGGCCTGGGGATCGGCGGTGAGGCGCGATTCCAGGGCCGCGACGATGGCGTGTTTGGTAGCGCCCTTCACCGCGTAGATAAAAGGGAAGCCGAACTTTTCGCGATAGGCCGCGTTGAGGCGATGGAGCCGCTCGAATTCGGCGGCCGTGAGGCGGTCGAGTCCGGCGCCGGCCTGCTCGCTTTCGGAGGCGTCGCTCATGCGGGCCCGCCGGCCGAGATCGGGATGCGCGCGGATGAGGGCGAGCTGCTCCGCGGGCGCGGCATGCATCACGGCTGCAACCATGGCGGCGTGGAGCGCGGGGAGGGTGCCGAAGGGGCGCTTCGACCAGGCGCGCTCAGCGACCCACGGCGAGTGCTCGAAGACCCAGCCCACGGCGGCGAGGAAGGTGGGGCGGTCCAGGGCGTTCAGCTCGAGCATGGTCATTGCGGGACCACCTCGGCAAGCACGCGGGACGCCGACGCAGCGGTGGGTTGGCAGGCGGAAGCGCCTGCCCCACCTGTCCGCCGAGGCAATGTGGGGCAGGCGCTTTCGC
>JBKQPR010000122.1:0-32771 GCA_052144935.1 Bryobacteraceae bacterium
TTAAAGAGCCGGCCTCGGATTGCGGTTTAGTTCAACGCGCGGTTTACTCGATTCCGCGGCGAACAGGCGGTATCTGCTGACCGGCTTCCCGGCGCCGCGGAACCGAGCAAACCTAAAGCAGTCACAAACTATCTCCCGAGCATTTTCATATACTTACCTCCCAAACTCCCGAATTCCCTTGCGCCCCCATGCTACCCTCGAATCGAGAGCGGGCCCTCGGGGCCCGCTCTTTTTATTTATGGCAACTAAAAAACAAATCCAGGCCAACCGCATGAACTCCCAGCATTCCACCGGTCCCCGCTCCGCTGAGGGCAAGGCCGTCTCCTCCCAAAATGCTCTGAAATCGGGCATCGACAGTCAATCCCAAATCATCCGCGGCGAGGACCCCGCCGCCCTCGACGCCCTGGCGGCTCAATACCTCCTCGACCACCAGCCCCAGTCCGCGGTCGAGCGTGCCCTCGTCGATATCCTCATCGATTCCGAGTGGCTGCTCCGCCGTCTCCGCAAAACCGAAGCCCATCTCTGGGAATACCAGCTAGCGGGCATCGCAGACCGCCACCCGGACGAAATGCTCGGCAGAGCCTTCCAAGGTACCTCTCAGAGCTTCGCCCGCCTCGAACGCCGCCGCGACAGCGTCCAGTGCGCCTACCATCGCGCCCTCCACGACCTGCGCGAGATCCAGGACTCCCGCGCCCAGGTCTCGCTCCCGCCGGACATCCCCGCCGCCCCGCCCGAGGCCCCCAAGCCGCCCGCGGAGCCGCCTGTGGAACCCCCTCCAACTCCTTCATCCCAAAAGGCTAAGCCCGAAATCGGGTTCGTTCCTGAAAATCCCTTACAATGCGGCTCCCCCTCGCGCGAAACGCCGCAACCGGCCCCCCAACCCCGTAAAGACGCCGCCTGATTTCCGCCATTTCCATGCCCTCTATGCCCGAAGCCCGCCCCTCGAACCGCTCCGCCGTAGTCCGTCGCTCTCCTTCTCTCCTTCTCCCCTTGCCCCCCTTGCCCCCTTGCGAGCGAACGGTTTTCTCCGCGCTTCCTCCGGGGTGCCCTCTGGGCCCCTCCGCGTCTCGGCGGTGGAAAACAGAGCCCCCTACGGCATTCCCGGCGCCAAATAACGGCCGATCCACTCCGCCACCAGCTCCGGCGCTTCCATGGGGATGTAGTGGTTGTGCCCGGCCAGCGGCAGATCGCGGCCGTTGGGGAAGCGGGTGGCCAGATCGGGCGCGGTGGGCGAGGCGTCCAGGTCGAATACGCCCGGCCGGGGGACCACTCCGGCGCGCATCACCAGCGCCGGCTGGGCCAGCGAGGGGATGCCTGGGTAGAGATTCGACTCGGCGGCGGTCGAGTGCGCGTAAATGGAAGCCTCCACCCGCGGGGGACACGCCAGCACGAAGTGGCCATCGGAGGGCAGCAGGGCGAACTGGCAATAGTCGCGCAGCACGGCCGCCTGCCAGCGGACGAAAGGCGGGCGCTTGTGGAACCGCTCCCACATCTCCTCGGGCGAGGCGAAAACGGCCCGCCGGCGCAGGATGAAGGACGCGTCCAGGGGCGCGCGGCCATAGCGCGCGAGCGGAAAGATGGTCGGATCGATCAGCACCAGGGAGGAGAAAGTGGCCGGGCGCTGGATGGCCGCCGCCACCACGCTGTGGCCTCCCATCGAATGGCCGACGCCCACGGCGTCGCGCACATCCAGGATTTCGGCAATGGCCGTGAGATCGGCGGCGAAGGGCTGCCAGGGATAGGGCGGATCGGGCTTGCTGCTGCGCCCGTGGCCGCGGAAATCGACGGCCAGGCGGCGCCGCGAGGGGAAGCGGCGGGCGATCTGGTCCCAGCAGCGGCCGTGAAACCCCGTGGCGTGGGCGAAGAGCAGGGGTGGACCGGCGCCGGGCCACTCCCAGACGGCCAGGTCGAGGCCGTTGGCCGGCACCATGATGAGGCGCGGGGTCTCCACGCCTTCCAGTCTTACACGCCGAACTGGTGCAGATGATCGAGCTGAAGAACCAGTGGGGAGCGGCTCACGACGCACGACCTCAGCACCTCACGACCAGATCCTGCATCGCCAAGCATCCGGCCGCGGCCGGCGCGGCCGGCTGGCGCATTGCATATCGAACCGTTTTGCCGGATCATGGTAGAGGGGCGCTGAGAAAGGGGGTCTCACGAATGCCGCAATCCTCTCCGAATCAGCTTGGTTCCATGCATGCGACGCAAGGGGTAACGGCACCCCTGGGCCCCGACAACTCAGGCACCATCGCGCTGCTTGAACAAAGGGCGCGTGAAGACGCCACGAACGACCCAGACGCCGTTGCCCAGGCGGAACTTGAACCAGCCGGGATCAAGGCTGCTCTCAACGCGAATCGTCCTCCCGATAGACCCGTCTTTCCGTGAGCTGGTATCTTCTACTGGATTCCGGCCCGCTCGGACTCGTTACTCAGCCGAGGATCTCCGCTGAGGTTCTGGCGATGAACCGCTGGCTGCTTGACCGCCTCTCAGGCGGCGATGCTGTCCTGGTCCCGGCCATCATCTACTACGAACTCCGCCGCGAATTGCTCCGCGCACAGAAAGCAGCGGGAGATTGCCCGCCTGGACGCATTCGTGCGATTGACCCTGACCGGTATCTGCCCCTGACCGATCAAATCAAGCATTGCGGCTCGCCGCGGAGCTCTGGGCCAAGGTCCGCCGGCAAGGGCGCCCTACTTCGCCGGCGCTCGATCTCGACGTAGGATGTCATCCTTGCGACCCAAACGCTGACTCCCGGCGCTCACGCCGAGATCATTGTAGTTACCACCAACACACGCCATCTGAGCCGCTTTGTGGACGCCCGCCTTTGGATGGAGGTGGGCGCCTGATCGGCACCAAGCGCATTGTCCAAACGGCGCTGCGGCTGGTCTGGTAACAGCGACAGGCAGTACCGCGATGGAACCGCTCCCTGACGGGGTGCCCTTTGGGCCCGGCTCCGATGTGCTTCAGAGCCGCGACGGTTACGGAGCGGTCTTCAGCCGATGTGCTTCAGAGCCGCGATGGTTACCCAGCGGTCTTCAGCGCGTGATTTCGTAGCGCTTCATCTTCTCGTAGAGCGTCGAGCGGTCGATCTCCAGGATCGCCGCCGCCTTCTTGATGTTTCCGTCGGTGCTCTGCAAGGTGGCGGCGATGAGCAGCTTTTCCATGTCCTGCAGGGTCATTCCGGCGGGCACTTTCCAGGCTTTGGCGGCGCCGCCGTTCTGCGCCAGGAAGGCGAAGTCCCCTTCGTCCAGGATGCGTCCGCGGCAGGTGACCATGGCGCGCTCCACGGCATTTTCCAGCTCGCGCACGTTGCCCGGCCAGTCGTAGTCCATGAGGATCCGCAACGCGCCTTCGGAGATATCGGCGATATCCTTGCCCAACTCGTGGGCCAGCCGCTCGACGAAATGGCGGGCCAGCAGCGGAATATCCTCGCGGCGCTCGCCGAGCGGCGGAATCACGATCTGGATCACGTTGAGCCGGTAGTACAGGTCTTCGCGAAAGCGGCCTTCCGCGGCGGCCTGCTGCAGGTTGACGTGCGTGGCGGCGATCACCCGCACATCCACGCGCACCTCCTCGGAGCCGCCCACGCGATAGAAGCAGCGCTCCTGCAGCACGCGCAACAGGTCCACTTGCAGCTTGGGGGAGATGTCGCCGATCTCGTCGAGGAACAGAGTGCCGCCATCGGCCAGCTCGAATTTGCCGCGCTTCTGCTGGTTGGCGCCGGTGAACGCGCCCTTCTCATGGCCGAACAGCTCGCTTTCCAGGAGGGTCTCGGCCAAGGCCGCGCAGGAGACCGCCACGAAGGGCTTTTGCGCCCGGTCGCCCGAGGAGTGGATGGCGCGCGCCACCATCTCCTTGCCGGTGCCGCTGTCGCCCTGGATCAGGACCGTGCTGCGCAGGCTGGCGATCTCCCCCGCCAGCGCCAGGATCTGCTGCATGCGCGGGTTCTTGGTGATCACGTCGTGGAAGCAATACTGGCGGGCCAGCTTCTTGCGCAGAATGCTGTTTTCGCGCTGCAGGTTCTTCACCTTGACGATGCGGCTGACCAGCAGCGAAATCTCCTCCGGATTGCACGGTTTGACGATGTACTCCTGGGCGCCCTCCTTCATGGCCGTGATGGCGGTGTCCACGGTGGCATAGGCGGTGATGATGATGATGGAGGCTTCCGGGTGGAGGCGGCGGATCTGCATCATGGTCTCGATGCCGTCCATGCCGCCGGGCATCTTGAGATCCACGAAGTAGATGGCGTAATCGCGCTGCCGCGACAGCTCCAGCGCGGCCCGGCCGCTGGCGGCGGTGTCCACGTGGTAGCCGTCTTCGCGCAGCCAGGCGGCCAGCGATTCGCACATCACTTCTTCGTCGTCCACTACCAGAATCTGCCAGTG
This sequence comes from Bryobacteraceae bacterium, assembly GCA_052144935.1. Taxonomy (GTDB): domain Bacteria; phylum Acidobacteriota; class Terriglobia; order Bryobacterales; family Bryobacteraceae; genus JOPF133. Next base: position 4,386 of record JBKQPR010000122.1, read on the forward strand.
GGTCTTCATGGTCGTTACTCCTTTGGGGGCGCCCCCGCGGGTGCCCTCGGGACTGCCTGGGCGGGCCCCAGGGGCACCCTCAGGCGGGCGGCGCAGGCCGCGCAAAAGGCCGCCCGCTTCCCATCGATTTGCCGGATATTGGTCGCGAGGGCCATGGCGCACTGGCGGTCGGCGCAGTGTACCAGTCCGAAGGTGTGGCCGGTTTCGTGCAGCGCCTCTTTGTGGGCGCGCTCCAGAAAAACTTCGCGGTTAGGCGGCAGGCCGTAGAATTCCTGGCGCAGGCGGGCCAGCGAGATGGCCGCCACGCGCCCGCCCAGTTGCGCGTGGCCGTAGACGAAGGTCAGCACCGGGATGAACAGGTCGCGCTCGGTCACGGCGAGCAATTTGAGGGCGTCCTCCGGGCAGATCCGCATCAGCATCTCCAAAACGCCGGCCGAGCCATATTGGCGGCGGGCGGCATCGAAAGCGAACTCGATGGCAGGCAGCGCCAACTCCCGTACGGGCACGCCGAATTGGCCGGCCACACGGTCGCGCACCGCTTCGAAGGCCTCGCGGTCCACTTCCGGGGTGGCCCCCACGTACAGGAACTTCATTCCTTGCGGGCCAACGCCAGCAAGGGCGGCTGGGCCTCCTGCACGGAATGCTCCAGCGGCAGAAAGACCGTGAACGTGGTCCCCTGGCCGACGGTGCTCTTCACTTCGATTTCGCCGCCGTGGACCTGGATGATGCCGTACGACACGGCCAGCCCCAGCCCTACGCCTTTGCCCTCCGATTTCGTGGTGAAGAACGGGTCGAAGATTTTGGCCAGGTTTTCCGCCGGAATCCCCTCGCCATTGTCCGAGACCGTGAGGGAAACCCCTCCTTCGGCTCGGGCTGTCGAGACGGCCACGCGCCGCTCCGCCTTGGATTGCGTGGCTTCGGCCGCGTTCAGCAACAGGTTGAGGACCACCTGCTGGATTTGCGAGGCGTCGCACGGCACCGCCGGCAAATCCTCGCCGAGATTGGCCTCCACAGCCACGTTGTTCAGCTTCATCTTGTGCTGCGCCAGCGAGAGGGTCGTGCGCACGATGCGGCTCAGATCCTCCGGGCTGCGCTGCGGCTTGGAGCGGCGCGAGAAGGCCAGCAGATCGCTGACGATACGCCCCACGCGCGAGGTCTCATTGGTCACCTGCGTCAGGTACTTGCGGAACTCCTCGATGCGGTTGGGCGGAATGCCGTCGTCCTTGAGCATGCGCTGCAACAGCATGGAGAGGTTGAGTACGCCCGAAATCGGATTGTTGATCTCGTGCGCCACGCTGGCGGAAAGCTGGCCCAGGGAGGCCAGGCGATCCGAGTGCAGCAGCTTCTTCTGCGCCGCCTGGAGCTGCCGCGTGCGCTCGTCCACCTTGGTTTCCAGGTTCAGCGTGAACTGATTGATTTCGCCCAGCGCGGTGCGCAGGCGGTCGCGCATCACGTCGAAGGAGCGGGCCAGCTCGTCCAGCTCTTCGCTCGAGTCCTCGATATCCAGCGGCTTGTCCAGCTCCATCTGGCTGACCGCGTTGGTGCCTTCGATCAGCTTGTTGATGGGCCGCGCCAGAAAGCGCCGCGTGAAGTAAATGATGAACAGGCTGATGAGCGTGATTTCGACCGCCGTGACCAGCAGCACGCGCAGCTTCATGTTATCGACTTCGTGATCCACGCCGTCCAGGTTGAGCTGCAGGTCGAGCACCCCGAGCACCTTGACCCCGGCGGGATGGGCGTGGCAGGCGGCCTGCGCGCAGGACGGTTCGTTGTAGATGGGGGTCACCATGTCCAGCCGGCGGCGCTTCGCGGCGCGAAATACGCTGATGTGCCGCGAGAGATCGGGTCGGGGGATGGCCTGCTGGCGGTCCTCCGCGTTGGTCGAAAACATCGCCTGCCCGGCGCGGTTGAACATGCGGATACGGTCGATGCCCTGCTTGAGGGCGATGGTCTGCATCACCTGGTAGGCGTCCTCCCGATGGTCGTCGAGCATGGCGTGCCAGGTGGCGCTGGTGATGCCCTTGGAAAGCTGGTCGGCGCCCAGCACCATGGTGTTGAGGAGCTGCTGCTCCTCGGTTTTGACATTCACCAGCCCGGACACCGCCGCCACGATGATGACGATCACCGTGATGGAGAGCATCAGCTTACGGGCGAGGCGTCGCGGCATGGCCAAAATCCTATTAAAATCCTATACTCCGAAATTATTGTAGCGCGCGGCACGGGGCTGCGCAGAGGAGGGCGATGTATCGCGACTGGACTGCGCACTTCCTGGTTACTGTAATGCGGCGCCCGCTGGCCCCGATCAACTCCGCTGATCGCTAACCGCCGCGAGGCTGGCGAGGAGAGCGAGAGGGCGCAGGAGTGCAGCCCAGCGCGCCCCGCCCGCTGCGCCGTGGGCGGCGGCCCCGCGACCGGGGGCCGGGATCTTCCATCCGCGCGGCGGAGCCGGCCGGCCGCGACGCCGCGAAGACTGGCGGGATCGGGAATTGCCGGCCATTAACTCCCGCCGGCAGCGCCTTGTTGTCGAAGGGCCGGGGCGGCCTGTCAACCAGCGGCATATCTCCAATCGTTACTTTCGTTTACGGAGGGGTCAAAAGTACATTTGAGCCCCAAAACTACAGAGTACTTCCTACATCGCGGCGGGGACAGGAGCGCCACGACTTCTAAGGCCCTGCGCGCTTCGTGGTTTTGCAGCACAAGTGCAGTAGGTAGAGCATGACACGGCACGCGATGCAACCGGCTTCTCAAGACTGGACCGCGTGGCGGGAAGCACGAGGCATCTCGCTGCGGCAGATTGCCGAGACGACCAAGATCGGCGTGCGCTACCTGGAGGCCATCGAACGCGGCGCGTTCGAGGAACTGCCGGGCGGAGCCTACACCGTGGGATTCATCCGCCAATATGCCCGCGCGGTCGGCGACACCGGGAATGTCCTGTGGGACTCCTATCGCTTGTCCGTGGCGCCGGTGGAAGCGCCCGCTGCCGCGCCGGAGCCGGAAACGCCGGCGTGGCGGTTGGGGGATATGCTGCGGTCGTTACTCGGTTTCACCCCAGGGTAGCGGTGGATTTCGGAAAGCGGGGCGCGGCTTGAGCGGGCCCGCGATACTTTCACGCCACGCGGATTTCGGCCGCGGGGAGCGCTAAGCGCCGTCTCGGGTCACGCCAGTTCAAAAATCCCCATAGTGCCAATTGAAACCCCCCCACCCTCGGCGTAGTATGCCGCTCTGTTCCGGACGGGCGACAATCGTCGCCGGGAAGCCTGCGGAGCCGAAGGCCGCGTTGTGCGCGCCCGGTCGTCGCATGGACGACGCCCACCTGATGCGACGCTTTCCCGCCGCGGACTTCGCCGGCGGCCAGCGCGACGCGCCCTTCCGCGCTCTCTCCGGCCGGCGACGGCGCCCTGCTCGACGCGGGCGACAATCGGGCTCATGGATCTTCGCAGCGCCCGCCGCGGGGATGGCGCGGCACTGGTGCGGAAATCTCAATTTCATGGCATGACCCCTCGCCTTCAGGCGACAGCTTTCAGCGCGTGCGAGCCGGATAAAACTTCGGGGATGGCGGAATACGGCAGGGATCGCACCTCGATCCCCGCCCATGAACACTCGCCGGTCTCGCGATAATGCTAGGATCGGCAACATGAGACGCCTCGTTAACTTATTGGCCACATGCACGTTCTTGGGCGCCCAAATTCAAACGGGCCCGCCCTTGCCTTATCGCGTCGTGGAAGGTTGGCCCCAACTTCCGGCAGGATGGAACTTTGGCGAAGTCGCGGCTGTGGACGTCGACACGAACGACAACGTATGGGTCTTCAGCGACGGGCCCCATCCGGTGATGCAATTCGACAAGTCCGGCAAGTTTCTGCGCGCATGGCCGGAATTTCTAGGCAAGAAGCCCCATGGCTTGCGCGTAGGCCCGGATGGAAATATTTGGACGGTTGACCTGGAGGCTCACCGCGTCATGAAGTGGACGCCGGAAGGCCGGCTGCTCATGAACCTCGGCACGGGCGCGCCGGCTGCCGATAACAATGCGAAGTACTCGTTCAATCGCCCTGCGACGCTCAACTTCGGGCCAAACGGCGATTTTTTTGTCGCCGATGGCTACGGAAATTCGCGCGTGGTTCACTACAGCAAGGATGGCGAATACCTGGGCCAGTGGGGCACAAAAGGGCCCGGCGACGGCGAGTTTAATCTGGTGCACGATGTGGCCATTGACAGCCAGGGGCGCTTGTATGTGACCGACCGCGTCAACAAGCGCGTGCAGATCTTCGATCGGCAAGGCAAATTCTTGGGCAAGTGGACGGATCTCGGTGTGCCGCAGGGGCTTTACTACGTGAAGAGCGAAGATGTTCTTTACATGTGCGACGGCGAGAATTCACGAATTATCAAGGTGGATTTGGACGGCAGGATTTTGGGTGTGTTGGGTTCGTTCGGCAAGATTCCCGGCAAGATCGATACCCCACATTACATCGCCGTGGACAGCACGGGGGCCATCTATGCGGCGGACTTCCGCAACTGGCGCGTCGACAAGTTTGTGAAAAAATGACAACGCGAAATGTGTCACGCGTGCCACATTTGCGCCCGGTTGCCAGTTTGCGCGCGGGAGGCACGGGGACGTCGATCGGCTCGGCGTTCGAGGGCCGGCGGGCGAACCCTACGGGCCGCTACGGGCCGGTCCGAAATTGCCGGTTTCCGGGGAGTGCAGTATAATCGGTAGCCAAACGATGGGCCCGGATCCGGAATGGAAGCGCACCGCTGGAATCGCGGCCACGGCGTTAGTTCATGACAATCCGCATCGATCGTATCTTGCGGCACAGGCAATGCGCACCCGACCCAGCAGTTGAGGCCCGGTAGCATGGACGATCTCTCCGTTACCAGAACGAATCCCGTGGGCCCGGCCGATTCCTCGCCCGGGCCGTCGTTCTTAGCCGGACAGATCGTCGCGGGCCGCTTCGAAATCATTCAATTCCTCAATCGCGGCGGCATGGGCGAGGTTTACGCGGCCATGGATCTCGAACTGCGGGAAAAGGTGGCGCTGAAGACCATCCGCCCGGCGATCGCTTCTTCCTCGGCGGTCATCGAACGCTTCAAGCAGGAGGTGCGCCAAACCCGCCGCATCACGCACCCCAACGTCTGCCGCGTCTACGATCTCTTCACCCATGAGCGGCCCTCCGGCGAACCCGCCTGGTTCCTGACCATGGAACTACTCGAAGGCCGGACGCTCGGGCAGCAGCTCGCGGCCGGTGGCCCAATGCCGATGCACCGCGCGCTTCCACTGATTCGCGGCATGGTGGCCGCGCTCTCCGCCGCCCACGAACTGGGAATCGTGCACCGCGATTTCAAGCCCAGCAATGTGATGCTGGTGCAGCCCGATACCGCGGCGGAGCGGGCCGTGGTCATGGATTTCGGATTGGCGCTGAGTGCGGACGCCCGCACCGGCGACAGTGCCGGAACTCCGGCATACGTGGCGCCCGAGCAGGCTGCCGGCGCCGTCGCCGGCCCCGAAGCGGACCAGTTCCCGCTGGGTCTGGTGATTGCCGAAATGCTCACCGGCAAGCCGCCCTTGCTGGACCGCAAGTCGGCGCCGAACGCAGAACGACAATTGGAATCGTGGCTCTCCGGCCAGCACCGCTCCGTCCTCAACTCCCACGCGCGGGAAGCCATCGCACGTTGTCTCGCCTTCCGCCCGCAGGACCGGTTCCGCAACCTGCGCGACGTGATTCCCACGCTGGATGGAAGCAAACGCAGAGGGCGCGTCAAGCGGTTCACGGCAGCGGGAGTTGCCGCTGCCGCGATCGCCGGCATCGTCGCGCTCGCATCCGGTTCCGACTGGGGCGACCGCGTCACGGACCCCTTGCGCCTCACTCCGGAAACGGATTGGTCGAATTCCCCCAGTATCACGCGCGACGGAAAATGGGTCGCCTACGCTTCGAACCGTGCCGAGGCCGGCAACATGGACATCTGGCTCGATTTGACGAAGGGTGGGGCTGCCAGACGCCTTACCACGGACCCGGCTGAGGACAGGGAGCCGAGCATTTCGCCCGACGGCAAAGCGGTGGTGTTTCGTTCCGAGCGCGCCCCTGGCGGCATGTACATCGTGGGAACCGATGGCTCCCCCGCGCGGCTGTTGGTCCCTGGGGGGCGGAGCCCGGCATTCTCGCCCGATGGCCGTCTGATCGCCTACTGGACGGGCGACCCGGACGACTCCATTCCTTCCGGACAACTGTACGTGACCTCGCTGTCCGGAGGACAGCCCCGGCGGCTGGTTGCCGATTTCGCGGTCGCCCGCTACCCAGCCTGGAGTCCCGACGGCCAGTATCTGGTCTTCGAAGGATGCCAGTCCAACAGGCAGCCGTTTCCGGCCTGCACCGAATTCTGGATTGTGCGCGCGGATGGCGGCGGCGTCGTGAACACCGGTGTGCTCGCGGCGCTCCATGCGGAAGACATCGACCTGTCGCTCGAGGCTGGCGGCTGGGGCGCCACTACGCATCAGAAGGCCTGGCGCGGCGACAGGATTGTCTTCGGCGGACGGCAGTCCAGCATCGATGCGCTTTGGGAGGTCCCGATTTCCGGAAGATCCCTGCGTATTGCCGGGAAGCCGCGCCAACTTACGTCCGGCCAAGCCCGCGAGCGCGAACCGGTTTTCGCCGCGAACGGCGCCATGGCTTTCGCGCACCTCACCGGAGCGTTGCACATCTGGCGCATTGCGCTGGATCCCGGCGGCGGACCCGGCCGCGCCACCAAGCTCACGGACGATCCATTCCAGGATTGCTGCCCGGCTGCCTCGGGCGACGGACGATGGCTATACTTCACGAGAAGAACCCACAACCTCCGGGATCTGTTCCGGAAGGACCTGGCCACCGGAGCGGAGACCGTCGTGCTGGCATCGGACGCAGACAAGTTCTGGCCCGTGCCCACCGCGGATGGAGGAATGGTGGCATTCGAAGCGCGCCGTGCAAATCAATCCTTCGTCGAACTCCTGGTTCAGGGCCAGCCCGCGCGGACTCTGTGCAGAGGCTGTTCCCATCCCACCAGTTGGTTCGATGGCGCCAAAGCCATCTTCCACGCCTCCCCAACCGGAGAGATGGCCCTGCTCGATGTAGCTACAGGCGCATCGCGCCCGGTCCTTCCTGGCCGCGGCAGCATCGCGGCGAGGGAGGCCGATTGGAGTCCGGCGAACGAGTGCCTCTTGTTCAGCGCTGTGACCAATGGCTCGGCCAAGCAGGTGTATGCGGCACGGTTTCCCCGATCCGCTCAAACCCCGCAAGGCCCCTGGGTGGCTTTGACTCCCGCGTCCGAGGGCGCGGAAAGGCCGCGCTGGTCGAGCGACGGCAAGATGTTCTTCTACCTTTCAATGCGCGACGGCTACCAGTGTGTTTGGGGTCAGCGATTCGTCCCGGGCGAGAGCGCGCCCGCCGGTGAGCCGTTCGCCATCATGCACTACCACGACTACCCGCGGATCTCGCCGAACCGGACCACGCCCCGGGTGCGCGGGCTGTCCACCGCCGGCGAGTCCATCTTCCTGAACGTAGGAGAGGGTACGGAGACCATCTGGACCGGCGTGCTGCGTTCTCCATCGCCGGTATCCGTCTTCCGCGATGCTATCCTTCCCAAATCTTCGCGATAGCCCGAAGATTTCTGTTGTACTTGCGGGGAGGCTGTACTAAGATCAGAAATTGTTATGAACCTCACACTCGAAGAAACCGTCGAGCAAGGCATCGCCGCCGAGATCGAAGGTGAATTCTCGACCGACCTCGTCGGATCGCTCCAGGCCAAGGTAGTCAAAGTCTCGAAAGAAGAGCCCAAGCCGAAGCCTAAACCGAAACCCAAACCCAAACCCAAACCCAAGCCCGGTAAGTAACTCCCCGGTGAAACCGTTGTCCCGGACTGCTGGAATGAGGCTAAGTTTTGTCACCGCTCCAATCGCTACCGATTTTGAGGATGCGGTTGATGCGGCAAGCGGTGAGGTTCGGCTTTATTCGGCCGCTCCTCAACTCGGCATACTTAGCCTCGCCGCCATCGTGGAACAAATCGGGATCCAACCCGATCTCGTCAACCTGGACCAGTTGTATTACGCCTACCTGGACCAGTTTGGATCGCGCGGGCTGGCCGACTTTCCGGAATGGGTCGCGCCGATCCTGGCAGCCTCCGGTTCGGAGGTCTACGGCTTCAGCTCGATCTGCAGCAGTTACCCCACCACAATCCGGATCGCCGCATGCCTGAAAAGCGTGAGGCCCGGTTGCACGATTCTCTTGGGCGGACCGCAGGCCTCGGTCGTCGATCTTCCCACACTTGCCGCGTTCCCTTTCGTGGACTTCATCCTGCGCGGCGAGGCCGAACGTACCCTGCCGCTCTTCCTCGACCAATGGAGCGGACCGCGGTGCTTCTCCAACGTACCCGGATTGAGTTACCGTTCCCCCTTTGGACCGGTGAGAAACCAGGACGCTGCGATCATTGAAGATCTCGACTCCCTGCCTCTTCCCGCATATCACCTGACGAACGAGTTGGAAGATGCTCCGCGCGCGTCTCTCGAGTTGGGCCGCGGCTGTCCGTTCGCCTGCACCTTCTGTTCCACGAACGACTTCTTCCGCCGGAAGTTCCGCGTCAAATCCCCCCAAGGCATGCTGGCCGGGATGCGCGCCATCGCTTCCTCCTACGGCATCCGCGACTTCAATCTCGTCCACGACATGTTCACCGTGGACCGGCGCCGCGTGGCCGACTTCTGCCGCCACATGCTCGAATCGGGCGACCACTTCGAGTGGTCCTGCAGCGCGCGCACCGATTGCGTCGATGAAGAACTGCTCGAGTCGATGGCCTCAGCGGGCTGCAACGGAATCTTCTTCGGCATCGAGTCCGGTTCCAGGCGCATACAACGTATCATCGACAAGGATCTCGACCCCGATCGCGCGCGGGAGATGATCGACATCGCCGAGCGCCTCGGCATCCCCACCACTGTCTCGCTGATCACCGGGTTCCCCGAGGAGAATCACGACGACCTCCGCGACACCATCGGGATGTACATGCATTCCATGAGGTTCCCGGCATCCTCTCCGCAGTTGAACCTGCTCGCCCCCCTGGCGGGAACGCCGGTCTATGCGCAATACAAGGACCAGATGGCGCTTGAAGAGTTATGTTCGGATATGTCGCACCAGGGACGGACGCAAAACGAACCGGACCGCGAACTCATCCGCCACTACCCGCATATCTTTCCTAACTTCTATCTGCTTCCCGCGCCCGGTCTCGATCGTGCCTTCTGTCTGGAGCTGAGGGAATTTCTCGGCGCGGGCACGAGGCGCCTGCGCTGGCTTCTGACGGCTCTTCATCAAAGCACGCCGGGGATCCTGGACGTCTTCTCCGAATGGAGAAAGCGCCGGCTGGAGTCGCATCCGGACCTGAACGGCGGCGGACTCCGCGCGTATTACATGCAGAAGAGCTTCGCGGACGAGTTCGCCGCATTCACTCGTGAGCGTCTTCCCGAATTCCAAAGCTACACCGTGGAAGCCCTCGTCGACTGCTACGAAGCTCTGGTCCAGGCGGAGGCGTGCGACGCCGCTCTGTCGCGCGAGCACCCGATCGTATCCGGACCGCTCCTTGCCGGCGCCCTCCCGGTTCGGGCGCCGCACTTACACGTCCTGGAACTGGACTGCGATATACAGGAGGTCATCGAATCCCTGAAATGCGCCGAGCCGCTCCAGCAGCCCCACCGTACACGGAAGTTCTACCGGACAGGAGAAACCGCCGAGGGCGCCAGCCGGCTACTCGAAATCACGCCGCGGGTTGCCGCGGCGCTCGAAACCTGCGACGGTCTCCACTCGGTAGATCAATTTATCGACACGCTCTCGGAACGCTTCAACGGTCCGGCCGAGTTGCGACGGCACTCCGCCCGGGTTCTGCTGGAAGGAATTCGCGCCAAGGGCTTCATCGAGATGTACCGGGCCGGCCCTGAGCCTGGCTGGGCCCTGCCGCATTACGCGCCCATGGCCGAGATTCGGCCGTAATCCTCGGGTGTATCCACGTCGCTGCCGTTACGATGCGCCGCCCTTCGGAGCGGTACGTCGCTCCATGGTCGACACGGAGCAATGCCTACGGCCCGGAACGGTGGCTCGGCTTGGGGGATCCGCTCCCGATTCGCACAGAGCGGCGGACGCACCCCCCGGGCCGGCTTCCTACCGCGCGGCGGACTCAACGCTCGCGACGCCGATCTCGCTGAGGGCCCTCTCCAGACATCGCGTACAAACCCTGACGAGGCTCCCTTCGCAGCTATGGAGCTGGTGCGGCGTGTCTTGCCGACACACGGCGCAGTGGCGTACGGTGGCCGGAAGGCTGCCGGTTTTCACAGGTCATCCCCGCTGAATCCAGCATCGGATGCTACATTTTGAGAATCCTGGACCGGATTTGCAACTCGATCCGCGGGAGGAATCCAACTATCCGGCTCCGGAATCCCGCCCCGGCTAAGCGCTCGCGTGGCCGTTTCCAGAAGTGCGGCGAGGTCCGGATACGCCGTCGCCAGCTCTCTATGTTCTTGGCCCCAAACGACGAACTGACCGAGACGATAGAACAGCAGGGCGTTAATTTCGGGCGGCGTGAGGCTGCCGGTTCTTAATCCCCGATCGAAGGATGCACGGACGTGCGCCATGGGCGTCCCTCCCTGCTTGCGAGTGCAGGCAATCGAAGTGCCATCCTTACTTCAGGGTCGACCCCCACGGAACCGCGCCTCCGTAGTTTCGCGCCGGCTGCCGCGTGTCTTCGAGCCATGATCGCTCCCCGCCGGGATCAGGCCGGCGAATGGGACAGTTTCGCGCGGAACGTTGCTCCAGCAGAACCCCGGTGGGGGGTAAAGCGCGCGCGCGACCTCAACCTATTTATCCGCGTAATCGAACACGCTCGATTGGAGCAATTCCATGGCTGCGACGACACCCTCGACCAAGTCGTCGGTCTGGGTTTGACTGGCGGCGACCAACGCGATCTCGGAACTTTGCGACCTGAGGGCCTGCTCGAATTCCTGCATGCGCGCGGCCCCGTACTCCTGCAGCACGTTTACGCCTTGACTCAGGACCTCGACCTTGCCCTCCCCGGAGGCGATGCGCTGGTCAATCGCCTGGATGTTCCCTTCGACCTGCTCGACCTGCGCCATGATGCTCTGGTAGTGGTCTCCGTGGTCCTGCTCGGCGTGGGCGGATCGCTCCTGTGCCGCGGCGAGCTCGGATTGCAAAGCCGACACCTGATCGCGAAGCTCGTTCAGCGCGGTGCTGGTTGCCTGCCGCATCTCGGTGATGGCTTTCTCGTGCGCCTCGACGAGCGCAGCCACGCGAGCCTCGAGTTGCTGGGCTTCCGCACGGAGCGTGGCCGTCACCACCTGCTGGCGGGCCGGAGCTTCGGCACGGAGATTGGCGAAGGTGAGGAGCTTGAGTTCCATGATGGCCTTTTGCATGCGCGGGCAGCGAACCGAGGGGTCCTTCGCGATGCAGTTGCCAACCAGGTGATCGACGGCCGGGTTTCCCGAAGACGGCGGGACGGAGATAGTCAGCGACACGGCCAGAGCGTCGGCGTTGTCGCCCGCGAAGGCCCGGCGGCCGGTTATCATTTCGTACACGATGGCGCCGAACGCGAAGATATCGCTGCGGGAGTCCGGGGCGCGGCCTTGCAGGATTTCCGGCGCCGTGTAGGGCGTGATGGCCCCCGGCTCACCGGGCGTGACGATCAACTCCGGGCCCGCGCCGATGAGGGCGGTGATAGCAATGTCGGATGGCAGCAGGGCGCCACAGATGCGTCCCGTGTCGTGGATCTGGCGAAGCGCCTCGGCCAGCATGGTGGCGTAGCGCAGCGCCTCCGGTAAGGAAATTGGTCCTTCGGCCAGACGCTGGTTGAGAGTCATTGAGGTGTTCATTACGGTCTCGAGAGCGGTAGCGGTCATTATTATCCTCACTGGAGGCGTAATCGCCCCCACAAACAAGTTAGACCCGGCGTGCAGCGGCACGCAAGTTCCCGCCGGGCAATAAATGGTTTTTGTGCGTACCAGCCGTACACTGAAACTGGTTGGCTGGACGGTAATAACTTAAGACAACTGGGATCTTCCCGGAATGGGCGGCCTCCGCGGAGATCCGGAGGGAACGTCGGCGCAGGTCTTTAGCCGGAATCCATTGGGACGCCAGGCACGGACAAAGGGGCGTTACGCCGCTTGGGAGGGGAGTGCCACCCTGGCGACCACAAAGCGAGCCCGTGAGCGCAGAGGCGACCTCCGCGCGATCCGATCCTTCAGATCGTCGAGCATTTCCTGGAACTGGCATGCCGCCACCGCCCTACGGCCGAGCCGTTCCATCTCGTGGCGGTGGAGTTGACTTGCGTTGGCGGTCATGCCACTCGATATCTGAGCGAGCAGCCGGTCGTGATAGCGCTTGATTCCCATCACTTGCATCTCCCGAGCAGGTTACGCTCTTGCCCCGTGAGCTTCGGTCCACCAGAGAACCGAGCTCCCGAACCTGCGATCCCCTCTACGATTGCCATCAAAGTCATATTCATCCTAGATCTAAAGCTATTATCGGCAGTGGGGCTGTTCGGCGAAAGTCCTACGGTTGCTACGCTGGTAACGGTACAGCGGTACCACCAGAGACTGGGCCAAGCAAGGCCGATATCCGGCTTTTTAGGGGCAATTCTGCCGAAAAAGTACCAATAGGTCCATGACTATTGTTAGCGAAGAGCCTGCCGGAATGCCGAATGGCCGGAAAGGCTGGCGAAGTGCCGGTACTGCCCCAACGATCCCGGGAAATTTGGTCCAAGATTTAAACCGTGTAGAACCAAGAGGATGGGGTACGGGGGGCATGACGGCCCTCGCCCGCGGCCGGAACTCCGCCTTCATCGCGCACCCCAGGGGCGCAGGACCCGGCTTGCCAGGAAAGCCTCTCCCGTGCGTCCCAGGACCAGGTTGGACTGCCGAGCCGTGCGTCCCAGGACCAGGTTGGACTGCCGAGCCGTGGACCCCTTCAGTGACTGCATCAGGCGCGATGGCAAGACTTTCGGCAACAGCAAAACGTGGACATGGTTGGCCATGATGACATAAGGCCCAGTTCATAATGTCCCGGCAGTACGCCAGGCCGCGGCGATGCGGCCAACAGAGAGACGATGGACTCCTGGGCCAGATACCAGGGACCACTGCGTGCCGAATCGAGGCGCCGATCCATCCAGACGAAAGCCTCTCCCGACGAGAGCCGGGGAGGGTAGATCGCCGTGGAAGACTGCCGTGAAGATGCCATGTCAGGAAAAGCCATTTTCCTTCCGGATGGTGGTGGGGCAGGCGGCGAGGACATTCCGGCACGCGGATTTGTGGTTTATGGGCAGGCAGATTCTCAACGTTGCGGAAGAGCGCCGAGACGAATCTCGGCGCGGCAGCCACGAATGGCCGCGCCACACGTAGCAGTCATCTATTGCCACTGCTCCCCCAGCAACTGCTGGAGCAATTGCCGCGCGGGCTCCAGATCGGGGTTGATCCGCAGTGCGGCCTGACATTCGGCGACGGCGTCGGAGATCCGGGCGGGTATCTGGGCAAGGGCCGTCCCCAAAAGAAAGTGAGCCTCCGCCATGTTGGGATTAATTCGCAGCGCGGCCTCGAACTCCGCGATGGCGTCCGGCATGCGGCCAACCTGGACAAGGGCTACGCCCAGATTGCAGTGCAACTCCGGAAGGCCGGGATCGAGCCGGAGCGCGGTTTCGAACTCCGCGATGGCTTCGGGGAGGCGTTCGGACTGCGCCAGCGCGCTGCCCAGGTTGGCGTGTGCTTGAGCCACGTCCGGCTGAAACTGTACCGCCAGCCGGTAATGGGCGATGGCCTCCGGCATCCGGCCGGGAAGACGGGAGAGCAGGTTGGCCAGGTCGCTGTGAGCCTCCGCATAGTCCGGTTTGAGCCGGAGGGCCTCTTCGAACTCGGCGATGGCGTGGGGCATCTGGCCGGGATCGTCCAATTTCGTCAGCGCGCTGGCCAGGTTGAGGTGCGGCTGGGGATAGCGAGGGGCCAGTTCCAGGGCCGCCTGGTACTCGGCGATGGCGTCGGCCAGTCGGCCCGGCTTGGACTCCAGTACGCTCCCCAGGTTATTGTGCGCCAGCCAGCTCGACGGATTCCGGGCCAGCGTCTCCCGATACAGGGTTTCGTCATCGCGGTATAGGCCGGCCTGGCGCCAGCTCAGCAGGCCAAGCACCGCCAGCAGTGAGACCGCCGCGGCTTTGCCGGCATTGCCAGTCGAATACCGGCGGGCCGCCAGGGTCAGCCACGATGCCAGCGGAATCACGATTCCCAGGCTGCAGAGGTACTGAAAATGGTCGGCCACCCAGGAATAACGAAAAGGCAGAACGTTGAGGAAACCCAGCACCGGGAAGAGTGTCCCGCCAAAGATGAGGAAACTCGCCAGGGGTCCGCGATTGCGGCGGGCCGCCACTGCGAACCCGGCCATCGTCAGCAGCGCTGCCACCGGGAATAAATACTGCCACCATGCGGCCGGATTCAGCTTCCAGCGCGGGTATTGAAAGATAAGGTTAACCGGCCAAACCAGCTCGGCGGCATAAAACCAGATCACGCGTCCGGCGAGCAGGATCCGCTGGATGAAGGTCATGGCAAAATCGCTGCCGGTGGCGCCGACATAGGTTCGCTCCACCCACGCCGTAAAGAGTCCCATGGGGACGGCCAGCGCGAGCCACGGAACGAGAGGCAGGACATCGCGCTTCCAGCCCAGACGGCCGCGCTTCCACCATAGGATCACCAACAGGGCCGCCGGAAGGGTAGCGGTCACGGACTTGCTCAGCAATGCCAGGACAAACAGGCCGAGGGCCAGGACGTAGGTACGCCTCCGGCGGGATTGGTCGAAGTGCAGGTAGAGGAGCAGGGACGCCAGGCAGAAGACGCCGGAGAGAGTGCTCTTCTGCTCGGAAATCCAGGCAACGGCTTCCACGTACACCGGGTGCAGAACAAAAACGCAGCCCGCCAGCCATGCGCCCGCGAGCGACAGCTTCCGCGCGATCCATACCACCAGGCAGGCCGAGAGTACGTGCAGGATGACGTTGAGCAGGTGGTAGCCCAGCACCGCGTCTCCCCAGAGCCGGTGCTCGAGCCAGAAGGCGCTGTGAAGGACGGGATAGTATTGTTGGGTGGCGCCGAGATCGAACCAGATGCGCCAGAGACCATGAAGCGACTGCAACTCGGGCTTGGTGACGTGGGCGGAGTCATCCCAGAGCAGGCTTCCGTGGAGAGCCGGCCCGTAGACCAGCAAGGCCGCGCAGAGAAGAGAGGCCCCGGCCCAAAGGTCCTGAGCGCCGTTCCAGCCGGCCCCTGTTTTCCGGACGGGCCGCCCGCCTTCGCTCACGGCACAGATAGGGCCGGAGCCCCCGCGGCGGGGCGCTCGCCTTTTCGCCATAAGATCGATTATAGCCGCCCGTCCGGAGCGCACCCCGGTGCGCCTCCTGGGCAACTCGCCGGCGGGGTGAGCTAGCCAGCGCGTAGCCCGCTCCGCTGAGAGATCCGCCCCTGTACCAGTTTGGCCAAGGTCTCAGGACCGAGATTCGTATCGGCGCTCCTCTCTGGCCTCGCCGGCTTCGACCAAACTTGCTTTCACCAGGTTGGCCACGATATGGGCATCCGGCGAAGCGCGGATGCGGCGTAGAATGGAAGCAGCATGAACCTGAATCCCAACGTCCTCGTAGCAGTCATCAGCGCCGCCGGGTCGATCACCATCGGCGTAACCGCGCTCGTGCTGGCAAATCGCGGCTTGGGAAGGTCGATCCTGGAGCATCCTGGCTGGAAATCTCCTTTCATCTACACCGGGATCCGCCCGGATGGCCAAGTTTCGGAGTTTTGGGGCAGGAAAGGGCGCGCCGTCGCTGTTCCAAAGGTTGGTACCACGGCCGCTTTCAGCGTCGAGTGTGCCGACATTGATAGGATGAGAAAAAGGGCATGAACCTGACCGTGGAAATCCCGGACGATCTCGCCGGCCAGATGTGCGCCGCAGGGGGCGATCTGTCGCGCCGCGCGCTCGAGGCGCTGGCGTTGGAGGAATACAAGGCTAATCACCTGACAGAAGCGCAGTTGCGCCGCCTTTTGGGTTTCAGCACGCGTTACGAACTCGACGGCTTCTTGAAGGCGCACGATGTGTGGGCCGATTACACGATCGAAGACCTGCACCGCGAACTCCGAGATCTTGAAAGCCTGGGGCTCTGACGCGAGTGCCGATCATTGTTGCCGACACCGGCCCCATTAATTACCTGATCCTGATCGGCCATATTGACGTCCTGCCGGTTCTCTTCAAACAAATCATTATGCCGTCAGCGGTTCGAGAAGAACTGTCAGCGCTGAACGCGCCGCCACAGGTACAAAACTGGATCGCCAATCCGCCGCCCTGGCTGGAAGTACGGCCGGCAGCCCAAATGAACGATGCCTCCCTGGCAGAGCTCGGAGCCGGGGAGAAGGCGGCGATTATGTTGGCCATAGAGTTTCATGCCGATCTGCTCCTTATGGATGATCGCCGCGGCGTAAAAACGGCGCTCAAAAAGGGATTCAGGGTGGCGGGAACTCTCGCCATTCTCGGCATGGCCGCCCGGCACAAGCTTGTCAACCTCGCTGATGCGTTCGATCGTCTCAAACGCACCAGCTTTCACTATCGGCAGGAAATCATGGATCAATTCCTCAACGAGCAGGGCGGTAAAGGATAGGCGCAAGTCCTTCACGACATCCCCGCCGCAGTGTGTTTCCGGTCTTTGCCCCCGCAGTTCCCGAGGCAGATTGACTTTCCCAGAGTGGATGCAATCGTAGGACTCCATCGAGCGGCGCTAGTTATATAGAAGTAATCGAGCAGGATCTGAAGCAGTTCTACCGTTCGTTGTCGGAACAGGGTTGAAAGCCGCACGGAACGGTCTCCGCTACAGCCACAAGCCCAATAAAAACCGGGGACCGAAGCGCCTCAGCGCCCGGTCCCCGGTGGGAATTGCTTGGGATCGACTTTTAGAAGCGGATCCTGAGGCCGAACTCCATGTTGCGCGGCGTGTTGGACTGGCCGGTGATCTGGCCAAACGTCGTCGTGCTGTTCAGGCTGAGGGTCCCGGTGCTCGGGTTGAAGTGGTTCAGGACGTTCGTGAACGTAAAGAAAAACATCGCGCTCACGCGCTCCTTGTAAAGGCCGAGATCCTTCGTGACCTGCGCGTCCAGGTTCCAGTACGGCGTGCCGCGCAGGTCGGTGTACCCTCCGCAGCTCGTATCGAATCCCAGTACACAGGGCCGGAATTCGCCCCAAACCTGGGCAGGATTGGTAAACATGTTCAGGCCCAGCGGTCCGTACGAGCCGTTGGACTTCTCCGCGATCGCCGAGGTTCCGTAAATGATGTTGGAACCCGTGGAACCGAACACGCCGTAGTGGGCCGAGTTGCCCCCGGTGTACGGCCCGAAGCCGACGGCATTTTGGGAGGTCGAGCTGAAAGTGCTGCCTGCGCCCGCCCCGCCAATTGAACCGAAGGCCTCGCAAGTGCAGCTATCGTTGTCGCTGTAGCTGGCCGCGGTGGGGCCGCCGTCCTGGGCCTGAAACAGCGGCGCAATCGTCCATCCGCCCAGGAGGTGTCCGAGCACGCCGTGCTGGCCCCTGAAAACGGGTGGAGCGTAATACATCGTGAGGTTATAAACGAACTTGTAGTCGAAGCCCTGCACGCCATAGTTGGCGCCGAGATTGAATGGTGTCAGGGGCGTCACACTGCTGCTGGCCTGCACCAGCGACGCCGTGCCCAAAGACCTTCCCCAGGTGAAATTGGAAACGGTCGTGAGACCGTGCCAGTTGTTGGTGCCGAATCTAACGAACATGGCGTTGTAATTGGCCCATCCATTGCTGCCGATCAAGCTCGCCGAGGTGGCCTGTCCCACGGGATTTCCCGGCACTGCCTGGCTCAGCATGGTGCGGCCCAAGGTCCAGCCCTGGTCGGCGTTGAGGGCTCTCCAGAGATCGGATACGCCGGTCGCCTTGATGATCGAAGTGTAAGTGGAAGCCACGGCTGCCGTGCAACTCGAGAAGCCCTTGCAGAAACCGGAGCTCGTTCCGCCCAGGGCTGACTCGAAGAACGGCTGCGTGGTCACGTTCGTGGGACTCACACCGTTGAAGAACATCTGACTGTAGAGCTGCGCATAGGCTTGCGCGAACGATTCGCCGCCCAGGGTGGTCATGTAGGGCACCGAATCCAGGTCTTCCTCCATGAAGTCGTGCCTGATGATCTTCCCGATGTACCCGGCTTCGAGCTGCATGTGCGAATTCAATTCGCGCTGGACGGTCACGCTGAAGTTGTCGGTCCGGGTCGGCTTGAAATTGGGATCGAGGGACGAGGGATCCACCGTCTGCGGATTCCCGTTGATGCCCGGATAGAATGGCTGCGAAAGCGTGGGGGTAGCCGCCTGCAAGGGAGCCACCAGACCATCGGGGCCGATGCGGAAGGCATTGGCCGGAGTAGCCACGCCGCTTCCCGCACAGCTTCCGTTCATGAGCGGGTTGCTGCATACGACGCCCTGCAGCAGTCCGGGTCCCAGCAGCGGCACCAGAACCAGGTCGACGCCGTTCAGGCGCCCGAAAATGCGCGAGTATCCGCCGCGGACCACAGTCTTGCCGCTTCCGAACATCTTGCCCAGAAGGCCGTCGGTATAGCGCGGGTTCCAGGCAAAGGATGCGCGCGGGCTGAATTCGCCGTAGTACGGATTGTAGGGATACTTGAGCCCCGATCCTACATTTCGCACCAGCGTATAGCCAATTGTGGGGGTGTAGGACGACCCCGCCAGCGCAGCCGTCTGGCGTTGGGCGATGAAATCGTTGATGCTGATTTCCTGATTGTTGGAATCCACCAACTGTACCTGCGATCCGTTCAATTCGTAAGGCGGCATCTCGAGGTTCCAGCCCAACCCGTAGTTAAAGGTAAAACTTGGCTTCACGTGCCAGGTGTCGTCGAAGTAGACACTGTAGTAGGGAATGATGCTTTGATCGGTGGCGTTCTGGCCCAGCGGCTGCAGGTTCAATTGCTGTCCCTTGCGCGTGTACATCACCTGGGTCGAGGCAACCATCCCGGTGACTTCGGCATACAGGTTCTCGTAGGTGGAGTACTGCGACGACGGAACCGTGGTGGGAATGTACTGGATGCTCGGAGAGGTCCAGTTAAACCCGGAATTGTAAGTCTCGTAGCTGACGGCATTGTTGACGCCGGCCCCGTTGTCCGAGCGCGAGTGGTAGTCGAAATTCCGCGAATACCCGCCGCCGAAGGCGAGCAGGTGATTCCCCTTGAGCTTGCTTAGGTCGTCGCGGATAGCCTTATCCTGGCCATCCCAGAAGCGTTGGCGGATGCTCTGGGAATTCACGTTGTAGGGGATGAGTCCGGGCCCGGTCGTGCTTTCGCCCCCGATATTCACCGCGCCGCCCAAGCCGGGAAGCTGCGGCGGACCGGATTGATCCGACCACTGCCAGAATTGCCGCAGATAACTGAACACGAACGTGTTGGTGGTGGTGGGGCTGAGGGTGGTGGTCATACCCGTGGTCCAGACCGAAGGCTGCTGGGGACGTGGGGCTACGGGGGCCGGAGTGCCGAGTGTATCGCCGGAGAAAAAGCCCCCGAGATCCGTCTGGTTGGTGGTCAAAGCGACCAGCTTGTAATCGCGATAGGTGAGAAAGTAATGCCACTTCTCGCCGAAATCGTGATCGATGCGCCCTACGTAATTGTTGGTGGTGATGGGCGCCCGGATAGACCCCAGATATCCCTGGGTGTTGTACAGGTCGCCCGCCGACAACGGGCTGTCGGGCAGCGGGATATACTTGTTCCAGATCTGGCTGATGACCGGGCTGATGCCGATGCCGCGGGGATCGCAGGCGCCGGCCGGGCACTGCGCCGGCTGATAGGTCACGCCGGCCACCGTCACCGGATTCGGACCCAGATTGTAGGGGGTGTACACTCCGGCGGAATTGGCCACCTGGATCACGCCCGCCCGCATCAACGGCGAGGGCACGGATGTCGAATAATTGCCCACATTGGGGAACCGCAGGCCTTCATAGTTGAAGAAGAAGAACCACTTACCACCCAGAACGGGCTTGGGAGTGAGCGGGCCTCCGATGGCGCCGCCGAACCGGTCGCGATGGTTGGAGATAATCGGCGTATACGGCAGCGAAGTGGCGCCAAATGTGTACGACGTGTGGTTGTGGGCCCACGTGTTGGCGGAACCGAGCGCGGTATCGAAGTAGTACATGTATCCCGAGCCGTGGAACTGGCTCTGCCCACGCTTGGTCACCATCTGGATCTGGGCGCCGGAGGAATTATTGAAGTCGGAAGTCTGGCTGGCCACGGATACCTTGAACTCTTCGATGCTCTCGGCGGGCGTCGGAATCACGCCCGAAGGAGTGCCGCTTTGTTGGGTTCCACCCAGGCCGTTAAAATTCGTCTGGTAGGTGGTGACGTTCCCGCCCATGTCATCGGTAACGTTGGCGCCATCGAGTTGGTAGGTATTCAGATCCGCAGCGCTTCCGGCCGCCTGGCCGCCGGGCGCCGTGCCCACCTGCAGGACGGCGAGCGTGGTCGCGTCCCGGCCCAGGTTCGGCAGCACGACCAGCGCTGTCTGATTCAGCGTGGCGCCCACCGTCGCATTCATGGTCTGCAATGCCGCGCCCGCCTCGGCGGAAACCTGTACCTCAGTGGACGTCGATCCCACCTTCAGCACGGCGTCGATGGTCAAGCTTTGGCCGATCTCGACGACCTGGGCATTCACCCGGTAGGACTCGAAGCCCTGCTTCGTGATGCTGATATTATAAGTGCCCGGCACCAACGAACTGAACACATAGCGGCCGTCGTTGTTGGTAACGGTGCCCTGGAAGATGTTGGTCGACATATCCGTGACCCTCACCTCCGCGCCGGGGACGGCGGACTTCGATTCGTCAGTCACAACTCCCTGGACCGTACCAACCGTACTGGTTTGCGCCCATGCCCCGCTTGCGCAGACAAGCAGAATCCCGAGGCAAAGGAACGCAGAAATTCGGGTGGAAAGACCGGCGCGAATAAGCCGGCGGCTTGACTTCATAGGAACCTCCAAATTACGTAAAGACTGCTCTCGTTACAAAAACGCCTAAAGCTACAAGTATTGGAAAATTGTACGGCCTACCAGTCACGGTAGTCAAGAAGAAATTGCTTATAGGGCCGACCAGGGCCGGGTACGCGCGACACGAACGATCTACACCACCTGTAAGTTGTGTTATCATCGCGTTTCGGTATGAGCGTTTCGCAGGCAATCGCCGGGCAGATGGAACGCGCCTCCTGGATTCGCCGCATGTTCGAGATCGGCATCCAGCTTCGCCGGGAGCGGGGCGCGGACCGGGTCTTCGATTTTACACTTGGCAATCCCGATGTGGAACCGCCCGAAGCCGTCCTGGCAACGCTGCGCCGGGTGGCCGCCGAAAGCCGTCCGCGGAGCCACGGCTATATGCCCAACGCCGGCTTCCCGGAAGTCCGGGAGACCATGGCCCGACGCCTGGCCGCCCGCTCAGGAGTGCCCTTCACCGCCGGGAATATCGTGATGGCCAATGGGGCGGCGGGCGGCCTGAACTCGGTGCTCAAATCCATCCTCGATCCGGGCGACGAGGTAATAGTACTAAACCCCTATTTTCCAGAGTACCGTTTTTACATCGAAAACCACGGCGGAAGGGTGGTGACCGTGGAAACGGACGTAAATTTTCAACCCGACGTCGCCGCCATAGCCCGCGCAATTACCCCGCGGACCCGCGCCCTGCTTCTGAACTCGCCCAACAACCCCACCGGGGCGGTCTACAGCGCCGAGACGCTGGGGGCGCTCGATGGCATAGTCCAGGAACCCGTGCTGGCGATCGGCGACGAGCCTTACCGGCCGATCGTGTTCGATGGCATCGCGGTGCCCGAGACCAGCCGCCTGATTCGCCGCTCGGTGATCGCCTGGAGCTGGTCGAAAGCCATGGCGATCGCCGGGGAGCGCATCGGCTACCTGGCCATTTCGCCGCACGTCGCGGAAGCCGAAGCGCTGGCCAACGCCTGCACTTTTTCCACGCGCATCCTGGGCTATATCAACGCCCCCGCGATCTGGCAATGGGTGGTGGCCGAAGCGCCTGAGGCCACCGTCCCGATCGCCGAATACCAGGCCCGGCGCGACATCCTTTGTAACGCCCTGTCCGCCATGGGTTACCAGCTTACGCCGCCGCAGGGATCCTACTATGTCTTCCCGCGGACCCCCATCCCCGACGACATCGCCTTCATCGGGATGTTGCAGGAGGAAGGCATCCTGGCCGTGCCCGGAACCGGTTTCGGCCGGGCCGGCTACATGCGCCTGTCGCTGACCATTCCGCGGGAACAAATGGAGCGCTCGCTGGCCGGCTTCGAGCGGGCCTTGGGGAAAGCTGACGACCGAGAAAAAACATTTATGGCCGCAGATGAACGCAGATGAACGCAGATAACACAAAAAACATCTTCGTTTTTCATCTGCGTTCATCTGCGGCCTATGTTCCTTCTTACGTCCCCGGCAATCAGCGATCAGCGGCCCCGGTTTCGCCGAAAGCTAACGGCTCACTTCGTTTTCAGGTTGATCGTTCCCCGGCACGCGGGCGAGCCGCAACGGCACTTCACGTCGTCGATCTTGTCCGAGAAGCGGTAATCCACCGTAAGCTCCTCGCCGCGCCGAATCGTCCGCCTGCTTATATATAAGATGTGCCCCTGCCGGATCTGCGAGCGCAGATTGGGGTCGCAGGCATGATTGATGATCTCCGCCCCGCTGCCTCCCACCGCGCCGTCGATGGTCCAGTAGTCGTCCAGCGTGAAGAGGTAAGTCACGTTGCCCAAGCCGCGCCGTTTGGTCTCCCGCCGGCCGATCTTCTCGCCGGTGTATTCGATCACCTTGCGCCCGGCGGGAATCCGTTCCAGGGCGTATACGCCGCGGCGATGGATCTTCGACTCGCGAATCCCCAGCTTGAAGCAGGCGAACCGCGGATCGATGGCGGGCGATTTTATCAGGGCCGTTCCCATGTTTCTCGCATTGTAGCCCAGCCCGCCCGTGGCAGAACTCCGCAAACGGTACAAGTTGTGCCGGTCGCTAGCGTAAGCGATTGAGGGAAGGCGCTCTGGCGAAAAACGTCCAGATGTGCCGTCGAGCGCTTCCGGCCTGGCTGCGATCCCGCCCCCGAAATGCTCAGGCGAACAGGTGCGCGGCCACATGTTGGATGGCGGCCGCGAGATCCGCCGCGCCACCAGCCGCGCCAAAGGGACGCTGGCCGGCCGAAAGCCGGTAGCTCACACGCCCCAGCGTGGCCCGCCCGATGGCGCCCAGGATCTCGCCGTTATGCTCGGCGCTCGAAGCCAGCGAAAGCGTGCATCCATAGTGGCGCGCCACGGGCGCCAGTTCCGCGAGGCCGGCGGCAGCGGTCCGGGCTTCACCCAAAGCGCCGCCCAGATTGGGCGCCGCCAACTGGACGGCGTGACCGCGCGCCTTCATCCAGTGAAGGCAGAAGAGCAGATCGGCGGCGGAGGTGGGCTGCGGGGATCCCTCCAGAGAGAGTTCGAAATCGAAGGACCGGCCGGCCTTCAGCGCCGAACGGGTCTGCCGGATGCATTCGTGGGCCGCCTCTGCGGCTTTCAGAGCCGGGCCGAATTCGACGGCCCGCCGCACCGCCTCGTCCAGGCCGATCTCGCAAACCGCATCTCCCAGATCGAGCCGCGGGGCCATCTCTTCGGCGATCTCTTCGGCGATCTCTTCGACAATCCAGGCGCGCTCTTCGGCGCTGAACAGGGCTTCGAATCGGGCCTCGGCCCCGGCGCGGGCGCCCACCGCCTGCCGGATATTGCCCCCGATCGCGGCGGTGAATCGGGAGCAGGCCGCGGCCCGCCGGATCGCCTCGCGGGCCTGCTCCATATCGCCATCGAGAACGACGGTCGTCCCCAAGCTGTAGCCTTCCCGCCATCCCGCCCGAATGGCAGCCCAGACGCCGCTGGGATAAGCCTCGGGACCGCCAGCCAGGGCCGCCAGGTTCTTTTCGCCGCGTTTCGCGAGCGCGCGGAAGGCATCCAGAGCCACGGGGAAATCCAGCTCCGGCCTGGCGGATTCCACCACGATGGCCGGGCGCGGCCCAAGCGGCCTGGGGAGCAGCCGCGGGTCGGTCTGGGCGGCGAACTTTTGGATGTCTTCGCGCTCCCCAGGGCCGAACGGCAGACAATTGATCACCATTTCCGGACCGTTCGGGCGTGGCATCCGCCCGATCAGCAGCGGTTTCGGAAACAGGCTGCTGGTGGGCGCGTTGGCCAGTGCCATATGCAGCAGCAGAGGACGGGCGGGGGAGCCGTCCACGGAGCCGTCCACGGAGCCGTCCACGGCCAGGTAGTAGGTGGAGGGATGCACCGGGTCGCGCTCCAGCGAGCCGAAATAGGGGACCAGGCTGGTAAGCCGCAGCACCGAAGCACGGCCCGCCAGGCGCGTCCGCAGCTCCTCGGTGAGCGGCTTGCGCTCCGCCTGATCGAAGATCAGGTTGGCCACGGCCGCCGCTTCCGCGGGCCGCAAAGGAAGTTCCAGCGGGACCGGCGTCATGCCTTGGGCCTCTCGGCTTGCTCGCCAGCCCCGCCATTCACCGCGGAGACGCGGAGAAAGCGCAGAGAAAGACTCTTATGGTTTTCTCTGCGCAGTCTCAGCGTTCTCCGCGTCTCCGTGGTGAGATCTCCAGCCGCCCGGTCTCCGGATCTCTCTGTCTTAGGTGTTTGGTTGAACACTTCCGGACAGCACCGAATCCACGTACCCGGTGAGCTGCGGATTCATCCAGTCCGCCGGCTCCGCAATCTTCTTCAACACCTTGCCCTGGGCGTCGATGAAGTACGTCTCCGGGTACATGAACGTCCCGTAGTCTTCGTGAATCTTGGAATCGCGCGCGGTCAGAAAGGCGGGTTTGAACTTTCGGAGGAAGGCCTGGTACGCCTTTACGTCCTTGTCCACGCTGACTCCCAGCACGACCACGCCCTTATTGGCGTACTGAGCCGCAAACTGGCTCAGCGAGGGGGTTTCCTCGATACACGGCGGGCACCAGGTGGCCCAGAAGTTGAGGACCAGAAGCTTGCCTCCGAAATCAGGCACCGTGACAGTGCGCCCATTGTCCGCCTGGATGGTGAACTCCGGCGCCGTATCGCCAGCGACGACAACGCGTTCGTGGATAGCGGCGTAGATCACATAAACAAAGGCCACCGTGAGAAAGCCTAGAACCACTCGCAGAAGCCGGTCGATTTTGACGCTCTTCATGGGGAAAACTATATAATCAGATTGTACCTCCAGGACGGCTCGGAATCGAAGAATGGTTCCATGATCATCACCCGCAAAGTGGAATTTTCCGCCTCGCACGTCTGCCGCCGGCCCGAGCTGACGGAGGAAGAGAACCGCCGCCTCTTCGGGCTGGCGGCCAATCCGCAGGGGCACGGGCATAACTACGTGGTCGAAGTCAGCCTCCAGGGCGATCCCCACCCTGTGACCGGGATGGTGCTCGATCTAAAGGAGTTGAAGGAAATTCTCAACCTCCGGATCGTGCAGCCGTACGACCACCGCTTTCTGAACTACGAGGTGCCGCCCTTCGATCGCCAGGTGCCCACCACGGAAAACATCGCGCGCGACATCTGGCGGCGACTGGAGCCGCATCTCCCGGCCGGGGCGGCCCGCCTGTTTGCCGTGCGGGTCTACGAAACCCCCGACCTGTATGTGGATTATTTCGGAGAGGAGCCATGTTCCGCGTGACCCGGCGGTATGCCTTCGCCGCCTCGCATCGCCTCAATTCGCCGCATCTCACTCCCGAGGAAAACCGTCGGCTTTACGGCCAGTGCAACAACCCTTATGGCCACGGCCACAATTACCTGGTGGAGGTGAGCGCCCGCGGTCCCCTGGATGCCGCCACCCAGCGGGCCGTCGATACCGATGCCCTGGATGGCCTGGTGGCGCGGGAGGTGCTGGCCCGGTTGGACCATCGCAACCTTAATACCGAGGTGGCGGCCTTCCACGACAACGTGCCCACCTCCGAGAACCTGGCGGCGGAAGTCTGCCGGCGCCTGAAGCGGAGCTGGCGCGCGGTCTTCCCGGGCGAGTGGCCCAAGCTGGAGAAGGTTCGCATCGCCGAGACCGCCCGCAACATCTTTGAAGTGACAGCCGATGAAATCGAATAAAGCAGTTGTACAGGTGATGCCGCCCCAGCCGGAAGCGAAGCCGGAAGACAGGGGCGGCGACGAAGGCATTGCTCCGCTGATTGAGGAGGTTCTCGCCAAACTGGGAGAGGATCCCAAGCGGGATGGCTTGGTCCTCACCCCGCACCGGGTTGACAAAGCGCTGCGCTTCCTGACCAGCGGCTACCGCATGGACGTGCACGAGGTTCTCAACGGCGCGCTCTACGACGTCAAGTACGACGAGATGGTGGTGGTGAAGGACATCGAGTTCTTCAGCATGTGCGAGCACCACATGCTGCCGTTTTTCGGCAAGATGCACGTGGCCTATCTGCCCAAGAACAAGGTGATCGGCCTGAGCAAAATTCCGCGCATTGTGGACGTTTTCGCGCGCCGCCTGCAGATCCAGGAGCGGCTCACGCAGCAGGTGGCCCAAACCATCCAGGAGGTGGTGGACCCGGTGGGCGTGGGAGTGATTTGCGAAGCCCGCCACTTCTGCATGATGATGCGCGGCGTGGAGAAGCAGCACTCCGGCGCCATGACCAGCGCCATGCTGGGGGCCTTCCGCAACCGCAAAGAGACCCGCGACGAATTCCTCGCGCTGGTGAACCACAGGAGCAACGGGTTTTAGGGCAAGACGCAGGGCAACGCGACAGCGGAAAACAAAGCATCTCACGCCAAGACGCCGAGACGCAAAGTTAACGCAAAGAAGAACACGCGGGAAAATACAAACCTACGACCAAGGTTTGGTCTTGATCCTCTTTCTTCTTAATTCATGTTGTCTTTTTGTTTTCTTCTTTGCGTTACTTTGCGCCTTGGCGGCTTTGCGAGAGATGCTTAGGATTTGGCCGCGCTGATCGAGAGCCGTTTCTGGCTTCTGCCACGGCCTGCTAGACTGGGACTTCGCGCCGCCCGCCAACCGCCCGATGGTTCCACCCGGCCGCATCTCGAATCGCTATTGGATCGCAGCCGCCGCCCTGATCGCCGTTTTCTTCTTCGAGAGCTTGACGGCCAGCCTGCTCAAGAGCCCCACCTTCGACGAGCCGGCGCACATCGGCGCGGGCCTCTCCTACTGGCAAACCGGTGTCGTCACGGCCAATCCGCAGCATCCCCCGCTGCTCAAGGAATTGAGCGGGCTGGCGCTCGCCGCCGCCGGAATCCGCCTGCCGGATAGCCCCCTGGTGCGCAACATGGAAGCCGGGGCTTCCGGCGCCGAGTACGCCGCCGGGTCGGAGCTCCTCCGCGGCCAGGGAACCGGCCGCGTGCTCTTCTGGGCGCGCCTGCCGTTGATCCTGCTGGCTGCGCTCCTCGGCCTGCTCCTGTTCTGGTGGGGCCGGCAACTGTTGGGTGAAGCTGCCGCGCTGGCGGGCCTGTTCCTCTACGCCTTCAGCCCCACCATCCTGGCCCACTCGTACCTGGTCACCACCGATGTGGGCCTGGCCGCCTTCACCATGCTCTTCTTCTTCGCGCTGTGGAGCTACCTGCGCTATCCAAGCTGGCGGCGCATGATAGCCTGCGGCGCCGCCATGGGCGCGGCGCTGGCGGCGAAGTTTTCGGCGCTGGCGCTGCCGCCTGTGGGAGCGCTCCTGATGTTCGCCTCGCTGCGCTGGCCTCCGCAGCGTCTCCCTGGAAGTCCGCGCGCGTTTTGGGAGCGCGACACCGTGCCGCCACCCGCCGCCGGCAAGAACGATCCCTGCCCCTGCGGCAGCGGTAAGAAGTACAAGATGTGCCACGGCGCGAAACCCGCGCCAGCGCGACCGGCTTCCGCCGGCGCCACCTTGACCCGCTGCGGACTGGCCTTCCTCATGCTGTGCGGCGTGGCCGTGGTAGTGGTCGAAGCCTGCTACTTCTTCCCCAGCGACCCGCTGGCCTACCTGGCCGGAATACGCCGCGTGAATGCCGATCACAACCCCAACTACCTCTACTTCATGGCCGGGCAATTGAGCCAGCATTTCCTCAGTTATTTCGCCGTGGCGTGGCTGCTCAAGGAGCCACTTCCGGCGATCGTCCTGGCGGCCGTGGGGCTGGTTGGATTGCTGCGAAACCGCACCATGGCGGTGCTGCCGAAGCTGTTTCTGCTGCTGCCACCAGCGGTTCTGTTCGCCGGCTACTCGATTACCGCGGACAATCTGGGCATCCGCTATCTCATCCCCATTTTGCCGTTCGTCTACCTGATCGGCGGCTGGGGCCTGGCCGCGTCGATCGCCGCCAAATCCT
>JBKQPR010000123.1:0-26925 GCA_052144935.1 Bryobacteraceae bacterium
AAGATCAGGGCGGAAAACAAGAGCAAAAACACAATACGAATATGCCCTTCGCGGGAACTAGGGCTGAAACATCAATGGAATCAAATGATTTGGCCGGTCAAAAAAACTGGTTGCGGAATCGCTCGGCGGGATGTGGGGGCGGCGCGCGCCTCTATGGCGAGGGACTATTGGCCGCTGCCGTTCTTGTGCTCGCGCAGCAGAGCTTCCATCAGCATGTTCATGTTCGTGGTCAACGTTTTGACCGCGCCGGCAATCTCCTTCACCTCGGCAGCGATCTCCTTCACCTCGGCGGCGATGGCGTCGAGATTGCGTTCGGTGCGCTCGGTGATCGTCTGAAGAGCCTCAATGCTGCGATCGTGGGCGTCCATGTGAGAGGACTGGATCTGTTGCATCTCGCGATAGTGGGTCAACTCCTTGTCGAGACGCCGGATGGTGAACTCATAATCGATCATGGCGCAACCTCTCGCCCAGGGCGACAAACCGGGGCCATTGCCTATAATAGCCGAATGCGGTTTTGGCCTTTTCTGCTCTGCACCGCGGCTTGGGCGTGCGCCGCGGCCTTGGCTCAAGACACCCGGGTGGTTCTGCTGGGAACCGGCACGCCCAACCCGGAACCGGATCGCATGGGGCCGGCCTCGGCGGTCGTCTCGGGCGCGCGAGTCTACATCGTGGATTGCGGGCCGGGGGTGGTGCGCCGCGCGGCCGAGGCGGGCATCGAAATGAAACAATTGACGCGCCTCTTCGTCACGCACCTGCATTCCGACCATACCGCGGGGTATCCCGACCTGATTCTGACGCCTGCGGTCACCGGCCGCGAGGAGGCCTTCGGGACGTATGGCCCTCCGGGGCTGCGCTCCATGACCGAGCACATTCTGCGCGCATGGAAGGAAGACCTCGACATACGGCTTCACGGGTTGGAACCCTCCGTGCCGCAGGCCTACGTGGTGCGGGCGCACGACGTGAAACCGGGAGAGATTTACCGCGACGAGCAGGTTCGGGTGACCGCCTTCGCCGTGCGGCACGGCTCATGGAAGTACGCTTACGGGTACCGCTTCGAGGCCAAGGACAAGGTGATCGTCTTTTCCGGCGACACCACTTACGACGAGGACGTGGCGCGGCAGGCCAAGGGCTGCGACATCCTGGTGCACGAGGTCTATTCGCAAAAGGGCTTCGAGAAGCGCACGCCGGAGTGGCAGCGCTACCATGCGGCCTTTCATACCTCGGCGCCCGACGTGGGCCGGATCGCCGCCCAGGCGCAGCCGAAGAAGCTGGTGCTGTACCATCTGCTGCCGATGGGTGAAAGCGCCGAGGAAGTGGTGGCCGAGGTGCGGCAACATTTTCAGGGCGAAGTGATTTACGGGAAGGATTTGATGGTGATCCGCTGAGGGATATGGGGCGGGCACCCTTGAAAGCGAAGGACGGTTTGGCGGGGACGGGCCCCGAGGTATGCGCGATCCCGCTGCCCGGCGGGTGGGGAAGAGCTGTGCTACTGGGGCGGCCCGTGTGCTCCAAGTGCTTCACCACGGACTGCGGCGCAGGAGCAGTCTTATCGCCGGTCAACCATCCAGTTGAAAGCCGTCCCGAGAGGGCGCCCGCGCCTGTAAGGCTGCTTCCCGGCCCTCCGTTCCCGAAACCTGTGATACATTCGCATCATGCAAACCATAAGAACCGCGGTGTTCGGAACCGGCTTCGTAGGCCGTGTCCACCTGGAAGGCATTCGCAGGCTGGGCTTCGTGGAGTTGTACGCCATCGGCGAGCCGCAGATCGAGAAGGCCCATCAACTGGCGGCTGAATTCGGGGTCCGCAAGACCGAAGCCGATTACCGCCGCATCCTGGAGGATCCGGCGGTGGACGCGGTGCACATCTGCACCCCCAATTTCATGCACTTTCCCATCGCCAAGGACGCCCTTCAGGCGGGCAAGCACGTCATTTGCGAAAAGCCGCTGGCCACTTCCGTCGCCGAGGCCAGCGAGCTGGTGGCGCTGGCGGCCGAAACCGGACGCCGCAACGCCACCTTTCACAACCTGCGCTTCTACCCCATGGTGCAGCAGATGCGCCGCATGCGCGAAGATGGCGACCTGGGCGAAATCCTGGTGGTGCAGGGCACCTATTCGCAGGATTGGCTGCTGCTGGATACGGATTGGAACTGGCGCCTCGACTCCAAGCACAACGGCCCCTCCCGCTGCCTGGCCGATATCGGCTCGCACTGGTGCGACATGGCCGAGCACGTCACCGGGCAGCGCATCACCTCGCTGTGCGCCGATCTGCAGACTTTCCACAAGACCCGCAAGCAGCCCAAGGGTCCCATCGAGACCTTCGCCGGCAAGACCCTGAAGCCCGAGGACTATGTGGAGGTACCCATCGACACCGAGGATTTCGGCGCGGTGGTCTTCCGCATGGGTGACCGCACCCGCGGCGCCTTCACCGCCAGCCAGGTTTCGGCCGGGCGCAAGAACCGGCTCAACATCGAGATCTACGGCACCAAGGGCGGCGTTTCCTGGGACCAGGAAAGGCCCGACGAGCTGTGGATCGGCCAGCGCAATTCCGCCAACCAGATCATGCTCAAGGATCCCTCGCTGCTCAAGCCGCTCGCGAAATCCTACGCCGATCTTCCCGGCGGCCATAGCGAGGGCTATGACGACACCTTCAAGCAGGTGTTTCGCCGTTTCTACCGCTCGATTGGCGACCCCGCCGCCGAGATCGAATATCCGCAGTTCGTCGACGGCCTGCGCCAATTGAGGATCCTGGACGCCGAGATGAAGAGCCACCAGGAGCGCGCCTGGGTGGATGTGCCGGCCTTCCAGAAGGCCACCGCGTAAGGACAGCTCCCTACGGTCGCGGCTCTGAAAGCGCATCGGAGCCGCGACCGTAGGGAGCGGTTGGTACTGTCGAGGGCACAATCCGCCGATCTCAGCGGCTGGCGGGCAGAACCCGCATGGCGAAGCACGCCGCCGTCACGCGCAACGCCGCGATCTTCCACTGGCCGGCCTCGCGTTTCAGGATGACCACGATGGGCGCGCGAATCGCCGGTACGATACTGCCGTACTGAACGTTTTCCAGGTCCGCCAGGGCCACATCCGGGGTGATGAACTGCACCGTGGGGTGCGTGAATTTCGGCCTGGTGACTTCCGTCCAGATCCCGGATGAGTCCACCGTGTTGCAGTTGGCGCGCTCCAGCCGCCGCAGCTCGGCCGGTACGTCGGTGCCCGCCGCGAACAGATCGGGCCGCTCTTCGGCGTGATTCAGTTGCGCGATGACGCTTTCGATGGCCCGGCGGTCGGCCGCCTCATCCGCCCACAGCACGCCCGCCAGCAGAAACGGAATCGTCCATAGTACTCTCATACCGTCCCAATGCCGCCGGACGCGTTTTCCTTTCAGCCTCCGATTCATCATAATGAGAATGGCATGCGGAGATTGGCGCGATGGGCCCTGCTGTTTTGGGCGGTGGGCGTGTGTGCGGCAGCGCCGCCTTTCGAGTTGCGCGACACCGAAGGAAAGCTCCACACCGCCGCCGAGTGGAGCGGCGCAAAGGCCATCCTGCTGTTTTTCGTCACCACCGATTGCCCGGTGGCCAATAGTTATGTGCCGGAAATGAACCGCATCCGCGGTGCTTATGCGCCGCGCGGCGTACGCGTCTTCGCGGTCCAGGCCGATACCACCATGGCGGATGCCGAAGTGGCGCGCTACGCTCGCGATTACCACTACGGCTTTCCCCTCCTGCTCGATCCGCGGCAGGTGCTGGTGCGCCTGGCCAATGCCACAATCACGCCGCAAGCGGCCGTGCTTTCCGCGGACGGCAAGGTGCTCTATCTCGGCCGGATCGACAACCGCGTGGCGGATTTCGGCCAGCAGCGCTTTCAGGCTACCCAGCAGGATCTGCGCGAAGCCCTGGATGCGGTGCTGGCTGCCAGACCGGTGGCGCATCCGTTCACCAAATCCATCGGCTGCGCCATCAACCGCGTCGAATGAGGAAGCCGCGGCGTTTCCGGGATCCACGCGCCGTCCGGCATCCCCAGGATGCTCAGCAACGTCGATTTGCCGGCCCTCGACGGACCCGTCCCGACGGAACCCATCCCGACGGGCCCTATGGGCCCTATTCGTGCCGTAGGGCCGTCACGGCGTCTAATGCCATGGCCCGCCGCGACGGCAAGTAACTCGCCGCCAACGCCACCAATCCCAGCAGGATGGCGATGGATGCGAAGGTATAGGCGTCGGCCGGATGCACCTCGTACAACATGCTGGCCATCATGCGCGTCAGGCCATACGCCGCCGCGAGGCCCGCCACGATCCCATATGCCGCCAGGCGCGCGCCCTGTCCCAGCACCAGCCGCAGAATATGCGGCGGCTCGGCGCCCAGCGCCATGCGAATGCCCAGTTCGCGGGTCCGCTCCGTAACGTCGTAGGAGATCAGCCCATAGATTCCCACGGCGGAGAGAGTGAACGCCACCAGCGCGAAGATTCCCAGCACCACGGTTTGAAATCGTGCCTCGGCCAGCGCCTGATCCATCACCGCATCCATGGGCCGCACATCGGCCACCGGCTGAGCGGGATCGATCTGGTGCACAGCGTGCTCGACGGCTTGCGCCAGCGCCATGGGCTCGCCCGCTGTGCGGGCCACCATCACCATGCCGAACACGGTCGTCTGCTGGTACGGACGATAAATGGTCGGCCACTCCTCGGTATCCATGCGGTCTGGCTTCACGTCTCCCACCACGCCCACAATCTCGAAAGGCCCCCCGCCATCGAAATCCACAACCAATCGCCCGCCTATGGGATTCCCGTGCGGCCAGAAACGCCGCGCCAGCGTCTGGTTCACGACGATCACCGGCGGCGCCTGCGGCGCATCGGCCTCCGTGAAAACGCGGCCCACAATCAACGGGATTCCGATCGCGCGGAAATAACCCTCGTCGACCCTGCGAACGAGCGCAATGGGCCGCTGGTCCTGCGGCGGCGCCGGCCTGCCATCTACTGCAAAAGACGAGCCGCCCCCGAAACCGGTGAGCGGCAGCGTATTCGCCGCGCCCACCGCGGTGACTCCCGGCAGTGATTGCACGCGCCCGCCCACCTCCCGCAGGAATGCGACACGGCGCTCGGGGGTATTGAGCCTGGCTGGCAGAGGCAGCCGGAAGGTCAACAGGCCTTCCGGCTGAAACCCCGGATTCACCGCCCTTAAACGTTCGAAACTGCGAATCAGCAGCCCCGAACCGATCATCACCACCACTGCCAGAGCCACCTGCGCCGCCACCAGCACCTGGCGCATGGCGCGCCCGGAACGGCTCATGGTCCCGCTGCGCCCGCCTTCGCGCAGGGCCGCGTTCAAGTTGGCGCGCGAGCTGAAGAACGCAGGGGCCAGCCCGAAGAGCACTCCGGTGGCCACCGACATCGCCAGCGCGAAGAGCAGCAGCCGGGCATCCAGCGCGGTCTCGGAAAGGCGGGGAATCTGGCGGCCCCCCAAGCGTGCCAGCAACTTTACGAGCACCCCCGCCAGCAGCGTTCCAAAAGCCCCACCCATCAACGAGAGCAACACGCCCTCGGTCAGCAACTGGCTGGCAATCCGGCCCCGGCTCGCCCCCAGCGCCGCCCGTACGGCAATTTCCTTGGAGCGCGTGGAGGCGCGCGCCAGCAGCAGGTTGGCCACATTGGCGCAGGTCATCGCCAATAGCAGTCCCACGGCTGCCAGCAGCACCAGCAGCGGCGTTTGCACCCTCCCCACCAGTTGCTCGGAGAACGGGAACGGCGAGGGCCGCCAGCCGGCATCCAGCACCGGGTTGACCTGCTCGCCGCGCTCGCCCATGGCCTCCAATTCCCTGCGCGCCTGTTGGAGGGTCGCGCCCGTCTTCAATCTCCCGATCACCGTCAAGTTCCGCAAAGCCAACACGCGCTGGTCGCTCCCATTCAGCCCCAGCGGCATCCAGAGATCGACGTCCGGATCGAGCACGGCGAATCGCGGCGGCATCACGCCGATCACCGTGTAGCGGAACGGTTCGACACGCCTCTGGTCGCACAAGCGGATGGACTTCCCCAAGATGGCCGGGTCCGCGCCGAACTTACGCTCCCACAGCGCATGGCTCAGCAGCACGAAATTCGAATGCCCCGGTTGATCCTCCTCCGGCCGGAATGCGCGGCCGATGGCCGGCTGCACTCCCAGCAGGGGCAACATCGCGGCGGTGAACGCCTCGATCCGCAACTCCTCCGGCTCTACCGCGCCGTTGGGTCCGCTGGTCAGGCTCAGGCGCGCATCCAGCAGCGCGGCCACTTCCAGCGAACGGGCGGCCTGCCATTCCCGGTAGTTGAACGGGGCGACAAACATGCGAAACCGGTGATGCGCCGGACTCTTCTCCCAGATCACCAGCACTCGTTCAGGATCGCGAAACGGCAGAGGCTTCCACAATACCGCGTCCACCACGCTGAAAATGGCGGTGGTAGCCCCGATACCTAGCGCCAGCGTCGTCAGCGCAACGGCAGTAAACTCCGGAGCTTTCTCGAACAGGCGCACCCCGTGGCGCAAGTCTCGAGCCAGCGAGTACATGGGACGAGGTTAACAAATGGCGCGGGACCTTGGTAGGTCCCGACCGCGGGGTCCGGGGCGTGCCCTTTGGTCACGGCGGCCCCCGGAGTGCCCTCTGGGGTGCCCTCTGGGGTGCCCTCTGGGGTGCCCTCTGGGGTGCCCTCTGGGGTGCCCTCTGGGGTGCCCTCTGGGGTGCCCTCTGGGGTGCCCTCTGGGCCCGCCACGGACTACGGCGTCTACCATCTCCGGCGCGTCTTCGACCTGCCGCGCAAGCCCGGGCGATTCGTGGTACACGTGAGCGGCGACAACCGCTACCAGTTGTTCGCCAATGGGCGGCGGGTGGCTTGGGGGCCGGCGCGTGGCGACCTGTTCCACTGGCGCTTCGAAACCGTGGATCTGGCGCCCTACCTGGAAGCCGGCCGCAACGCGCTGGCCGCGGTGGTGTGGAATTTCGGCGACTGGGCGCCGGAGGCCCAGGTGACATTGGAAACCGGTTTCGTGGTGGAGGGCGACAGCGAAGCCGAGCGCGTGGCGGGCACGGGCGCCAACTGGAAGGCGCGGCGCGACGAGGCCTACACCCCGGTAGCGCTCAACAGCGGGAACATGCGCGGCTACTATGTGATCGGGCCGGGCGACCGCGTGAACGCGGCCAGGCATCCGTGGGGCTGGGAGACGAGAGACTTCGACGACTCGGGCTGGCCGGCCGCCGCCGTGATCGGGGTAGCCGCGGGGCGCGAAGCCAGCGATCCGCACTCGCGCTGGATGCTGACGCCGCGCACCATCCCCTTCGAGGAAGAAAGGCCCGAGCGCCTCGTAAAGGCGCGGCGCGCGAGCGGCATCCCGCTGCCGGCGGCCTTTCCCGCGCAGCCCGAGGCTCTGCACGTGCCCGCCAGGACGCATGCCGTGCTGCTGCTGGACCAAACGCATCTGACCACTGGATACCCTGAGTTGGCGCTGAGCGGCGGCAAGGATGCGGTGGTGAAGATGAGTTACGCCGAGGCGCTCTTCCAGCCGGTTCCTCCGCCCGGCCGCGGCATGGAGAAGAACAACCGCGACGAGGTGGAAGGCAAACAGTTCATCGGCAACTACGACGAATTCACCATGGATGGCGGCTTGGGCAGGGTCTTCCGGCCGCTGTGGTGGCGGACGTGGCGGTATGTGCAGCTCGATATCGAAACCCAGGACGAGCCTCTCACGGTGGATGACTTACGCGCCACTTACATCGGTTACCCCTTCGAACGGCGGGCGCGGTTCGAGGGCGGCGGCCCGGAGATCGGCCGCATCCTCGAGGTGGGCTGGCGCACCGCCCGTTTGTGCGCGCACGAGACTTATATGGATTGCCCTTATTACGAGCAGTTGCAGTATGTGGGCGACACGCGCATACAGTGCCTGATTTCCCTGTATAACTCCGGCGACGCGCGGCTGATGCGCAACGCCATCGACCAGATTAACGATTCGCGGCAGAGCGACGGCGCCACCATGAGCCGCTACCCCACGCGCACGGAACAGTATATTCCCGGCTTCTCGCTGTGGTGGATCGCCATGGTACACGATTACTGGCGGTATGTGGACGACCCGGAGTTTGCGCGGCGCATGTTACCGGGCGTGCGCGCGGTACTTAGTTTCTTCGAGCGGTATCAGAAGCCCAACGGGTCCCTGGGCACCCTGCCGTGGTGGCGGTATTTGGACTGGGTGCCCGGATGGCCCAGCGGCGATCCGCCGCAGGAAGCCGATGGCTCTTCGGCGCCGTTCGACCTGATGCTGTCGATGGCCTACCGGTGGGCGGCGGAGCTGGAGAGCGGGCTGGGCCTCGCCGCGCTGGCCGAAGTGTACCGCGGGCGCGAACGGCAACTGCGCGCCACCATTCAGGAGCTTTATTGGGACTCCGGCAAGCGGCTGTACGCCGATACCCCGCGTAAGCTGCAGTTTTCGCAGCACGCCAACACGCTGGCGGTGCTGGCGGAGACGATCGCCGGGGAAGAAGCGCGCGACCTGATGGTGCGCATCCTGACCGCGCCGGGTCTGGCGCAGACGGGCCTGTTCTTCCGCTTCTACGTGCACGTGGCGCTGGCCAAGGTGGGGGAAGGGGACCGCTATCTGGACCTGCTGGGCGATTGGCGCGACATGCTGGCGCGTGGCCTCTCCACCTTCGCAGAGATTGTGGAGCGGCCCGGCAGTCCCTCGCGGTCGGATTGCCACGCCTGGAGCGCCAGCCCCAATATCGAGATTTTCCGCACCGTGCTGGGCGTGGATTCGGCGGCGCCCGGATTCGCGCGCGTCCGGATCGCTCCGCACCCCGGCCGCCTGGCTTCGTATTCGGGCGCGGTTCCGCATCCCAAAGGGATGGTGGAGGTGGCGTTTGCAGGCGGCACGGCCACGGTGAAGCTGCCGGCCGGAGTCAGCGGCGAATTCGTGTGGCGCGGAAAGCGGACGGACCTGGCGCCGGGGGTTAATCGCGTGGCAGTAAGGTAGTTATAGTCTGGGGCCGCATTGCAGACGGCGGCGCGGCGCGCTGGCCGATTGGCTACCATGATGTCCCCAATACCTTCCCCGGCTAGCCCTCCAACTTGCTATATAGCGCTGGCAGCACTGGCCATGGCCAGGATTTCGCCATTGGTCTCTGGCAGCGGTTTCCGATAGTCCCTATCTTCGGCGGAGTGTCACCTGAATTGGTCGTCGCGAACATGCGCTCGCCCCCTCTGTCAGTGTTGAGGGGCGCTTTCGGGTGGATTGATTGAAAATCACCTTGATTGCCGTAGTGCGATATATCGGCTTCGTTCGCTTTTCGGCTGTGATTAACTCTTCCGCACCGGCGAGTATGGCGCATGCGACGTGAATTGCGTCTATCCCCGTGACTCCACTCTGACACCCAAGGTATTTGTCAAGGGACAAACGGAGTTGTCCCTCGCTGCCTTTCCGAGGCAGGCGTTGTTAGCTTCACGCTCTGACGGGGCGCGCCCTTGGCGTCCTGATCGGGAGCGTATCTTATCTAAATTCGCCCAGTTCGTTTTTCGGCCCCGAGTTTTTGCGTCGTTTTTCGGGCCAGCGCCCAAGCGTGACCAGTCATTCATTTGCACGTATCCAGCCTTCAGAGAAGGCCTTCCCCCGCGCTCCTGGTCCTGAATAAGGAGGGGTCGCTCGCCATCGTCGATCCGGCTTCGCGCAAAGTGCTCGGCGCCGTGCGCACCGGAGATACACCGCATGAGGTGGCGGCGTCCAGCCGATGGCCAACTCGCCTTCGTCGCCAACTATGGCGGCTCGACGCCGGGAAACAGTATTTCGGTGATCGGCCTGGCCGCGCGCAAAGAGCTGCGCCGCGTGGATCTCGGCTCGCTCCGCCGTCCTCACGGCCTGGCGTTTGCCGGCGGAAAGCTGTATTTCACCGCCGAAGTGAACAAACTGATCGGGCGCCACGACCCCGCTGCCAATCGGATCGACTGGCTGCTGGGCACCGGGCAGAGCACCACCCACATGATTATGGTGAGCCCGGATCTCACCCGGATCTACACCACCAATATCGGCTCCGACAGCATCAACATCGAAGCCGCCGGGGACCAGAACTGGAACGAAACCGCGATCCCGGTGGGCAAAGGTCCGGAAGGCTTCGACGTGTCTCCCGATGGCAAGCAGCTCTGGGCCGCGCACTCGCGCGACGGAGGCGTTTCGGTGATCGACATCCACACCCAACGCGTCGTGCGCACCTTCAGTGTCGAGACCAGGCGCTCGAATCGGTTGAAGTTCACGCCCGATGGCCGGCTGGTGCTGATCTCGGACCTGGATGCCGGAGAACTGCTGGTGCTGGAGCGTGACACGTGCAAAGAGCTCAAGCGGATGAATCTGGGCCACAACCCCGCGGGCATTTTGATTACCCCCGACAGCGCCCGGGCTTATGTGGCCGTCACCGGCGACAACGAGGTGGCCGAGATCGATTTGAAGACCCAGGATCTGGCAGGCCGCATCAAGACCGGCACGGGCCGGACGGGATGGCTTGGGTGAAATAGGAGTCGCGCGGGCGGTTGCTTTGCGATAAGCTCTTGAAGCATAGGAGAAGATATGCGCCGTAGAGATTTCCTGCCTGCCCTGGCTGCCACCGCCGCGGCGGCCCAGACTCCCGCCCCTGCCCCGCTCGCGCGCAAGGGCAACCTGAAGCAGTGCGTCACGCGCGGCGTTTTTGGCCGCGCCATGAGCTTCGAGGACACCTGCCGCGAAGCCGCCCGCCAAGGGTGCAAGGGGTACGACCTGATCGGGCCGGCCGACTGGCCCATGCTCAAAAAATACGGCCTGATTCCCACCATGTACCAGGGAGCGGGCGGCACCATTCCAGACGCGCTCAATCGCAAGGAGAATCACGAGAAGCTGGAGAAGACCATGCACCCGGCCATCGACGAAGCGGCCGCCAACGGCGTGCCCAGCATCATCACGTTCTCGGGAAACCGCAGGGGCATGGCGGACGCCGAAGGCGCCGACAATTGCGTGGCCTTCCTGAACCGCGTGAAAGCGCACGCCGAAGACAAGGGCATCAATATCTGCATGGAGTATCTGAACAGCAAGGTGAACCACAAGGACTACATGTTCGACCACTACTACTGGGGCGTGGACGTCATGAAGCGGGTGAATTCGCCGCGCGTCAAGATCCTCTTCGACATCTACCATGCGCAGATCATGGACGGCGATATCGTGCGCAACATCCGCGACAACATTCAGTGGATCGGCCATTTCCACACCGGCGGCAATCCCGGCCGGCACGAGATCGACGAAACCCAGGAGCTGAACTACCGCTTCGTCGCGCAAGCCATTTTGGACCTGAAATACACCGGCTATGTGGCCCACGAATACTCGCCCGCGCAGGGCCACGACCCGGTGGAGAGCCTGAACCGGGCGATGGAAATTTTCGACGTGTAGCGGAGACGAGCAGGACTATTGCGCTAAGTGCTGAATAAGTTCACCGAGCGCTGCAGCGGAAATAGGGCTGCCACCTACCTCACCGCCGAAGCGCGGAGAAACCAACTCTCTTTTTGCTTCTCCGCGCTTCCTCCGTTATCTCCGTGTCTCCGCGGTGAAGACGTGGCCTCACGCCGCCAGAGGCAGCTCGATCCTCACCCTCAACCCCGGCGCGGCGTTTTCCGCCCACACGTTGCCGTGGTGCAGGGTGATCGCGCGCTGAGCGATGGCCAGGCCGAGACCCGCGCCGCCGGTTGCGCTGTCGCGCGAATCGTCCACCCGGAAGAAGGTGTTGAAGATCTTGGTGAGCGCCCAATCGGGCACTCCCGGCCCATAATCGCGCACCGCGATGCGCACGGTGTTGCAGGCGGTTTCCAGGCTCACCTCCACTTGCGATCCCTCCGGGGTGTAGCGGATCGAATTGCGCACCACGTTCTCGATGGCGCGCCGCAACAGTTCCTCATCGCCGCGCAAAGTGATCGGATTGCCCGCTGCGATCACGATGCCGCAGCCGCGCGCGTCGGCTTCCAGGCGGCAATCTTCCACCACCTCGGCCACCAATTGGTCGATGCGCACCAGCTCGGGAATATTGGTAGACGGATCTCCCTCGGCGCGGGTCATCTGCACCAGCGCGCCCACCAGGTCCGTGAGCCGGTGGATCTCCTTCTTGATGCGGTCCACAGCCGATTCGCGGTCTTCCGCCGTGCGCACCAGCTCGGCGGCGAAACTGAGGCGCGCCAAAGGCGAGCGCAGCTCGTGCGAAATATCCTGCAGCAGGCGCCGCTCGGCGGCCACCAGGGTTCCGATGCGCTCGGCCATGCGGTCGAACGCGCGGCTCAGCTCGCCGATTTCGTCCTTCCGCTTCGAGTTCACGCGCACGCTGAGGTCGCCCGAGCCGAAGCGGTCCACCGTGCGCGCCAGGCTGTGCAAAGGCGAGGCGATATTCAGCGCCAGGATCCAGCACACCAGCGCCACGGCCGCCAGAATCAGCAGGTAAAAGGGAATGTAGCTGGTCAGATCGAATGCCGCGTCGTTGACGATGATCAGCCGGTACCGTCCGTCGCGCGAGCTTTGCACCACGATAAAACGGCCGCCCGAGTGGTGCGGCACGCCCCACTGGTGCGCCACGTCGTTGAAGAAGGCGGAGCGGTCCTCACCAGTCGCCAGGTCTTTGCCCTCGGAATTTGTGAAGTAGCGGCGCTGGATCAGGCGGCTGTTGAGGCGGTCCATGTAAGCGGCCAGTTGCGGCTCGCCGCCCGACTGGTAAACCGCCGCCGCGTCCTCCAGCAGCATGGCGTCCACGCGGTCCATCCCGCCGCCGCGCGCGTGCATGGACATGAAGAAAGTCACCCCCACGAAGGCCACCAGGGAGAGCACCAGCGTGGCGAAGCACCAGAGCAGGATCTTGGCGTAGACCGATCTCACACTTCCTCCCCTTGCCCCGCCGCGAACAGGTAGCCCACGCCGCGAATCGTGCGGATGGGCGAGCGGCCGGCCCCTTCCAGCTTCTTCCGCAGGTGGCTGATGTGTACGTCAAGCGAGCGTTCGTAGGGCGTCGAGCGGCGCTGGTAGAGGGCCGCTGCAAGCTCGTCGCGCGACACCGTGCGGCCGGCCGAACGCACCAGGATTTCCAGGATGTCGAACTCGATGGCGGTGATTTCCAGATCGTGGTCGAGAAGCCAGGCCTGCCGGCTGTTGGCGTCGATCCGGACGCCGCCGGCTTCGAACACCTGGGCCTCGGGCGCCTCCGGGCGACCGGCGCGGCGCAGTACGGCTCGGATGCGCGCCAGCAATTCCTCCGGCCCGAAGGGTTTGGGCAGATAATCGTCGGCGCCTGCGTTGAGGCCCGCCACGCGGTCCGTCTGGGCGGTCCGCGCGGTCAGCATGATCACCGGGGTGGCGCTGCGCTTGCGCAATTGCCGCAGCAGCTCGAAGCCGTCGAGCACCGGCAGCATGACGTCGAGGAGGATCAGGTCGAAGTCGCCTTCGAGCGAGCGGGCCAGGCCGGTTTGGCCGTCGTGCACCGCGTCGATGCGGAACCCCTGTTGCGAGAAGTAATCCTTCATTAATAAGCAGAGTTCCAGATCGTCCTCTACCAGGAGGATCGACTTTGCAGACCGGTTGCCGTCGCTCGCTGTCACAATGGTTCCAGTTTCATTTGTAACGCAAACGGAACCCTCCGCGGCGCTTTCGGGAGGGCCTTTTACAAAACTTAAGACGCGAAGCGACCCCGCGTGTCGTTTACTGAAAGAGATGAGGAAGTTGCTATGTGTAATCGGCGTGGGTGTGTGCGCGGCGGCCCTGGCCCTCGCGCAGACGGCGTCGAAATCGTTTGTCGGCACCGTCGCCGGGTTTCACCCCGATACCGCCGAGGTGGAGATTAAACCGGACAACGCTCCAGTGGTGGTGGCCAAGTTCACGCCGGAAACCATCGCGCAGCGCGTGGCGCCCGGAGAAAAGGATCTCAAAAAGGCCGAGACCATCACGGTGACCGATGTGGCCGTCGGCGATCGCGTGCTCGCCACCCTGGAAGCCGGCACCGTCAACCTGCGGCGCATCGTGGATATGTCGCTCGCCGATATCGCCAAGCGCAATGAGGCCGACCGGCTGGATTGGACGCGGCGCGGCATTTCGGGCGTGGTGGCGGCCAAGAACGGCGCGGAAGTCACCCTCAAGATGCGGACGTTGACCGGCGAAGTGCATGCCGTGGTCACGGTGGGCGAGAAGACGTCGTTCAAGCGCTACGCGCCCGATTCGGTGAAATTCGCCGACGCCCAGGACAGCAAGCTCGCCGACGTCAGCGTGGGCGACCAGTTGCGGGCCCGCGGCAAGAAAAGCGAGGACGGCCTGCAGGTGACGGCCGACGACGTGGTGTTCGGTACCTTCCAGACCAGAGCGGGTTCGATTACCGCCGTAAACGCCGAGGCCGGCCAAGTCACCGTGAAAGACATGGCGTCGGGCAAGCCTTTGGTGGTGAAGGTGACGGCCGATTCGCAGCTCAAGAAGATGCCGGACATGTCGGCCATGATGGGCATGATGGGACGCGGCGGCGGGGCGCCCGGCAACGGGACCGGCGCTTCGGCCGGCGGTCCTCCCGCGGCCGCCGGGGCCCCCGGCACCGGGCCGGGTATGATGGGACGCGGCGGAGCACCAGGAGGCGGTTCGCCTGCGGGCGCCGGGGCGGCCGGCGGCGGGCCCGGCATGATGGGCCGCGCCGGCGCGATGGACATTTCGCAGATGCTGGAGCACATGCCCGCGGCCAAGTTGGACGATTTGAAACCGGGCCAGACCATCGTGGTCTCCAGCACCAAAGGCGCCAGGAGCGATGAGATCACCGCCATCATGCTTCTGGCGAATGCCGACATGTTGATTCAAATGGCCACCATGAGCTCCGGCCGCGGCGGCCGCGCCGGTGGTGGCGGAGGAATGTCCGGCGCAGCTATGGGCGGCATGATGGGGGGCGGCGGCATGGGAGACATGAGCGGCTTCGGCATGCCCAGCATCATTTTCTGACAGCGCAACCGCTCCCTGATGGTCGCGGCTCGGTACAACGATTCAGAGCCGCGACCGTCAGGAAGCGGTTGCCGGAAACAGCGGCCAACCAAAAGGAATCTCTATGAAACGTACATTACTTCTGTGTTTGTCCTTATTCTGTCTGGTAAGTGCCAGCCTGGCTCAAGCGCCCCCGGCGCCGAGCCTGCATGGCGTGATCACCGACCCTTCCGGCGCCCTGATTCCGGGAGCGCTCCTGCAGCTTCGCGGCCCCGGCGGCGAGCAGCGCCAGTCCACCAACGGCTCGGGCGAATACTCCTTCCCCTCGCTGCGGCCCGGCAAATACCTGCTGCGCGTGATCGCCAAAGGCTTCACCGTGAGCCAGAAGCAGGATTTCGAAATCAACGGCCCGTCCGACCTCGACGTGCAGCTCACCATTCAAGCCGAAGCGCAAGTGCTGAACGTGGAGGACGAGGCCAACAAGGTGACCGCCGACCCGGCCAACAACGGCGGCGCACTGGTGCTCAAAGACACCCAACTGGACGCCCTCTCCGACGACCCCGACGAGCTCTCGCAGCAGTTGCAGGCCATGGCCGGCCCCGGCGCGGGACCGAGCGGCGGCACCATTTACATCGACGGCTTCACCGGCGGCAACCTGCCTCCCAAATCCTCCATCCGCGAGATCCGGATCAATTCCAATCCCTTCTCGCCGGAATACGACCGGCCGGGTTTCGGGCGCATTGAAATCCTCACCAAGCCGGGCAGCGACCAGATTCACGGCAACGCCTTCGTCCAATACAACAATGAAGATCTGAATTCCCGCAGCCCCCTGCTCGAGCAAGCCACGCGGCCTCCTTACAAGCAGGACTTTTTCGGCTTCAGCCTCACCGGGCCGATCAAGAAAAACAAGGCCTCCTTCAGCTTCGACGGTAACTACCGCGGCACCACCGAGAATGCTTTCATACTGGCCACCGATCTGAACGCCAGCCTGGTTCCCCAGACCATCAACCAGGCGGTCCTGACGCCCCTCACCTTCAGGACCCTGACGCCTCGCCTCGATTACTCCATCAGCCCCAACAACACGCTCATCGTGCGCTATCAGAACACCAGC
Source organism: Bryobacteraceae bacterium (assembly GCA_052144935.1). Lineage (GTDB taxonomy): Bacteria > Acidobacteriota > Terriglobia > Bryobacterales > Bryobacteraceae > JOPF133. Next base: position 16,053 of record JBKQPR010000123.1, read on the forward strand.
ATCACCTCGGACAATCAGGGCGTGGGCGCCTTCAACCTGTCGTCGCGCTCCTACAACACCAGCAGCACGGAGAACACCGTGCAGGTCACCGAAACCTCGGTCGTGAACACCCACATGGTGAATGAGACGCGCTTCCAGTTCATGCGCTCGGCCACGGCCATGACCGGCGGCAGCAACGATCCGGCGCTGATCGTGGATGGCGCATTTTCGAGCGGCGGCGCGCAGGTGGGCAATTCGGGAACCACCGCCAACCATTGGGAGCTGACCAACACCTCCACCTTCACCCACGGGACCCACACTGTCAAATGGGGCGGCCGCATACGCCAGGGCTTCGACAGCAGCACATCCATGAACAACTTCGGCGGCACCTACACCTTCGTGGGCGCGCCGGGTCCGGAACTGGACGCCAACAATCAGCCGATTCCAGGGACCTCGCTCGAGTTGACGGGCCTCCAAGTCTACCAGCGCACGCTGATGTTCCAACAGCAGGGCTGGACCGATGCGCAGATCCGCGCGGCGGGCGGCGGCGCTTACGAGTTCAGCATCGGCGCGGGCACTCCCACCACCGCCGTGAGCCTGGTCGATATCGGTCTCTTCGTCAACGACGATTGGAAGGCGAAGTCCAACCTCACCGTCAGCTACGGCCTGCGCTACGAAGCCCAAACCAACATCGGCGATCGCGGCGATTACTCGCCGCGCCTGGGCATCGCCTGGGGCGTCGACGGCAAAGGGAACAAGGCTGCCAAGACCATCCTGCGCACGGGCTTCGGCATCTTCTACAACCGCGTGCCGGATTCCCTGCAACTGAACGCGATCCGCTACAACGGCGTCACGCAGCAATCCTACCTGATCTTCAATCCCGGTTTCTACCCCAGCATTCCCTCGCTCTCCTCGCTGGCCACCGGGATCCAGCCGCAGCAGTTGCAGTTTGTGTCCGACGGGATCGCAGCCCCGCGCCTGTACCAGGCCAGCGTCGGCCTGGACCGGCAGATCAACCAGTGGGCGCGAGTGAGCGTCAACTACATCGGCGGGCGCGGCACGCACTTGCAGCTCTCGCGCGACATCAACGCCCCCATCGACGGCGCATATCCTTACGGCAATCCGGAGTTGCGTATGTTGACGGAAGACACCGGGGTCAGCCGCATCAACCAGATCACGGTGGTGCCCAACATCAATTACAAGAAGTTAATGCTATTCGGATTTTATGCGCTGTCGTATGGTAAGTCGGACGCCGAGGGGCAGCCGGCCAATCCGTACAACGTGCGCGCGGAGTATGGGCCGTCGGCTTTCAGCGATGTGCGTCACCGCTTCGTGGTAGGCACCACGGTGCCGCTCTTGTGGAAGTTCACGATCAGCCCGTTCTTCCTGGCGTCCAGCGGCTCGCCCTATAACATCACCACCGGGAGGGACACCATCGGCGATGGCATCCTGAGCCAGCGGCCGGCGCTCATGAACCTTTCGGCCTCGGCGTGCATCGGGCAGAACCTGGTCTACGAGGCGGCCTTCGGCTGCTTCAATCTGGATCCGGCGCCCGGCACGCCGGCCATCGGATACAACTACGCACGCGGACCGGCTACCGCCACGCTGATGCTGCGCCTCTCGCGAAGCTGGGCGTTTGGCGGCAAGAGCGAAGGGAATGCCAACCAACCGCAAGGCATGATGGGCGGCCCCGGTGGCGGAGGTCCCCCTCCCGGCGGCGGCGGTGGTGGTGGCGGCGGACGCGGTCCCGGCGGCGGTGGTGGCGGCCCCATGATGGGCGGCGGCGGCCCGCCTCCCGGAATGTTCGGCGCGGCCAGCGGCCGGCGCTACACCCTGACCCTGGGAGTCAACGCTATGAACGCCTTGAACCGCGCCAACTACGCGCCCCCCAACGGCGATCTGTCGTCGCCCTATTTCGGCCAATACCTCAGCCTGGGCGGCGGCTTCGGTCCCATGGGCGGCGCCAGCACCTACAACCGCAAAATCGCCGTGCAGTTGCGCTTCTCGTTTTAGTGGGTGGGCGGGGGGCACCCTCTGTTCCCGCCTGCCAGCCCTACGCTCCGCCCTGTGGCGTGCCGGCGTGCTGTGTCGACGAGCCGATAATCGCGACGGTGATGAAGCCGGGCAGCATGATCTCCCCCAATCCGCCGGTAACGCGAAACTGCACGGTCGAGGACCCGGCATCTTCAGCCCAAGATCCGCTCGACAAATGGCGGCGCGACCTCTGCTATCCGCCCACTGCCCAATCTGAAAGCCACGAGGCCGGAGAGAGCGTCCATCCGCGCCGCGGCGCGGGCCGTCGCGCCGCCTTTGGCGGCGTGCTCCTGGTGCTGCCGGGCAGCCGGGTTGTCCTCGTGGTAGACATACCTGCACACGGGTCTCGGGGCCGGAAGTGCCGAGCGCCCGGTGAAGAAGCCCGAGGGCATCGGAGACGGAGGGACGGCGCGCGCAACGTTATCTCCATGACCCTATCCACGTGCGCGTGCTTCGGCCGGACTGATCTGGGGCAGAAATACCGCCAGCAGGCCGATGGCTGGCAGGAAAGCGCACACGCGATAGACGAAGCCGATGCTGGTGAGATCGGCCAGCGCGCCCAACACGGCCGCGCCGATGCCGCCCATGCCGAACGCCACTCCGAAAAACAGGCCCGAGATGGTGCCTACCTTGCCGGGCAACAAATCCTGCGCGTAGACCAGAATCGCCGCGAAGGCCGAGGCCAGCACCAGCCCGATAATCACGCTGAGCACGCCCGTCCAAACGAGGCTGGCATAGGGCAGGACCAGCGTGAACGGCAGCACCCCGAGGATGGAGCCCCAGATGATGTACTTGCGCCCGATGCGGTCTCCCAAAGGGCCGCCGATAAGCCCGCCGGTGGCCGCCGCCGCCAGGAAGACGAACAGGTGCACCTGTGCGCTTTCCACCGAGACGTGGAACTTGCCGATGAGGAAGAACGTGTAATAGTTGGTGAAACTGGCCAGGTAGAAGAACTTGGAGAACGTAAGCGTCATCAGCACCGCCATGGCCCAGCCCACACGCCGCCCGGAGGCTGCGGGCGCGGATTTCGGCGGCGCCGGCCGCGCGATGCGCGCCGCATGCTGCGCCTTGTACCAGGAGCTGACGCGCGTCAGCAGCAGCATGCCGATGAGCGCTGCGCCGGAAAACCAGGCGATGCTACGCTGGCCCTGCGGCAGCACGATGAAAGCCGCCAGCAGCGGTCCCAGCGACGATCCGCCGGTGCCGCCAAGCGCGAACAGCGATTGCGCGAAACCATGGCGCCCGCCGGATGCCATTCGCGCGATGCGCGAGGCTTCCGGGTGGAAGACCGCCGACCCCACGCCGATCAGTCCCACCGACAACAGAATCGCGCCGAAGCCCGGCGCCCTGGAAAGCAGGATCAGGCCGGCGATGCTGGAGGCCATGCCGGCGGGCAGCGCGAGATAGACCGGGCGGCGGTCGGTATACAGGCCCACCAGCGGCTGCAATAGCGAGGCGATGAGTTGCCCAACCAGCGTGATGATCCCGATCTGGCCGAAATCCAGCCGGTAACTCGCCTTGAGAATAGGATAGATCGCGGGGATCAGCGACTGCAGGATATCGTTGACCAGGTGCGACACGCATACAGCCGCGAGAATGCCAGCCGCGGCGGCGGGGACTTCTTGCTGACCGGAAGTTGGTGCGATGCTGGCGGTGCCTGCCATTCGTCCTATGCTAGCCTGAATTCTCGCGGCAAATACCGACCTCTCCGGTCACGGTAAGCGCGACCATCATTGGGGATGCGGCAGCGCGATCCGTGTTGCTGGAAGTGGACTTCGCCGGTAGCCCACAGATCGACTGCGGAGTCCGGCATCAGCGCTTGGAGTTTTTTCATGCTGCTGCTGCACCGCCGGGTCACCTTTGGCAATCATCGGGCGCGGTTTACGTAGCCGGAACTCCAAACGCCGAAACAAGCGCTGACATTGCCGCACGCCCAGGCTGCCGCCGTACTTCCGCTCGATCCAGGCGCTCAGTGCCTTGCCGTCCCATAGGTTCTGACTCAAACCGGCGTCGCGCGGCGTTTGCCTCAGAATCGCGTTGATCTTCGCCACCTGTTCCGTGCTGAGTCGCTGGGGCCGCCCGGGATGTTCCCCTTCGCGCAACCCGGCCAACCCCCTCCTCTCGAAGCGGCGCACCCAGTTCTCCAGCGGCCGCGGGGCGTCGCCGAGGCTCTAACGGCTCTAGCCCGAATCGCGGAGTCCCACACAAGCTCCGGTATTTGATTCCGTAAGAGGGACTCCGTAAGAACACCGGCTACGACGAGCAGCCCCCCAGACCGGTCGGCGAAGATCGCCAAGTGCGATGTGTGAGTCGATGAATGCGCAGATCGAATCTTAGACGGGTTAGCGGTGGAACCGGCCAACGACGACAGCTTTCCCGAGGATGTGGCCGTCGATGGCTTTGAGAACGTCGGCGCGAGTGGCATCCGGCCCGAGATCGAGCATCGTGTCGAGCGCGAAAAGCTCGAAGGTATAGTGGTGGTGAGGTCCGGCAGCGGGAGCGCCGGGACCCCGGTATCCGACCACGCCACCCTGGTTCTTGCATTGGATCGAGCCGTCGGACAACTTCGCATCGGGAGGTACCGCTTCGGGAAGGACGCGCGTGGATCCCGGAATGTTGAATACCAGCCAGTGCAGGACATCGTCGACCTTCCGCTGCGGGGCCGCATCGGGATCGTGCATGTACAAGACGAAGCTAACGGTGTTCGGCGGAACATTGGACCATAACAGCCGGGGGGAGACTGGCTTAGGATCCGATTGCGTGAAGCGGTCGGGAATCTCAGCGCCGTCGGCGAATGCCGGAGTCATCAGGCTCAGTCCCGGTCCCGCGGCGGCCATTTTCGGTATATCCTGTGCGACGGCGGCGCCAAGGGCGGCGCTCAATAAAATTGTACAGATGGTGAATGCACGCGTGGTTCTCATGGTAACTCTCCTCGCCGTATCAGGATACCAGCAGCGCGAGCTAAGGTGGTCGTTCGCTTGACCCTCGATAAGTAAACATTGACGAGGGCCAAGCCCGACAAAGCCAATAAGAACCGCACTGTAAAACAGCGCAGAAAGCACATGACGAAAAACACCGCCGGGCCGCCCTTTTCCCAAGGGCGTGTGCCAACGCCAATATCACGATAGGTTCCACGTAATCCTTGTCCCACGGCGGTAACGGGTCGGCCGCGGTTTCGCCGAAGCGAAGGGCCTGCTCCACTCTGGCTTGCTTGCCAGTGGTCCCACGAATTCTCATCCATTGCGACTGGCTACTCATGGCGCAGCGCTTCGATGGGGTCGAGGCGGGACGCCTTCAGCGCGGGGCAGAGGCCGAAGAAAAGGCCCACGCTGGTGGTGACCGTGAACCCGGCGATGATGGACCGGAGAGGCACTGCGGAGGGCAAACCGAAGACGAAAGTCCGCATCGCCAGGCTGAGCAGCCAGCCGGCCAGGATGGCCGATCGCGCCGCCGGACGTGGTGACGGTCATGCCTTCGAATGCGACGGCGGGCCGGGAGCGTTACAGACAACGCTGAAACCCGACTGAATCGGGACTGTTTCGGGACTCCTGCTCCCGCACTGGCGCCGCGCATCCGCGAAGGCAGCGGCGCCGGGCAGCGATCGGAGAAGCCGGCGCCGCCGGCCGACACCCCCTGGGCTGTCTCTCACGAGGAACTGCCAGGGCTGCCGTGAGGACCCCGTTAGGAAGCCCGTAGAGCCATTCCGGGGCTGGATGGCAGATTGGCATCCCCCGGAGCAATGCTCCTGCGAAACCTGGCAGGATTAGCGCCCGGTCCCGAATGCCGATTGTGCTGGCATCCGTCGCGTCCACCATGGCCCGGATAACGGTTCGTGGTTCGGCGTAACGACGAAGCGCCGGCCACGGTGATGTTCTCCGCCGACAGCGACGTTGCAAGGGATTCCACAGGAGACTTGGTACCATTGGTTTAGCAGCCAGAAGGGAGCAACAATGCGCTGGTACCACTATGTGACGTACTTCTTCGGGGGCGCATTCCTCGCCAACGCCTTGCCCCATCTCGGCAATGGGATCTCGGGGCATGCCTTCCAGAGTCCCTTCGCATCGCCACCCGGGGTAGGCTTGTCCTCCTCGATGGTCAATGTCCTATGGGGCCTCTTCAACCTTGCCGTGGGCTATCTGCTCGTCTGTCGTGTAGGCAGCTTTAATCTGCGCAAGACCCAGCACGTGCTCGTCCTCGGGGCGGGCATCCTGATCATGTCGCTAATGCTTGCCCACGCATTCGGACGGTTCCACGGGGGGCTGTGAGCCTGCCTTTTCAATAAGATCAGCTCCTCTAAGATATTGAAAACAGGCTCCCAATAGACCCCTGTGGTCTCCATTACCACACGTGAAGAAGGGGGGCGTCCATAAAAATATAAGATTCTACTCTTCCTTGAGTTTGAGATGTTTCTCTATGACGATCCTCGCCCCTCGTTTCATCGATGGTTTCTAACGGCGTAGCCCAAATTTTATCAAAAGCGAACAAAGATACAATCAAAAATTCCATGATTTTCCACCAGATGAGCGCCTGATCAACACCAAAATGCCAACAATGATAAGAATAATTGGCCACCACTGAGACATGAGTGAGCGAAGAGGCGGTAGCCAGCCAAGATTAGACAGGAGGACTATTTTGAAAGCCGGCTTACCTTCCAAATTATCAAAATCCGTCAATTCAAACTTGGTTCTTGCCTCTGACTGTCCGGGAAAGGGCGCTGCCGAACGCACAATCGAAGAAGCCATTACCTCACCGGGAAGTACAATCTCTTGAGGTGCTTCCATTTTTCAGTCAAATTCCTGCCCCGTCGGATCTGAATTTCAACTTCGCTCTCAGTCGCTGACTGAATTTTTCAGTCAACCGAAATTTTTGGAATTAAAAGTGACGGCCCCTTTGTTTCCACACGATCGGATCCCAAGGACCGGGGCCGGGAGGGAAACCGGTGGGATAGCTTGACACGAATGATCCTGTAGTGTATTGTAGTGGAAGGAGGCAGGAGATGCGCTCGGTCCTTTCGGTAAGTTTGTCTGAAGAAGTATCGTCCGAACTCGAGAAGTTGGCAAGAAGCACGGGCCGGACCAAAAGCGACATTGTCAAGGAGTCGATCGATCTCTATCTATGGGAGGCGCGATTCCGTAAGTTACAGAGGCGGGTAGGCACAAGAGCCAAGAAGGCCGGCATAGTCAACGAAGAAGACGTGCTGAAGGCCATATCGTGAGAGCCGTTTTTGATACGAATGTTCTGGTGGCCGCCTTTGTCAGTGAAGGCGTCTGTTCTAAACTTCTCATTCGAGCACGAAAGAGACAATTTCACCTTTTTATCTCCGATTTCATTCTCCAGGAGTTTGAGCGGGTTCTCATCAGGAAGCTTAGGGTTCCAAGAAACGAGGCAAAGGATGCGGTAAGACTTATTTCAGAAGCCACCTCTGTGATTCTTCTTCCTCAAAGGCTTGATGTGCCTGTCTGCCGTGACGCAGAGGATGATAACGTATTAGCGTGCAGCCTGGCAGCGCAGACCGATTATCTGGTCACGGGAGATGCAGATCTTTTGGACCTGCGATCTTTTCGGAATACTCTCATCATCTCGCCGCGGGATTTTGAGTCACTCTTTGTTGATTAACGGCCCAATATCTCCATTCAGTGACGCAATGGTTTTTTTGGGAACGCTCAGCGTGCCGTCGATTTAGGGGAAGCAGCAAGGGCACAAAGGAGAAAGATTGTGAGAATTTCTCCTCACCATGCTGCATCACTGCCGCCTTGGGCAAGGCGTGTTCCTCTATAATCGTGCCACACAAGAGAGATGAGGAACCGTCAGAAATCTTTCTTTCTGCGCACCTGTCCGTAGTGAACAAGGGCATACATGGCGCGAGCACACTGTTCCGGTGTGTCGTAGATCGGTATCCCGCCTTCTCTAAGGATGCCTTCCATGATATCGTGTTCCATCCGGGCAAATCGAAGACAAATAACGGGTTTATTATATTTCTTCGGCAGCGATGCGTAGACCTTTGCTCCGTCAAGGGCAACTCGAACGGGTTCGGGGAGCGAATCAGAATTCCGATCAATTTTTAGAGAACGATCCCAGATTTGCGGACTGACCGGCACGTTGCTGATGACGCCGTCGATATAATCAAGCTTGAGCAGCTTTTCTATTATTTCCGCCTCCTGAAGCGCTGTGCGTGCGCTTCCGGCAAAGTCGATGGGATTTTTTGCCGGGGGTGCGTGTGCCGGAAGCAATGCGGTGATACTGGATGCGGTGTCCGCGTCCAATTCCGGCAGGTCGAGGCCAAGGGCCGAGCAGGCATCTGTTCCGACAACCCCCTGTCCTCCGCTCCCGAGTATGGCGACGCGGTTGCCGTCAGCCAAGGGCAGCTCAACAAGCGCCTCGGCCATTTCAAAGAGATGGAAGGATTCGTCCACCTGCAGCAATCCAATCTGCTTGCATACGCCGTCAAAGATCCTCTCGGATCCTGCAATCGATGCCGTGTGTGACAGGGTGGCCCGCGCGCCGGCCGCATAACGGCCAGCCTTATAAACGACAATGGGTTTTTTCTTTATCACCCGGCGGGCGACCGTGAAAAAACGCCTGCCGTCTTTCAGTCCCTCGAGGTAGAGCACGATTACCTTCGTATCCTCATCGTCCGCGAGGTATTCGAGGTAGTCAGATACCTGAAGGTCGGCCTGGTTTCCGATACTGATGAATTTGCTTAACCCGTATCCCTTGCTGCTGGCGACCTGGGCCATAGCAACGCCAAAGGTCCCGCTCTGTGAAATAAATGCAATCGGACCCGCTTTGGGCGCCTGGGGAAAGCATAAACTGAGTTGTCCCGCGGCGCTCCATATGCCCATGCCATTAGGTCCCACCAGCCTGATACCGCCTGAACGGGCCACCTCTACCATCGCGCGCTCAATTTCCCTTCCCTCTTCGCTGACCTCGGCAAAGCCGGCGCTTATCACAACGGCCGCTTTGATGCCTTTCTCGATACAGTCACGCAAGACGCCCGGAACCGTTGCCGCAGGCGTGGTGATCACGGCAAGATCAATAGCAGCCGGCACCGCGGAGACGCTGGAGTAGGTAGAAAGCCCCAATATTTCGCGTTTTGTGGGGTTGATGGGGTAAATGGCCCCCTTGAAGCCCGTTTTCAGAGGCCTCGCAACCATCAGGTACCCCCACTTTCCGAAAGTGTCCGATGCCCCTATCACGGCTATTGATTTTGGTTTGAAAATGTAGTCGAGCTCTTCGCTTATCTTCTTGTTCAAGTATGCTCCTCTTAGAAATAAAGCCGCGTTTGAATCTCTAATGGGATAGACCAAGTGCCATCGAAATGAAATAAATATACAACCTGAATTCTTAGAAATAAAGGGGGCCGGGTCATTTGTTTCCCGGGACCTCAAGAACGAGAGCAGGAAACAAATTCCTTGACATCTTAGAAATCTTTGTTAAAGTATTCACTAATTAAGAAAGGAGGCTACCGATGGCGTTTTCAACGGATTCGACACTGGGAGAAATCTTAGATAATGAGAAGGGCAAGGCTGTTTTGGAGAAACACATGCCGGGCGTATCGAGTGACCCTCGGACGGCCATGGGCCGGGGCATGACCCTGAAACAGATTGCAGCTTTTATGCCTGGGCAGATTACACCTGCTCTGCTTGAAGCCATCAACGCAGATCTGAAGAAAATCTAATTTGATCTTACGTGATTCGGAGTGAGCAACCTTCCGGTGTCGTCGGAGCGACATAGGTTGATGCCGCCGGATGTGTGCATCTTCGACTACATCACTTTCCACGTCACGAGGCATACCGGTACCGTGAACGAAACGGGGGGTCGGCACACACCTCTTTGATCGGATGATCCGCGTTCGCCGATGCATGCTCCAGCGATTTGAATACCACCTCCGCCTCATCCGGTGCGCCGATAGCAGCCGCAATCTCCTCTGATGTGAAAGACTTTCCTTTTTCTTTCTTGAGAAAGGCGAGGGCTTTGGTCTGGAGCTCAATGATCAACCCTGCCGCCTTCTTCCCCGCCTCCACACCGGGCTGATGATAGGCATTGACGTTGACCAGTGATGCATAGAAGCCTACGGCCCGCTCGTAGAGCGCGATTAAGGCGCCGATGGAACGGGGATCTATCTTTTCAACCGTCAGGGTGATGGATTCCCGGTCCTTTTCGCTCAGGGCCCTTCGGGTCCCCTGGAGAAAAGCATTCAGATAATCGCCGCTGGTGGCCTTCCCGTCCAACACTGAAGACCGGCCTTCACGGTCCGCAAGCACCTCAATGAAAGTGACAAAAAAGTTGTTCAGCCCTTCGCGGAGCTGCTGGACATAAGCGTGCTGGTCCGTGGAGCCTTTGTTGCCGTAAACCGAAATTCCCTGATTGACGATTTGGCCGCTGCGATCCTTCTCTTTGCCAAGGGACTCCATGACGAGCTGCTGCAGGTATTTCGGAAAGAACTGAAGTCTATCCTTGTAAGGGAGAATGACCATATCTTTTTTTCCGCGCCCCCCGGTGGCATGATACCAGGCGAGAGCCAGAAGAGCAGCCGGGTTGGACCGGGAGTCCTTTTTCCGGGTTACTTCGTCGCAGAGACGGGCGCCTTCCAGGAGCGCATCGACATCAAAACCCTGGAGTGCGGCGGGAAGAAGTCCCACTGCAGAAGTCTCAGAGGTTCTGCCACCCACCCAATCCCACATCGGGAAACGTGCGATCCATCCTTCCTTTTTTGCTATCCGGTCGAGGCCGCTATTCAGCTCGGTAATCGCAACGGCGTGTTTTTCGAATCGAAGACCTTTTGATTGATAAGCAGCCTTTGCTTCAAGCATCCCATTTCGAGTTTCTATCGTTCCGCCACTTTTTGAGATGACAATGG
>JBKQPR010000124.1:0-69725 GCA_052144935.1 Bryobacteraceae bacterium
GGAGGAAGCGCGGAGAAAACATTCTCTTTTGCCTTTCTCCGCGCTTCCTCCGTTCTCTCCGCGTCTCCGCGGTGAATCCCAGGCCTCCCCGGCGACTCGTGACGGACCGCACTGCCCGCTGCGCGGAATTTTGCGACCATGAAGTCATGCCGTGTCTCCTGCTGCTTGTCGTGCTGGCCTTCCCGCGGGTTGTGCTGGTGCTCATGTACTGTCTCTCCACGTATCTGCAGCGCGCCTATCATGATGTGATTGTGCTGCTGCTGGGCTTCCTGTTCCTGCCGATCACTACCATCGTGTATGCCTGGCTGGTCAACTCGCACATGCCGCTGGCGGGGGGCAATCTGCTGATCCTCCTGATTGCCGTGGTGATCGACCTGGGCGGACTGGGCGGCGGAGAGTGGCACCGGCGCAGCCGCTATTGAAGCCGCCCGGCCCGCCCGGCGCCATCGAAAGCCGCCGGGCGTGAAATCGCTTACTATACACTTCATGAGATCTCTCCGCTGGTTCGCCGGCGCCCTATCCGGCGCCGTGGCGCTGGCCTGCCTGGCGCAGGCGGTTCCCAAGAAAGGAAAGGTGGAAGTGAAGAAGACGGCTTTTGGCAAGACGTCCGGCGGAATGCCGGTCGAGCTGTACACGCTCACCAACGTCAATGGCATGACGGTGGGGATTATGACCTATGGCGGCACGGTGGTCTCACTGACCGTCCCCGACCGCCACGGCAAGTATGCCGACGTGGTGCTGGGCATGGACAGCGTGGCGGGATACCAGAGCCAGACCAACTTCTTCGGCGCGCTCATCGGCCGGTACGGCAACCGCATCGGCCACGCGCAATTCCAACTGGACGGCCAGACTTACAAGTTGCCCAAGAATGACGGCGATAACACTCTGCATGGCGGCCCGCAGGGCTTCGACAAACACGTCTGGAAGGCCCGCCCCGCCGTGGGCGCGGCGATCGAGCTGACCTATGTGAGCCGGGACGGCGAAGCGGGCTTCCCCGGGAACCTCACCGCCAGGGTGATCTACACCCTGACGGCCAGGAACGAGCTGAAGATCGATTACACCGCTTCGACCGACAAGGACACCGTGGTGAACCTGACCAACCACTCTTACTTCAACCTGGCAGGTGCGGGCGAGGGCGACATCCTGCAGCATCGGTTGACCCTGTACGCCGATCGTTTCACGCCCGTGGATGCGGGCCTGATCCCCACCGGCGAGCTGCGCCCGGTGACGGGCACGCCTTTCGATTTCCTGACCGCCACGGCCATCGGCGCGCGCATCGGCCAGAGCGATCAGCAGCTTCAATATGGCAAGGGTTACGACCACAACTGGGTGCTGAACAAGAGCGGCGGGTCCCCGGATTCGCCGCTGACCAAGGCCGCGGAAGTCTACGAGCCCTCGAGCGGACGCGTGATGGAAGTGCTGACCACCGAACCGGGCGTGCAATTCTACACCGGCAATTTTCTGGACGGCACGGTACACGGCAAGGGCGGCAAGGGCTATCCGTTCCGCGGGGCCTTGTGCCTGGAGACGCAGCATTTTCCGGATTCGCCCAACAAGCCGGACTTCCCCTCCACGGAACTGAAACCGGGCGCCACGTATAGCAGCACGACGGTGTATCGTTTTTCGGCGCGGTGAAGATGCCAGATCGAACGCCGTTCGCGATTTTGTTTCTTGTCGGGGTGATCGGCTGGTAAACGTGGTCCGCAATCCGCGATTCGAAACAATCCACACGATGGACCGGTCCAACTGAACGCGTGCGGGATGTTCACGGCCTCCGCGGCGAACAGCACGCTAGCCGACTCTAGCCGGCCGCCTGCGCGTTTGCCAATCGGCGCGCCCCTGCGAGGCGCAGCATCTCTCGCCGGCGCGCCAGAATAGCCTCCGCGTCCGGGGCGGCCATCACCACGGCCTCCATGTGTTTGCAGAATCCTGTTTCGCCTCGCGAGGCGCGCAATTCGGCAAGAAACGGGTGGACCTTGCTGAAGGCGCCGAAAATCTCGCCGTGGGCGGCCCGGAAGGCGTCGCCGTCAATCGCGCCGGTGGTCACCAGCGAACAGGCCATGTCCCAATATCCGATCACCATGCGGACCGAGGTATTTCGCGGGCCACCAATCACGGCGACGAATTCGGTGATGCTCTGCGGATTGAATTCGAAGAGAAACCAGTCGCGCGCCTCGCGCAATACGGGATCGCGGCGAAGCTCAAAGAGCTTCAGGTTCAACTGCGCGCTTTCGAAAGGAGTGGGCATAAGGGATGGGCTCATTGTACAGCCGGCGCGTCCCCGATGCGCTTGGCGGGCAGGACGTTCCCTTGCTGCCGGAGCGTCAGCGCGGTGGCCTTGCCCTGCTCGCCGGTGTCGAAGCTGATGGTCAGCTCGGTGACCTTGGCGAAGAAATCGTGCGGGCCTTCCGCGAAGATCTCGAATTTGCCCTGGCCGGTGGCTTGGGCAAACAGGCTCTGGCCGGCGCGCGTAATGGTCAATATAAAGTTGGGCGCCAGTTGGTACTGGCCCGTGTAGCGGTCGAGGGTTTTCACGTCCAGCGTGATTTCCTTGTGCTCTTTCGGCGGCTCGATCTTGGCCAGCGGGAATTCCGGGTCCAGCAGGTGATGGCCGATGTCGTCCACACCGATGGTGGTGGATGTATTGGACAGCGCCACGACTCCCACGCGAGCCTGGAGATCGTAGCCTATGAACGCACGGTAGCCGCCGGTGCCCCCGTTGTGCCAATAGATCGTTTTGCGGTGCGCGGTGAAGATGTGCCAGGCGTAGGCGATCTCGATATCGGGCATCCCCGTCGGGCGGCGCACCGACACTTCGGCAGCCATGGCCGGCGCCAGCGCCGTTTTGACCAGGCCCAGGTTGGCCGCGAGAAAGGTGAGCATGTCGTTGGCCGTGGAGCGCAGCGCGCCCGCGCCCGCAAACGTGGGGAGGTCCCAATTGGGCACCGGCTTCAACGCCGCGTCGTGGCCCACCGCCAGGCGCGCCTTCATCTCCGGCGAAAGCGTGACGCCGGTATCGTTCATCTGCAGCGGCTTCAAAATGCGCGCCCGCACCATCGCCTCGTAATCCATACCCGCGCGCCGCGAAAGGGCCTGTCCCAGCAGGCCCACGGCGAGATTCGAGTACTCGTACTTTTCGCCGATGTCGCGCGTGAGATGGTAGCCCGAGAGGAACTGGTAGAGCTGCTCGACGGTGTAATCGGCGTAGGGGTTGCCGGGATCCTTGGGGTGGAAATTGTCGGGCATCCGCGGCAGTCCCGAAGTCTGCGTGGAGAGATCCCGCAAGGTGATCTTGCGGCCCGCGCGCTCGGGGACTTTCACCTCCGCAGGGAGATACTTCGCGACGGGATCGTCGAGTGAGACCTCGCCGCGCCGCACCATGTCCATCAGGATCAGCGAGGTGAAGACTTTGGTCGTCGAGCCGATCTCGAAGACGGTATCGCCGTTCAGCGGCCGCTTGTCGTCCTTGGCCAGACTGCCGTAGGCTACCGTGCGCCGGCCCTTGGCATCGACGATCCCCACCACGATTCCGACTCCCTGCTTCTGGGTGTCGATGCGTTCCACGAGCATCTTGCGGATGTCGGAATCCGCCGGAACCTGCGCGATGGCGAGCGCCAACGGCAGAAGAATCGCAAATGTCAAAAAGGCGAAATAGCGTAGCATTAGGTAGCTCCAGTCAGGCGCCAGAAATCCGAAAAAACGAATTGGCCACAGATGAACACAGATGAACACAGATAAGACAGAAGAAATCTTTTGTTCTTATCTGTGTTCATCTGTGGCCAATTTTCTTGGTTACTTCGCCTCTCCCACGGGTTTTCGGAACCGCGCGTCATCGATCGCAACGTTGGCCTTCATCTCGGAGATCTGGATCGTGAAGCGGCCGTTCGGCCGGGAGAGCGTCCACCGGTACGCGGCCTTGGCGCCACCGGCGTCCTTGTAATCGGCGTAGTCGATCTCGGTCGGCATACGGCCCATCGGCGTGTCGGCGTAGCGCACCATGCGCAGCAGCAGGCCGGTGGTCTTCTCGAAGTACAGCCGGACGGCGGGATGGCCCGGAGCGTTGCCGTTCAGCGTCTCGCACTCGACGCCGCGGATCTGTTCGGGCCGCCCGCGCCGTAATTGCGGGTAGATCTCCTTCAGCCGCAGCGCCAGGTAAAACTCCGCGTCGAGACCGGCGGCGGCCGATTCGGCGGCCGTCATTTCCCGCGCCGGCCGGCCCGTGGTGCCCAGCCAGCCCGCGGCTCCGTCGAAGGCCGTGAAGCTGTCGCCGTTGCCCATGTGCGAAATCGAGACGCGCATGTTGGGAGCCTTGGCGAACAACTCGATGGGCGTCTGCTGTCCGCCGGTCACAATGACTCCCTTCATTACCCGGCTGGTCACTTTCCGGAGGGCGTCGGCGCCGCCCAGAGCGTCCACGAACCTGGCCAGGATCTCATCCACGGTCGCGGTGGCGCCGGCCGGCGAAGCGGCGGCCTCGGTTCGCATGGGCGCATCGGATTCCAGCACGGCCGGCATGCCGGCCGGATGCGAAAGCCCGTGGTGGCAGGAGTAGCAGGTGATTTGCTGCCGGCCTCCGAAGCTGTTCTTGTTGATCATTGCGGTCATGGCCATCATCTCGCGGGCGGTCTTCTTGGCCGGCTTGTCGTCCGCGTCCATCTTGCCCTGCACGTGACAGAACGCGCACTCGACGCCCAGAGAGGACGCGATGAACTGCATGGCGGGCGTCAACTGGTCGGCGGGTGTGCCTTTGAGCTGGGTGATGTTCTTGTAGACCTGCTCGGCGGTCTTGGCGTCGCCGGTTTGCGCGCGCACGAACCGCGGCGCCATTGTAATGGCCCCAAGCGCCAACGCTACGGCGAGAATCTGTTTCGGCATCCGATTTCCCCTCGATCTTTGGATTGTACCCGATCGCCGAGCCAGGCCGGTCACAAAGTTCCGAAAAAAACAATTCCGAATCGGCTCAAACGTTTGCGGACCATGGTGTCTGGAACCCCGAGACTCGCCTGCTACTCTGTAATCGAAAAAAGTGCTGCTCGTTCGCCGGGAGGCAGCCCGTTTCGGCCAATGCGGTCCGGCGCCCGATACCTTGCAGGGGCATGGAAGCCGGTAACTATTGCCGTCTAAGCTTACGCCGCCGAACTGGCGGCGGGGCGCAAAGTCTCCAGAGGATGAACCTTCTTTGACGAAAGCGTATCGCCGAAGCTGGTTCTGTTATTGCGCGACCTATTCCCTGAGTCCGAAAGCGCGCTTCGAAACGGGCTTGCTCGTGCCGGCGATCGCAGGATTCCGGACTACGCCGGCGCTCGCGACTTCATCCTGGTCTCGACAGACAGCCTGGCGCCAAGGTCGTCATTCTCCGTCGCTGCGGCTATCCAACTGATGTTGCGGCCGAGGTGCCGCGGCGCAATGCGATCCGTACGCCCGGTTGCCCAGCTCCGAGGATCGCTTGATCATTCTCGACAGTAGCTTCTGGCCGCGAAGGCGTCTGGTACACGGGGAGCCGCTCCGCCTGGCCCTATCACACCTACCCGTAGAAGTGCCGGCCTAAATCTTCCGGCGTTCCTCCGCCGGAGTCCGGTTGGCCGCCACCACTACGATCCGCTCGCCCTTGCGCGTGCCGAACCGCAGCAGTGTCCCTTGCAGCTTCTCGGCCGCCCGCCCATCGCGATAGAGCGCCGCGCCGCCCGTGAAGGGATTCCGCAGCGTGCACTCCGCGCCCGCCAGCGATTCCAGCTCGACGAACCCGACGCGTCCCGCCTCAATCGACGCGCTCACCAGGAATGCCCCGCGCGCCAGAAGTTGGTACTGCGCATTCCACTCCTCCGGCCACGCCGGAAACACGTGAATCACGGGGTCCTCGCCCGGAGCGGGAGGGTTGCTCTGCAACAGCGCAAGCTGCAGAGCTTCCGACGCCCGGCCCAGGCGCTCGGCGTCCAATGCCTGCGGCCCCTCGCGCAGCATCATGCGGTTCGCCAGCGATCCGCCGTTCTTATAGGCCGTGGCGCGCTCCGCGGTGCCGCGCACCTGGCTGGGGATCATCACGCGCACGGCGTCGGCGCGCCCCAGCGAGGCCGCCGCAATCGCCTGCTTGGACAGCACCTGCACCGTCATCCCTGGATTCAACCCGTTCCGCAACGACGCCGCGAACGTCGCCTGGGCGGTTTCGAGCGTCTGGCGGTCGCGCGATTCCACGTTGCACAGGTCGAAGAACCACATGGGCAGGCTGTTGCCGTCGGGCAGCAGACCGGCCGCCTTGATCGCCGGCTTCAGCCCCCTCACGAACACGCGCGGGCCGGCGTAATCGGCGGGCCGCAGCGCCTCCGGGTCGTCGCTGGTGGAGAGAGGCGCCAGGTTGTCGAGGAATTCGCGCCACACCGGCCGCATGTCCGGGTCGGCGTCCAGGATGGTGGCGGCCCGCAACAACGCGCCGGTGATCCCGCGCATCGCCGAAAGGTCCTCATCGGTGTCCCGCGCGCCGTAGACGCTCTCGTTGCTGTTCACCCAATGGATGTGATACTTGCCGTCCGCGCCCTTGGACAGGTTGGGAAAGTTGCGATAGAACTCCGCCGCCGCCTTGAGCATGGGGTAGGCGCGCCGCGCCAGCCACTCGCGGTCCAGCGTGTATTCGTAGCGCCGCCAGTAGAGGTACGCGATCTTGGCGGTGCTGCCCATGATGTGCGAGACGTTGCCGTATGGCCCGGACCCGCGCTCCTTGATGACCATCCGCCCGTTGACCCAGCTCTCGCTCTCGATCCAGTTCCAGCGGCTGGAGTGCGGGTGCTTCGTCTGTGCGAACTCCATGAACCGCGCCGACCGCTGTTCCCAGGGCTTCTTGAGCAGGTACAGGTCCCGCATCTCCGCGGCGATGTCCTCCGGCAATTTTTCAAGGCCGTCGAAGTAGCAGGTTTCGGGGATGTACATTCCCTGGCTGCCCCACTGCTGACGCGCCGCCGTCGAGCAAGCGTCGAACATTCCCGAGTACATATCGAACATCGGGTCCATCAGGTCCAGGCGGTTCGCGGCAGGCAGCGCTTCGTAATAGCAGCTCAGATTGGCGAACCAGTGCTGCGCTCCCCACGTGCGCAAGTCGCCGCCCGTGTTCCACAGCATGCCGTTGAATTTCGTTGCAAACTTGCCGCGCGAGCTGGCCGCCATCAGGTAGAGAAAGTAGTGGTAGTGCAGCTCCACCAGTTGGGCCGCGCCGTCGGCGCTGGTTAAATGCACGAAGCCGCGCGCCCAGAAACGTTGCCACCATTCCCCAGTCTGACGCTCCAGCGCCGCCAAACCGGCCGACTGTGCCACCTCCAGTTGGCGAAGCGCCGCCGCGGCTACGTCTTCTTTGGGATCGAAGGTGGCCGCTGAAGCGATCAGGATGGTGAACTCTCCCGGCCCGGATGCCGCGTCCAGCCCCGCCTCCGTTTCATTCAGGAAGCGCGCCGTGGCCGGCCGCCCCACCACTCCGATGGCCACCGCGGATTTGCAGCAGTATGTGCCTTCGCGGAAATCCTGCGCCAGAACAATGCGTCCGTCGCTCGCTAAGAGTTGCGACGCGACCGTGTGGTTACGGTTCTGCACGGTGACGATGTGATCGCGCGCGAACGTTTCCAACTGGGCGCCGAAATACTTGGTCTCGTAGCGCAGCATACGCAGACGGATGGCGATGGGTTGGCGCGCCGGCCGCCGGTCGTCCACGGCGATGGCCATGACGTCCTGTTCCGGCCAGGCCAGGACGCGGGCGTTGACGTTCTTGCCTTCGATCTCCAGCATCCCGTCGTATACCGAGAGGCGCTGACGGAAGCCGGATTCCGGAAACGGCTCCGGGCCCAACGGGCGCCCCGCGCCGCCGAAGTCGATGTCCACATAGCCGCAGCCGCCGCAATAGTCGTTGTGCCGCTCGAAGAAGCTGTTGGTGGCGCAGTTGTTGGCATAGACGTCGTTACGGTTGATCTGAAATCGCAGCTCGGTGGGAGTGGTCCAGACCAGGCTGCCCATGCGCCCGTTGCCCACCGGCAGGCCCTCTTCGCTGCGCGCCGCGGGCCTGTCGTAAACCAGGTCGGCGCGGGAGACCAGCTTCCGAAAATCCAGCTCCAGCATGGCGGGGTGCTCGCCCGGAGCCACCTGGGCCGCCAACGGCAAGGCTGCGCCGGCCGCCAGAAAAGCCCGCCGCGAGAAAGCGCCATCCGTTCCGTTTATCGTGCCGCCAGAATATCAAAATTTCAGAACCGCAGCCAGACGCGCCGCTTCTTTCGACCGCCCGCGCCCTTCACCAGACGCGCCGCTTCTTCCGGCTCCGGCCGCTCACCAGACGCGCCGTCCTTCCGGCCCCGGCCGCTCACCAGACGCGCCGTTCCTCCGGCTCCCGCCGCTCACCAGACGCGCCGTTCTTCCGGCCCCGGCCGCTCACCAGACGCGCCGTCCTTCCGGCCTCGGCCGCTCACCAGACGCGCCGTCCTTCCGGCTCCGGCCGCTCACCAGACGCGCCGTCCTTCCGGCCCCGGCCGCTCACCAGACGCGCCGTTCTTCCGGCCCCGGCCCTTCACCAGACGCGCCGTTCTTCCGGCCCCGGCCCTTCACCAGACGCGCCGTCCTTCCGGCCTCGGCCGCTCACCAGACGCGCCGTCCTTCCGGCCTCGGCCGCTCACCAGACGCGCCGTCCTTCCGGCCCCCTTGTCCCTCACTTCTCTGCTACAGTCGAGGGAAACATGAAGCGACGAGATTTTCTCCACAGCGCGGTCGCGGGAGCGATGGTCTCCGCCGCGGCTCCCGACGCGGTGGCGGCCGCGACCAAGACGATCGGTATTCAAGTGGGCGCTGTCTCCTTCGTGGACGAGGGCGTCGAGAAGGTGCTGGACGTGTTCCAAAAGGAGGCGGCGGTCAACGCGCTGTTCGTCGCCACGTTCACCTACGGCCGCGGAATCGCGGGCCGGCAGGTTCCCGGACAACCCCTACCCGATCACGGCAAACAGGAATACGATACCGACACGTTCAAGGGCGGCAGCTACACTAAAATCCATCCTCAGTATTACAAGGACACCGTCCTCCAGGATTTTCGCGCGCCCGATTTCGGCGATTACGACGTGCTGGAGGCGGTCCTGCCGGCGGCTCGCAAACGAGGCATGAAGACCATCTGCTGGTTCGAGGATGTCTGGTCCGGCAACGTCCCCAAGGTCGCGCAGGCCCAGGAAATACACATCGACGGTACTAACGCCACCACCTTGTGCTTCAATAACCCCAATTACAAGAACTGGCTGCTTGGCGCGGTGGAGGATTACTCGCGATCCTACGATATCGACGGCATCATGTGGGGATCCGAGCGCCAAGGCGCCTTCGCCAATCTTCTCGGCTCGAGCCATGGCGGAGGCGGCGGCAACCCGCTGGCCGTGACCTGCTTTTGCCAGTTCTGCGAGCGCAAAGCCAGAGAGCGCGGCATCGATCCAGTCCGCGCCAAAGCCGGCTTTCAGACCCTCGGCGCGCTCGTCCAATCCTCCCGCCAGGGTAAGCGTCCGGTGGACGGGTATTACGTAACCGTCTGGCGCTTGATGCTGCGCTACCCCGAAATGCTCGCCTGGGAGATGCTGTGGACCGACAGCCTGCGCGAGACTTACTCCGCCATATATAACAAGGTCAAGTCGATTAAGCCCTCCATCGGCGTCGGCTGGCATATCTGGCATAACAATTCCTTCAGCCCCATTTACCGCGCCGAACAGGACCTATCGGAGATCTCCAAATACTCCGATTTCCTGAAGATGGTCATGTATCACAATTGCGGCGGCGAGCGCATGGCCGGTTATATCCGCAATGTAAGCTCGACCATTTACGGCGACGTGCCGCAACAGGAGCTGCTGGACTTTCATTACCGCGTCCTCGATTACAAAGAGGAGAAGAGCCTGGCGGAGATTCCCAAGACCGGACTGTCCGCCGATTATGTCTACCGCGAAGCCAAACGTGCCCGCGAGGCGCTGAATGGCACGAAGACGCAGCTTTGGCCCGGCATCGACATCGATATTCCGACCGGCCGGAACTCGTCCAAGTCGAGTCCCGATGGCACGCGCGATGCCGTTCTCGCCGCCTTTAAAGCCGGCTCCGATGGCGTGATCCTTTCACGGAAATGGTCGGAGATGAAGAGCGCCAATCTCTCCGGCGCGGGCGCGGCCATTCGGCAGTTGGGACTGGCGTGATCAACGGCCCCCCGCCGGGCGCGGTTGGCGGCGATTGACCGCAGCGGGAGTAGAATCGTGAACAGTTGCCGCACGGCCAGGCCTGAAAGCAAAGAGGTGTACCCATGTTGTTACGATTGGCGATTTGCATGGTGGTCCTGGGGGTTGGGTTGCCGGCCCAGAATGCCGCCAACCCGTTCGATCCCGCGATCTTCAAGGCCCCTCCGGCGGAGTACCGCGGGCATGCCATGTGGAACTTCAACCTGTCCACGTTGAACGAAAACGCCGTCGTCTCCGGCATTCAGGAAATGGCGAAATTGAATTACGGCGGCTTCTTCATCGAGGCCGGCGGCAGGCCGCAGCCCGGCCAGGGCGTGGCGTTCCTCAGCGACGAATACTTCCGGTTCTACAAGCTGGCGCTGGAGGAAGCCAAGAAGGACGGACTCGAAGTCATTCTGTATGACGACTACGCGTTTCCCACCGGCACGGTGGGCGGACAGATGGCGTCCCAGTTCCCTCAGTATGTCGCCAAGAACCTGAACATGGCCGAGAAAGACGTCACCGGGCCGGCGAATGTGGAACTGGCGATTCCTCAAGGCATCTACATCGGTTCCGTGACGATGAACCGCGACACCTTCGAGCTGGTGGATGTCAGCGACCGCAAGATGCAGGACCGCCTGGTCTGCCAGGTTCCCAAGGGCAACTGGAAAGCCATGGCCTTCTATCTCACCGAAGGCAAGGCCCGCGTGGTGGACTATCTGGATGAGACGGCCATGAGCCAGTTCATCTCCATGACCTATCAGAAGTACCAGGAAAACTTCGGCAGTTACTTCGGCAACCTCATCAAGCAGACCTTCTATGACGAACCCTCCATGCATCATGCCGACCGGACGTGGACGCCGAACTTCAATACTTACTTCCAAAAGAGGTACGGTTATTCGCCGATGAAGTATTACCCGGCGCTGTGGTATGACATCGGCCCGCAGACCGCCGCCGCGCGCAACGCCCTTTTTGGATTCCGCGCCGAGCTGTTCGGGACGCACTTCATCAAGAGGTTGAATGACTGGTGCGCCGAACACCACCTGATATTCGGCGGGCATCTGGATCAGGAAGAGCCTCTCAATCCGACGCCGCTCAATGGGGATCTGTTGAAGGTCTTCCAGTACCAGTCCGCTCCCACGGTGGATGACATCTGGTGGTACGGGCGGTCGAATCCATCTTACAAAATTGTCACTTCGGCCGCCTTCAACTATGATCATCCTATCGCCAGGGCTGAGACGTATGCCGCGTACCGCATTCTGGATGGGAAAATCGCCTTCCAGGTGGCTATGGATCAGTTCGCCATGGGGATCAACTATCAGATTCCGGCGCGTACCATGCAGCCCAAACGCCCCGAGTTGAACGACTATGTGGGGCGGCTGAGTTACTTGCTCCAGCACGGCAGGCACGTCGCCGACGTCGCGGTACTCTATCCGATCGCCTCGCTGCATGCGCAATACCACAATGCGGGAGGCGTACAGTTCCCGCTTGCCGCGGGCGACCAGCCGCCCCAGATCATGGAAACGGCTTATGCCCGCGAGGGCGGCCCTGCATTCGGGATGGACTACCAGGATATCGGCGAAGCCCTCTTCCGAGGCCTGCGCGTAGACTATACCTATCTGCACCCGGAAGTCCTGGTGGAGCGGTGCATCGTCGATGGTAAGAAACTGATCCTCAATAACAGCGAGAACCGCGAGGAATACAGGGTGTTGTTCCTGCCGGCCGGCGACACGCTTTCGATGAACGCCGCGGCGAAGATTGAGGAGTTCTACGACCAGGGAGGAACGGTGATCGCGACCGGCCTGCTCCCCACGCGGTCGGCGGAATTTGGCAAGGACAAGGAAGTGCGAAAGGCCATCGCCGATGTTTTCGGCGTCTCACCTGACGAACCTTTGAAAGCCGACGTGCGCCGCGCGCAGGACCGGCAGAATTTCTACGTGTTCTGGTATTACATCAAGAAGAACACAGCCGGCGGACAGGCGCTGTTTCTACCCAACACGCATCCGTGGTTGATCGACTTCGCTCTGAAGCTGGTGCTTCCACAGCGTGACGTCGACATTCAGGAGCCCATGGGTGCGCTGCGGCGGGGCAACGAATACGAAGGCGCCTTGACTTACATTCACAAGGTCAAGGACGGCCGCGATATTTACTTCTTCGCGAATTCGTCTCTGAAGGATGTGGACACCAAGGTCGTGTTGCGAGGCAAGAAGGCGCTGAGCATCTGGAACCCTCACACGGGCGGCCAGGAAGCGGCCGAGTTTACCCAGTCGGAAGCCAATGGACAGCCGGTTACCATGGTGCGGCTGGTGCTGCCTTCGGTGTCGTCGTTGTTCTTCATCGGGCAATAAGGAGCGGCCATGGCGCAATTCACTAAGAACCTATTTTGGAATAACAATGCCAACCGCTCCCTTACGGGGCGCCCACTGGGCCCGGCTCCGACGCGCTTTCAGGGCCGGGCCCAGGGGGCGCCCCGTGAGGGAGCGGACACCGGCGCCTGGATTGGTCGTTTCCTGGCAGCAGCTACCTTTGCACTCCTGCTCATGTTACTGGGCATGGCAGGTTCCCAGCCCGCGAGGGCGATGACACCGGAACAGCAGCGCGAGTATCTGGCCAGGCTGCAGCAGATCCTGCCGGATGTTCCCTCCTTCCGCGAGTGGCTTCAGAAAACCGGGGAGCTGCCGCCCGATTTCGAAGCTTTGCCGCGTATCAACGGCCTGCCCGAACCGTTGCAGTTTCTCAACGGCAGGGCGGTGCGGACTGCGCGCGAATGGCCGGCCCGCCGCACGGAGATCCGGCAGCTCTTCGAGAAATACGACCTGGGTACGTTTCCGCCCAAGCCCAAGCTGGATCGCGCCGTGGCGCTCGACGAAACCCGCGGCAATGGATACCTGGTGCGCAACCTGCGCCTGGAGTTCGGCCCGGGCAGCAAGGGCACTATGCGCGTGCAGGTGATGATCCCGGACGGACAGGGACCGTTCCCGGTGTTGATCAGCCCCAACCTGCCCGGTTGGGCGCCGTCGCTGCTGCGCCGGGGCTACATCTCCTGCGGATACGCCGGCAATGACGGCATGGATGACGCCGCCGCCCTCGCGCAGCTTTATCCCGATTACGATTTCGCCTTGCTGCCTCGCCGGGCCTGGGCTGCCGGCCTGGTGCTGGACTATCTCGAAACCCTGCCCAAAGCCGACATGCGGCACGTCGGCATGTTCGGCTACTCTCGCGACGGCAAGATGGCCGCCATCGCCGCGGCCATGGACGAGCGCATCGCCGCAGTGATAGCCGGAAGCACCGGCGTGGGCGGCGTGCTGCCGTGGCGCTCGGCCGGCGAGCGCGGGTTTGGCGAGAGCATCGAGAGCACCACGCGCAGCTTCCCTACGTGGTTCGTTCCGCGCCTGCGCTTCTTCGCCGGCCGCGAGGACCGCCTGCCCATCGATGGCAACCTGCTGGTAGCCATGATCGCGCCGCGCGCCGCGTTGCTCGAATACGGCCTGAATGACGAGGTCTCCAATTCCTGGGGCGACGAACAGGCGTATTACTCCGCCCTGAAAGTCTACAAGCTGCTCGGCCAGCCGAGCCGCCTGGGCATCCTGCGCGTGCCCGGCTTTCACGGCGCCAACGATCAGGAAGCCTGCCTGGACTGGCTGGACATTCAATTTGGCCGGTCCACGCGGGTGTGGACCAACCGGCTTCTATTCCCCTGGGACTGGGATCATTGGAGCGCCAACAGCAAAGAAAGCGTCGATCTGAAGCGCTTCCCACGGGCCTCGAACGACCTTCTGGCCGCTTACAGCGCCCCGGCGGGCAGCGCATTCGCCGCGGCCAATGGCGCCATCGCCTCCACTGAGGACTGGGAGCGGAAGGCTGCCGAAGTCCGCAAATCCGTCGAGTGGATGCTGGGCGACGAACCGCCCATGATGCCGCCGGGCGCCGGCCGCGGGGGCCGGGGATTGGCAGGCAGGGGCGCTCCGGGAGCCGCTGGAATAGGACCCGCCGGAAGAGGAGCCGCCACAGGTCCGGCCGCCGGCAGAGGAGGATTGCCGGGGGCCGCGCGCGGCGGTGGAAATCCGGGGCAGACCACCCCCGATCTGGTCAATTGGGTAATCCAGCGCGGTGGCGGTTCCTTTGGCTGGCTGGAGCCTCAGAAGAGCCAGACATTCTCGCGCAGCCTGAGCTTCGGATTTAACGTCCGAGGCGACCTCTACTATCCAGCCGATACACCGGAAGGCGCTAAGCTGCCCACCGTGATCTGGCTGCACGGCTACAGTTATCCGCTCGGCTACATGTGGGTCTACCACAACGACCTGCACCCGATCCTCGCCCTGGTCCGCGCGGGCTATGCCGTCCTGGCGTTCGATCAGAGCGGCTTCGGGAGCCGCATGAGCGAATCCGGTCCATTCTATGACCGCTACCCGCACTGGTCGCAGATGGGAAGAATGGTGGAGGACGCGCGCGCCGCCATCGACGCCCTGGAGAAGGACAGCCTGGTCGATCCACAGCGGATCTATCTATTCGGCTACTCGATGGGCGGAGCCGTGGGCATTTATACGGCAGCGCTCGATTCGCGCGTCAAAGGTCTGGTTTCCATCTGCGGATTCACCCCCATGCGCAGCGACACCGCCGACCGGGGAACCGGCGGAATCGCGCGCTACAGCCACGAACACCCGCTGATTCCGCGGCTCGGCTTCTTCGTGGGCCACGAGAACCAGATCCCCTACGACTTTCCCGAATTGCTGGGCAGCCTGGCGCCGCGGCCGGTGCTGGTGGTCCAGCCGCAGTTGGATCGTGATGCCACGCCCGCCGATGTACAATCCGCTATCGAGCAGGCCAAAAAGGTTTACGCGCTGTATGGCTCCGCCGCCAAGCTGCAGCTTCAGGATCCCTGGGACTATAACCGCCTGCCCACCAGGATGCAGGACGAAATCGTGAAGTGGATGGGCGCCAACCTGCGTTGACTGGCGGTCCGGACCGGCGGCGGCGGCGCGTTGACTCCCAACCGGGAAAGGATTCGCGCCGGCCGCGCTAAACTCTACCAATGAAACTGTTTCTTGGCGTCGATGGGGGACAGTCTTCGACCACCGCATTGATCGGAGATGAGACCGGCCGCATCCTCGGAACGGGGGTGGGGGGCCCCTGCAATCACGCCGAAACGCAGGAGGGCCGGGGCAGGCTGGAGCGCGCCGTTTCCGCCTGCCTCGCCACCGCTTGCGGCCAGGCGGGTCTCCCTGCCGCCACGGTTCATTTCGAAGCCGCCTGCTTCGGGATGAGTGGCGGACCTGAAGACAAACAGGCGATTCTGGCCGCCATGCTTCGCACCGAACGGCTGATTGTCACCACCGACGCGGTCATTGCGCTGGCGGGAGCCACGGAAACCGGGCAAGGGATCATCATTATCGCCGGGACCGGCTCGATGGCTTTCGGGCGCAACGCGCGGGGCCAAGCCGCACGCGCCGGCGGATGGGGTCACCTCTTCGGCGACGAAGGCGGCGCTTTCGATATCGCGCGCCAGGGGCTACGCGCGGCGCTCCGCATGGAAGAAGGCTGGGGCCCTGCAACGGACCTGCGGCGGCGTTTTCTGGCGGCGACCGATTCGGCCGACGCCGGCCAGGTGCTGCATCGCTTCTACACCGACGAATGGCCCCGGTCGCGCCTGGCCACGCTCGCGCGGCTGGTGGACGAGACGGCGATGGCGGCCGATGCGGTCGCCTGTGAGATTCTCAAAGACGCCGCGGCGCAGCTTGCGGGCTTCGCCGATTCGGTGCGTTCCCAACTGTGGAAACCGGGTGAAGCCGTGAATGTCGCTTATATTGGCGGGGTATTCCGGAGTGGCATCGTGCGGGAGCGGTTTCGCGGTTTGGTGGAGGCGGATGCCGGGACACACTGCGGTCCGCCCCGGCACGGACCGCACGTCGGAGCCCTCCTGGAAGCTTATCGCGCCGCTGGCCTGAACCCGGAGATCCGGAACGCTTGACGCGGAGACACAGAGGAAACGCGGAGAAGCGAATTCTTTTTGGTCCCTCTCTGCATTTTTCCCAGGGCCCGGAGGGCCCCTCCCGCGCCGATCCGGTTCCTGCGTCACGCCAGCGCTTTGCGAAGGAATCCCCGCAGCCCTCTGCCGCCGTTCGGCGTCTCCGCGCCGAGCGATTTGCCGATCGATTTGCGGGTCATTTGTGCGACCTGTTTGTGAAGGGCCAGACCTTCGTCCAGGGACCGGCCGAGCCCATAGGCTTCGGCCAGTTCGTTGGAGAAATCTCCGATGGCCGCATAAGCGGGATAACCCAGCGCCTTTTCCAGCTCCGCCACCGGGTTCATGGGAGCTTTGGGCACGCGATTGAACACCAGGCGGATCTGATCGGGCACCAGCCGGAGATCCAGGAGCTTCTTCAACACCCGGCTGACCTCACTGACCGATGGCAGTTCCGTGGTGGTCACCACGTTAAGTGTGCCGACCTCCTCCAACAGGTTCATGGTGAGCAAATTCAATCGCGCCAGGTCCACCACGATGCACTGGTACAACGGGCGTGTAAAGCGCAAAACGTGGCGCACCCGGTCGATGGGGAGCTGCTCGGCAAAACCACCCACGCCAGGCGACGGCAGGAAGTCGATTCCAAGCGGGCTCTCGGTGACTACACTCTGCCAGAACGTGAGGTCCAGGCGGTGCAGGTTGGTGGCCGCGTCCACGATCGAGTATTTTGACTTGGTCCTCATGAGGAACTCCGCCGACGCGGAGCCGCTATCTATGTCGATCAACAAGACCTTTTCGCCGGTTTGCCGCTTCCAGGCGACCGCGAAATGCGTGGCGAGGGTAGTCGAGCCGACCCCACCCTTGGCTCCCAAAAAGCCGATCACCCGTGCCATGGCCTTCTCCGGGCGGCCGTATTGCGACGCGTTGAGCTGGCGCGCCATGGAATACTGCAGAACGCGCGCCAGCGCCTGGGGGGTCATCCGGCCTTTTACCAGGTAATCCTGCGCGCCTCGCGCCACCGCGGTAAGCGCCAGCATTTCGTTGGTGACCCCGGTGAAGACTACGATCGGCAGCCTCTCGGCATGGCGTTGAATGGTCTCGAAAGTCGCCAGGCCCTCGGAATCCGGCAAGGTAAGATCGACCAGCGCTACATCGAATTCGTTATGAGCCAGTGCGTCCAGCGCAGCCACCAGGGATTCCGCGCAATGAATCTCAAACGTATGACCTTCGAGATCCGATAGCATCTCCCGCACCAGCCGCGAATCCGCCGGGTTGTCCTCCACCACCAGAACTCTGCGAGCCTTCTCCTGCATTCGCCCTCCTCAACCTTTGGCTAACGTGAAACAAAAGTCCGCGCCGCCTCCCGGCGACACCACCCACAAGCGGCCACCGTGCCGTTCGGCGATCCGCCGGCAAATTTCCAGGCCCAGCCCAGGGGCAAGCTGGTCCGCGAACCCTCTCCCGTTGTCGGTGACCCGGAACAACCAATCCCATGCGCGTTCCTCACACTCGACGGAAATCTCCGGCAGCCGCTGAGAACGGTACTTGATGGCGTTGCCGATCAGGTTCTGAAAGATCCGCACAAGCTGGGCCGGGTCGGCCAGCACCGCGGGCAGGTTTCCGAGCCGTATGGTGGTATGGCTTTCCTCAATCGCCAGGCGAAGATTGGCGACCGCCGTGGAAACCGCTTCGGCGGAGCTGGCCGTGCGGCGCGTGTCCGCGCGGGGATCCGCGCACGCCAACAGCAGGAGTCCATCCACCAGGTCCTGCATCCGCCGCGCCCCTTCCATCGCGAATGCCAGAAATTCACCGGCCGGCGGGTCCAGCGTGCCGCCGTACCGCTCGGCCAGGAGCTGCGTGTAACCGGCCACCATCCGCAGCGGTTCCTGAAGGTCGTGCGCCGCCACGTACGCAAATCCCTGCAATTCGTCGATCTTGCGCAACAGCGCTCGTTCCCGACTATCGCGGGCCTCCGCCGGAGCCGCCCCCGGCCCAGCAGGCAAGCCCAGCGCGGTTTCCGTCAGCGAGGTGACCCTTGTAGGCATATCCTGTCCTGTTGTTCTTATCGGCGGATTGGCGCGCGGGGATTAGAGTAAACCGCCGGTATACTGAAAAAATCCTATTCTGCCGTTCTGCGGCGCCTTACTCCGCCGCTGTCTGGCATCCCAGCCCGCTGGGCTAGCCGACAACCCTCCAGCCAGGCCAAACGGAGCGTCAGGGTGTCTATAATCAGGCCTATGCAAACCCGAGGCCAATTCCGTGCCGTCACCGTGGGGTGGTTTGGAAGTCTGGCGTGGCTGGCCAGTCTCACCGCGCCGGGCGCGCAGGCGCAATTTGCCAAACCGCCGGAAGCTTATTCGGTGACCGAAGTCAGCGCCATGATGGGCCCCAGCATGGCCATGAAGATCGATCGGGATGGCGCCCAGGTGGTAGTCGAATCGACCTTGGCGCCGCCAGCGGGGGGTTCGCCTGCGCCGGCGTCCCACACGCGAACCTACTACGACCTCCGGAATCACAAGAACTATACCCTGGATCTGGGCAATCCTTCGGCGGTTTGCAGCCGCGGGGATTTTTCCGGCGACTGGGGCGATCCGTTTGAAATGTCAGCCGGGCTGATGAAGGAATTGGCTCCCCAAAATCCGCGGCAGACCGGCTCGGAGACCGTCAATGGCTTCGCCACCAAAGTGATGGAGACCGCCGCGGGCCCCGACAAGGCCAAGGTTTGGATAGATAAGACCTCCGGCCTGGTGGTCAAGGCCCAGGTGGGTACCCAGACCGTGGTCGAGATCAAACGGCTCAGCCTGGCCAAGCCGGCGGCGGCCCTTTTCGCGCTGCCGGCGAAGTGCGGCGCCGGGCCGCCCACGGAAGCCGAACGGATCGCCGCGGAAACCGGCGGTAACGCGGGCGACTTCGCCAACGCGATGATGACGGGTGGATCGCGCAATCCGTGCTCGGTCTTGCTCCGCGTGGTCCGCGCCGGGACGATGCAACCCATCATCTCCGGATTCCAGGTGGCCATCGACACCACCGTGAACCCGGACCATCCGCCCGCTTACTCCACCCGCGAGAGCGCGGACGGGCACGCCACCTTCTCGGGCGGCGCACTGCACGAAGTCACGGCGCAATTGCGGAATGGCGCGCTTCGCATCGATAACGCCCCGCCGCAATTCCATCTTGAAACCTATTTCGGCACGGCCGGCGACGCCTCCGCGCTGATCTACCGCAACTGCGTTTCGCCGCAGACGGTGTTGTTGCTGGTGGTCAAGAATCCCGCCAAGATTACCGACGGCGCCGATTGGCTTTGGGTCAAATCCGGCAAGTTCGCTGCGGGAAACTGATCCTCGGCTTGGCGCGGGCGGGCTTCGCTACCATAGAGGCGTGTCTACTCGCCAGCACGCCGGCCCCGGAGCCGGAACCGGAACCGGACCCGTCCCTCCGGAGGTTCCCGAACCCTCGCTCGCAGAGCGCGCCCGCACACTCGTTTCCATCGCCCGCATCGGCGCCCTCTCTACGCATTCGCGGAAGTGCGCCGGCTTTCCGTTTGGCTCCGTGATGCCGTATGCGGCCGACGGCCTCGGACGCCCGGTCCTTTTCATCAGCAGCATGGCCATGCACACGCAGAATCTGCACCAGGACCCACGCGCCAGCCTGCTGATTACGCAACCGGATTCCTCCGGCGACCCCTTGGGGGCTGCCCGAGTCACCCTCCTGGGCGCTACCGCGGAAGTGCCGGCGGAGGAGGCTCGCGACCTGTATCTTTCGCGCTATGAGAACGCCAGGTATTGGCAGGAGTACACCGACTTCGCGTATCACCGGCTGGAGGTGTCGAGCGTTTACTTCATCGGCGGTTTCGGTGTAATGGGGTGGGTGCCGGCTGAGGAATACGCCCACGCCCGGCCCGATCCTCTGGCCGAAACGGCCCAGGAAATCATCCGGCACATGAATGCCGATCATCCGGATGCCCTGCTTCTGATCGCCCGCCGGTTTGCGGACGAAGCCGCCGCCGAGGCTTCCATGACGGCCGTCGACCGCCTCGGATTCCATCTTCGGCTCAAGACCGGCGACAGAGTTCATGGGCGCCGCGTAGCTTTTCCGCGGGAAGTTGGGAATAAGGACGAAGCCAGGGCGGTCCTGGTGGAGATGGTCCGGGAAGCTCGATCCTCCGATTGACTAAGGAGCGCTTTCCGGCGAAAGTTGCCGGCCAGGTCTGGCTCCAGGTCTGGCTCCAGGTCTGGCTCCAGGTCTGGCTCCAGGTCTGGCTCCAGGTCTGGCTCCGGGTCTGGCTCCAGGTCTCTGGCTCCAGGTCTGGCTCCAGGTCTCTGGCTCCAGGTCTGGCTCCAGGTCTCTGGCTCCAGGTCTGGCTCCAGGTCTGGCTCCAGGCCCAGTGGGGCGTCCGCGGCGGTGTCAACCCGGCGCGGCGCTCGGTAGCTTTCCGTGCGCATTTCCGCCGCCCCGCTCCAAGGCTCGAAAAAGTGCCTCGACAAAACGATCCCCACCTGGGGTACTCTGGTAGAAGGCGGGATTTGCAGATTATGATGGGCCCAAGGGAAGGGATGTCCGATCCGGATCGACCGCCTCAGCCCGGTTAAGTTCATGAAAATCAGAAATACGGCTTTCGCCGCTTTAATTGTTGCCGCGTCGGTATTGCTGGCGCCGGTTTACGGTCCCGGGATCCGCGCCCGCGCGGCTTCCTCCACCACGGGAGACGATCTGGACCGCGAAGTGCGCACGGTGATGGATGCCTATACACTGGTCGAGAAGAATTTCGCCGATCCCGTGAGCACCGAAAACGCCTTCTACCGCGGGGTGATTCCGGGGATGCTCCTGACCCTCGACCCGCACTCGACCTTCCATGATCCGGACGACTACAAGGAGATGCAGCGGAAAATGCGCGCGCAGTATTTCGGCGTGGGCATGCAGATCTCCATGGACGGTCCCAAAACCGTGGTGATGGAGCCGTTCGTGGGGTCGCCCGGATGGAAGGCCGGCCTGCGCCGCGGCGACACCATCGCCAAGGTGGACGGGCACGATTGTGCGACCCTCAATTCGGGCCAGGTGGCGGATATGCTGCGGGGGCCGAAAGATACCCAGGTGACCATTACGGTGGAGCGGAAAGGCTCCGAGCCGATTACCGTGACAGTGACTCGCGGCGGGATAGAAACCAGCGTCGTGAACACCTTCTGGGTGAAGCCCGGGATCGCCTTCGTGAATGTGGAGACCTTCGAGGCGTCCAACGTCTCGCGGGATGTGGAAGCCGGGCTGCGCAAGCTGGGCGAGGAGCACGTGGATGGGCTGATCCTGGATTTGCGCAACAACCCGGGCGGCCTGGTTCCCGAAGCCGTGGCCCTGGCGGGGCGCTTCTTGCGCAATCAGCAGATCGTGCTGTCGCAGCGCGGCCGGGCCGAAGACGAGCAGACCTACCGCGCCAAAGCGCAGCCGCTGGCGCAGAAGTATCCCATGGTGGTGCTGGTGAATGGCGGATCGGCCTCGGCTTCGGAGATCGTCTCCGGCGCGTTGCAGGACCACGACCGGGCCTGGCTGCTGGGTGAGACCACCTTCGGCAAGGGCCTGGTGCAGGCGCAGTTTCCGCTGACCGGGGGCGGGGCGCTGCTGCTCACCATCGCGCATTACTACACCCCCAGCGGACGGCTGATTCAGCGCGACTACACCCACCAGTCTTTCTGGGACTATTACTCTCACCACGACACCACCACGCAGGATCCGCAGGATGTGAAGGCCACCGACAGCGGCCGCAAGGTATTCGGCGGCGGCGGCATCACTCCCGACGAGAAATACGCCACCGTGAAGCGCAATATTTTCCAGGCGCGCACCGAAGCGAGGGCCGGCTTCCCCAACACGCTTTACCGCTTCGGCAACGAGTTTTTCGCCGGGCGGAAAACGGACCTGCCGGTCACCTGGCAGGCGGATAACGATGTACTCGACCGGTACAAGGCGTATTTGAAGACCCAGAACATGCCCTTCACGGACGAGGAATTCAACGCCAACCGCGACTGGATTCGCGGCGAATTGCGCTGGGAGTTCCTGTTCCGCTGCTTCGACCGCGCGACCGCCAACCAGGCTCACTGGCAGAGCGATCCGGAGGTGCAGAAGGCCATCGAGAGCATGCCCAAGGCCGAGGCTTTGTTGAAGGAAGCTCAAAAGACCTACGCCATGCGGCGATAAGGTTGACCGGGCCGCAGTGCCCAAAAGCGTCCAGGACGGCGCCGTCCACCGATGAGATCGCCATAACGGCGTGGCGCGGCGAAGACATCTCCGCATACTTCATCGACAAATGATCCAGCTTTGGATCGGGTTCATCCCTTGCGCTCCGGGTGCGAGGAGAGGCTCAGGATGTTCCCGTCGGGGTCCTTGAACCACGCCACCTTGGCGCCGCCGGGCGCGGTCCAGACGCCCAGCTCGTCCTGCGCGAGCTGCGGGTAGCGCTCGAAACGGACCCCGGCCTGTTCCAGGTCGCGCACCGCCGCGGCGACATCCGGTACCTCCCACCCCAGCACCGTTCCTTGGACCGGCGGGCGCTCCTTGCCCATGCCGAGGCGCAGCATGATGCCATTGGCCTCAAACACCAGCGCGAAAGGCGGCTCTTCGCTCAGCAGGCGCAAGCCCAGCGTGTCGCGGTAGAACTCCTTCGCGCGGGCGACATCGACGATGGTCAGGAATCCGATAATGTTGTAGCGGGCCAGCCCCGAGTGCGTAGACATGCGCCTATCATGCGCCAAATCCGGCCTTGTCGCAAGACTGCCATTACGTCATAATATATGGCTATTGCGACATACGGGGTTTTGACGGAATTCGATCCGAAGTGCGGTGTTTCCATCGCCACCCTGGCCTACGAGTACCCGCCCGGGTTTCTGGTCCCGGAACACGCGCACGGGGCGGACCAGTTGATCTACGCGATCGGCCGGGGTGATGGAGGTATCGGCGGACCAGGGCGTCTGGCTGATTCCGCCGCACTTTGCGCTATGGATTCCCGCACGAACCCGCCACGGGATTCGCATGCCGGGAGCCGTTTCCATGCGCACGCTCTACGTGCGGCCCGGGCTGGCCAAGCCGGCGCCGGGGTGCGCGGTGATCCACGTCAGCCCGCTGCTTCGCGAACTGATCCTCGAGGCGGTGCGCATCGGACGCCTTCGCACGCGGAACCATCACGAGTGCGCGCTCCGCGACCTGCTGATCCTGCATATTGAGAATGCCTCGCTCATGCCGGCCGGCGTGAATCTGCCGCGAGACCCGAGGGCCCGCGCCGTGGCGGAGAGCGTATTGAGAGACGTGGGCCGGACGCAGACGTCGGCGGCGCTGTGTGCGGCGGCGGGCGCGAGCGTCCGGACCATCGAGCGAAAATTCCGCCGGGAGGTTGGCTCGGATTTTGAAACGTGGCGCCGCCAGGTACGCCTGATGAAAGCGCTGGAGCTGCTGGTTTCGGGCCAGTCTGTCAAGGAAGTGGCCTTCCGAATCGGCTATCGCCAGCCGAGCGCCTTTGTGGAGATGTTCCGCCGCACCTTGGGGACCACGCCGAAAGCCTGGATCGCGGCGCTCGAGAAATTGGGTAAATGACGGGGGCGGCGGAACCCGGGGTCCCCTGGCCGAGGCCCCCTCGTAGGCATCAAATAAGGCCGTTCGCGAAGATGACCCGGGTGTTGGGCGATCCAGTTTCGCGGCCTGCTTCTTGGGTGCAAGTTCCCAGAACCCGACCTCTGGACCGCGCCGACTCGACCAAATCAGGTCGAATCCAATCAAGCCTGTTTAAATCAGCACGATACAGGCCATGCAGATTTCCAGCGAAATCACCTCGTGCATTCGACCCACGCCAATGGGCGTTGGGACTTCTTGACCCCAGTTCGTTCCCCGCCGATCAGCACACACGAAGCCAGGATCCGCCAACGAAGTCCGCAAACGGCCTCCACCTGTTGGGATGGGACTACTGGGGAGTTCTCTTTCCACCAACCGGCCCAAAAAATCTGTAAGATTTATGATACGGTTCGCGCGGTATTCTTGTTATCTGGAATGAGCGGTCGCAAAGCAGCGCTTCGGCGCCGGGATCTGGACCGATAAAGAGGAGGAGAACATGACTACAACCAAGATTGCACTTTTTGCGGGCGCCGCAGTGATCGTTGCGGGCGGCCTGGTGTTGGCAATCAGAATGAATCCGTCAATTTCAACCAACGATGGACACGGCGCCATCGCCGCCCCTGTGGGGGTTGCGCCAGTAAAGCAAGCCGGTCAACTGGACCAAGTTAACCCTTTCACCCACGTAGCATCAATCCCTGCAACCGTGGATCCGTCGACGATCCGATTTGAAAAGCTCAGGATGGTCGAACTGGCTTCCAAAACGAAAACCACTACCGACGCTCAGGATTGTAAGGATCGGCAGTTCCGCGATCCCGACGGCTCGAATTGCCAGACTACCACCGTCGTAGAACGCGTCAAAGCCCTCGCGGCAACGTATTCCTTCAACGGACCCGCGGTTTCCTTAGGCGAAGCCACTCCCGGCCGCGATACTTTCTCTGTGTATTTCCGCCCGGAAGAGGTAGATGTCGATGGCCCAGTCCAGAAACTGAAGCGCGATCAAGCCGCGTCATTCTTCCAAATGAGCACTTACCGTGCAATGGTCGAGCAAAAGGTCATCGACAAAGAGCATTCGCACTTTTGTGAAGGCAACTATGTCGATGGCAGTTGGGTGCGCAAAGATCCAAAGTGCCAGGATCAGGTGCAGTATACCAACCAAACCTTGCCCTCGCCGTATCTGACGGTGCAGGTCGATTTGCGGCAACCGGCCGCTACTAAGTAAGACTAACGCAGCCAGAGTTCGATACGTGACCGTCTGGCCAAAAAGTGAACCGGGGCAATTGATTCGAGGGGCCCTTCCAATAAGGGCGGGCCCATCGGTTCATGCCCGCGCTGGAGCCATGGATGGTTTCTGAAGTTGCGCGAACCGGCAGTTCTATCTAAGCTTTTTTCGGCCCGCTAACCCCTCCCAGCACATCGCACACCTCCCTCGCTGACGGCCGGTCCCCCGGGCGCCGGTCCAGCATCCGCAAGATCAGCCGATCCGCTTCCTGGGGGACACCTTTCCGCAATGAA
The DNA here is from genome assembly GCA_052144935.1 of Bryobacteraceae bacterium. GTDB lineage: Bacteria > Acidobacteriota > Terriglobia > Bryobacterales > Bryobacteraceae > JOPF133. The sequence continues at coordinate 25,258 of JBKQPR010000124.1, forward strand.
CCAATCGCCGCCACGGGCCGGCATTCAATCGCCTCAAACACATCCAGCAGTGTTTCCCCTGCAAACGGATGTTGCCCTGCTGTCAACTCGTATAAGAAAGCCCCCAGCGAAAACACGTCGGACGCACTGGTGGCGGTCTCCCCCCGAAGAATCTCCGGCGGCATGTACAGCAGCGTTCCGGAAAGCGTGCCCGATATGGTTCCTGACGCGCCCATCGAACTCCGTTCAGGCCCCACTGCTCCGCCATCCCGCGCGAGACCGAAATCCAGGATCTTCACTACCCCGTCTTTGCGTAGCATGATGTTCTCCGGCTTCATATCGCGATGCAGGATTCCCGCCGCGTGCGCGGCAGACAAAGCTCGCGCGGCTTGCCCACCCCAATCCATCGCCTGCGCGATCTCCGCCCGGCCCGCGTCCATGATGACTCGAAATGTAGAACCGTCGACCCACTCCATCGCGATGAACAATCCCGCCGGAGATTCTCCGGATTCGTACACCGTGACGATATTGGGGTGGCATAACGCCGAGGCAGCCCGCGCTTCTGTCTCGAAGCGGTCCACCGCCTGCGCGCTAACGGTCAGGTGGCGGCGCAGGATCTTCAGTGCGACTGGCCTTCCCTCGCGGTCACGAGCCAGATAGACTTCGCCCATCCCGCCAATGCTGATCAGCGATTCGACCTCGTAACCCGCCACGCATTGACCCGGCGCGAGCCCACTAGGTTGACCATCCAGCAGGTCGGCCGCGACGTGGGTGGGTGGTGCCGCCAGAAGCCCAGCGTTGGAATCCGCCTCCAATAGGGATTCGACTTCCTCCCGCAGTGCTGGGCTGGCGCGAGCGAGCAACGCGTTGCGCTCGCCCGCCGGCAACTCCAGCGCTTCGTGATATAGGCGCTCGATCTCCTCCCATGGAGCCGGTGGGTTCATGACGATTCGCGATTCATCTCGCGGATCAACCAGCTCCGCGCTAACCGCCAGTCGCGATTCACCGTAGCGACGGAAACCCCCATCGCCTCGGCCGTCTCCTCGACGCTGAGGCCCCCGAAATAGCGCATCTCCACCACCATGCTTTTGCGCGGGTCGACGGCGTGGAGAGCTTCGAGCGCCTCATGCAGCGCCACAATCTCAGCGGCCTCCTGACGGACTGCCGGTTGGACATCGTCAAGCGAGACATTGGCCAGGCCGCGGCCGCGCTTGTCAGAAAGGCGGCTCTTTGCGTGGTTGACCAAAATCTGGCGCATAGCCTTACAGGCCACCGCGAAGAAGTGGCACCGATCCTGGAACGAGGCATTTTCAGCATTGGCTAGCTTCAGGTACGCCTCGTTGATCAGCGCCGTGGGTTGGAGGGTGTTATTACGCGGGTGCTGGCTCCAGGCGCGGCGCGCGATACGGTGCAGCTCGACGTAAACCAGAGGCATCAGTCTGTTGAGCGCGCTCTGGTCGCCGCTGCTCCACTCGGCAAGCAGCTTGGTCACTTCCCCTTGGGGATCCGTCTCCGACACTTTCGAATCGAGTATACAGACCGTAAGTTGCAAATCGATGACGTTAGCGGCCAAAATGGTGCATCTCCCACAGATCGCGTCGAGTTTGCGAGAGGAGCGGCCGGACTGCCAGCATTCCGGTGGGTCCGATGCTCTTCTCCAGATACCTCAGTTCCTTGAGGTGACTCTCCAAAGCGGGGTCTGGAGCGACTTCCAGGCCGGCTTCGTGGCGCATGAGATCGCCTTTGGCGCGCGCGCTGAGCTCTAACGTCAGGTGTAGATAGGTGAGCATGTCGCCGCGCACCTCCGGAGGGAAGGCATCGTTCAAGGACATCAGATAGGCGCCCTGCGGCGTCTCGTTGAATTCACCGCTGGCGATCATCGCGATCATGTCGATATCCTGGTCGAGCTTGCCACCCAACCACCGGTGCAGGGACCGCTCACTGAAGTAGAATACGACCATGAAAATCAGCGTAAGCCCGGCTACAGTAGCCGCAGTTGAGCCGGCCGGCGATAGCACGCCTTGGTTGAATAAGGAATGCAGTATCGTCGCCACCGCCAGTCCCGGTGCGAACTGACGCGCACCGCGCCACTGCCGGCTCTCGGACAGATATACCGAAATGAACGCTCCCATCGCCGCCACACCCCCGTGCATCACGGCTGTGCCGAAACCGCGCATTAACCAAACGCCGAACCCTCGCCCCTTGAGCACTTCCAGATAAGAAACGTTTTCGACCAGCGCGAATCCAGCGCCTATGGCGAATCCGCAGATGGCCGAGTCGACCATGAAGGCAACCCGCGCCGTGGCAATCAGGAAAACCCAGAAAGCCCCTTTGGCCAGTTCCTCCACCACGGGCGCCCCAAAATGGATGTACCGATCCTGATTTTCGTGGAGTTGTCGAAAAATAACCGAGTTGATTCCGTAGCAAATAACGGCCGCCATCGCGCCCGCCGCGAGTGCCGTCCCGACCGTCCGCAGCGATACAAGTTTATAGCTGTCCAGCACACGCAACGCGGCCAGGAACATCAGCACCGGCAGCAACGCCAAGGCTACCCGCAGCGCTTCGTCTATCCACATCGGATTGCCATTAGGAGCCGGCTGATATGCCGAACGTTAAACGGTTCCAATCGCGATCCCGGCGATATGTCATGAGCGGAGCGAGCGTCTTCACCAGAAAGATGCCCAAGCCTCCGATTGGCCGGCTTTCCAAATTCAAAGTTAAGTCCGGCGGCGCCGCCGTCAGTGGATTGAACTCCGCCCCCTGGTCGGCTATCTCTACGCGCAACTCGCCCGGCGCGGGAACTGAGTATGTAAGGGTCACAACCCCCTGCCTGCCGTCCGGATAACCATGACGGCACACATTCATAAAGATCTCCTCGATCAGGAGATCCAACTCGCCGATGCGCGCCGCCGGCAGGCTCGCATCCAGCGCTCCCGTCCGAACGAACTCCAGGGCGGCGTGGAGACATGCGGTGTTCGCCGCGAGCCTTAAAGATCGAGTTGCGATAGGCACGCTCTCCCCTTAGCCTCCTATGAGCGCCGACTCGACCGATTCGTAAACGCGGAACAACTCCAAGAGGCCCGTGATTTCGAAGACCTGTTTGACTAAACCCTTGAGGCGGCAGATCCGGAGTGCTCCCCCTTTGTCCTGCAACATTTTGGCTACAGAGATGAAACTCCGGAGACCCATGCTGCTGACGTATGCCAGCTCTCCCAAGTCGACGACCAGACCAGTAAGTCCTTCGGCAATGCAGGCTCTACACTTCTGTTCGAAATGAGGTGCGTTCTCGGCGTCCATGCGGCCGGAGACAAGAAATACCACTTGACCCGCTATCTGCTTTTGCTCGATGGTCACAATGCTAATATTCTCGCACTAAACCGTTGCAATTCGATGACTACGAGGGCGCCGTCAACCGCAGACCGTCCACGGTACCGAGATTTTGTAAGGCAGCGCCGAAGGACTGTCGCGCGTCTGATGAACGGATCGATCTGGTCCGGCCAGAAACCGGCGCGTGGAGCATCAGTGCCGTGAAACGTTAGCACTCTATCGGAAGTGAAGCGGCGAGACAGACTTCGGGCGTGAGCGGTGGCCGACCGCCGCGTCACTTTCGATAGAGCCGTTTCAAGTGAGCCGCTGGCGCTTGCGGCGGACGCGACCAGCTATGGAATTTGAATGGTGTTTTGGTACTTTCATACTGATTTGCTTGAGAGGTAAGGGAGGCCGAGGTGGGGCCTGCAAGGCACCCATTGATGCTACCTCCATGCTCCGTACGAAGCAAGCAGGGAGGACTTTTCTGCGAGCAAGGGCTGCACCCATAGAGACGCGAAGCGTCCGCCGCGCCAGCGGCTTACTTGAAACGGACTTTTGGCCCGGCTGGGAACACAATCCGCGAAAAGCCGGTTCAGCCCGTTGAAGTTGTGCACGCGAACCCGACTTCACTTCGGAGGCTTCGGTGTCTGCGAACTTAGAATGGAGGAGGTTGTTTACCGCGGCCATACAGCTAGGCCCCCGGCAAGCAGGGCGAACGGGAGAAGGCCGATGAGCCACCCGAGCGACGGATCGCGGTTGAGCGTGGCGTCGTCGGGATCGGCGGGGTTGACGTAGCAAGTTACGGTCGAGCCCCGTCGGTAGCCTTTGGTGATACGCTGCGCTGACGCCCATCCGCTGGCTGAATACTCAAAAAAGCTGTAGGTGTCGGAACGGTGCTCGTAGTCATCCACCGCGTACGAGTACAGGATCTCGGGAGAATAGCCATCGCTGCCTTTGGTGGTGGCATACCGCCGGACTTCGCTGCGAAGGATTTTGCACTCTTGGGCGCGCCACGAGCGCGCTGCGATGGCGTGGCGTACGGGACACAGGAGAAACGCCATGAACAAGACCGAGCCGGCTACAACCAGCAATGCGGCCGAGAATCGGCGGCCGGCAATGGGGTTGGCGGGATGCCAGACGCGCGGTTGCGGCTGCACACGAAATACAACGCTGTAGAATCCAGCGGACCCGATGAGTACGAATAGCAGGGGGATCGGGAGGAAGAGGAGAAACGCGAGGCCCGTGCCTTTCCGTTCGAGCAACGTGCCCGCCGGATCGCGAGGATCTAGATAGCAGGTTGCGCGGGAGCCGGCCGGCCAGCGGCGCGTGAAGAGAACAGCTTCGCGATAGGTCCCGAAGGGGCGGGAACTACGCAGGGACTCGCCCGTGGACCATGTGTAGCGGAGATACGCAAACCAAGGAGGACGGTCGCTCGTTTCGCGCACTTCGCTTTCGACGATCTGGCACGGGACCGACTGCCAGGTGTAAGTGGCCGCGGAGGCGATTACCTCGCGGACCATCATCACCACGAAAAAGAGGCCCAAAACGAAGAAGGGCACGAAGACGCAGCCGACTGCCCAGGACGGGGCTTCTTTTGGATTGGATGCTGAACCCACTCTTTCCACTTGTAAGCCAGCCCGGCGTTCTTTGTGTCTATTAAATAAATAACGTTCGAGCCGCGTTCGAGCCCGAGTGTTAGGGGAAGGACGGCATTCCGCAAACTACCCCCCAAAAGGCGTTCTGGGAGATCACTCCCGTGAAGTCCCCGCCGCTGAAAGATCGGGCACGGGAAGCGCGCTTGCGTTTACAGATCCCCCGCGGTCATGCGTCCGGCGTGGGACCCAACCTGCCCCATTGCCCGAAGCTCCCTCGCCCCCTCACCAGTTGGTGATCGACCCATCCGGTCGATAGTATAGCTGCCGGTTGCGGATCGGCTCGGTAACCTCGGCGATCAGCTTCAACTGCCTCATATCCAGCTCCACGCCCAGGCCGGGGCGGTCGTTGGGGTAGAGCTTGCCTTGCTTGAAGTCCAGGCAGACCGGCACCTGCGGGTTGGTGCGGCCTTCGAAGTTGTATTCCATCAGCACCGGGCCGCTGAATGTGCCCAGCGTATTCACCAGCGCGGCGGTCGCGATGGGGCCGGTGAAGTGCGGCACGATGCCCACGAAGTGCGTTTCGCAAATGGCCGCCACCTTCACCATCTCGGTGATGCCGCCCACGTTCGGCAGGGTGGCCCGCAGAAAGTCGATATCGTGCTCCTCTACCAGGCGGTTGAAGTCCCAGCGGTTGCCCCACTCTTCACCCGCGGCGATGGGCACCTTGACCGAGCGCCTGAGGATCGGCAGGTCCTGCTGGAAGGCCTCGGTCCGCACCGGGTCTTCGACGAAAAACGGCGCCAGGTTCTGGATCAGCTCGCAGCCGCGGATGGCCTCGGCGAGGTCGAACCGCTGGTGAAAGTCGATGCAGAAATCGCCGTTCTCGCCCACGCCTTCGCGCGCCTCCTGGCAGTCCTTGAGCACCTGGTTCAGGCGCTCGCGGGTGTTAAAGGTGCTGCCGTTGCGCACGTCGGCGGCGCCCATGCGAAACGCGCGGTAGCCGGCTTCGATGGTGGCGTGGGCCCGCTCGCGGATGCTCATGCCCGGCTTGATGGTGGGAATGGCGCCGGCGGTGTTGTAGCATTCGCAGTAGTTGCGCACCGTCCCGCCCAGCAGCGCGTGTACCGGCAGGCCCAGCGCCTTGCCCTTGATGTCCCACAGCGCCAGATCGAGCGCACCCAGGGCGTGCAGCTTTTCGCGCCCGGGAGGGTAGAAGAACGAGCGCGACATATCCTGCCACAGATGCTCGATGAAATGCGGGTCCTCCCCGATCAACCGGCCGGCGCACTGCTCCAGGGTGTCCTTCGCGCCGCCTTCGCCCACGCCCACCACGCCGGCGTCGGTTTCTACCGTCACCACCATGTTGCTCTGGTTGAAAAGCGTATTGAGGCCGGGCGGCGTATAGACGCGCACGCGGGTGATCTTCATTTTGGCGACGGCGGCCCTGGCTGGCGGCAGACCGGCGGCGCCCCCGGCCGCGGCAACCGCCGCGGAAGTGAGAAAGGATCTTCGATTCACGCTTCTGTACCTCTGGCAGTCCAGGATAATATGGAACGCATGCAAACAACAGCCCTAACAAGAAGCCAGGCGGAAGCGCCTGTCCGACCAAACGACCTCAACAGCTCGCGAGCCTGGTGGGACAGGCATTCAGCCTGTCAAACCGGTGCGAAGCACCGGCAAGCGCCCACACAAGCGTGGGCGGACGCGGAGGGTACCCCGGCTGAGAGCCTGCGCCACGGCGCGCGCGGGGCAGCCCACACAAAGCGGGGGCGCCCTCTGGGCCCTGCCCCACGGGTGGCCTCTGAATGGCCAATCTCCAGGGGCAGGCATTCAGCCTGTCCGGACTTCTGCCACGCGATATTGGGAATCGCCGCTTTTCTGCTCGCCACGGCGTCCAGCCCGGCCCAGCCTCACACCGCGCGGCAGACCGAGGACCACGGGATCGCCATCGTGCGATTGAGCGACGCGGCGCACGGCGTGGAAGTCTCGATCGTTCCTTCAATCGGTAACCTGGCCTACGAAATGAAAGTGCACGGCCACAACATCCTGCATTTTCCTTATGCCGACGTCGCCGAGTTCGCCCGGCGGCCGGCGCTGTGCGCCATTCCACTGCTGGCGCCGTGGGCCAACCGGATGACCGAACAGGGCTTCTGGGCCAACGGCAAAAAATACGCGTTCGACCTGGGGCTGGGCAACGTGCGCGGCGCCCTGCCGATTCACGGCCTGCTGGTCAACTCGCCGTTGTGGCGTGTGACCGAGGTTGCCGCCGACGCGCATTCCGCCCGCGTCACCAGCCGCCTGGAGTTCTGGAAGGATCCCGACCTCATGGCGCAATGGCCGTTCGCACACGAATACGAGATGACCTACAGCCTGGCCGAAGGCGTCCTCGAGGTGCGGCTGACGGTCGCGAACCTCAGCTCGCAGCCTATGCCCCTGATGGTTGGGTTCCATCCGTACTACCGCATTCCCGATATTCCGCGCGACGAATGGGTGGCGCACATTCCGGCGCGCCAGCGGGTGGTCGCCGACGAGCGGTTGATCCCTACCGGCGAGTTCAAGCCGATGGATCTGCCAGCGCCGCTGCCGCTCAAGGGCCGCACCCTCGATGACGGCTTTATCGACCTGGAGCGCGATTCCTCCGGCCGCGCCCACTTTTCCATCGAAGCCGCGGGCCGCACCGTCGAGGCCATGTTCGGGCCGAAATACCCGGTGGCGGTGGTTTGGGAGCCCGCCCCGCCGCCGGGCCAGACGCGCGATTTCATCTGCTTCGAGCCGATGACCGCCATCACCAGCGGCGTTAACCTGGCGCACGAGGGAAAGTACGGAGCGTTGCAAAGTGTCGCCGCCGGCGCGCGCTGGACCGAGAGCTTCTGGGTGCGCGCCAGCGGGATGTAAGGGACGGCATGGGTCCCCAGCCGAACCCGTGAGGCCCGTTCCAGGAGGCGAGCGGTTGTGGAGCGGCCACCCAAGCTACGGATGCTCTCCGCTCCGCGGGCCTGGGCAAGATGTATCGGCACAACCGGAAAATCGCCGCCCGCCGCCTTCGTCAGCAATCGGCCAAAGACAAAACCTGAAGGGGTTATCCATTATGAAAATTGACCCGGCTCTTGCTCTCCTCAGCGCCGCCCTGGAGCAGCTTCACTCTGTCGGGCTTTCCCTTGACCAGATCGAAAAGTCAGGCCGCCGGCCGGAATTGTCCACCGAGACCGGGCGAACGCGCGACGACTTGCGGCACACGATCACCGCGGTCCGCGCGCGCATCCAGGAACACGCCGACCTCCCGGAATGGACCCGTTGGGCACGCACGGGAACACGGGGATTTCCGGCGCTTTCCCCGCGGGTGTTGCCTATCCCCCGCTTCTTCCCGTACTCTGGAAGGCATGGAAGTACATTTCGCCCCCGATCTGCAAGCCAAGATTGACCAACTGGTCATCGAAACCGGACGTGCGCCCGACAAGCTGCTTGAGGACGCCATGGCCGGATACGTTGTCGAGCTTGCGCAAACCCGCGAAATGCTTAACAGCCGTTATGACGACCTGAAACGCGGCAAGGTAAAGCCTATCGACGGCGAAGCATTCTTCGAGAGCCTTCGCAAACGTGAAGATGAAATGTTGAACAGGCAATGACCTGGGCAGGGCTTTGATCTTCATCCCCTCGCGGCCCAAGACATCACGGACATCTGGACATAAATCGCGGATGATAGTCCTCAAGCGGCCCGCCGTGTTCGAGAGGAAATCCTTGCCGCCATTCGCGCCTTGGTGTCTTTCCCTAATGTGGGCCACAAGCGCCCGGACCTCACTTCACTGCCCCTGCGTTTTAGCGTGGTGCGCGAGTATCGGATTGCCTATGTGCCGGACGAAAAGCCCCTTTGGGTTCTCGCGATGATGCACGGACGGCGCAGCCCTCGCGTGATGGCGGCAATTCTCAGAGGCAGAGAATAACCCGTTCCTCAACCGCTTGCCGCCGCCATGAACAGCTCGTCCCGAACCCTTTAATTTACCGGTGGATCCGCACCCGCCCCGCCGCCACATTCGGCGTGGAGTTGGCGGCGCTCGTTGCCGGCGGCAGGAAGGGAACCGCGATCTGCTGGGTCCACGTCGCTCCGCTGGCGTCCCGGCCGGTAAATCCCATCGTCACCGACGTCGGCACGGACATGTTCGCCGCCTTCATACTTGCGGAAAGCGTGCCGTGCGCCGCGAGCGTGGTGCTGCCGAAGAAATCCGCGATCGAGGCCGCGTAGCTCACCCCGTCAAGCGTGAGCCCGGTCACCGTAGTGGCCACCCCCGCGGTTTCCTTCAACTGGATGGTGAAAAAGAACCTGTCGCCATTGGCATCCGGCGCCTGCTGGTAGACCGGATTCGGCGTCACCGACGGTGTCACTTGGGAGGTCGCAGTAGGAGTGCCCAGGTTGATCGTTGCGGTTCCCGATGAGGAGCTGAACGTGGGGCTGCCCCCGTAGGAAGCCTGCACCGTGTTGGTTGCCGTCAGCAACTGGCCGCCGAAAACCGTGATCGACGCGGTGGCGGTTCCTCCGGACCCCGAGAGCGGCACCGCCCCCAGCGATTGGTTCCCCAGCGTGAATGAAACCGTTCCGGTGGGCGACTTGGCGCCGCTCGAAGCCTTCACGGTAGCGGTCAGCACCGTGGACCCGCTCGGCAGGATAGTGGGTTGGCTGGCAGTAAGCGTAGTGGTGGTGGAGGCAACCGGAAGGCCTCCCCATGCCGTGATCAGGTTGTACGCGTCCACGGAACCCAGTCCCGTCACAAGGTTGTAACCCACACCGGCCGTGTACCCAAACTGACCGTTGGCACAATCCGGCGTATCTGCCTGGCACGGTACCATGTTGTTCCCCGTGGTCACGTCGTGAAAAATGCCGGCTGTGCCTCCCGCCGCCATGCTGTACAGTTTCGGGTTGATGTTGCCCAGGCCGGGTTTCGCTTGCACCCCGTTCTGCACCAGGTACTGATTGAGAACGGCGATCATTCCGGCGAAAGAAGGCGTGGCGGCCGACGTGCCGCCCACGCCGAGTACCGTGCCCTCCGAAACGATGATGTAGGAATCGTGGGCGTCCGACGCGTTCAGGGAGACATCGGGCACATCGCGCGCGCCGTCGTTGGGAACACCGGGACCGGTTTGCCAGGAGGGCTTCTTGTACAGCGAACTCATCCCGCCGCCCGAAGCCGAAATGCTCCCCCCAAGCGCCTCGCTCACCCCTGTGTCGTTCCAGGCCATCTCGGGGATATAGGAAAGCGCCGAGCCACCGTTGGGCCCGTTGCTGCTGCTCCAAAAGGTGAGGCTTCCCTCGTCGAATTCCGTTCCGCCCACCGCGGTTATCTCGGGAACGCTGGCGGGAAGGCTGACTGCCAGACCCTGCGTTGCCATCGGGACGTCATAATCGCAGCCGGCCGCTCCCGAATCGCCCGACGCAGCCAGCCAGGTAATTCCCAGCGCATTGCCTTTCTGTGCCTCCGTCTCATAGTCCGAAACGCCGCCCTTCGGATCCGACGCCACCACCTGGGATTCGCACAGCCCAAAGCTCTCGCTGATCACGGGCGCCAGGTTGTTGTCGATGGCATAGTAAGACGAGTAGTCCGCGTCGTCGCTGAAGACGTAGAGCAGGGTGGCATATCGAGCCACCGCGCCGGCCCATTCCAGGTCGAGGTCCGCCTCCGTTTCGTCGTCGCTGTCGAACCCCGGGTACGTGCCGGTGGAAAACGTCTGTATCGTGGTTGGGGGCAGGCCCCAAGAGCTGCGGAACGCCGCAATGTCGCTGGGATCGATGTCGCTCTGTCCGACGATCGCAATGCTCTGTCCCGCGCCCGTATATCCGTAGCTGTACATGGGGACGAGATTGTAAATAGTCGCGAAATCGTCCGGCAACAGATAATGGCTTCCGTCAGGTCCGGTAAAGTTCGGCAGGGCTTGCTTCCGCGGCGCCTTGGGGTGAAAGTCGTGGAGCCCCAGGACACGCGCGACCAGGGGCGCGATGGCCGCCGGCAAGGACACTTCCGTGGCGTTCGCGAAGTGATTTTCGGCGCCCACCTGGTAGCGGTGGATTTCCGTACCGAGTGCCGCCTGCACCTGGCCGGCCGTGCCGCTGAAACTGATAAAGTCGCGGCCGCGCGCCGTATATTGCACGGCGAAGCCCTGGGAGCGCAGCCAGGCGGCGATCTTGTCCAGATCCGCCGCACTCGTCCCGAACCGCTCGGCGTAGGTTTCCGGGGTCAACCAGTTGTGGTAGTTCGGCGAGGCGGGATCCTGCTGCTCCGCCAGCAACTGCTCGAGCGCGGCTTGCCGATCGGCCGACGGCCTCAGCATCAGCGTGATGTTGCCGAGCCGGAAATCGGGGTTCACCGCCCCCCGATCGTACTTCGGCTGCGCCTGAGGAGGAACGGTGCCTCTGAGGACGACCGGATTCCGGGCATCGATCGGGGCAGTGATGCGATCCTGCTGGGCCGGTAACACGGCAGCGAACAGGCAGACAAGGAGTACGGCGCGGACACTGGGGCACAATACCATGACTCCTTGTACCGCTCAGGGCAAAGTGGTGTCCATTACCAAAAGGTTGATAGGCGGCTATAGCCGGAGGTAAATCGGTTGGCAGGCGAAAGCGCCTGCCCCACCTGACCTGCGAGCCCTTCGGCAGCAAGGTGGGGCAGGCGCTTTCGCCTGCCAACCGGCTCCGATTCGGCGCCGGGCCCAGTGGGCACCTCGTAAGGGAGTAGTTCACGGCAACTGGAAGCAGCCGAGCGCCTCTTGCGCACCGCGTTCATAGGCCTCGATCAGGTTGTCCCAGCGGGCGTTGGCTTCGTCGTCGATCTGCCGCCGCGCCGGGTCGGCGTCGAACCAGGCCATGGTCCGGCGGATGCCCTCGGTGAACGGTACGGTCGCGCAGTAGCCCGGAACGAAGCGCTTGATCTTGGTGTTATCGAAGACCACGCTGACGGCTTTGTCGCCCAGGAGGCCGCCGCGCGCCTCGGGGACGCACGCCGCGATGAAGTCGCTGGCGATATGCGCCAGTTGCGGCTCGGCGCCGGCCGCCTCGGCCGTCAGGCGATACCATTGGTCCCAGCACATCACCTCGTCGCTGGTGATGTGGAAGGCGTGTCCGATGGTCTGCTCGCGCGCCAGGAGTCCCACCAGCCCTTTAGCGAAATCGGTGTTATGGGTGATGACCCAGAGCGACGAGCCATCCCCGGGAACAATCACCTTCTTTCCGCGGCGCATGCGATCCACCACGGTGTAGGATTTGGCCCAACTGTTGATCGCCAGGGCGATCTGCGTATCGCCATAGGTCAGCGACGGGCGCACGATAGTCATGGGGAAACCCTCCTCGCGGTACGCGCGCATGAGGCGCTCTTCGCAGGCGATCTTCTGCCTGGAGTACTCCCAGTACGGGTTGGCGAGCGGTGTGGACTCGGTGATCAGATAGTGCGTCGGGGGCTTCTGGTAGGCGCTGGCGGAGCTGATAAAGATGTAGTGGCGCGTCCGGCCGCGGAAAAGCGCGATGTCGCGCTCGATGTGGGCTGGTTCGAAGGCGATCCAATCGACTACCGCGTCGAAAGAGGCGCCGGCCAGCGCGTGGGATACGGCCGCGGCGTCTTCGATGTCCACGGCCAGCGTCTTTGCGCCGGCTGGCGGATGGGCCGAGTGACGGCCGCGGTTGAGGAGCGTAACGTCGATGCCGCGCTCGATCGCAAGCTGGGTCGAAGCTGTGCTGATGATGCCGGTTCCACCGATGAAGAGAACTTTCATGAGTACGTTGTAGCAAATTGGAAAGGGCCGCTGCCGGTTTATCATGGATGAGGGATGGTGGTCCAAAAAACCCTCATCGGGGAGTGAAACATGAGGATTGTGAACGTGGGGCGCATGGCGGCGGTGGCGCTGCTCTCCATTGCGGGAGTGGCGTGTCACCGGCAGCCGCAATCCAAAGAACGGGCCGCCTTGGACAGTGCTTACCAGTCCGGCGTCCTGACCAAAGCCGAGTACGAAGCCAAGAGGGCTGCGCTCGAAACCCAGTCTACGGCGCTGGCCGCACTGGATAAGGCTCTGGAGGCGGGCGTCTTCACCAGGGACGAGTATCAGGCGAGGAAAGCGCAGTTGATGGCCCAAGCCGGCGCGCTGGCGGCGTTGGAGAGAGCGCATAACGCGGGCGTCCTCACCAAGGATGAGTATCTCGCCAAAAGGTCTGCCCTGCTGGCGCCCAACGCGGTTCCAGCCCCTCTACAGGCGCAGGAAGTGGCATCGGCCCCTCCGATCCCCTCCGAGGCGGTCCCATCGCCCGGCGCCGCTAACTCCACGGGCGCCGGTAATGCTCCGGGCGATCGATCGCCTCCTCCCGCAACAACCGGAGCGGTTCCAGCCCCACCGCAATTCCAGGCTCAACCACAACCGGGTCCCGGCGCCAACCAGGCTGCGCCACCCTCACAGGGGGCGTCTTCTTCCGCGCAAGGCCATGTCCTGCGCATGAAACTCGTCAAGGCGGTCGATCAATATGGTTTCGAACGCCCCATGCCCTCCGCCAGCATGTTGATTCCGACCGACTGGCAATCGCAGGGCGGCACCACCTGGAACATCAAAGACAAGTGCAACGGCATCCAGACGAACCTGCGTACTTCCGGTCCCGACGGCCGCGGCGTGGAAGTGTTTCCCGCATTTAACTGGGTCTGGGCCGACGATCCCAAGCCCTTGCAGGCGACCGCCGCCCAGACCGCACGGATGGGGTCCCGCCCCTGTGACGTGATGCCGCCCATGAGCGCCGGCGACTTTCTGCGCAGAAACCTGAACCGCTATCGCCCCAACGCCAAACTGGCAGGGCTGGAGCCGGCGCCGAAACTGATGGACATGCTGCAGCAACGGGCGCGCCAGAACGAGCAGGCAGGGGCCCAATACAACCTGAAACAGAGCATTCGGCCCGACGTGATCAAAGGGCGCGTCCGGTACAGCCTCAATGGCCAGGCCATCGAGGAGTGGATCATCGCGGCCACTATCGTCACCAGCACCCTGGGCCCAAGCTATAACCCCCGGAACATGCAGATGGGCCAGTCACACACCTACCAATGCGCCGCCTACGTGACCGGCGAACGGGCGCCCGAAGGCCAGCTCGATTCTTCCGAGAAGTTCTTCGAGCTGGTGGCGGGCACTTACCGCCCGGACCCGCAGTGGCAGGCCAAAGTGAGCGCCCACGCCCTGGCCATGCAGCAGATCCACCTCAAGGGCGTGCGCGACCGGGCCGCCATCGTCTCGAAGAATGCCGATGACATCCGCAACATCCAGCGGCAGAGCTACGAGAACACGCAGCAAGCCGAGGATCATAGGTCCGAGCAGTGGGCCCAGACGATGCGAGGTGTCGAGACGTACCGAAATCCGGCGACCGGCGAGACCGTCGAACTCAGTAACCTATACGGGAATGCCTGGGTCAACAACCGGGGTGAGTATCTGCTGAGCGATCAAGCCAGCCTCGACCCCAGTGTCACATTCAAGGAAGACTGGAAGCCGCTCGAGCACGTCGTCAAATAGCGGGGCGCCCCTGGCCCCTCCGCCGGAGAAGAACGGGAGCATGAAGAACATCTGGCTGATACCTGTGGCCGCATTGCTGGTGGTGAGTGCGGCGTGCAGGAAGGATAACAAAGCCGAACAACTCGCGGCCCTGGACAACGCCTACCGGTCCGGGGTGCTCACGCAAGGGGAGTATGACGCCAAAAGGCTCGCGCTTATGGGACCGCCGCCACCGGCCGCGCCAGTTACTCCGCCGCCACCGGCCGCGCCAGTTACTCCGCCGCCGGCCGCGAGTCCCGTAACGCCGCCGCCCCAGATGCCTCCCTCCGATAAGGTGGCTGCGCCCGCCGGCGCGGTCGAGGCGCTCCCGGCACCCTTACAACTGCCTGCGCCGTCACCGCGCCAGCCGGCGCCCGTGGTAACCCGATCGCAAGCTGCCACGGAAGCGGCGCCCGTAACACGACCGCCTGCGGCGCCCGTGACACAGCCTCCTGCAGCCCCTCCGGCGCGCGAACCGGAACTGCCGGCCGTCGAAACCAGGCCCGCTCCGCAAGCCAGCGCCGGCGAGTCCGAGCCGGAACCGGCGCCGCTACCCGGCTGCGAGGATGCGGAATACAAGTCCGGCAAGGTGAAGGGTGCGCAGCAGCGCTTTTACCCGGCGCCGGTCGATTCGGTCAAAAGAGCGGCTGGCGCCGCGCTTCGCAGCCTCGACTTCAACATCCACAGGGACGCCGGCAACGAGATGGAGGCCAGCAAGCGGAGGCACATGAGTGCGATCGTCGGCGCAGGCGGCGAACGGCTGATTTTGCACTTCGCGAAGGCTCAGCAAGGCAACCAGGCAGGCACGCTGGTGACCGGCGAAACCAGGAAGAGCTTCGTCGGAAGGGTGGCGCAAAAATCCTGGACCAACGCAGTTCTGGCGCAGATCGCCTGCCATCTGCGGGAGCGGCGCTGACAAGGCCACGCCCGAAAAGGGCTGGTCCCGAGCCATGAAGTTCGATAGTGCGGCCGCCCGCGCTTCCCCACCGCACAATAGACGTTTACGATATAATTCACGCAAGCTCACCCTCCAGAGAGATCGGCTGAGCATCGACCGGCGGCCGATAACTCCTCTGCGCTGAGTAAACCGCTCCTGGCCATGGAGCAAGAGGGCGTTGCCTGCGGATTTTTGCGGGGAGAAGCCCATAGGGAAAAGACAGTGGAAAGATTCGAAAGGGACTATAGAGTACATCGGCGATGTTTCCGAGCCCGTGGATCGGCGTCGGGAGTAGGTTTGTTACTCGCGCTGGCGTTGTGGGCCGCACCCGTGAACGCCCAAATCCCCGGCGGAATCTTCTATACGAGTTTCGGGGCAAACAACGGCGGGACTTCTCCGCCTGCGGCCTTTTCCGCGAATTACCAGTGCATTACCGGCACACTCAGCTCAGGCTCAGTCTGCGAAAACAACCCGTCACATGAGGTCGCCGCTCCATTCAGGGCCACGCTCACGAATGGCTTGCAGAGTATCACCCTCGCCTTGGGCGCTGGCGGCGGAACCAACGGCGTGATCGTCTCCCTGGCGCTGGACTCAGGCGGAACTCCTGGGAACATCCTGGAAAGCTGGACGGTGACGAATCTCCCTGGCGGCGCGCAGCCGGCACTCACCACTGTCAACGACCGGCTCAATCTTGTGCTGACTGCCGCTCAACCATACTGGGTGATCGTGCAGCCGATGGCCTCCGACACGTATGTGGTGTGGTACACAAACATTCTGGGGCTAGGCGGCGCGATGGCCAATAACGGTTCCGGCTGGTACCCCCTCACGGGAATCATAGCGACCCAGCCGGCGTTCAGTGTCAATACGAGTCGAACGGGTGCTCTCTCCCACATCGCCGCCGGCGGCGGTTGGACCACCGTCATCTCTCTAGTAAATACTTCGGCCTCACAAATCGAACTTTTCGTGAATTTTTTTGCCGATGATGGGAGCCCCCTAAGTCTGACAGTCACCACAACGCTCGAAGGCCAGACGCAGACTTACACGGCGCAGCAAGTGCCGGAATTCCTAAACCCAAACACGACGTTGCTCATCACGATGGGAGGTTTGACAGGATCGACCGCGGTGGGATGGGCCGCCGTATACAGTACGGGCCCCGTGGCGGGTTATGCCATATTCCGCCAAACTCCGCAATCCGGTTCACCGTCCGAGGGCACCGTTCCACTGCAGACGCAGTCTCCGTATTCGATCCTTCTTCCCTATGACAACACGGCCGGCTTTGTGATGGGCGTGGCGCTGGCCAATCTCTCGCCAACCCCCCAAACCGTCACGGTCGCGATTACGGACGACAGCGGCAATTTACTGGGTACCCAGACCATCTCCATCGCCGCAAACGGCCACACATCGTTCGTTCTGCCTACTCAATTCCCAGTGACCACCGGAAAGCTCGGAATCATGCAATTTCGCGGAAACGGCAGCCTTTCGGGTCTCGGACTGCGATTCAGCCCCTTCGGAACCTTCACTTCCGTTCCGACGACGATCGCGGCTCCGGCATCCCAATAGCAACGCATCAGGCCGGGCCTTTGCCCGGCAGAATCACTGCCCACCGCGCGCTGGCCCAGAGGGCGCCCAGGATTGCCCGCCTCGCAATTTGCCAGGCTGCTGGGATGCAAGATTGCTGGACAGGATGCCGCCAGAATACGCATCATCGGCGTTCCGCGCCTCCCTCAGAATACATCAGAATACAGTTTGTGCAGACCATCTGGAAAGTCGTATCCTAATTCTCGTCGGTGTCGGGGTTCATCATCTTCGTCTGCTCGGGCTTTCTGGTTTACTGGCTTGCCCGGATAAAGGTGTTGCTGTACGGCTCGGAAGAACAGATCGGAGAAACACTTGAGATTGATCTGCGGTGGTTCCGCAAACTACTGTTGGGGTTACGTACAATGTTCGTTCCGCCGGCACAGTTGGCCGGGTAGAGAATTCACTGGAAGCGGAGCAGCTTAACCCACCACCCTGCTCACGATCACCGCCGCCCAATACACCACCGCCACCAGCGCACCCGCCACGAAACCGATCGACCGCAAGGGCGTAGCGCCCCTACGCGGCGGATCCCGCTTCCATCTCCGCTTTCGCCATCCTGAATATACGAATGCTATACGGCCCTGACACTCGCGCCATACCTTTTCCCCAGCCACCACTGCTGCGCCAGTTGCAGGAGGTTGCCGGTGAGCCAGTACAACATCAGCGCGCTGGGCTGCCGATAGAGCACGATTCCGAAGACCAGCGGCATCAGCGTCATGAGGCGGGCCATGCGCGGGTCGGCGCCGGCGGGCGAGGGCGTGATCCGGGCCACCAGCAACTGGGTCGCAATCATGAGCAGCGGCAGAATGCGCACCGGCAACTCCTCGGGCTTCGACAAATCGGCGATCCACAGCCAGTGCGCGCCCTGCAACTCGGCGATCCCGGTCAGCACGGAGTAAAACGAGACCAGCACGGCCAACGGCGCCAGCCCCGGAATGCAGCCGGCCAACGGGCTGGTCCGGTGCTGTTTGTAGACCTCGGAGATTTCGCGGGACTGTTCGGGATCCATGTTCAGACCCTTCCGCTTGTAACGTGCATTGATGGCGTCGATCCGCGGCTGCAGGGCCTTCATGGCCTTAGCGTTGCGCGCGGCCAGAATCCGGAACGGCAACAGGACGAGGTTCACCAGGAAAGTCGTGAGCACGATGGCCCAGCCCCAGCTCGATCGGCCTGCGCGGTGCGTGGCGTGGGCTTCCACCTGGCGGAGCGTCCATTCGAGCGGGCGCGCCACTGGAGCCAGGTAGCCGTAGTCCTTCGGCCGGCTGACGGCCCGCGGCGTCGCGCGCGGCTCCGCGGGCGGCTTCGGGCTCGCCGCCGATGCCGCCGCGGCTCTCCGCGGGTACAGAATACCGAGCAGAAAGAAAGCGAAGAATAGCAGGAATCCGCTCAACAGAAGCGTGGAGACGATGCGAGCGCTAAGATCATGCATGATGGCGGCCTGCCTTGCATTATGGCACGGGCGCCGTTCGCACGAATCCTCAAAAGCGTGTTACGAATGAGGGAAGAGGAGGCGCGCCCATGGCCGAACTCGCACGAATCGGAATTGCCATCAGTGAAGATTTGCTCGCAGAATTCGACAAGCTGATCGCCAGGCGCGGCTACACGAACCGGTCCGAGGCCTTTCGCGACCTCGTCCGCAATGAGCTGGTCAACGAGATTTCGGCGGCCGCCGACGCGGAGGTCTGCGGCGCCATCACCCTGATCTACGATCATCACGCACGCTTGCTGCTGGACAAGCTCAACGACTTACAGCACAAATATTTTGCCGCGATCATGTCGAGCGTTCACGTGCATCTCGATCATGACAACTGTCTGGAAGCGATTCTGGTCCGCGGCAAATCGTCGCTGGTCGAGGAGCTCGCCAACTCTCTGATTGCGACCAAGGGCGTAAAGCATGGCCGGTTCGTGGTTACCACCTCCGGGCGGCATCTGCATTAAGGGGCGCCCGGCGCCACTGGGCCCCGCCGGGAGCGCCGGGCCCGCCAAACCAAGCCAAAGCCAAGCCAAAGCCAAGCCGCGCCGCCTCAGTCGCCCGGTTTCCCGATGATAAACTGAAAGTTGTCTTTGCCCATCTCCCCCGCCTTGCCCATCTCCCCCGCCTTGCCCATCTCCTCCGCCGGCGAGTGGCTGCTCCATTCCGGCATCCAGGAACCCGGCGGCGGCGTAGCCCGCTATTTTCGCGCCGACCTGGGCCGCAACCTGCCCGTCTCCATTGAAATTACCGGCTATACCGTCAGCGCCTTCGTCTATCTGCACTCCGTCACCGGCGAGCCGGTCTATCTCGACCGCGCCCTGGCCACCGCCCGTTTCCTCACCCGCACGGCCTGGAATCCGCGCTTCGCCGCCTTGCCGTTCGAACTCGAACCGCCGGCCTTCACCTATTTCTTCGATTGCGGCATCGTGGTGCGCGGCCTGCTGGCCGCCTGGCGCGCCACGGGAGACTCCGAGTGCCTATCCGCCGCCGCCGCCATCGGCCGCGCTATGGCCAACGATTTCCGCGCCGCCGATGGCAGTCTCCACCCCATCCTCAGGCTGCCGTCTAAACGGCCCGTGGCGCGCGATCCACGGCGCTGGTCGCACTCCGACGGCTGCTACCAGTTGAAGTCCGCCATGGCCTGGTGGGATCTCGCCGAAGCCACTGGCAACGAAACTTTCCGCGAACCCTACGAGCATTCGCTCGACCGCGCCCTCCGCACCTGCCACGGCTTTCTCCCCGGCGATCCCGACCGTCACAAAGTGATGGACCGGCTGCATCCGTTTCTCTATTTCCTCGAAGGGCTGCTCCCGATGGCCTCGGAGACCCGTTGCGCCGCCGCCCTCGCCGAAGGCATCCACCGCACGGCTCGCTATCTAGGCGAACTCGCGCCCGAGTTCGTCCGCTCGGATGTCTACGCCCAGCTTCTGCGCATCCGCCTGTTTGCCGAATGGTCCGGCGCCGCCCGGCTGGATCGCCAGGCGGCGGAGTCCGAAGCCCGCCAGTTGGCCGGGTTTCAGGCCCCCGGTGGCGGTTTCTACTTCGGCCGCCAGGGCGGCCAATGGCTGCCTCACGTGAATCCGGTATCGGCGGTGTTCGCGTTGCAAGCTCTCGAACTGTGGCGTTCGGTCGAGGCCGGCGGTTCCCCCGGCGCTTCCCCCCTTCACCGCCATCTGTTGATCTGAAGTTGCTTCCCGATTCTCAAGTCGCCTTCTGTTACAGGGCCGCGCGCCTGGCCGGCCTGCTGCGTCCGCGCTGGCGCCGTCACACACCCCTACCCGCGCCGCGGCCCGCGACGCATTCCGCACACCAGCCCGGCATCTCGGTGGTCATCCCTTCCCGCAATGGCCGCGACTTGCTGGCCGCCCAGTTCCCGGGCATCGTTCGTGAGCTGGCCCCCTTCGCCCACGAAACCCTGGTGGTGGATAACGGCTCCACGGATGGCACCGAAGCCTGGCTCGGCGCCTCCTGGCCCCAGGCGCTGGTGGAAGTTTCGCCCGGACCCCTGTCCTTCGCCGCCGCCGTGAATCGCGGCATCCGGCGGGCGCGCTACTCGCACATCTGCCTGCTCAATAACGACATGCTCCTGGAACCCGGCTTCTTCACGGCGCTGGCGCAAGCCTTCGAGCGGGTTCCCGATCTCTTCTGTGCCACCGCCCAAATCCTGTTTCCGCCCGGCGTGCGGCGCGAAGAGACCGGTAAGGCGGTCATGCGCTACGAGTCGCCCGTGGATTTCCCCATCCGCTGCGACGAGCCGCTTCCCGGAGAGGATCTCACTTACGTGCTCTACGGCAGCGGCGGCTGCTCGCTCTACGATGCCGCCTTGCTGCGCCACCTCGGCGGCATGGACGAAGCCTACCGGCCGGTCTACGTGGAGGATCTGGATATCGGCTACCGCGCCTGGCAGCGTGGCTGGCCCAGCGTCTACGTGGCCGGCGCGGTCGTCGAACACCGCCATCGCGTCACCTCCTCGCGCTACTTCAGCGGGGAGCAGCTCGAGGAAATCCTGGAGGTCAACTACCTGCGCTTCCTGGCGCGCGCTATCTCCAGTCCGGCCGTCTTCCGGAAGCTGTGGAAGCAGGCCCTCGTCCGCCTCCTGCTGCGCGCCCCGCGCGGCGCCGCGCCCCGCAACGCCCTGCGGCAAGCCGCCCGCATCGCCCTGGGAGGCGGTCCCGCGCTGCGCCCGTCCTATTCCGAGGAGATGCTGCTGGCGCTTACCAATGGCTCCGTGGCGGTGTTTCCCGGCCGCCCGCCCGCCGGAAAGCCGCTTAAGCTGATCGCCGCGCCGCTCTCCGCCGTCCCGTCCGCGGAGGATTGCGACCAGATCCTGGTAACCTGGGTCGACAAACTCGCCCCGCCGCCGCCCGAGATACTGGCCCGCACGGTGGAGGTAGTTATGGTGCAGGGCAACGAGGATTCCTTATCGTTCCGCGCCGCGCGCAGTCAAACCGCGGATAAGTGGAATGGGCGCAACCTGCCCGGCCCCGGCCTGGCGTGATGCCTCGTCAGCGCTGTACTGACGCCCGGTTGCCCGGCAAGCTCCCTACCGGACGTGGAGCACCGGCCACCCTTTGGGGCAACTCCTCGCCGGGTGCCGGATCGCGCAGGGCGCCCTTGGCGCTTACCCGTAATGGGGATTCACCATGGTGGGGCGGTCCGCGGGCAGGCGAAAGCGCCCTCAATGCCACTTACTTTGCCCGTAGCAGCATTCTGCGTTAATTAATTGTGGGGCGGGCAATCCTGCCAGGCAATCCTGCCCGCAGCCGCCTTTCAGGCGGCTCGTTCGGCCACGCGCGAGTCTCCGTGCGCAAGCGCCAATCCAAAAGCCGGCGGGTCGCGGGTGGCAAGGTTGGGCAGGCGCTTTCGCCAACCGGTTTCCGCGGCATGGTCCCATTACGGGTACGCACCCGGGCGCCTTTGGCGCTCCCAACCAGCGGCCCGGTTCTGCGACACTCGATAATTATGCGCAAGCCGATCGTCATCGCCGCTTTTGTTTGCCTGGCCGGGGCCGCCCAGGAGACCCGGCACGAGGTTACCAACGCATCCCCCGCCGATGCCAAACCGAATAGCTCCTCCGTGCCGGATGTCTATGCCATCCCCACACAGTTCCAGCGTGTGCTGATTTTCCGGTTCCGCTACGATACCGATCTGCTGGCGGGGCTGGAGAGCATGGTGAAGCAGAACAAGATTCAGAACGCCGTCATCCTGTCGGGCTTCGGTTCGGTGCGCGGCTACCAGGTGCACCAGGTGAGCAACCGGACGTTGCCCTCGAAGAATATGTTCGTAAAGGACCCCACCGCCCCGGCCGATATCGTCGGCATGAGCGGCTACGTGCTCAACGGCCGCCTCCACCCGCACATCAGCCTGGCGAACCCGGACAGGGCGTTCGGCGGCCACCTGGAGCCGGGAACCTCGGTGTTTACCTTCGCGGTGGTCACCGTGGGGGTTCTGCCGGACAATCTGGACCTGAGCAAACTGGACGACAAGAACTACCGGTAGGCGCTTACCGCGGCCCCGCCCCCCTTCTCGCGGCAAGCCATCCAGCGAGGCCGGCGGCAGGTGCATCCCGATGAGCGCGGGTCCCTCCGCAATTCGCCATGGGCGCAAAGGCCTCTACCCGGACCAATTGCTTTCGGTACCGGTGACTTTCTTCGCGTCCTCGCCATGCCCCCCGCCACCGGCCACCGCGGATGGCTCGGTGAACGGCGGCCGGGACGGCTGCGCGCGGAGCCGGCGTGGCCCCCCGCCATGGCCACCCGCGGACGGCTCGGTGAACGGCGGCCGGGGCGGCTGCGCGCGGAGCCGGCGTGGCCCCCCGCCACCGGCCACCGCGGATGGCTCAGTGAACGGCCGCCGGGGCGGCTGTGCGCGGAGCTGGCGTGGCCCCCCGCCATGGCCACCGCGGAGGGCCCGGTGAACGGCGCATCAGACGCCGGATGTTGCTGTCCGGGGCCGCTCCCGAACCTCGCGGTGGTTGGCGGGCGGTGGGGTATATAATCGGTACGAGGAGCAGCCCTGTCCGGATGCCTGAGGCAACGTGCCGCGGGCAGGCGCCGTTCCCGCCCCCGCCGGCCGCGTGGAAAGCTCCATGGCGGCGGTTTGCGGAAGGCGCTCTGAATTTGCAGATGGCGCTCTGAAAGGGACGCGAGTTTTCTCCCGATGCTATTTCCATCCCCGGAAACACACCGCCTGCGCCAAAAGATTGCGCGGGACCTCGCAGCCGGCAAAATCGATGCCGATACCGCCGTGGAGCGGCTCCAGGAGCTGGGTACGGATGCGGTCGTCTGCCTGGTTCGCGGCAACGAGCGCCAGAAGGCCGGCGACCTGGATGGCGCGGAGTGGTGGTTTTGGAAGGGCCTCGATCTCCAGCCCAACCAGTTCACCTTTTACCTCTCGTTGAACGAGATGCGCCGGCGCCGCGACCCCAACAATCCTCTGTCGCCGCGGCTGGTCGAGCTGGCTCTATGGAAATTGGGCGTAGCGGAAGAGATCAAGCCGGAGGTCGCGGAACATTTCCGGGCGTCTATTGGCACTACGGAGCTGGATTACAGCGATCCCGAGACGTACCGGATGCTGGCCACGGTGCAGGAGGTCCAGCGGAAGAAAAAGGAAGAGCCGCCGGAGGTAGCCGAGCGCCTGCTTCCCTATCTGTTGCTGAACGATCTGCAACAGCAGGCGCCTTCCATGGTGGAGGCCCGCGTGGTCAATGAATTGAAAGAGAACGCCGCCCGGTCCGCGCCTCTGCTTTGGGCGGCGTTGCGCGACTGGGCGCTCCACCCCAAGGCCCTCGATCCCAAGGCCGTGGCGATGTTTGTGGCGATGCTAGGCGAGATCGGCGGGGTGGAGTTGCTGCCGGACCTCCTGGAACTCGCGACCAGCACGGATGCCGATATCTTTCTGCATGCCAATTGGGCTATCTGCCGCTTGGGACAGAGGTTTCCCGAGCAGGTGCTGGCGGGCTTTCGCGATGCGGCGCCGGATGCCCGGCCGGCGTTGCGGTGCGGCATCGCCGAGCACGTGGCCCTGCTGCCGGACGAACTGGATATCCAGCCGGTGGCGCAGGCCCTGCTGGACGGGTTCCGGAGCTTTGCCAAAACGGACGACGCCGCGTATCTGCTGCTGGTGGTGCTGTTCGCCTTTGGCCAGCGGAAGGATGAGCGTGGCGCCGCCTTGCTGGGCCGCTACGGGGACATGCTGCCCAAGAAGGGCCGGGAGTGGATGTTGCAAATGGTGGAATCCGAGGACGGCTTCATGCCACGGCTGATGGCCCAGGAGATCGACCTGTCGGATATCGACGACGTCTGCATCGAACGGACCCTGATGGACGACGAAGAAGACGAGGATGACGAGGACGAAGATGAGGATGACGAAGATCTCGACGAGGACCTGGACGACGACGACGAGGAGTTCGATGAAGAAGATGAGGACGAAGAGGAAGACGATTGGGAGCCGTCCATGCCGGTAGTGGCGCCTCCCAAGCCCGGACGCAACGACCCTTGCTGGTGCGGCAGCGGGAAGAAGTACAAAAAGTGCCACCTGACGGCCGACGAGGAAGCCGATCTCTCCGGCGCGCCCGCGCCGCGGCAAGCGCAGAAGGAAGACATGCCCGAGAACGATAATCAGATGCACAAGCGGCTGGGGAACCTGGTGCTGACCGCCGCCCACCGCTGGTATGGCGACTCTGAAATGCGGCGGGCTTTCGAGCAATACTTCGGCTCCGATCCGAAATCGGCCCAGACGGACGAGGAGTCGGGCGACCTGTTTCTGCAGTGGTATCTCCACGATTACCAGCCCAGGAGCACGGGGCGCACGGCATTTGCGGAATACCTGCGGCGAGAGGGCGGGCGGCTGGGAGCGCGCGAGCGGGCCATGCTCGAATCCATGCGCGACGCGCGGTACGGGTTGTACGAGGTGCAGCGCGTGGAGGCAGGCCGCGGCATCGAAGTGCAAGATGTCTACCGGGGCGACCGGCTTTTTATCCACGATGTGATCTCCTCCAAGGAACTGGTGAAGTGGGACTGCCTGCTGAGCCGCGTGGAATACTTTGAAGAGAGGTACATTCTCGCGGGCAACGGCCAGATGGTGACGCGCATGCTGCTGGGCAGGTTCAAGGAGTTCGTTGAGACCGAAAGCCGGCACGCGCGGCAAAAGCCGGACGAGTTCGTCGCAGCCAACAGCCATCGCATCCACCGGAAGCTGCTGGAGTTGCACAGCGAGTATGCGAAGGGCGTCAATATTACAAACTCCATGGGCGAGCCGATCGAGTTCTCCTCGGCGACCTACAAGACCGTGGGCGACGTGAGTTCCATTTTGGGCATTCTGTACGGGATGGAGGGCTTGCGGGACAATACTTCCGCGGACGATCCAACGGGGCATTATCGTTTCGGCTGGGTCGAGACCGGCGTGGAAGGACCGGTGAAGTCGTTCGGCGATATCGAGATTGCCGCCGGCCGGCTGCGGCTTTCCTGCTCTTCGCGGCGGAGGCTGGAGATTGGCCGCGAAATGCTGGAAAAGGAGTTGAAGCGGTTGGTGCGTCATGTCGAGGACCGCTTCGAAACGGTGGAAGAGGCCCGGCGCAGGAGGGAGCGCGAGGGGCCCAAGGAGCCGCCCAAGCGTCTGGACCCGCAAATCGAGAACGAGATTGTCCTCAAGTTGAAAGCCGAGCACTACGCCAAGTGGGTGGACGAAGCGCTGCCGGCGCTCGCGGGGAAAACGCCGCGAGAGGCGGTACAGACCGAGGAAGGGCGGCTGGCCGTGCGGGACCTGATCCGCGGGATCGAGAACCTCGAAGAGCGCAAGCGCAAGGAAGGCGGACCTGCGCTGGACGTGACGGATCTCCGGCGGACCTTGGGAATGACGGAGGATTGAGGCCGAACGCCATTGACGCCGCTGCGCCTCACTGCCATGCGCCTCAACGCCGTGCGCCTCACCGCAGAACCAGGCGACGCCGGCAAGCGGCTCGACCAGCTTGTACACGAGCGCTTGCCCGGCCATAGCCGCTCGCGCATCCAGGAGTGGATCAAGAGCCAGCGGGTGCGGGTGGACGGCGCGCCCGCGCGGGCTTCGCACACGGTGCGGACCGGCGAAGCCATCGACGTGGAGCCGGCCGAAGCGCCTCCGCTGCGGGCCTCCGCCGAAGAGATCCCTTTGACGGTGCTATGGGAGGATGCCGATGTGGTGGCCATCGACAAGCCCGCGGGCATGGTGGTCCACGCCGGCGCGGGGGTCGATTCCGGGACCCTGGTGAACGCGCTGCTCTACCGCTTCGGAGCGCTTTCGGAAGTGGGCGGCGCGCTGCGCCCGGGCATCGTGCACCGGCTGGATCGCTTCACCAGCGGCGTCCTGCTGGTGGCCAAGAACGACCGCGCGCACCAGGCCCTGGCCGCGCAATTCGCGGGGCGGCAGGTGGAGAAAACTTATCTGGCGCTGGTCCACGGGCGGGTCGCGAGCGAGACCGGCCGTATCGAGCGGCCCATTGCGCGCGACCCTGTGCGGCGCACCCGCATGACGGCGCGCCTCGCGGAAGGGCGCGCGGCGTCGTCCGAATACCGTGTGCTGCAGCGGTTTGCGGTATTCACGCTGCTCGAAGTGCGCATCGGAACCGGCCGTACGCACCAGATCCGCGTGCATCTTTCCAGCATCGGCCACCCCGTGGCGGGCGATACGCTGTATGGCGCGCCGGCGCGCGTGGAGGGCCGTCCGCCGCTCGGCCGCTACTTCCTGCACGCCCACCGCATCCGCTTCCGGAAACCTTCGGATGGCGAGGAGATTACGGTGGTTTCCGCGCTTCCGCGGGAATTGGAGGACTGGATGGCGGGGATTGTGGAAGGCGGGTAAGGAGCGATTTTTGGGGGCGATTCGCCCAAAATTCCCAATCCGGCGGCCGAATCCGGAAATTCTCGCGCCCGCTTTGGCGAAACTGCGGGGGTGCACTTCCGATCTCCCGCCGGGAAGCAACGATCTGATCGAAATGCTCAAGGATTATCTGGCGCACCTCGCGTCGCAAACGCGGCGTGCAGTTGTACTCGAAATCCTCGACGATATCGAAGCGGTCCGGGTGCAGCCAATACTTGCATTCTGCATCGCCTTCCACCGCATGCACGTGCATCGGCTCATTTGCCCTCGTTCGAGTAGAAATGGAACCGCCAACCCTGTACGGTAAAGAATAGTGGGCATCGGTTCGCCATCCCATTATCGCCATCCCCTTATAAAGAGTCCTGACTTCGGAGAAACACCATCAATTGGACCTGTCGTCCGCTAACCACAGAAGTACTGCCCTTATGAAACCCCGACTCGGCCGTGAGGAATGCGTTTTGATCCCCCGAAAGCGATGCGGCAAGCCATTTTTGCGCTATGGCCGCGTAATCGGGCCGCCTCCGGGTGAACCCGCCGCCCGCCCGCCGTGCTACAAAGGGCTTATGCCATCTTATCGGGTGGAAAGCCCGCAGGGCTGCTATTCGGCGGTCGTGGAACGGGGCATCCTGGCGCAGACGGTGGCCTGGCTGCCCCCCAAGGCCGGCAAACTGTTCGTGGTCTCCACCGAGGACGTGTGGCGCCACAAAGGGCCGGAACTGGAGCGCGCGCTCGGCGGCGTTCCCCACGAGATTCTGTTTTTGCCCGGCGGGGAGGAGCACAAGCGGCTCCAACCGGTGGAGGATCTGGCGGAACGCATGGTGCAACTTGGCGGAGACCGCTCCAGCGTGGTGATCGCCTATGGCGGCGGCATTGTCAACGACATGGCTGGCTTCCTGGCGGCCATCTTCATGCGCGGGATCCCGGTGCTCCAGGCGCCCACCACGCTGCTGGCCCAGGTAGATGCCTCCATCGGCGGGAAGACCGGCGTGAACCTGGTCAGCGGCAAGAATCTGGTCGGCAGCTTCCATCCGCCCTGCGCGGTGCTGATCGATCCGGCCCTGCTCGATAGCCTGCCCGAGCGGGAATACCGAGCCGGGCTGTACGAGATCCTCAAGGCGGGGATCATTCGCGATCCCGCTCTGTTCGCCTTTCTGACGGAAGCGCGAGTCGCGGTGCTGGCCCGCGAGGCCGGCGCGGTGGATCGCATCATCGCCGATTCGGTGCGCATGAAGGTGGAAGTGGTCTCCGCCGACGAGCGCGAAGGCGGTCTGCGCCGCATTCTGAATTTCGGCCACACCTTCGGCCACGCCTTGGAGGCCGAAACGCGTTACACACGGTTCCTGCACGGGGAAGCGGTGGCCTGGGGCATGCGCGCCGCCATCCATCTTGGCGAGGTTGCCGGCTACTGCTCGGCCGAAGACAGCCTGGACATGCTGGATTTGATCGGCGCGTATGGGCCGATCCCCCCGCTGGACGGCATCTCCGCGGAAAATCTGGTGGCGCGGCTGGTACACGATAAGAAGACCGTGCAGGGCACGGTGCACTTCGTGGTGCCGGTGCGGGTGGGTGAGGTGAAGGTGGTTTCGGCGGTGGATCCGGCGCTGGTTCGGGACGCCATCCGCTGCGCGCTGGTATGAGGGGCGCCACACCGGAAGGCGCGCGCGACGAACAGGAGGCGGCCCGTTGGGTGCGCGGAATGTTCGCGCGGGTGGCGCACCGCTACGACCTGGCCAATCACCTGCTCTCGTTCAACATCGACCGGCACTGGCGCAGCCACACCGTGCGGCGCATGCGGCCGGTGCTGGAAAAGCCGGGCGCCCGCGCGCTGGACATATGCTGCGGCACCGGAGACCTGGCGCTGGCCCTGGCGCGCGAACGGTCCGGGATGGTCTTCGGGTCGGACTTCTGCCATCCCATGCTGGACGCGGCGCGTCAAAAGGCCGGGCGCCGCCGCGTCCGAGTAGGGCTGTTCGAAGCCGATGCCCTGCGGCTTCCGGTGCGCGACGCCTCCTTCGACCTGGTGACGGTGGCCTTCGGGTTCCGCAACCTGGCCAATTACGCAGCCGGCCTGACCGAGATGCGGCGCATCCTGCGGCCGGACGGTATGGCCGCCATTCTGGAATTCTCCGAGCCACCCGACCCGGTGTTCGCCTCCCTATATCACTTCTACTCGCGGCGCATACTCCCTTGGATCGGGGGCGCGCTTTCCGGCAGCCGCGATGCCTACACCTATCTGCCCGAATCGGTACGCCGGTTTCCCAAGGCCTGCGAGTTGGCTGAAGACATGCGGAGGGCACGGTTCTCCGGCGTCAGCTACGAATATCTGACGGGGGGAATCGTCGCCTTGCACGTAGGGATCGCCTGAGAGCGGCGGCGGGTCGCCACGCTGCACCAGGTGGAAGCAGCATGCGGCGGCCGCGAAGCCCATAGCCATCATCAGGCACACGCCAAAGTAGGTCGGCCAGTCGTCCGCATCATAATCCAGATTGCCACCGAGGACCACGACATCGGGACCGAGCCTCTGCCCTTCCAGGCCGGTGCTCTCCGCCGATTGGCCGTCGGCCGGGATGCCGGCGGGCGGCAGAACGCAGGCCCAGGTTTCGGGCGAATCATCCGCCGTGACGCCTGCACTGGCGACCATCACGGCGGCCAGGAAGAGCTGGCCGAATTCCCAATCTTCGATAGTGGAGGATGAGTTGGCCACCATGAGAAAGGGGTGAGCGTCCAAGTCGCAGTCCGGACCCTCGTCGCAAAGGGCTTCCAGCCCCGCCTGATCGATGCGAGTGTGGAACCACCCGTCATAATGCGCGGTACCCGCACGAGCCGCGGGAGGTTGCAGGAACGAAGCCACCCACACGGCCAGCCACGCCCCCGCCGCGGCGCCATGCCGCCGAAAGCACGGGAGTACCATTACTCTGCCTTTCTTCGGGCAGCAGGGCGGAACCCTGCGCCGGTCCGGTAGGGGCCGAAACCACGAGCGGCGTCTCCGTCAACCTGCTAAGAAAGGGTTAGTCGATTAACGGAGGGTATTATCTCACTTTATTGGGTTGCAAGAATCGGGACCATTCGAGTCACAGGAGGATCAGTCCTCGCCGCACACCCTGCGTGACCGCCTCCGTCCGCGTACCGGCATTGAGCTTGGCAAAGATCGAGGCCACGTGGAACTTGACGGTGTGCTCCGAGATGGCGAGCTTCCAGGCGATGGTCTTGTTGGCGGCGCCTTCCGCCATCAGGCGCAGGACCTCCATTTCCCGCGGGGTGATCGCGGAGGTTTCGGGCGCGGCCTGCGGTTGAAGTCCGGCGTGCAGCAGCGGTTCGAGATCGGCGGGGGCGACCACCGCCAACCCCGCGGCGGCGGCTTCCACGGCGGCCAGGATCTCGGCCGCGGAGGCGTCGCGGGGCAACAGCGCCCGGACGCCCAGCCGTACCGCCTCAGCCGTCCATGCGGGCTGAGCCTCGGCGGTCAGCAGGACGTAAGCCGGGGCGCTCCCGTTGGCCGCGGGCGCCAGATCGGCAGGCGATAGAGCGGCCAGCACGACGTCGGGCCGGAGCGCTTCGACGGAGGCGAGGTCCGGGAAAGCGCCGGCCAGTTCGAGCGAGGGGTTGGAGGCAGCCAGGGCCTCCAACCCGGCACGGACCACGGGTGAGGGGGCCGCAATCAGCAGACGCGTCAAGCGGCCACCGCCCGCGGCGCGGGAAAACGCACCACGGCCTCGCGCACCTGCTTACCCCCGCGAAGGAACTGCAGGCGCAGCAGCTCGCGGCCGGAATCGAGCGCCTGATTTAGTTGCTCGTAGGAGCCGAGCAGGATATCGCCCGGCCGCAGCGATGCCATGGCGGCGGGACCCTCCGCATCCACCTCGAGGATTTCCAGGCCGAACGGCAGGGCGCGCAACGTGACTCCCAACGCGGGGCGCGGCCCTTGAGCCAGGAAGCCGGCGGCGGCGTTGGCGGGCGCTGCTACGCCCAAGCCATTCAGGATGGCCGTATTGATGCCGATCACTCGGCCCCGCCCGTTGGCCAGCGGACCGCCCGAATTGCCGGGCGCCAGCCGCACGTTGGCGCGGATCCACTGTCGGCCGGACATGCCGGGCAGGGACCCAATCGAGTGCACCACCCCGGTGGAAAGCGCGCCCGCGAAGCCCAGCGGGTTGCCAATGGCCAGGACCAGCTCGCCGGGGCGAACCGCCGCGGAATCGCCCGGCGCGGCGCTGGGAAGGCCGGCCGCCTGGATGCGCAGCGCGGCCAGGTCGCGGCGCGGATCGCGGGCCGTCACGCGGGCCTCGAAGCGGCGGCCATCCCAGAGTTCGACTTGCGCCGCGCGGCCGCGCGCCACGTGGGCGTTGGTCAGGACCAGCCCATCGGCGGACCAGATCACGCCGGAGCCGGAACCGGAACCGGAACCGGAACCGTCCACGGCCGTTACTTGCACGGTGGAGCGGCGGAGTTGCTCGGCGATTTCTCCGAAATGCGGCATGTCATTCCCTCCGGGGCCGTTCCCCCACGGTGATGTCGATGGTTTGGGAAACGCCGCCGCGCACAACCCCGGCTGCAACGGCCTGGCCCACGGGGTGAGACTCCAGCGCGGCCTGGATGTCTTCCGTGTCGCCAACCGGCGAGCCGGCCAGAGAGACCAGGATATCGCCCATCAGGACGCCGGCCGAAGCGGCGGGGCCCTCGGGCGCGAGCGAAAGAACGATCAGAGCTTTCTGATGATCGGGCAGTTCGACCGGTTGCAGTCCGACCCCCAGGTAACCGCGCGAGACGCGTCCGCGGGCCAGAATCTGGTCCACCACCCGGTTGATGGTGGCCGAGGGGATGGCCACGCCGGCGATCCGCGACAGGGCCGACGTGGCGATGCCCAGGGTTTCGCCGGCAATATCGACCACCGCGCCTCCCGAAGAGCCGGGATAGAGCGTGAGATCGAGACGGATGTACTGGTCGAGGCGTCCGCCGCGCCAGGTGCGCCAATCGCCCGACACGGCGCTGACGATCCCCAAGGTGGCGTTAACGCCGGAATCCTGTGAGCGTCCAATCGATAGGGCGATCTGGCCCGCTATGGGCCCCGCCGCCGGCTTCAAAAGCGGCGCGGGGAATTCGGCTTTGAGAACCGCCAGGTCGGTCCCCGGGTCGCTTCCGGCGAGGGTCGCCGGGGCGTTCGAGCCATCCGGGAGGGTGACGGTGATTTCGTCCTCGCGCCGGATGGTGTGTTCCGCGGTGACAATGACGCCCGGGCGCCAGAAGACCCCGCTCGAGGAGAACCGCGGGCGGGCGTGGACAGCCACGACGCTGGGCGCGGTTTTCTCGACGATCGCCGCCAACTCCAAGGAGAAGGCAGCCAATTCAGTGGACATTCGGTAAAACCTCCGTGATTTCAGCTTGCCCCAACGGCGGCTCGGGCGGTATCGGACGATCGGCGGGGAAGGCACTGGCCGTTCGGCGGGGGGCGAACGAGCGGCGAGGAACCTTGCGGGGGCCATGGCACGCCCGGCAGGCGCAAACGAACGGCGACGACGTCCGCCGTGGCCGCGGCGATTCGGCCGGACAAACGGGCGGTGCGCTCCCGCGGCGGCCATGGCACGCCCGGCAGGTCCAAACGAGCGACGACGTCCGCCGTCGCCGTGGCGGTTCGGCAGGGCAAACGGGTGGCGGGGAGCCTTGCTTGGGCCAGCGAGCGCCACCCGGCAGGTGCAAACGAGCGACGACGAGCGCATCGGCGGGCGTGGCACCGGTGGATTCCGACGCCGGCCGCGGCCCGCCGTTCACCCGCGGCCCCAACCAGTCTCACTGTCCCCAATCGTGCGGCTAATCTTTTGATTGGATGAACGCCTGTCGCCGTTTTCCGGCACAGCCAACCGGTTTTCCGCTGGAAGCCGCGGTGGACCCGAATGATGCCGCCCGACGCGCTCTTGCGGCCAAATGGTTCCGATGTCTGCCGGTAGGGAACAGAATCTTTGGGGCAATACTTCGATTGGCCCGCCCTATCGGCGGAGAACTGCGCGAGAATTGAGATTCTCCAAGAATCATGCTGCCTCTAGAACGGCTGTGGGACCAACGGAACCGAACGCCGGTCCTGCTGGTTAGCGGCGGAATCATTCTGATCATCGCGGTGGTGGATTGGTGGACAAAGCCCTACGTCTCGCTAGGCTTTCTCTACTTGTTTCCCATCATGCTGGCGGCGGCCTTCCTGCCGCGCTGGTTTGTGGCAGCGCTGGGCGCCGCGTGTGCGGCTCTGGCCGAGGTTTTCAGTTCCCTTGATGAGTCGTTTGTTCGTCTTGGCTTTGAAACGCTGGCGCTGGCGGGCTGCGGGCTCTTCGTTGGAGAGTTGGTCCGCAATCGCCGCCTGAACCTGGAAGCTCAGGAACGGTTGAAGGCGCTAGTCGAAACCAGTCCCGCGGCGATCGTGACCGTCGACGAGCACGGTTTCATTTCATCGAACTGGCCAATCACGCGGCTGTGGAATTGATGGCGCCGCGCGATGGGCGGTTGGTAGGTAGTCCGATCGCGGCGTTCCTGCCGGAACTGCACCACGCACTGCGGTGGGAAGAAGCGCCGCAGTTCCGGGCCTCCATGCAGTGCCAGGTTCACCGGGGCAACGGCGAATCCTTCACCGCCGACGTCTGGTTCTCCACATATAAGGAGGGAGGGGCCCCCAAGCTGGCTGCCATTATTGGGGACATTAGCGAAGAGGATCGGGCTGCCGAGCCGGGCGCCGAAGCGGAGCATCCGGAACGAGCCGCACTGAATAACCGTGAGACGGAGGTGCTGCGATTGTTGGTTCAGGGACTCGCCAACAAGGAGATCGCCGCCCGAATGGAGATCTCGGAAAGCGCCGTCAAGAATACGATTCAGCAACTCTTCGCCAAGACTGGTGTGCGAACCCGCAGCCAGCTCGTTCGAGTCGCCTTGGAAAAGTATCGAAATGTACTGTGACGGGCGGGCTGACGTCGGCGTTCAGTTCAGAGATGGGAGAACTGGACGGTAGAGTAGGAGAGAGGGCGACACCTTGCGGTGCGACCCACTCTCCCCTCGTCGAACCGGACAAGCGGATTTCCCGGCATCCGGCTCTCCTGAAAACGTATCGCCTCAGGCATACGCAGGCAGTTGCACGGCTGCCAGCCGCTACAAACTCTCCAGCCCTAATCGCTGGATGTGCTCATAGAAACTGACCCCTCCCGGCGGTCGGTAGGGCCGTTGGCTGCGCCGTCTCAGATGTTGCGTGAGACGGTAGCGAACGTACGTGTTGACGTCTCGGAAGGCTTGGCGTGGATACCCAAAGTCGAAGTAGTTCTTGCAGCCCTTCAGGTGCCGGTTCAGTTCCTCAATCAGTTGCGGGATCGGCTTGAAGCACTGCCGATGATTGGTCATCTCGTGCAGCTTCTCCCGTTCCTTCTTCAGGGCCTTCGCCGACGGACCCACATTCAGATATCGCCACCCGCGCCCTCTCAGGTCCTCGTGGTAGCGGAACGTGAATCCCAGAAAGTCCAGACTCGCTCCTTCTTCCTTCAGGTGCACCACCCGCGTCTTCTCCCGATTGATCTCCAATCCCAGCCAGTCTTCGAGTTTCGACTCAATCCAACCCGTCAGCCGAGGTCCTTGATAGCGCGCCGGCACCACGAAATCGTCGGCGTAGCGCACCAACTTGGCCCCCGCCCATTGGGCTGGGGGGCGCCCCCTGGGCCCGGCCCGATGAAACAGCTTGTCGAACCAATGCAGGTACACGTTACTGAGCAGCGGCGAAATCACCCCGCCTTGGGGAGTACCCTTGCCTGGGCGACTCCATCGCTCCGGCTTGCCCTCCTCGCCCGGTTCTACGACTGGGGCCTCCAGCCACATCCGGATCAGTGTCCACCACTCGCATGCGCACGCAAGCCAGAAGCTTGTCGCGCGGAATCGAATCGAAGTAGCCTTTTAGGTCCGCGTCATACACCGCTTGATACCCGGCCTGAACATACCCGCGTATCTCCTCCAACGCCTGGTGTGCCGAACGGCCAGGACGAAACCCATAGGAGCAATCCTCGAAATCTGCTTCGAAGATCGGCTCCAGGATCAACAGGGTCGGGGTGCCCTCTGGGCCCTGCACCACTCGGTCGCGCACCGTCGGGATGCCCAACGGCCGCATTTTCCCATTCGCCTTCAGTCTGTAGACGCGCCGTACCGCTTTCGGCGTGTAGGTCTTGGTTGTTTCAGCGCCGGTTTCAAAGGTGAAAGTCATCCGCTGCTCCGCGCCGCCGGCATCCGCGAAGAAAACTTGCTGAATGAGATTCGGCTCCCGACGCTCGATTTTCACCAGGATTCGCTCCGGCGTCGGGCGATGCAAGATGCTTCTCTCGTAATTCATCTCCCACACACCAGTAAAGTCCGGTCGTGACGTGGCAGGGTTCATAGAGTACCAAGTATGTCAGAAGTGCTCTCACCGCGGAGGGGAGAGACCAAGCCTGACGGCTTGGTTACATCGACATCAGTCGATGCGAAGGCTCTCCGGAAACTGGTACACCTCTTTGACGCGGAGGCGCGGAGACGCGGAGAAAAAACGCGCCGGGAGGAAAATCAAAATGTTTTCTCCGCGTTTTCCTCCGTGCCTGCGCGCCTCCGTGCCTGCGCGCCTCCGCGTCAAAGTTCCCTCGCCCCAGGAGCATCGACATCAGTCGATGCGAGGGATCCGCGGTGAGAACAGCCTGACTCATTCGCGACAAGTTGGCTCTTCCGCGGAGTCCTCCGTCAACGAGCGGCCCTCTGCGGCGACGCGCGAAGAGAGGTTCCGCGGCTGGGAGTGCGCGGACAACTCTGTAATCAGCTCCCGAAGCCTATCGGATTCCAGCGGCTTGGTCAGGCGCCCGTCCATACCGGCATTCAGGCAAATGTCGCGATACTCCGGTGTCGCGTGCGCGGTCAGCCCGAAGATCGCGGGCTGGCGGCCGGGGGGGAGCCGGCGCCGGATTTCCCGAGTTGCAGCCAGACCGTCCACCTCAGGCATTTCCACGTCCATGAGAACCAGGTCGTAAGGATTTTCCTCCGCCGCCGCGATGGCCTGCGCACCGTCCCGCGCCAGGTCGGCTTTCACTCCGAGTTTCTCCAGCAGCTTCAAGACGACCTTCTGATTCACTATGTTGTCCTCCGCCACCAGCACTCTCAAATGGGAGTTCGCTTTCACGCTTAGCGGCGCAGCTTTGGACGGCGCGGCGGGTTGCTGCGCATGGCCCAGCAGGACCGTGAACCGGAAGCGCGTGCCCACGCCGGGCGTGGATTCCACATCGATGTTTCCTCCCATCATCTCGACCAGCCGTTTCGAGATCGCCAGCCCCAAGCCAGTCCCGCCGTAGCGGCGGCTGATGGACGCGTCGGCCTGATGGAAGGATGCGAACAGGCGAGGCAGTTGTTCCGGCGCAATCCCGATTCCGGTGTCGCGAACCTGGATGGCGATGCAATAGGATGTCTCGTCCTCGCGTTCCACGCCGGCCGAGAGCACCACCTCCCCGGAACTGGTGAACTTGAGGGCGTTGGAGATCAGATTCAGGATCACTTGCCGCAAGCGGGTCTCGTCTCCGGCTGCCCACAGGGGCAATTCCGGCGCCAGATCGCAGCCGAGGCGCAGACCTTTTTCCGCGGCAGTGGCGCGAAACAGCGCGATGCTTTCCTCCAGGGAGCGCCGGAAGTGGAAAGGCGCGACCTCCAGCTCCAGCTTTCCGGCTTCCACTTTCGAGAAATCCAGGATGTCGTTGATCACCCGCAGCAGCGTATTCCCGGAAGAGCAGATCATGCGGATGGTATCCCGCGCCTCGGCGGAAACCGGCATGGTTTCCAATAGCCCGCTCAACCCGATGATGCCGTTCAAAGGCGTCCGGATCTCGTGGCTCATAGTGGCCAGGAAGCGGCCTTTGGCTTCACTGGCCGCGTCGGCGCGCCTTTTCTCTTCCAACACCTTGGTGCGTTCGGATTCCAGTTCGGCCGTGCGTTGGCGCACCGCCAGCTCCAACTGGCGGTTGCGGCTCCGCAGCAATCTGCTCCTCCACAGCATGACGCCCCACCCGGCGGCGATGGCAGAGAGCGCGGCGAGAGACCGCAGCCACCAGGTTTCCCACCACTTAGGCTCGATCCGGAACTCCGCCACCGCCACGTTCGCGGAAAACGGCCCATCCCGAACGCGCGACCGGATCTCCAGCCGATGGAGGCCCGGGCCCAGCCCGGCAATCGAGAGGGTACGCTCGGTGGTGTCGGTCCAGGGATCCCCGTCCAGCCGGTATGCAAAGCGCACCAGTTGCTCGGTTTTGTAGCTGAGCGAGGAGAACTCGGCCCTGACGACGCGCGACTTCCGGCCGATGTCGAGGCCGGTAATGATCGGATCGGCAACCGGCGGCCGTAGCGAGCCACCGGCGGGAGGCCGATAATGCGCCAGCCCGCCGCTGGTTCCGATCCAGACGCTACCGTCCGAATCGGCCCAAAAGGCTTCGCCATCGGTGTCGTTCCAGACCAGCCCATCCTCCGTGCTCAGGCTCCTCCAGGAGCCGCCATCCAGGACCGACACCCCGTCAGATTTGCCGCGCCAGAGGCGGCCCGACGCATCAAAGCCGTGGAAGGCCGTGACCTCGACCGACCCGGCATCGACAGGCACCGCCGCCATCGATTGAGAAAGGCGGTCGCCGGAAAACTCCGCTCTCTCAATTCCGGCATCGTAGCGGTGGCGCAGCCAGAGAGCGCCATCGGGACCGATTGCCGGGATGTAGGGATCGTCGCTCAGCAGTCCGTCCTTTTTCCGGTACTGGCGCCATCGGCCATCGCTCAATCTCCACAACCCGTCGGGACTGGTGATCCAGATGGTCCCCTGTTGGTCCTCGGAAATGGCCCACGCCCCGTGCTCCAGCACCGCAGGTTGATCGATGCGGCGGAAGCGC
The DNA here is from genome assembly GCA_052144935.1 of Bryobacteraceae bacterium. Taxonomy (GTDB): domain Bacteria; phylum Acidobacteriota; class Terriglobia; order Bryobacterales; family Bryobacteraceae; genus JOPF133. The sequence goes on from JBKQPR010000124.1 coordinate 62,914, forward strand.
TCGGAAGCGGAGGGCCGGTCGTTGCGAAAGACGCCGCAGGCTGTCGCGACCCACAGCCGGTCGAGATGGTCGACGAAAGCGCGGTGCGAGGTCCCGCAAGGGAGCCCGTCATCCCGTCCAAACCGGCGAATCTTCCCGCTGGCCGGATCGATGCGCGCCACGCCGCCCGGTTTTACCACCGCCCATATGGCGCCGTCGGAGGTCTCTACCAGCGATCGAACGTTGTCGCCCCCCAATCCGTCTTTCCGGGTCCAGGTCCGTGGCGGTCCCGGCCCCTCCAGCCTTGCCAGGCCCAGGGAGGTCCCCACCCAGAGCGAGCCCTTCCGGTCGCGCCGGATGCTCCAGATCACGTCGGACGGCAGGCCTTGGGCCTTAGTCCAGGCCTCCCATTCGCCGTAACCCAGCCAGCGGGCCACACCGGCCCCGATCAGCGCAATCCACAGCGATCCCTCGCGATCTTCCACCACCGCGCTGGTCATCGCGGTGCGCAGCCCCCGCTGCTCGTCGATGACGCTCCAGTTACCCGCGCGGCGGATGGCTAACCCCTTATCGGTCGGGACCATGATCGAACCGCCCCGGCCGGTGGTCAAGGCGCCCCAGTTGTAGCTCGAGGCGATATCCGGTTTTTCCTGGACCCATTGCGCCGCGCCGGGCGGCTTGCGGTACAGTTTGCTCGGGCTGCGGGTCCACACGGAACCGTCCGGCGCGATGCCGATCGCGTCCCAGGCGTCCTCCGGCAAACCTTCCGCCGGCCCGAACATCGAGACTCGCCCGCGGTCTTCGACGCAAAGCCGCCGCCGGCAGCCAAACCAGAGTTGCGAACCGCTCCGCGCGATTCCGCGCATGGGCGCGCCGGCCAGCGCCGGCCCCAACGGATAAGGATGCGCGGAGAAGGAACCGGCGCCGTCCGGCGCCACTTCGTACATGCCCGTGGGAGCCGCCACCAACACGCGGCCGTGCGCATCGTCCACCATCCCCTGCGCGCCGGACAACATGCCGCTCAGCCCGGCGATGGGGTGGAAGCGCTGCCCGTCGAAACGGAAAACCTGCGCACACGTATTGGCCCACAGCGCGCCATCCGCCGCCACATGCAAGGCATGGACTTCGCTGGCGCACGGCAACCCTTCGGCGGCCGCCATCAGACGAAAGCGCGTCCCGTCATAGCGGTACAGTCCGCCTTCCGATCCGGCCCAAATATAGCCGGCCCCATCCTGCGCCAGGGATAGGACGGTCAGGTTCTGAAGCCCATCGGCAGCCCCGTAGTGGCGGAAGCTGTACTGTTGGCCAAGGGCAGAGCCGTTCAACGTCAGAATCAGCGCAGCGCACACACCGAGGCTATGCCGCCGACACATCACCGGATCTCACGAACCACATATCGGCCGGAGCGTGAGGTTTGAACATCGACGGCGAAAAGTTCCGTCATTCCGCTCCCTTCCCCGCCCGCTTTTCCGCCAGCCAGCCGGAAGCCCGGGTTCCACTCAGCCCTTGCCCACACGCCATTCCGGCTCCTTGGCCCGCGACTCCTGGGCGGGCACCCAGCGCCACAGCGCTTCCACCAAATCGTCCACTCGGATCGGTTTGGCGATGTAATCGTCCATGCCGGCCGCCAGGCAAATCTCGCGGCAGCCTTCCATGGCTTCCGCGGTCATGGCGACGATCGCCACGCGCCTCCCCGCGCCCTGCCGCCGGCGGATCTCGCGGGCGGCCGCATAGCCATCCACTTCCGGCATCTGGCAATCCATGAAGATCAGGTCGTGGCGCAGCAGTTGGTACATCTCGATGGCTTCCTGCCCGTTCCCCGCTACATCCGCCCGAATGCCCAGCCGGTCCAGGAATCCGATGGCCACCTTCTGGTTCACGGCGTTGTCTTCGGCGATCAGAATGCGCGGCATCCCACCCGCGAACCGCGCCGCCAGCGAGGTGCGGAACTCCGCGATCCGGCGCTGCGGCTTGGCCCGGTCGGGCACGACGGTGCTGTTCCGTTTGGCCCACGCGGTGGCCAGCGTGTTCCAGAGCTGCGATTGGCGCACCGGTTTCACCAGGCAGGCGTCCACGCTGGCTTCGAGGCCCCGCCGGATCTCGTGCCAATGCGCGACCGAGGTCAACATGATCACCAGAGTGCCTGCGAGAGTTGGCTCGCGCTTGATGGCGGCGGCCAGCGTCAAGCCATCCACGTCCGGCATCTGATAATCCAGCAGGGCAAAATGGTAGGGATCCCCGGCTTCGTAGGCGGTGCGCAGAGCATCCACCACGCCCTCCGCGGAAGCGAAGCTGCCGTTCCGTAACCCCCAGCTCGTGACCTGCTGGTCGAGCACGCGGCGGTTGATCTGGTTATCGTCCACGATCAGCGCGCGCAATCCCCGCAGATCCTCGGCCGCCGCCGGGCCCAGAGGGATCCCCACGGCCGGGTTGGCATCCAGCGGCAACGGCAGCGTGAACCAGAAAATGGAGCCTTGGCCCGGCCGGCTCTCCACCCCGATGGCGCCGCCCATCAGTTCGACAAGCTGTTTGGCGATCGCCAGCCCCAGCCCGGTGCCCCCATATTTGCGCGTCGACGAATCGTCCACCTGGCTGAATTTCCGGAACAGGGCGCCGACTTTGGCCGCCGGTATGCCCAGGCCGGTGTCCTCGACCGAGATCCGCATCCCGGCGCTTTCCGGGTTCCCCGACTGGCGGGAAACTGTCACCACCACCTGGCCCTTCCCGGTGAACTTGACGCCATTAGCCGCCAGATTCGTGACCACCTGCCGGATGCGGCCGGCATCCCCCACGAAGTGCCTGGGTATGTCCGGCGGGTATTCCAGGATCAGGTCGATCCCTTTGTCCTCCGCCCGCGGCGCCAGCATCTCGTTAATCTCTTCCAGCACCAGCCGCAGGTCGAAGGGGAAGGCCTCCATGTTCATCTTGCCCGCCTCGATCTTGGAGAAATCCAGGATATCGTTGATCACCGTCAGCAGGCCTTCGCCGGAGCGGCGCACGGCCTCCGCATAGGCTTTTTGCTCGATCGTCAGATCCGTGTCCAACAGCAGACCGGTCATCCCGATCACTCCGTTCATGGGCGTGCGGACCTCGTGGCTCATGGCGGCCAGGAAGGAGCTCTTGGCGCGGCTGGCGGCCTCCGCCTGCCGGCGCGCGGCGCGCAACCGGCTGGCCAGCAAAATCAGCCCCGCCAGCACCGGCGCCAGCACGGCCAGGGCGATCAGGAATACGATCGAGTACAGGCGCGCGCGGCGATACGCGAAGATCGTGGCAGTCTCGATTGCGACTTTGGTATTCCAGTGAAAGTCGATCGAGGACAGCCGGCCGTCGGTGGCCATCTTGCCGATCTCCTGCGCCAATCGCTCGGCCGCCCGCACCGCCGGGCCATTGCTCCGGTTGGCGCCGACTCCCATGGAAAAATCGGCCCCCTCGACGATCCTGATGCCCAAAGGTCCAACCGGGCAGACCGGCGAGTGGGAATCGGCAAACGGATTCGACGAGAGCAAACCGGCTTGCGCCTCCCCCGAACACACCGCCGCCAGCACCCCGGCGACGTTGGATTCCGGCACGACCTGGGCGCCCTTGAGGAGCCGCCCGGCCATCCGCGCATCGCTGCTGATCCGCGTGGCCACGGCCAGCCGCTTGCCCTGGACCTGCTCCTTATCCGGAATTGGCGCGGATTCCGGAAAGACCAACTCGTAGGAAATCTTTGCCCACGGTGTGCTGACTTGGAAGGCTTTCCGCCGCTCCGGAAGATCGGCAAAGACCGGCCACAGATCCACCGCTCCGGATGTCAGAGATACCTCCGGGCCTTGCGCCGAGAAGACCCACCGCAACGGAATGCCCAGGCTTTCTGCCGCCGTCTTGACGATCTCGACCACCGGGCCCGTGGGATTCCCTTGCGCATCGGGAAAATGGTATGGTGGCGAGTTCTGGAAACCGATGGTCAGCGGGCGCTCCGTGGCGGCGCGCGGAAAGCTCAGAGACAATCCGAGCGCGGCCAGCGCGGCAGCACCGGCCAGCGCCAGGAACCGGTATGCGGAGCCGCCCCGGCTTAGCCTTCGGAACATCGTTCCCGTTTTTCGCATCGCTTTCCGGGAGTCTGCTTACTCATCGGCAACAAGCGAGTTTAGATTTAATACCGGCTCTGCGTTGGTCAGGGCCAAAGATGTACTACCAAGTCGCTGGCGAAGCGCCGGCGGTTCATCTCGTTCCAGAATCCGGCAGGCCGCGCGCAGACGAAAACGCAGTTCCTGAGACTTAAGTGGTTTACTGATAAAGTCGTCGGCGCCCGCCTCCATGGCAGCGATGAGATCTTCTCTTTCTGTTTTCGCCGTGAGAATCACCACGTACACGGAATGACCGGGCGGAGCGGCTCGGATACGCCGGCACACCTGGATGCCATCCATGCATGGCATCATCCAGTCGAGAATCGCCAGATGAGGACCGCCTTCAGCCTGCAGAATTCGCCAGGCCTCGGCTCCGTCGCACGCGACTTCGACGTCGTGGCCCCAATGCGTCAGCATGGCCTGGAGTACGCTCCGAAAGACCGGATTATCGTCTGCAACCAGGATCCTCACAATAAGACCTCACGGACTTCTGCCAGACGGCGGCTGGCCCGCAGCACGGCGGCCGGCCCGCAGCGCAACGGCCGGGACCCTGAATTAAAGCTTATGACAATTTGTAAGAATTGGTAGAAATATGTATTACTTACAAACGGTAACGCCGTACGGGAGAGCATAGGGAAGCATCTTTCGCCCACCGAAGATATCATTGTAAATTTAATCGGCTAATCCGATAATCATACAAACCCCGATGACGGGTGCCCAAAGTGCTTGGCGGTACGGGGTTTCGGCCTAGGGATATTAACTACTTGAAGGAAACCTGTTGAGAATGAGAGCGAATTCAATCGTTTTAGCCTGCCTTTTGCTGTCCGCAGGAGCGCAGGCGGCAACTATTGACGTACAATTTGAAGGATTTGGCTCGGCATACACGGGTGCGGCGGTACTCGGCACTACCGGCGATTACTGGAACCCCATGGTTTCCCCGGGTACCGATCCTCTGGCGGACACCGGGGGGAACTCCACCGGCGTCACATTAACCTTTAACGATGGTATCTATACCAATTGCTGCGGCGACGGGTTCTCGGCCACGCCTTACGCTGCCCTGATGGGTAGCTACCTTTACGATGGGGCAAGTAATACCATGACCGTCGCCGGCCTCGCGCCAGACGCCACCTTCGACCTTTACATCTACACCCAGGGAGACATCGCCTCAAACGGGCGCGCGATCGAGGTGGATGCCAACGGCGTCATCGCGGACAGCGCTCCAACGGATGCCACTGCCAGCACCTTCATTCTCGGGCAGAACTATCTGGACCTCGCGGTCACCGCCGACGTGAACGGGCTGTTGACCATAAACTACTCGACCTTGGCGGGCGAAAGCGATATCAACGGCTTCCAACTTGTCCAAACCGGCAGCGAGGCTCCCGAGCCGGGGACCCCCGGATCGCTGGCCGCCGGACTTGCCGTCCTGGCATGGCGCAAGCGTCGCGGACTGGCGCGGTGAGCGTTAGTGTAGCGGGCAATTGATCAGCGCGCCGGGTCCTTCAGCCTCGGCGCCACTGACGGCCGCCGGGCCGAACCCGTGTGGCCGTTTCATCCCGTTACGCGCTGGGCGGCGACTGTGCGACCGCGCGGGCCGAGAGCGTTACGCGGGCGCCAATCGCCTCACAGCAGGGACGGTGCCGCAGGTCGCGGGACGCGCGCTGCCGACCCACGGCATTCGACGCTACCTGGCCGGGGCATTCGCCGATCCGCGAGCGCGCCATGAGCAACGCCAGCGGCTTTCTTGACTTCATTGCGGTCGAAAACAACGGCGGCCGGATCCCTGACGATCCCTCTGGTTACAGTCTTCCAGCGGCAGCCGAAAATGGTAACGACACGGTCACACTCGCGGAGTTTGACACCCATGCAGACACAACCGAGGAAATTGTGGACTGGACGATGCCGGCGGCGTCTCCGGCCCCTGGATGGACTTGACCTCGAATCAATACCCGCAACTCCGGGTCTAGAGGTTGTCCCTATGGCTTCACCGCACCGCCACGAAGCGTCGAGAAGACGAAGCCCGAAGATCAAACACCGGCCGAGGCAACCACTATGAGATATATCAACGCACTGGTCATTGCGGCCGCCTGGGCCCACCTCGCCCTCGCTCCGACCGCATCGGCGGGCCCGATTATCGGCACCACGATGAGCCTCGCCGCCGGCGTAACGGGCGGACCCCTGTGTTTGATTTGACGGATGTACCCGTGGCCGGTCCCGGCTTTCTGTTCAACTACTTCAACGTCGAACTCGTGTATGTCTCGGATACGATGGTGACGATCGACTTCGGGCTTCCGGATTGGAACTCCGGGATTGGAACTCCGATCCTTTGACCTTCACATTCACCGACTCGGCGTCCGGCGCGTTCACCGGCATGGCTCTGGTCAGCAGTTCTTTCCCAGATGATTCGATGTGATTCGAAAACCGCTCTCTTAACCCGCGCGGCTCTGAAAGCGTTTCGTTGCTTGTCTCTCTCTTCGTCTCTCGTTCTTCGTTTGGGCGTTCGAGGCGCCCCGACATTTGAAACCGGTTCCGTACTCCCCGCCGACGGGGAGCGCTCCCCGCAGGGAGCGTGCCATCAGGCCAGGTTTTACGCCCCTGGAGGCGGGGCTTAGGAAGCGTTGCAATGTCTGTGCTCCGGATTTAAGGCCCCCATGGTTGGGCTCCGGCAGACATCCCCGCGAGGACCGCAATCTCGCCCAACAAGCGGTTCCCTCTTCAATCTCAAGC
>JBKQPR010000125.1:0-3437 GCA_052144935.1 Bryobacteraceae bacterium
CCCTCCGTGCCAACATTAATGAGACAGTTCTCCTGGTCGTAATTACTGAGTAGGGCGAGAATAGGAACCAACGTGAACAACAATGGAATCTCTTCGGCTTCTCCCACGGTTTTGCCTGCCGCAGAACGTAGGGAGGCCGAGCGAAGCGAGGCCGACCGAAGTGCTACGGCAGGCAAAACCGTCCCGCCCGTGCCTCCGCGACCGAACCCGGAGGTGGTCGCGGGCGCCAAACGCCGCACCTTTACCGCCCCGTACAAACTGTTCATCCTGGCCCAGGCCGATGCCGCCGCGAATAAGCCCGGCGCCATCGGAACCCTGCTGCGCCGCGAGCGCCTGTACTCGTCCCACCTAGTCGTTTGGAGGCGCGAACGGGAAGCCGGCATGCTCGGGGGCCTGTCCCCGCACCAGCGCGGTCCCCAGTCCAACCACCACCCGCTGGAGGAGGAAAACCAGAAACTCCGCCGGGAGAACCAGCGCCTGACCGAGGAGCTGCGTAAAGCCGAGATCGTCATGGATGTTCAAAAAAAAGTGGGTGCTCTACTGGGATGGCCCCTGCCCCAGGCAGCCCCCCAGGAGAGATCCTGATGGACGCCGTTACCCATCTCGCCCCCACGGTGGGAGTGCGGGCCGCCTGCGATTTCCTTGGGGTGGCCCGCGCTTCCTTCTATCGCCAGCGCCCGGTCTTTGGTCCGTCGGCATCGTCGATTTGCTTTCGTGAGAAGGTCCACGCGCCATCCTATTGGCCAGTCGGAAACTGGCGTGCAGGAACGCCAAAGGCTTCATGGATGTATCTTGCAAACTGAGCCTTCGCCTCGTCTCTAGACTTGCAGGAAACGTCGACCTTGTGCGTGGCAATTGAGTACAGTGGATCACGTGTCTTGTATTCGGTCTGTTCGAATTCTTCGGGCAAACGTCCCGGCCACTGGCATTTCCGCCTGATCACTTCTGAGGGAGGTGCCCAGACGAGAACAACATGTTGCCGCCTGGGCATTAGGTACTGCTGAAGTTCGAGCGAACGGTTACGCTGCGTCCCTGCCCCAATGTCGATGCTGATGAACACCTGACGCAACTTTGCTTCACTTTCGATGCCGTCGAACGCTCGTTGGCAGCAAGCCCAATCAGACTCGCGCCCTTTGCACAGGGCGTCCAAATCCCGATGTTCAGCTCGCAGAATTGTAGCGGCATAGCCTGCACAGTGCGTCTTGCCTACGCCCGAGGGGCCGAGCACGTAAATAGTCATCGTCGAATTAAATCACTCTAATCCAAGTCCCCTACGATCCGCAGCGCACAATCAAGGGCTTCTCAGCGCGTCGGAAAAGAACCTCCGTTTGATGCCAAACCATCCAGGGTAAATGCCTGACGTGACAGGCCGGGCCGCTCTCAGCGCGCCTTTTTTGGGACGCTATTCCCCTTCACCGTGCGAGAACAGAGTAGGGGGATCTTCGCCTTGTTGACTGTCAGCAGGCATCCACTTCCTGTACTTGGTGGCGCTAGTAATCGTTCCCTCAACTTGTTTAATCATCTTCTTGGATTCCATCCCGCGGAATATACTCTTCACCCTACAGTCTTCGAGCGCCGAGCAGACCTTCGCCCGCCTCGAACGCCGCCGCGACACCCTCCAGCGCGCCTTCCGCCGCACGCTCCAGGATCTGCGCCAGATCCAGGCCTCCCGCCCCCCAACCGAAACCCAGTCGGAGCGCCCTCTGGGCTGCCCTCCGGGCCCATCGCAACAGGTGCCGCCGCAGGTCCCCCCTCCGGTCCCCTCTGCCGGTCCCCCTCAGGCCCCGGAAATTGGCTTCGTTCCTGAATCTCCCGCCGCCGGCCACGGCTCCGGCCCGGGTTCCGGCTCCGGCACCGGTTCCGGCTCCACTTCCGGCACCGGTTCCGGCACCGGTTCCGGCTCCACCACCGCGGGGGATACCCCATCTGCCCGCCTCGATCCCAACAGTCCCGTCCCCGCCGCCGATTTCGCTCGCGTGCTGCAGAAACTCGCCCAAAAGCGCCCGGCCTCGAAGCGCCGCCCCTCGGGGCCCAATGCCGGTCTTCCCAACCATGCTGCCGAACTCCCCAAAAATGCCGCCTGACCCGCCTGACCCGCGCACCGATTGGCCGCCCTCTGGCCCGCTCCGCCCGCGGAGTGTGTTAGGGTGGAGTTCGTCACCGATGGTAGCGCCCGTGCTGAGCCGGGAGGAGGAACTCCACTGGCTGGCCCTCAAATTAATCCCAGGTCTGGGAACCCGAAACTCCGCTAAGCTGCTGGACCGCTTCCGCACTCCGCAGGCCATCTTCCGCGCCTCACGCACGGAGCTGGAAATGGCCGGCGCCTCGGGCGCGGTGGCGCAATCCATCGCCAGCGGCTGCACCTACGAAGATGCCGCCGCGCAGCACGAAAAGATGGCCCAGTCGGGCGCGGTGCTGGTGACGCTGGGCGACCCGCGGTATCCCAAGGCCCTGCGGGAAATCTACGATCCGCCGATCCTGCTCTTCGCGCGCGGCCGCCTGGAGCTGCTGGATTCCTTCATGCTCGGCGTGGTGGGCACGCGCCGGCCGACTCCGTATGGCCTGGCCGTGGCGGAGCGGCTCTCGGCCGACCTGTCGCACGCCGGCCTGACGATCGTCAGCGGAATGGCGCGTGGCATCGATACGGCGGCGCACAGAGGCACGCTGGGCGCGGGCGGCAACACCGTCGCGGTGCTGGGCTGCGGAGCGGACGTCGTCTATCCTTCCGAGAACCGCAAGCTGGCCGGGGAAATCGCGGCCAAGGGTCTGATGCTCTCGGAATTCCCCATGGGCGCCACGGCCTTCCCCCAGAATTTCCCCATCCGCAACCGCATCATCAGCGGCATGAGCCTGGGAGTGCTGGTGGTGGAGGGCGCGCAGTACAGCGGCTCGGCCATCACTGCCAAGCTGGCCATGGACCAGGGCCGCGAGGTTTTCGCGGTTCCCGGGAACATCACTTCCAAGCTGAGCTGGGGGCCTAACCTGTTGATTAAACAGGGGGCTCGCCTGATTCAGGACTGGAACGACGTAGTGTCGGAGCTTCCCGCCGAATCCCGCCGGCATCTAATAGATAGAGCGCGGCAACGGATTCTGGCGGAAGGCGGTGCAACTTCGGAGCAGGCTGCCGCATCCGTACTAGATGATCCTCGATCGGAAATGGGCCAGACCGCCCGCAAGGCCCTTGAGGGGCTACAGGTGGACGCCGCCATACATTTGGACGATCTGCTTGAAAAATTGGCAGATATTTCCGCCAGCGAGTTGATTGCCGCGCTTTTCGAACTGGAGATGATGGGTCTCGTCAAGCAGCTCCCCGGGTGCCTAACGGTTTTGGGGGTCGCGACCTGGAACCATGCTGTATGCCTGCGACGGGTCTAATTGGTTGCGAACGGTGTTTTCCAGTTGCGTTAGGACTGGATGAACCTGCGGCGGAAGCTTGG
>JBKQPR010000126.1:0-6674 GCA_052144935.1 Bryobacteraceae bacterium
GTTTCGATCAGCCCCGTTACCAGGACTCACCGCTCGCCAGCTATCGAATCTAACCATCAACTATTCGAGTGGGTCCTTCCCCCACTGGTAATCAGCCCCATTGGGGCACACGCGAAAGCGCCTGCCCCACATGCGCTGCAGGTTCTTCGGCAGCAAGGTGGGACACACGGGGTGCCGTTTCGGCCCGTCTGCCGGGCTGGCGGGCCGCCCAATTCTCCGACAGCTTCTGACGGTCGTGGCTCGGAGGACGCCGGCCAGCGGCACATTCATGCCGTCACCTCGCGATGGCGCGTGGCATACAGCGCCGCGGACATTCCCGCCAGGGTTGCCAGGGTCAGCACCCCCGCCTGCGGCGCGGTCAAGGGAAGGTAGAGAATCAGCACGCCGCAGAACATCACCGAGGCGGCAATCACCTTGTCCGTGATGCCCTTCTCACGGAAGAACATCCATCCCGCAATCACCGCCAGAATGATGCCCGCGCGCTTGATGCTCACCGTGATGGCCACCGCCAGATAGGTGTACGAAGCGAGCTGGAACAGCAGGGACACGGCGTCCGACAGCCCCGCCAGCGAGATCCATTTCCAGTTGCCGCGCGCGGCGGCGGCGAAATCGGACTTCTGCAAGCGGCCCAGCAGCCAGAACGACACGCACAGCCCCAGGCCGTAGGCCACCGATTCCACGTAGATGTCGCTCATCAGCACCAGTTTCTTATCCAGCGGATTGGTAATGGAAAAGATGAACGACACCAGCAACATGTAGCGGCTGCCCTTTTCGCGTATCACGGCTTTCACGGGCGCCAGCCAGCCGATGGCGAAGAGGCGCCGGTGCATCACCAGCGACCCGACCACGATCAGCACGATGCCCAGCGACTTGAGCGGCGCGATCTTCTCTCCCAACAGCACGAAGGTGGTGAAGATGAGGAACACCGGGGTGAAGGAAAGAAACGGCACGCACAGCGACATCGGCGAGATTTGCAGGGCGCGGAAATACAGCCACATCACGATGGTGATGAGCGAGACATCCAGCACCAGGTAGACGAAGAAGGTCGGCAGAGTCGGCATGCTCAGGAAGGCCACTCCGAACAGCGGGCCGGTATCGCGGATTTCGATGGCCGCCCCGCCCTCCACCCGCCAAGCCAGCACCAGCACGAAGACCGCGGCTACGGCCACGCGGATCCAGAAAGTGGCCGGGACCAGATCGCGCCGTTCGAGCGCGTGCTTGCGAGCCACGTCCGTGAACACGTTGGTGACGGACATGGCGGCGGCCAGCAGCAGCCCAAAGGGAGAAAGCCCCAGCGCCGGCATTTACCTGGCGATGAGCCGCACGGGCCCCAGCAACCCCGAAGGCTGCACTGCCACCGAAGCCATGTCCTGCGCCTGGAAACGCTCGCCGTACTTGGCGGTGAGCGTTTTGTAATCGGGCAGCGGACCCTTGGCCAGGATGTTCAACGCGGAATTGGCCACCACCACGCGAATGGTGTTGGCGCCGGATTTGAGCAAGCCGGTGACCTCGACTTCGTAAGGCGCGCACCACACCGCTCCGGCGCGTTGGCCGTTGACGTAGACTACCGCGGCTTCGCGGATAGGGCCATCGAACAGGGCGCGCATTCCGCTGGCCGTACGGCGCTCGTGGGGATCGGAAGGGGTCCCCTCACCGAAGTTGAGGAAGACTTTGTGCCGTTGGAGATTGGGAACCTCGACGGTCTTTTCGTAGGTGGCCTGGCCGGAGAAATACTTGCGGCTTTCGTCGGCGGTCCAGGATTGAAGCGTGTTCATGTTGACGGCGGCGCTGCCGGGGAAGGTCACCCTCCAACCGGTGGAGAGGTCGATGGGCGCGGGCGCCGAGGCGGCGGTGGGTGGCTCAAAGGGGGCTTCGCCCTTGGCGAACACGACTACGCGCGATTCGTAAGGCGCGAGATCGAGCGACAGGCGGGTGCCTCCGGCGGTGGAGGTTTTGCCGGTGAGAGGGTCCCATAGAGAGGCGAAAACGCCGCGGGGTGGCATGCGGAACGTGGTGTCCGCCCGCACGGCATGATTGCTGGTGTTGACCAGGAAATAGATGTCCGCATAGGACAGCTTGCGATGCACGAATCCGATTTCGGGCACGGGATCCCCAACTGGCGCGGGGGGCTGGCGCGGCGCCGCGGTCGGGTCGGTTCGATCGGGTAACCGGGCGGTGGCTACATCGGGATTCATCGCCTGGTGCAACGCTGCGCCCAGCCCGCTCTCGTTCTCCACCAGCTTCAAGCCGGCCGCCAATTGCCGGATCTGGGGCGTGTCGCTCTCGGCTTCCTTGAGCCCGGGAGCCAGCGACGGCCTGCGCCGCGTGGCAATTACGGTGACGCCTTTTTTCGCGAGGCCGGCGATCTTTTCGAGCGTGGCGAGCGGCATCCGCTCGACATTCGGCAGCAGCAGGATGTGGTAAGGAACGCCGGCCTTGGCGATCATCCCGTCGTCGATGAAATCGAAGTTATAGCCGGCATCCTCGATGGCCGGAATGAGGTTGGGGCCGAGCAGCCCGTCCATGGCCTGGTTCACCGAGTCGCGGCCCAGCCGGAAACCGGCGAACGCGTCCGCGGTGGGCAGATACACGGCCACGTCGTTGGCCGGCTCGCCTTGCCGCATGAGGAAGCTGATGCGCTGGAAGTACAGCGCCACGTCCGGCATCACCAGGTACCACGGGTTGTGATTGTTGAACACCGCAGCGGCATAGAAGCGCCAGCCCGGCTCGCCCGCTTCCGGAGGGGAATACGGCCAGCCGTGTCCCACAAACTGGTTGATGCCCTGCAGGAAATGCAGGTCGGCCTCGGCCTTCATATCCAGAGGAGTGGCGCGGAAGACCGGCGAGTGCAGCCACGTCCAGGTCTCCGAAGAAGTCACCGTGCGGCCGAGCAAGTGGCTGGCGGAAGCGGCCCAGCGCGCCGACGAAAACCGCCGCCAGCGCGGACCCTCTTCGCCTTCGGGCAGGTCCACGTACTGGTAGCTGGAGAGCGTCACCGGCGGAATGCCGTAGGTCTGCGAGCGGAAGAGCGTGTGGTGCTGGTGGGCCCACTCCGTGAGCGGCTTTAAGTAATGATCGTCGCACAGCTCGCTGAGCGTCAGGCCCCAATCGTGACGGATGGCCAAGGTCTTGTCGCCGATATCTTCGGACAGCGCTGGCAGGTAGGGAGTCAAATCGTAGCCGCGGCGCTTCTGGAATTCCGCCAGGAAGTCGTCCGTCCAATCGGAGTTGTAGACCTCCAGCGAGTCGCTGAAGATGGCGTGCGGCGGATTATTCGGCACCGCGTCCAGCAGCTTTTCGCCCACCGCCCTGAGGTGCGTGTCGATGGCGGCGCGGCTGTAGTGATCGAGCACGTAGCCTTCGGCGCCCACGGCGGGGCGCTTCACCGTCTGGCGTGTGCGGCTGGCGATGAAGAATAGCACCTGGCGGTCGCCGCCGGGCCCAGAGGGCGCCCCGGTGGCGAGCGTTACGGAATTGCCGTTGGCCGCAAGCTGCGCGTTGCCGGGGCTGAGGTAGGCGGCGATGAACTTCTCGCCCTCTTCGAGCTTGGGAATCGGGATGGAGCCGGTACCGGCGGGTGCGTTGGCGTGCGCAACTCTCAGCCGGCCGGAAGCCTCGGTGATGGGGATGTGCGGACCGCCGAAAGGCCAGCCGCTGCCGAGCGTGAGATCGAAGCGCAGGCCCAGTTCTTTGGCCTTGTCGGAGGCGAAGCGCAGGTCGCCCAGGAACTCGTCGGAGAGGTAGGGGAAGTTGTGGTCCAGTTCGAGAGGGTAGGTGGGCTGCACTTCGAAGCCTCCGATGCCGCCGTCTTTCATGGCGCGCATCTCGCGCTCCAGCTCGGGCTTGACGACCGCCGGGCCGAACCACCACCAGCGCACCATGATGCGGGCATCGTCGGGGGGATGCTCGAAGGATTGGCGGAGATCGGCCAGCGTGGCGGGCGCGGCGGCCAAGAGGAGGCAGGCCAGCGCGAGTAGGGCGGCGAAAACGAGCAGCACTTGGGGGCGGGCGGCGCCGGTGCGGTGGGGGAGCGCGCCGGCTGAAAGTCGGCTGGGCCCAGGGGGCACCCCATGACTGGATGCCCCACAGTGCGTCGGCAGCTTGGCCAAGGGTTCCAGGAGCGTGCGGGGAGTCAGCAGCTTGGCCAGGGGTTGCTGCAAGGTGCGGGGAGTCAGCTTGGCCAATAGTTGCGTGACGGTGCAGGGCGCCCGATGGGCCGGGGGTTGGTTCAGGGCGCGGGTTGGCAACTTGGCCAAGGGTTCCAGAAGAGTCCGGGGCGCCCGATGGGCCCGGCAGGCCGAGAGCCTGCGCCACAATCTGATTCGCATGGCTATCATGCTATTCCTTTGGCGTGAGGCGCACCAGGGGTTCGGTGGCTTTTTGCGGCGTTTCGGAGTAAGAAACGGCACAGGGCACCGCCTCAAAGGGCGCAGGTGTCCTGGTTTCATCGAGATCCATGGGCGGCAGGGGGACCGGCCGGGACCGCCGGGCGGAACAACCTGCGTTCCTCTATGTGTAACGCCGGAATCCGGATGCGGGTTGCCCCGCGGCCGCCCGCGAATCCGGCGATCCTGCTAACCACTTTCACTGGCACGATTTCCATCCCACGGCCCGGACCGGGAAGGTTCCGCAAAGCGAAACCGCAACCTGTTGTAAATTATTGTTTGACGCCCCGCCACAAGTGCGCGTCAATGTGGGAGAGAACGGGAGGCCACCCAGACGTGATCACGACTCCGCAGACCGAATCCATCGCCAGCGCCCTAAACGGTTTCCATATCGAACTGCCCTCATGGGGGTTCGCTAATACCGGCACGCGCTTCGGCAAGTTTCTGCAGCCCGCCGCGGCCAGCACGATCGAAGAGAAGTTCAGCGATGCCGGACAGGTACACCGCTGGACCGGCATCTGCCCGACGGTGGCGCTGCACGTGCTGTGGGACCTTCCGCATGGCGCCGGCGACGCGGCCGAAATTCAACGGCTGGCCGCGCAGCACGGGGTGCGCGCCGGCTCCATCAACCCGAATACGTTTCAGGACCAGGTGTATAAATATGGATCGCTCGGGAATCCCGACGCCGAGGTGCGGCGGATGGCCCTCGATCACATTCTGGACAGCGTGGAAATCGCCAAGGCTCTGGGGAGCCGCGATGTGTCGCTGTGGTTCGCGGACGGCTCCAACTACCCCGGCACGCAGAACATCCGCCACCGGCGCGCCTGGTTCGCGGACGGGCTGAAGACCGCGCACGAGCGCCTCTCGCCGCAGCAGCGCATGCTGGTGGAGTACAAGCCCTTCGAGCCGGCCTTTTATCACACCGACATCGCCGATTGGGGGATGGCCCTGCTGTTCGCGCAGGCGGCCGGGCCGCGGGCTAAGGTGCTGGTGGATACCGGGCATCATTACCAGGGACAGAATATCGAGCAGATTGTGGCGTGGCTGCTGGATCTGGGCATGCTCGGCGGATTCCATTTCAACGACCGGCGGTATGCCGACGACGATCTGACGCTAGGATCCATCGACCCTTACCAGATATTCCGCATTTTCCTGGAGATCCAGCACTACGAGTGGGAGACCGGCCAGCGCGCGGACATTGCCTACATGGTGGACCAGAGCCACAATCTGAAGGGCAAGATCGAGGCCATGATTCAAACCGCTTCGACCGCCATGGAGCTTTACGCCAAGGCGGCTCTGGTGGACCACGAGAAGCTGGCCGCGGCGCAGACCCGCTGTGCGCTGGTGGACGCCGAGACCTGTCTGCGGGACGCCTTTTCGAGCGACGTGCGGCCGGCCATCCGCGAGTGGGCCCTATCCAAAGGACTGCCCGCCGACCCCATGGACGCCTTCCGCCAGAGCGGCTACCTGGAGCGGATCACCGCCGACCGGGCCGAGCGCAACGCCGCGGCGGTAACGAGCTACGCTTAAGGTTATGTCGCGCTACGCCTTCAAACTGCGCATCCGGAAAGACGCTATTGAGGAGTATGAGCGGGAGCACCAGCGGGTGTGGCCGGAGCTGCTGGCCAAGCTGAAAGAGGTGGGGATCTCGGACTACTCGATCTTCCGCCGCGGGCAGGAACTGGTGCTGACGTTGCGCGTGGAGGATTTTGAGAAGGCCTGGGACGAGCTGGACCGCGACCCGGTGAACCAGCGCTGGCAGGAGTACATGAGCAGGCTGTTCGAGCCGGTGCCGGATCAGGGAACGGGGGAACGGTTCGCCATGATGAAGGAAGTGTTTCATCTGGAGTGAGGGGGGCGGCGACGCTGTATTCACCGCCGAGACGCGGAGCACACAGAGGAAGCGCGGAGAAAAACAAGAGGAACACACTCGACGCGGAGCCTTCGCAGCGACCCAGTCGATGTTCTTGGAGCGAGGAAACTTCTGACGCGGAGGCGGAGGCGGGGAGAAGAGGAATTGAGCGCCGCTGGTACGGTGTATCTCCGGATGGCCCGGCGTTGCTGTGTTTGGCTGCCTTTTCCTTAGCTGTTTCTGGGTTTTCTCTTCAATTAAGGGCGCTGGCGACGCCCCGACATTTGGAACCGGTTCCGTACTCCCCGTAAAGGGGAGCGCTCCCCGCAGGGAGCGTGCCATCAGGCCAGGTTTTACGCCCCTGGGGGCCGGGCTTAGGAAGCGTTGCAATGTCTGTGCTCCGGATTTAAGGCCCCCATGGTTGGGCTCCGGCAGAC
>JBKQPR010000127.1:0-6412 GCA_052144935.1 Bryobacteraceae bacterium
CGATATGATAACAAAAACCGGCCAAACTGTTTGAACCGAAATATTCAGCGTAAGCGACTTATAACCAAACAGTTTGGCCGGTTTTTGTGGGCTTATCCGGTCCAATCTGTGCACGCGCCCCTAATTCATAGAGTCGATTTGGGTTAGCGGTGCGCGGGCATCAGGATTGGCCGGATAAGCCCGTGTTTCGACCGTATGGGTCCTCTTTCAATCGAGAGCGTCACCATAACCATCCGGAGTATGGGTGCAACCCAATGGGGTTGCTATGCTCTCAAGTGTGGTGGGCGCTGGCGTGGGTTCCGAACTTCCATTCATGATTGCCTTGCCCCCCTTCTTTCTGGTTGGACTTGTGATCTACGTGATTACGCACGAAGCGGGTCATTGCATCGCGGGAGCGTTGATGGGTTGGCGCTGCGTGCGTTTGGGCTTCGGGCCATTGGAGTTTCTCCGTCAGGCCCGAGGGTGGAGGGTGCAGCGGGGCAGAATGTGGGGCCGCCACGCCGCTTTTGTAAGGCAGGTGCCGCCCAGCTTCTCGAATTACCGGCGCGAAAAGGCAGCGACATTGTTAGGTGGTTCCGCTTCCTCAGTTGCGTTTGGCTTGGTCTTCATGGCCGCAGCACTCACTGCATCCAATGCCCTATTGCTGGAGTTCTTCGCGTGCGCCGGTATCTTGGGGTTGGTCGGAGCCTTCGAAGTAGTAACCGGGTCCGACGGAATGCATTTGCGGCAGGTCCTCCGTGGCGGTCCGCCGGTCGACGACATGATTCGGGAGTCCGTAGCAGAGGCCAGCGACTTCACCCCGTTGCGTCCCCGCGACTGGCCGCACGACGTGATCCTCCGCCTGGGCCAGCGCGAGGATCTCTACTGCCACTATCTCGCCTACGTACACTGGCTCGATGCCGGCGATACCGAAGCAGCGGCGGCTCATATTCAGAAGCTTATTGCTTTCCTGTCTGAGGCGGACCCGGATCCGACGAATGCCTGCGAAGCTGCATACTGGCTGGCTGCGTACGTTGGTGACGCGGTCGCGGCGCGCACCTTGCTCATACGCGCTGGACCGGGTGCGGATCCCATGGCGCGCACTCGGGCCGCTGCGGCGCTGGCATTGGCCGAGGGACAGCCCGAGCGCGCTGAAAGCCTCATCCGAGAAGGTTTGGCGCAAATACCCCTGCCGTCATCAGGCTCCGCGCAGTTCGAATTTGACCGTCTCTCGCACCTGCTGGCCAAAAAGGGGTGAGACGCGACTCGCGCCCTCCCTGGCCCCTGGCAACCCCCTGAGCGGCCGCGCCGACTGCATGCGCAACTATTGCACCCCGGAAGTTGCGGTCGTGGGGTGGGCTTACCGGACAAGTGCCCGTTCGTCGTCGGGCGCGTGCGTTCGAGCGCCGCGGTCGCGCTGGCCTTCCGACCGCAGCGGATGGCAGCGCTTCGATCGGAGTAGCACCGCGTTTGCCGCCGCGGTTCTACAGTCCGGGCGGCGGTTACCAAAGGAGCGAGTCAGAAGGGCGGAATATGCCTCGTTTGGGGGCTCGGTGCGAGATCAATAGTGGTAGCGAGCCTGAAGGAAATCAATTCCTTGATCGCTGACACGATATATCAGGCGGTGTTCCTGTGTAATGCGTCTTGACCAACAACCGCGAGCAAATATCAGAGCGGCTCGGGCTTGCCGGGGCCTTTGAACGGATCGCGCAGCGCTGCCTCGACCAAATCCAAAACTCGGATCGCGATACTCCGGCCGGACTTGACCCAATGGCGCAGATCCTCCCTGAACTCGGAGTGGAAAATGGCGACTCGTTTAATGTCCCGTTCCCCCGAGGATCTCTCGCCGCAATTGGGCGACGCTTCCGGGCCTCCCTTTGCCCCGCTCGGCTCGATCGAGCGCCGCCAGCAAACGCCGCGCGTTTCGTGGCGACCGGAGCAGGTGAGCGGTCTCAATCAGCCCGGCAAGTTCGCCGGCCGGAATGAGAGCCACATCTCGCGACCCTCTCCGCCGAACAATCACGGTCTCCTGCCGATCCACAACTTGATCCAGAACGCTGGCCAGGTTGTCACGCAGCCTTGTATACGTGGTTTCGGTTGCCATCAGCCACCGGCCCTATTGTGCCGGATTCCTGTACGGTCTCCGTTCGGCCGCAATATCGCCCGCGGCTACCTATGCTCCGATCGCCGCCCGGCCGTTATCAGCGCCGCGGCGCTCACGGAGCTGGCCAGCGCCAGCCCCGTGGCCACCCACAGTACCGTGCGATAGCCGGAAACAAATGCTTCCTGGATAGCTTGCCGTCCGCGCGGGTCCCCGGTTTCGGCGGCGGCCAGCTTGGAGCGCTGGGCCTCGATTTGCACCCGCACCGCCGGCGCCACGTCGAGACTGCCCAATCGCCGTTCCAGATCGCTTTGGAAAACGCCGCTGAGCAATGCTCCGAAGACTGCCACGGCCAGCAAGCCGGCGATGCGCGAGACGGCGTTGTTGATCCCGGAGGCGGCTCCCGCGTAGCTTTGCTCGACTGCGTTCATCACGGTGGTGGTCAGCGGGGCGACACTGATCGCCATGCCCAGCCCCAGCGCCAGCACCGCGGGGAAGAATGTAGTCCAGTAGGAGCCGCCGATACCAGGCCTCGCAAATAGTGCGAATCCGGCGGCTGCGATCAGGGGACCCACCACCAGCGGAGCCTTGGCGCCATACCGATCGAGAAGTCCGCCGGACCAGCGCGACAGCAAGAACATCAACAAAATGAAAGGCAGCAGGGCCGCCCCCGCTTGCGTTGCCGAACGGCCTTGCACCTGTATCAAATCGAGCGGGAAAAAGAAGAGCACGCCATTCATCGCGGCGTAGAGAAAGAAGGTCAGCAGGTTGGCTCCGCTGAAATTGGCGGAACGGAACAGGCCGAGCGGAACCATCGGGGACGGCGATCGCGCTTCCCAATACAACAGCGCCATCAGGACGATGGCCCCAACCGCGCCCGCAAGCGGCGTCGATTCGATCAGGGCAAAGACGATTCCGCCAAAGCCCAGCGCGGCCAACAGGCCGCCCAGCCAGTCGAATTGCCCGCCTTGGTTGCCGGCACGGCTTTCGGGGACTTTCCGCAGAGCGATCCACAGGACGGCCAGCCCTAACGGAGGATTGATGAAAAACACCCATCTCCACGAACCGTGCTCGGTGAACCATCCACCCAGTACGGGACCGATCGCGGCGGTAATCGACGTGAAGCCGGACCATGTCCCAATCGCGCGGCCGCGCTCAGTCTGGGAGAAGTTAGCGCTGATCAGAGCCAGGCTGCCGGGGACCAGCAACGCCCCGCCGATTCCCTGGAGGCCTCGGGCGACAATAAGCTGCCGGATGTCGGACGCCAGTCCGCACCAGGCCGAGGCGATGGAGAAGATCGCGACGCCGGCGGCGAAGATCCTGCGGCGGCCGTAGCGGTCACCCAAAGACCCGCCCATGAGCAGCAGCGCCGCCAGGAAAAGCGCGTAAGATTCCACCACCCATTGAACGTCCGCCAGGGTCGCATGCAGGGCCGATTCGAGCGCCGGCAGCGCCACGTTCACCACCGTGCCGTCAATAAACGCCATGCTCGAACCGAGGATGGCCGCGGCCAGGATCCAGGGGCCGTTGGTGGTAGCCGGCCGCTCGCACGCACCGGCCAGAATCGCGGCTTCGTCGCAAGGAGGCTTGGCGATGTTGGCCATAGTCCATTGTCCGCCGGGCGCGGGCGGCGCAAACGGCTTTATTCCGCCGATCCGCATCGCCGGCCACTCGGCCCCGGCCGACCCGCGCCTCAATGCATGGCGCCGCCGCGGGAGTAGTGTTTCGGCCGCTTCATCACCAGCAGTAACGGAAGCATCAGCAGAAAGACCGCGGACATGGCGCGGAAGGTGTCCACGAAAGCCTGCATGGCGGCCTGCTGCTGCACCATTCCCCAAATCGCGCCGTAGGCCTGGTGCGTGGCGGTGGTGGGATCGGAGCCGTGCGCCAGCATGGCGGCCTGCAGGCCTCTCACGCGCACCATGGTCTGCGGATTGAAGGCGGTCACGTCCGCACCGAGCAGGTGCGTGTGGAACTGCTGGCGACGAAACAGGAAGGTGGTCGCGCTGGCGATGCCCACGCTGCCGCCCAGGTTACGCATCAGGTTGAACATGCTGGTGGCGTTGCCCATTTCCTCCTTGGGGATGGGGTCCATGGTGGCGGTGGTCAGCGGCACGAACAGCATGGCCAGCGAAGCTCCCTGGATGAACTGCGGCCAGAAGATGTCCCAATAGCCGGCGCTCAAGTTCAGATTGGAAAGGGCATAAAGCGTCCAGGACGCGCCCACTAACCCCACCGCCAGCACCTTGCGCGGATCGAACCTGCCCAATACCGTGCCGACCACGGGCATCATCAGGAACGAGCCCAGGCCGCGCGGAGCCATGGCGACTCCGGCATCCAGCGCCGGATAGCCCAGCAGCGTCTGCAGCATGAGAGGCAGCAGCAGCATGCTGCCGTAGAGCACAAAGCCCAGCACGGTCATGAGGAACACACCCGCGCTATAAGTGCGGTCCTTGAAGACTCGTAAGTGGACTACCGGATCGCGCGTGCGAAGCTCGCGCACGATAAAAGCGATGATGCCCAGGCCCGCCACCACGGCCAGCACGGCGATCCAGTTGGATCCGAACCAGTCCGCCTCCTGGCCTTTGTCCAGCACGATTTGCAGCGCGCCTATGCCGACCGCTAACATCCCGATACCCCAGTAATCGATGCCGCGGTTGGATCGCCGTATGTAGGGCGGATCGAAGATAAACAGCCGCGTCATGATGACCGAGGCCAGGCCGACCGGCAGGTTAATATAGAAGACCCAGCGCCAACTGTAGTTATCGGTGAGCCAGCCGCCGATCACCGGACCGAGCATGGGCGCCACCACGATGCCGAGTCCCCAGAACGCCATGGCCTTGCCGCGATCCCTGGGCGGAAAGGCCTCCAGCATGACGGCCTGCGAGAGGGGCTGAAGGCAGCCGCCGGTGGCGCCCTGGATGACGCGGAACACGATCAGCATGGACAGGTTGGGCGCCAGGCCGCAGAGAAACGAGGCGCAGGTGAAGCCGAAGACGGCGGCCAGCAGCGTGCGCTTGCGGCCGAAGTAATTGGCCAGCCAGCCGGTCATGGGCAGGATGATGGCGTTGGCCACCAGGTAGGAGGTGAGCGCCCAGGCGGCCTCATCCGTGCTGACCGAAAGGCTGCCAGCGATATGCGGCAGCGACACATTGACCACCGTGGTGTCCAGCACTTCCATAAAAGTGGCGAACATCACCGCGGTGGCGACGATCCATGGATTGACGGTTGGGTGCTCCCGCGGCGTTGGCGGCATCCGGCCCTGGTGGTCCCCTCTTTTCCTATGATGCCTGAGATTGAGGTTTGGCCGCAGACCGTTTGGTGAGGGGCGCCCTGGAGGACGGGAGCACCTAGAGCTAGCAGGCTGGCGGCCGCGGGGAGCCATCTCCTCCAGGCGGCGGGCGATACGGTCCCATTCCCGGAGGGCGGTGTGGGCGGTGTCCTTGAGGTATGAGATGGCGCCTACGGGCGTGTTGGGGCGCAGGTGTTGTTTGACGTCTTCGAGCAGCGCGTGGAGACGGAGTTCCAGCTCCGGTGTCAGGGGCGAAGCGGACTCGGGCCGGCGCGCCGGGAGCGGCAGGCGCTGGTGAAACCGCGGATCACGGATGCGTTTTCGGGAGTGGCGGGAACCTGCCCACGTTGTCAGCGATCTCGCGGTAACCTTCCGGGGAGATACGGGCCAGGCTGGAGAGGCGGAAGCAGGCCTCTCCGAATTCCTCGTACCGACGGATGATGCGATCGGCGTGGCGGTGGCTGATGCCCGTGTGCTGCCGGCAGAAGTCGTCCCAGGACAGGCCGAGTTTCTGGTAGCAGCGCGTCTCCTTCATCTGCTTCGGGGATAACGCCTGAGCCGCGGAGCATTTATTTGGCGATGACGGCGAAGGCTTGCTGGCGGCCGACCCAGGCGCCCATCTCGAACGGATCGAGAGTGGCTGGCGCGATTTCTTCCATAACGAACCCATTCGGGACATCAATGTCCCGGATTCCGGGGAGGCTTTGTTGAAAACAGAAGAGTTAACCGAGGGCGCACGGGACATCATGTCCCGAGTTCGCCTTCCTCGGGGCAATTCGCTCTCGCGAAACCCTCCCGAAGCCACATTGTACCCGGCGGGCGGGCGGAGGGCGGCGAGGGCGAAAGCGGGGCGTGTTGGTAAGTGGTTGGAGTGGCGGGAGTTGGAGGGACAAAGATAATTGGCGAACTTTGTGAATGCTTTAGGTTTGCTCGAATGCTTTAGGTTTGCTCGGTTCCGCGGCGCGCGGAAGCCGGTCAGCAGATACGGCCTGTTCGCCGCGGAATCGAGTAAACCGCGCGTTGAACTAAACCGCAGGCTG
>JBKQPR010000128.1:0-33985 GCA_052144935.1 Bryobacteraceae bacterium
CGAACTTTGTGAATTGTTTACCGGCCAAAAACGGGCGGCAGGGTCCAGGCGGGAGAAGTTGAGCCTTTTCTTCCAGATGGAGGTGAAACTCAGTAGGGAGCGGCGTGGCCAATCGCCATGCCCGCTTCCGAGCCCTGAGCTATCTTACTGGAAATCCAAGGCCAATTCCAGCCCCTTGTAGGTACGGCTTCAGAGGTGGCCGAGCCGCCTTGCTATTGGCCGAAGGGTGGCTCATACTGACGCAGCACCTGGCGCCGGTAGCAGGAAACCGGCGGGAAAAAAGCAGGTCACGATTGGCCAGTAAATGACTGAAAACCGGCGAAGGCGGGGCCGTGGAATCAATGGCCCTAGCGGGTGCTGTTTCTTTCAGCGTTTCGCGCGAGGGGGATCGAGGCGGGCGCACAGGGTGGCGGGCTATTGACGGTCGCCGGTAGGGATAGCGGTCAATAGCGGTTACCCACTGCCCCCCGGCCGGATCTGCTCTGATAAAATTAACCTGTAGCCTCCCCATAAAACAGAAACCATGAAATTTGGCGTGATTGTTTTTCCCGGCAGCAATTGCGATCACGACGCATTGTATGCAACGGGCCATATTCTCGGGCAGCAGGCCGAGTTCCTCTGGCACGATTCGGATCGGCTTGGCGACGTAGATGCCGTCATCCTGCCGGGCGGCTTCGCTTACGGCGACTACCTGCGCTGCGGAGCCATCGCCAGGTTCTCTCCGGTGATGCGGGCTGTCGGCCGCTTCGCCGCCGAGGGCGGCCTGGTGCTGGGCATCTGCAACGGCTTCCAGATCCTGGTGGAAGCCGGCCTGCTTCCCGGCGCGCTGATCCGCAATCGCAGCCTGAAATTTGTCTGCCGCGATGTCCACCTGCGCATCGAAACCTCCCAATCGCCCTTCACCTGCGCCGCCCAGCGGGGCGAAATTCTGCGCCTGCCCGTGGCCCATGGCGAAGGCTGCTACTTCGCGGACAAGCGCACGCTCGACGAGCTGGAGGCCGAGGACCGCGTGGCGTTCCGCTACCTGGATAACCCCAACGGCTCGCTGCGCGATATCGCCGGCGTGCTCAACCGCGAGCGCAACGTGATGGGCCTGATGCCCCATCCCGAGCGGGCCAGTGAAGCCCTCTTGGGATCCGCCGACGGGCTGGTGGTCTTCGAGTCCATGCTGCAGTCCCGCCCGGTGCGCGCATGATGACCGGCGAGCTGATCGCGCAGCACCAGTTGACGCCCGGCGAGTACCGCAAGATCGTCGAGATCCTGGGCCGCGAGCCCAGCTATACCGAGTTGGGCATCTTCAGCGTGATGTGGAGCGAGCACTGCTCCTACAAGAGCTCGCGCCTGCACCTGAAGAAACTGCCCACGCGAGGCAAGCTGGTGGTGCAGGGTCCCGGCGAGAACGCCGGCATCATCGATATCGGCGGCGGCTGGGTGATCGCGTTTAAAATCGAGTCCCACAACCATCCCAGCTTCATCGAGCCTTTCCAGGGCGCGGCCACGGGAGTCGGCGGCATCCTGCGCGACATCTTTACGATGGGAGCGCGGCCCATTGCGGTGTTGGATTCCCTGCGCTTCGGCCGCCTCGATGACCCTCAAACCGGCGCGCGCAACCGCCGCATCCTCACCGGAGTGGTTTCCGGCATCGCGCACTACGGCAACTGTTTCGGCGTCCCCACGGTGGGCGGCGAGTGCCTCTTCGAGCCGTGCTACGACGGCAACCCGCTGGTCAACGTTTTCGCCCTGGGCCTGTGCCGCAAGGAGGATGTCTTTTACGCCAAGGCCGCCGGCGTGGGCAATCCCGTAATCTACGTGGGCGCGCGCACCGGCCGCGACGGCATCCACGGCGCGTCCATGGCCTCGGCCGAGTTCACCGAAGAATCCAAACAGAAGCGGCCCAACGTGCAGGTGGGCGATCCCTTCATGGAGAAGCTGCTGCTGGAAGCCTGTCTGGAGGCCATGCAAACGGGCGCCATCGTGGGCATTCAGGACATGGGCGCCGCGGGCCTCACCTGCTCCACTTGCGAGATGGGCAGCCGCGGCGGCGTGGGCCTCGAAATCGAACTCGACCGCGTGCCCCAGCGCGAGACCGGCATGGCTGCCTACGAGATCATGCTCTCGGAATCCCAGGAGCGCATGCTGCTGGTGGCCGCCAAGGGCCGCGAGGGAGAAGTCTTCGAGGTGTTCCGCAAGTGGGGTTTGGAGGCCGCCGAGATCGGCATCGTCACCGGCGACGGCAAGCTGCGCGTGCGGCATCACGGCGAGATCGTGGCCGAGATTCCCAATCGCGAGCTGGCCGACGAAGCCCCGCTCTACGACCGCCCGCACACCACTCCGCCGCGCGCGCCCCAGGCGCCCACTCCCTCACGGTCGTGGCTCGGAACAGAGCCAGCGCCGCAAGCGCCCACTCCCTCACGGTCGTGGCTCGGAACGGAGCCGGCGCCGCAAGCGCCCACTCCCTCACGGTCGTGGCTCGGAACGGAGCCGGGCCCGCCGAATCCGGTGGCCGGGAACCTGGAGAGCGCCGTGCAGGACACCCTGCCGCGCCTGCTGGCCGCGCCCGATATCTGCTCCAAGCGCTGGATCTGGCAGCAATACGATTACCAGGTCCGCACCAACACGGTGGCCGGTCCGGGCGCCGAAGCCGCGATCGTCCGCATCAAGGAGACCGGCACTTCGGTGGCTATGTCGCTCGATGGCAACGGCCGCTACTGTTATCTCTCGCCGCGCGAAGGCGCCATACTGGCGGTGGCCGAATGCTGCCGCAATCTTTCCACCGCCGGCGCCAAGCCGGTGGCCGCCACCAACTGCCTGAACTTCGGCAACCCCGAGCGTCCCGAGATTATGGCGCAGCTTGTGGAAGCCATCGAGGGAATGTCGGAAGCCTGCCGCTTCTTCGATACGCCCATCACCGGCGGCAACGTCAGCCTGTATAACGAAACCCTGGGCGAGGGCATCTATCCCACCCCGGTGATCGGCATTGTGGGCCTGCTGCCCACCGCGCCTCCGGCCGGCATCCCGTTCCGGAACGTCGGGCGCGCGGTGATGCTGATAGGTGGGATCGGCTCTTGCGATGATGTCCGCTTCGGCGGCACCGAGTACGCCAAGGAAATTATCGGCCAGCTTTGGGGCCTGCCGCCGCTGCTCGAGCTGGAGTACGAGCTGCGCGTGCACTATGCCATCCGCCGCATTCTGGAGGAGGGCCTGGCCGAATCGGCCCACGATCTCAGCGATGGCGGCCTGGCGGTGGCGCTGGCCGAGTGCTGCTTCGGCCCCGCTGAAATCGGCGCGCAAATCGAGCTGGACTCGCACTTGCGGCCGGAGGTGCTGGCCTTTCACGAAGCGCCCTCGCGCATTCTGATTTCCACCGCCGATCCCAAGCGCGTTTCGGCTATCGCCGAGAAATACGAGATTGAAGCGCCCGTGGTCGGGGTTACAATCGAGAAGGGGCTCGAGATCCGGCAGCGCACCGTCACGCTGGGTTCGTGGGAAATCGCGGCGCTCAAGACCGCGTACGAACGCGCATTCGAATCCTATGTTCGATAAATTCCGCGAAGAGTGTGGCGTGGTCGCCATTTACGGCCATCCCGAAGCCGCCAAGCTGGCTTACCTCGGGCTTTACTCGCTGCAGCACCGCGGCCAGGAAAGCGCCGGCATGTGTACGGCCCAAGGGGGCCACATCTACACCCACAAGGCCATGGGGCACGTAGCCGATATTTTTACCAGCGAGGTGCTGGCCACCCTGCCCGGGCAGTCGGCCATCGGCCACACGCGCTACTCCACCACCGGCGACACGGTTTTGCTGAACGCACAGCCGTTCTCGGTCTCCTGCAACAAGGGGCGGCTGGCGGTGGCGCACAACGGCAACATCACGAATGCCACCGAGCTGCGCGAAGAATTGGGCCGCCACGGCGCCATCTTTCAAGCGTCCAGCGACACCGAGGTGGTGTTGCACCTGGTGGCGCAATCCTCCGAACGCACCCTGCCGGGCGCGTTGCGCGATGCGCTGCTGCGCCTGGAAGGCGCGTTTTCGCTGGTCCTGCTGGCCGAAGACAGCATCATCGTGGCCCGCGACCCGCACGGGTTCCGGCCCCTGGCCATCGGCGAGCTGGAAGTCAAGGGCGGCGGCAAGGCCTATGTCTTCGCGTCCGAAACCTGCGCCTTCGACCTGATCGGCGCGGTCTACCTGCACGACGTGGAGCCTGGCGAGATGGTCATCGCCTCGCCCGACGGCCTCCGGCGCGAGCGCTACGCCCCCGAACAACAGCTTGCCCAGTGCGTCTTCGAGCACGTATATTTCTCGCGTCCCGATTCCATCGTGTTCGGCCGCGCGGTGGAGGAATCGCGCGAGAACCTGGGCCGCCTGCTGGCGCGCGAATGCCCCGCCGATGCCGACCTGGTGGTGCCGGTGCCGGATTCCGGCGTGGCCGCCGCCATCGGTTACGCCGATGAATCGGGCTTGCCCTATCGCCAGGCGCTCATCCGCAACCACTACGTGGGCCGCACCTTCATCGAACCGTCGCAGGCCATCCGCGATTTCGGAGTCAAGCTCAAGCTCAATCCCGTGCGCTGCCTGCTGGAGGGTAAGCGCGTGGTGCTGGTGGACGATTCGCTGGTGCGCGGCACCACCAGCCGGAAAATCGTGCGCATGGTGCGGCAGGCGGGCGCCCGCGAAGTGCACCTGCGGATCTCTTGTCCGCCGACCATTTCGCCGTGCTTCTACGGCGTGGATACGCCCACGCGCGGCGAGTTGATCGCCTCCAGCCACTCGACCGAGGAGATTCGCCGCTTCGTGGAGGCGGATTCGCTGGGCTACCTTTCCTTATCCTCGCTGCGCAAAGCGGTGGCCGACGTGCGCGGCGAATACTGCTACGCCTGTTACACCGGAGACTATCCGACCGATCTGGTGCAACTCGAGGAACTGGCCGCCACCAGCCAGCCGCGCCGGTGATGGGTTCCCTACAACACCGCTCCCACTGCACACAGATACAACCCTTCACAGGCCGGCGCCTTGTACTACTGTCCATGCATCTCTTCGCGCGCCGCGGCGATTTTCCGTGGGGCGGGCGATCGCCTTGTGTCGCCTGCCCTGGTGCCAGGCACCGGCGCCTTGTGGGACAGCCAATCTTGGCTGCAGCCGCCTTTCAAGCGGCCTCTTCAGGTACCCGCGTCCTCGCCCACGGCCGGTGCCGGCTGGGGGTGCCCTCTGGTCCCGCCTGCATCCAGGATTGCCCGCCCCACCAGCTATGACCCTCCTCCTCGACGGCAACCGCCTGGCCATCTCCGATGTCTGCCAAATAGCCCGCGCCTCGACCAGCCAAGTCTCTCTGGCCCCCGCCGCTGTGGAAGCCATGCTCGCCTCGCGCGCGCTGATCGACCGCCTGGCCTCCGGCGACGACCCTATCTACGCCGTCAACACTGGCGTCGGACTGCTGGCCAACGTGCGCATCCCGCGCGAAGATCTGGACCAGCTTCAGCGCAACGTGATCCGCTCGCACTCGGCCGGAGTGGGCGAGCCTCTGGCCCGCGAGGTGGTGCGGGCCATGATGCTGATCCGCGCCAACGTGCTGGCCAAGGGCTTCTCCGGTATCCGCCCGCTGGTGGCCGGACGGCTCTGCGATCTGCTCAATCGCGGGGTCACCCCGGTGGTGCCTTCGCAGGGTAGCGTGGGCGCATCGGGCGACCTGGCGCCGCTGGCGCACATGGCGCTGGTGCTGATGGGCGAAGGCGAGGCCGAGTTCGGCGGCGGCGTGCTCCCTGGCGCCGAGGCGCTCAGCCGCGCGGGCATCCCGCCGATCGAGCTGCAGCCCAAGGAGGGCATCAGCCTCATCAACGGCACCCAGGCCATGCTGGCCATCGGTTGCCTGGAGTTGGAAGCCGCGGAGATTCTGGCCGAATCCGCCGACGTGATTTGCGCGCTCTCGCTCGACGCCCTGCGAGGAACGCCGCGCGCCTTCGACGATCGCATTCATGCCGCGCGCCCGCATCCCGGCCAACTGGCCAGTGCGGCGCGGCTGCGGCAGTTGATGGAGGGCAGCGAAATCCGCCAGTCGCACCTGATCTGCCGCCGCGTGCAGGACGCCTATTCGCTGCGCTGCGCGCCGCAGGTGCACGGCGCGGTGCTGGATGCGCTGGCCGAAGCGCGCCGCGTCTTCGCCATCGAGCTGAATTCAGCCACCGACAACCCGCTGGTGTTCGGAGACGAAATCCTCTCCGGCGGCAATTTCCACGGCGAGCCGCTGGCCTTTCAACTGGATTTCCTGGCGGTGGCCCTATCCGCGCTGGCGGGCATTTCCGAGCGCCGCATCGACCGCCTGGTAAACCCCGCGCTGAATGAGGAGCTGCCGGCCTTTCTGGCGGGCAACGCGGGTTTGGAATCGGGACTTATGATGTGCCAGGTCACCGCCGCCAGCCTGGTGGCCGAGAACCGCGTGCTGGCGCATCCGGCGTCCACCGGCTCCATCACCACCAGCGGCAACAAGGAGGATTTCGTCAGCATGGGGATGACCTCGGCGGTGAAGTTCCAGCGCATCGTGCGCAACACGCGTGCCGTGCTGGCGATCGAGGCCCTGGCCGCCGCGCGGGCGCTGGATCTGCTGGCGCCGCTCAAGACCAGCGCGGCGCTTGAAGAGATGCGCGGCCGGATCCGCCAGGTCTCGCCGCCGATCAAAGCGGACCGCCCGTTCTATCGCGATATCCAGGCGCTGGATCGGTTGATCGCAACGGGCGCCCTGCGGTAGCGGGCGATCAAAAGCATCGCTCAGAAGCTGTGAACGAATCGCTGAGGTCGCTGGGTTGACAGGCGAAAGCGCCTGTCCCACCTTGCATGTGGGGCAGGCGCTTTCGCCTGCCAACCGATTCCTTTACGGCGTCGCCTGGGAGCTATCTTTGCGCCTTCCCCCCTATCGCAGATACGTCTTCAGCGCATCGATCAAATCCTGCGCGGCCTGCGTCTGTTCGTCGGTGGGTTCGCGTTTGGGGTCGAGCACGTGAAAACGGATATGTCCCTCGATGACTTCCGCCATCAGCGAATCCATCGCGCCGCGGCATACCGAGATGGCGTGCAGCGTGTCGGAACATTCCACCTCCTGGTCCAGCGCGCGCTCGATCGCATCCACCTGGCCTCGAATGCGGCGCACGCGATTGAGCAATCTTTTTTTCTCTTCGGTGGTGTGGGCCATCGCAAAATTCTCCTTTACAAGTATACCCCCAAGGGTATATCCTGAACGCGTCGGAAGCAGGTCGAAAACGCCTCCCGGATTACAATTCTATGAATTTCCGTGCCCGTTCCTGGATACTGCTCGCGCTGGCCGCGCCGCTCGCCGCCCAGACCCCCACCGCGTCCACCGCGCCCGATCCGCAGCCGGACGCGGAACGCTGGAACATCTACTATCAGGCAACTTCCATCGGCGACGAGCACGGCTCCTTCCTCTCGCCTTATAGCGGGCTGTACAGCTTGCAGGATTATTCGGAGCACGACGCTTCGCTCACCGCGACCTTGTACCTGGGGTTGCGACTGTTCTCCAACACGCAGCTCTACGTGGACCCCGAGCTGGCCGGCGGCCGAGGCTTCAGCGGTGTCAATGGCATGGCCAACTCTCCCAACGGCGAGCTGCCGCGCGTCGCTTCGGCCACTCCCAAGCCCTACCTGGCGCGCGCCTACCTCACCCAGGATTTCGGTTTCGGAGACGCCCGCGAGTCCTTCGAAAGCGACGAGAACCAGCTTGCCGGCTCGCGCCCCATGACCCGCTACAGCATCTCCGTGGGCCGCTTCACGGTCACCGATTTCTTCGACGATAACCACTTCTCGCACGATCCGCGCACCCAGTTCATGGGCTGGGCCATCATGTACAACGGCGCCTGGGATTATCCCGCCGACACGCGCGGCTATACCTGGGGCTGGGTACACGAGTTTCACACCCGGACCTGGTCGGTGCGCTACGGCAGCGCCGCAGAGCCGAAGGTGGCCAATGGGCTGCGTTTCGATCGCCGCCTGTTCCGCGACCGTGGCGATATGTTCGAGGGCGAGCGCGACTTTTCCATTCACGGACACAAAGGCGCCGTGCGCCTGCTGGGCTTTCTGCTGCATACCGATTCCGGCAGCTATGCCGAAGCCCTGGCCCTCGGCCGGGAGACCGGCACGGCTCCAGATGTGACCAAGACCCTTCAGGTGGGCCGTTTGAAATATGGCACGGGCATCAGCGCCGATCAGGAAATCGCCAAGGACGTGGGCGTCTTCATGCGCCTGGGGTGGAACGACGGCAAGACCGAGAGCTTCGCTTTCACCGCCATGGATCGTTTGGCCGAGGGCGGCGTCTCCGTGAATGGCAACCGCTGGAAGCGTCCCGACGACACGGTGGCCACGGCCTTCACCGCGGGCGGCATCTCCGGCGTCCACGCCTCTTATCTGGCGGCCGGCGGTTACGATTTTCTGATCGGCGATGGCCGCCTGAATTACGGCCCGGAGTGCGTTTGGGAAAGCTACTACGGCGCCAAGGTGACCAGGCAACTGACCGCCAGCTTCGACCTGCAATATGTGGTCAACCCCGCCTACAATCGCGACCGAGGCCCGGTGTGGATCGAGAGCATCCGCCTGCACCTGGCCGGACCCATCAAGAAGTAACCCGGCCGGCCCCCGCTTCTCAAAACTTGAAGATCGCGTCCATCGCCAACTGAAACTGGCTTCCCCGCGTCCCGTTGTTGTATGCCGGCCCGTCGAAAGAGTGGTCGAACCTGAGCTCGGGCCTCAGCAGAACCGTGGTCCCCACCCAGTGCCCCCACATCAGAGTCGCCTCCGCGTAGCGCGTCTTGAAGCCGGTCCGCTGGCCCTTCCGATCGTCCAGAAAATCGGTGCGAAGCGAGATGTAGTTCTTCGCCGACAACTGTCTTTCCACGTAATCGACCATGGCCCACTCGGGGGCAAAGCAGCGAATCTGCCCCGGAGCGCAGAAGGCGCCGTGGGTGCCTCTTTCGGGCTCCACCGGTCCGAAAACGCTCGGCACGTCCCTTTGGTACATGTACCAGGCTTCGGCCGCCATGTGCCATGAGCCGTTGAATTTGTGGTACCAGGTGTTGTCGAACATCTGCAGGTTGTTGTAGGCGTATCTGCCGCTGTTGATACCGTTGGCGCAGGCGTAAACATTATCGTTGCCGTCGCGGAACGTGTGGCTCACGCAGGCGGTTACGGACGGCCTCGCGTCGGAAGTCCAAGGGGCCACATCGTGGCTCGCCGTGAGTCCCAACTGCAGCAGCCAGTGGTCGTTGATCCTGGCGGTAACGATGATGCCTGTGTCGGTGAAGGGATCGATGCTGTACAGCAGCGAGTGCGTATACACGTAGTTATTGGGAGCTAACTGCGCTTCGATACCCGGCACCGAAATGAATCGGCCCACCCGGATGTTCAATCCGTCCGCCACCTGCGGAACGTACAGGTCGAAATATTCGAGCACGGGATCGAACCCGTACTGGCGGTCTTGATCCAGCAGTTGCTGGCTGAAATAGCCCTTGTTCATCGTGAACCGGTAGCTGGTGCCGAACAGGCCGCTGAGATGGAAACCCCAATCGATCTGCGCGGTCTGCACGCTGTCGGGTATGCGCTCGACATAGAGCACGGCCTGATCCAGCTCGACCCGGTTGGCGAAGATGTCATAGGACGACGGGAGGTTCGAGTCATGGGAAGTGCTGAGATTGAAGCTCGGCTCCAACCAGCCGTACACCTTGACCCTGCTGTCTTCCCAAGCTTTGCCGTCTGCGCCGCCGTAGAGGGCCTGCATGAGCGGAGGCACATTAGTGTCCGGGGCGCCGATCTCCGGGGATCCGCCGTAGGACCAGTCGGAATTCGGAAACGGCGGCGAATTCAGCGGAGACGCCAGCGTGCGGCGGGGCGGTTCCGGTCCGCTCGCCGCGGCCCCGCTCCAGTCGTCGGCGTAGGCCTTATACAGTCTTTTTAGAAACCCGGAGGGTGGGGCTGGAACGCTCCTCCCGAGGGTAATCTCAACATTCAGACTCTGCCCGGCCGCCAGTTCCACTGCCATGTCCGGCGACCGAGCCCCGCCCGGCTCGCTGGCCGTCAACCGGTAGTGGCCCGGTTTGAGGTTCTCGATGAGGAAGGTCCCATCGGCGCCGGTTATGACATAGCGATCGGCGTTCTCCTCCACGTTGTGCGCGACCACACGGGCTTGCGGTACCGGCCGGCCGGCAGGTCCTTTCGTGACGCCGCGCAGAACGCCGGATGTCGATTGCCCGTCGAGCAGAGCGCCTGGAACGAGCGCCGCAATCTGGAACGCGATCCATGCCGGCAACGCGGCTGCCAGTAACGGCCTGCGGTTCAGGCGACATGTGTAGAGCAGGATCTTGGCTCCTTCATCCGATTGTCCTATATCGGGAAGCCCGGGCCTTCGGGGTTGCCCGCCATCCCCGGGCCCTGGCGTTGTTAGGCTTAAGTAAAGGCGCGCCGTTCACTGGTAAAATACTGGCCTATGCAGATTGGAGTTGGGCAATTCCTCGGAGCCGCCGCATGTTCTATCGCGGGGCCGGCCGGGTACTTTCTGATTCCCGCGGTTGCCGTTGGAGCGGAATTCGCCAAGGAACTCATGGGCGAGGGTCACCCACTCGCGGGGGCAATCGCCACGGTGTCGGCGCACGTATGCTCCCACCTGGCTGGCGACAAGGCCCAAAGCCTGATTGAGAAGCTCGGGGCGCCTGGCTCCAGCCAGGATTTGGAAAAGGTCTTTATCGAGTCGATGAGGGTTGCCCTGGAAAAGGCACGCGACGGTTTGAAACCGGAGCAGGGGGAGGAGTACCGGGAATGGTTCGGCAATTGGGAGGGTCGCTTCAAATGGGCGCGTAACGATGCTGCCGCCACATCGCACCTGTTTCTGGGCAAAGAAGCGTTCGACCCCACTGCTCTCGCTTCCGCCTCCGGCGACGAGGCCTGGAAAGCGCTCCGCGCTACGTTGGAACGTTGGGCCTGGGAGCACCGGATACACAACATGGCCGTGCTGACGGGAGTCCTGAGCAAGCCAACCCGCCTCCCGGATCCACTGAACAAATATCTGGCGGAGACCCTGCCCGGGTATATACAGGAAGCCATCCCCTTGGTGCTTCGTACCAAAGAGAATAG
Source organism: Bryobacteraceae bacterium (assembly GCA_052144935.1). Classification (GTDB taxonomy): domain Bacteria; phylum Acidobacteriota; class Terriglobia; order Bryobacterales; family Bryobacteraceae; genus JOPF133. The sequence continues at coordinate 11,120 of JBKQPR010000128.1, forward strand.
CGACGGCTGGATTGCGTGGCAGCAGCGGTTTCTCGAGAGCACCTACTTCGAGGTCCGCGGTGTGCGGAGCGACCTCGCCATGCTCATTCGGAGTCTCGCGAACCAGAACGGCCTCCCGGCTCTTTTGCAAAAGTTGCATCAGGAGATCCTGGACGAATTTGCCCACCAGACCCAGGAGATCAAAAAGCGGATCGACCTGCTTGAAGATAATCTCGAATTGCGGAAGTTGCTGGCTTTCGAACGCGGCGAGCCACAGCCGAAGGCCGACCCGGCTGACTACCTACGCACCCTGTGGGGCAAGACGCAATTGATCGATCTTGCGCACTTCCAGCCTCCCGACGCAACGGCGCGGCAGTTCTTCATCGAGCGGTTATACACGAGGCTCACCACGGTAATCGTCGAAGAAAGACAGAACCGGCTGGGCGAATTCGAAAAAGCGGGCAGGGCGGGAGACCTCCCATTGCACGAAGCCTTTAAGTGTCACCGGCTGCTGGTTCTGGTGGGCGACCCCGGGTCTGGCAAGACCACCTTCCTCAGGCGCATCGCGTTCGAGTTATGCCATGTTGGCCTGGGCCGTAACCGCGCTGCAGCCGACGGGCGCTCCCGGCCCATCGATCTCCTGATGGAATGCGATTGGGAAACGCTTCCCATTCTGGTGGATGCCAAGACCCTGGCGAATCATATCTGGAGCGGGGGCGTACCGACCCGTGGCGCGCTGGCGGATCCAGCGAATCCGAAATGGCTGTTCGACTACCTCGGGGCAACTTACGGTCTTGGAGGCGGCTATTTCGCGACTGAGGCGGAACGCGGCTGCATCCTGCTGGTGGATGCCTTTGACGAGGTGCCGGATGAGATGCACAGGGAGACGATTGGCGAGTTGCTCAGGAATCTCGCGGCGGAAGAGCGGTACGAGAAAACCAGGATTGTGGGAACCAGCCGCCCGGGCGAGCATGGCGGCCTGACCAGAATCGCGCAGTTCCAGACCGCGCGGATCGCTCCTCTGGGGAATGAGGAGATCGACACCTTTGTGAAGAATTGGGGTGACGCGGTTCATCCGGCATCAAAGGACGAAGCCGCCGCCTTCACCAACACGCTGCGAGAGGAGATCCGGCGGCCGCAGGTGAGAATTCTCGCAAAAAACCCAATGATGCTCACTGCTCTGGCGGTGCTGCACTTCGCGGAGAAGAAAAAACTGCCCGAGCAACGCAGCGAGTTGTATAAGTACATCCTCGAATGGCTTGCAAAACGGCGCGCGGCAAAAAGGCACGATGGCGGCGGATACCAGGATTTTCTTTTCAAGATGCGCTTGCTGGCGATGAGGATGTCCACCGGTAAAAAGGAAATGCGCGCGGAGATCAAGCTAGACGAGGCAATCGAGGTTCTGGAGGAGGATTTCCAAGGGCCGCTGTATAGCGACCCGGAACGGCGGCGGCACGAGGTCCGGAAGTTCCTGATCGAGGAAGAAACGCTCAGCGGAATCATCATCCAAAGCGGATCGAATGTCCGCTTCTGGCATCTGACGTTCCGGGAAGCCCTGGCTGCGCAGGAGCTGGCGAGATCGGAAAGCAAGTGGAAAAGCCTGCTCTTCGGCAAGAAAAAGCTATACCACCGTCACTGGCGCGAAACCGTTCTTCTGCTCGCGGGGGAGTTGAGATCGTCGGGCGGCAACCGCGACGTAAACGACCTTCTGACAGAAATGCTGAACCGTGCGGAAGGACCGCGCGCCAGCTTGACGGACCGCGCGAGATGCGCCGGGCTGATGGGTCTCCTGCTCAAGGATCTGGATGCCTGGCAGTATTCAATGACGGAGGAACTGGCGGCACGTTACAAAGCCATGCTCGGACAAGTGGAGGAGATCTTCGACAAGGAGAAGGCCTATCTTATCCCCTTCGAAATCCGCCTGGAGGCCGCCAATGCCCTGGGCCAAGCGGGCGACCCGCGCCTGGCGCGCAACAACCGCGTTCCGTTGAGTGGCGGCCGCTTCCTGATGGGCGCGCAAAAGGACGATACCGGCGCGCCGAACTTCGATCCTGAAGCGGATCCCAATGAGTCGCCGCTGAAGGAAGTGGAAGTGGCTCCCTTTTTCATGGGGCGCTATCCCGTGACGGTCGCCGAGTATGAGCGCTTTATCGAGGAGCGAGGCTACGGAATTCCAGACTACTGGCGCGCGGGCGGATTCGGTGAGTCAACAGAGCCGGAGGGATGGGAGGGCCAACTGGAGCAACCGAACCGCCCCGTGGTGGGCGTGAGTTGGCACGAAGCCTCGGCATATTGCGCGTGGACGAAGGGGCGTCTTCCAACGGAAGCCGAATGGGAGTATGCCGCACGCGCCGATCGCCGCTGTGTCCGCTATCCTTGGGGAAACGAGGATCCCGATGAGCGGCGAGCGAATTACGGATATAATGGCTCACCAGACGCGCCAACGCCAGTCGGCCTATACCCGAGCGGGGCGACGCCAACCGGGATTCACGACCTGGCCGGGAATGTGTGGGAGTGGGTAGAGGACTCTTATGACGGGGATGATGAAAAAAAAGTACTGCGCGGGGGCGGCTGGGGCGTCAATCCCTGGGATCTCCGCGTTTCGGACCGCGACGGGAACCACCGTATCGGTCGGAACGACGTTATCGGGTTTCGTTGCGTCTGGGAACTGCTTTCCCTTTAGTTCTTTTTTTCTTTTTCTCTTTTAATGTGTTGGGGGCGTAGCCCCAGCGAAAATTTTTTTATGGCTGACACCCCTGTAGTGGTTCAGAAGGCGTACGAGTTTAACTTATGGATGATTCAAAAGGCGGGGAGCTTTCCCAAGTCTTACCGGTTCAGCATAGGCGATCGGCTGGTGGATGGTGTCCTTGAGATACTGATGCGCCTGGTGGACGCGGCGTACTCGCGGGACAAGGAAAAACTCCTGATGGAAGTGAACATGATGCTGAACCGGATACGTTTCCTGCTGCGGCTGGCAAAAGACTTGAAACTGCTGACAGTGGAATCCTATGGCTACGCAGCAGAGAACGTCGAGGAGATCGGACGAATGGTGGGCGGGTGGCGAAAAAGCGCAGCGGCTGGGGCCCAATGAGGCGGATTGGTGGGCTGTGGGAAACGGTGGTTTCGTTTGAGAATCTCCACGAGGCCGCCCGCCGCGCCGCCTTGGGAAAGCGTAAGAGGCCGGACGTGGCGGCATTCTTGATGAACCTGGAGACCGAGTTGGTGTGCCTGCGCCGCGAGCTTCAATCCCGCGAGTACCAGCCGGGGCCGTACAGGGAGTTTTTGGTCCATGAGGCCAAGCCGCGCTTAATCTCGGCCGCCCCTTTTCGAGACCGGGTGGTACACCACGCCCTGACGCAGGTCCTGGAGCCGATTTTCGAGCGCCGGTTCACAAAGGATTCTTATGCCTGCCGGACGGGCATGGGCGTCCACAAGGCGCTGGAACGAGCCAAGCGGGCAGTCGTCGATTTCCCGTATGTCCTGAAGTGCGATGTGCGCAAATATTTTGCTTCGATCGATCATGAGATCCTGAAGCGGCTGCTGGCCCGCGTCGTGAAGTGCGGCCCGACGCTCGACGTGGCCGGGCGCATCATCGATGGGTGGATCTCACAAGAGGACGCTGGCGCTTATTTCACGGGGGACGATTTGTTCACGCCTTCTTCACGTCGCCGCGGCCTTCCGCTGGGGAACCAGACATCCCAGTTTTATGCCAATGTCTACCTGGATCCTCTGGATCACTTCGTGGTTCAGGAATTGCGACCAGGGCGCTATATCCGTTACGTGGACGACTTCGTCTTATTCGGCGAATCGAAGCGGGATCTGGACGCGATGAAGGAAGCTGTCGAAAGGTTCCTGGAGAGGTTGCGCATCCTAATCCACGCCGGAAAGAGTCGCGTATACCGCTGTGGGGATGGAATTACGTTCCTCGGATGGAATTTGTCGCCGGGCCGGACGCGGCTAGCCCGCCGGAACGTAACCGGCTTCCGACGAAGGTTGAGGGAGATGCAGCGGGAATTCCAGTACGGAGCGCTTGGCCACGATGAGGTCCGGAGGCGCATTCAGTCCTGGATTGGGCATGCGCGCTTCGGGGACACGTGGCGTCTTCGGGCGCAGATATTTGCGGGGATCTCCCTGCAAAGGGGAGGGTGACCGGAGCTGCGCGGGGGCGGCTGGAACAACAATCCCAGGAATCTCCGCGTTTCGAACCGCAACAGGAACCACCGAATCGAACGGAACGACAATATCGGGTTTCGTTGCGTCTGGGATGAAGAGCGCGCGGGTGAATTCGCCCGCACGGGCCAGAGTCGTGGCGGGTGAGCCGCCGGGAGCGCGCCATCTCTTCTTCCGGGTTGCCCTCCCGGTTCGAACAGGCAACCGTTCGGACCGAACATGCAAGCGTCCTCCGGTCCGCTGGTAGCCATTTGGCGAACGCGGACCGGTTGAGGATGGCTAGCCGGTTAGCCTCGCGGCACCTCCGCCGGCGCTCCCGGATCGTCGCCGCTCAGAAGTTGACCCCAAAAGGTTCCGGGAGGGCTCAGGCTTGCAGCCATCCACCCCGGCAAGCGTGAGAGGGCATCTCCCCTCGGTACACTGGAAGCAGATGAGAAAAGCGGTCTGCCTCCTCAGCGGAGGCTTGGATTCATCCACCTGCCTGGCGCTCGCGCGGCGCGAGGGGTATGCCTGTTACGCCCTCTCGTTCGACTACGGCCAGCGGCATCGCGTGGAACTGGAGGCGGCCGCGCGCGTGGCCGCCCGCCTCGGCGCCGAACGCCACCTAGTGATGCATATCGGCCTGGATGCCTTCGGCGGATCGGCCCTGACCGCCGATCTGGCGGTGCCCAAGGCGCGATCCGCCGACGACATGGCGCACGGCATCCCCATCACTTACGTGCCCGCCCGCAACACCATCTTCCTGTCGTTCGCGCTGGCCTGGGCCGAGGTCCTGGAAGCCGGCGACATCTACATCGGCGTGAACGCGCTGGATTATTCCGGTTATCCGGATTGCCGCCCGGAGTTCATCGAGGCCTACCAGCGCATGGCCAACCTGGCCACCAAGGCCGGGGTGGAGGGCCGCACCGAATTGCGCATCCACACGCCGCTGATGCAGTTGAATAAGTCGCAGATCGTGCGGCTCGCGCGCGGCCTGGGGCTGGATCTCTCGCTCACGTACAGTTGTTACGATCCGCTGCCGGACGGGCGCCCGTGCGGCCAGTGCGACGCCTGCCTGCTGCGGCGTAAAGGATTCCAAGAGGCCGGCATTGAAGATCGCTGAGCTGTTCTACTCGTTGCAAGGCGAAGGCTCGCTGGTGGGCGTGCCGTCGTTCTTTATCCGCACCAGCGGGTGCAACCTGCGCTGCGCGTGGTGCGATACGCCGTACACCTCCTGGCAGCCCGAGGGAACCGAACTCTCGCTCGACCAGATCGTGGATGAGTGGAAGGCGCATCCCGCGCGCCACGTGGTCGTTACCGGAGGCGAGCCCATGATCGCTCCCGAGATCGTGCCGCTCACTCATCGCCTGCGCGCCGCCGGGGCGCACATCACCATCGAGACGGCCGGCACGGTGGCCCAGCCGGTGGCCTGCGACCTGATGAGCATCAGCCCCAAACTGGCCCACAGCACGCCCGCCATTTTCGGGCCCGAAGGCTCCTGGGCGGCGCGCCACGAGCGGCTGCGCATTCAACCCGATGTGCTCGCCGAACTCATGCGCCGATACGACTACCAGCTCAAGTTCGTGGTGCAAAACCCCGGCGATCTGGATGAGGTCCGCCGCCTGGTGCGCGAACTGGGCGCGCCGCCCGATCGCGTCATCCTGATGCCCGAAGGCGTCGCCGCGGAAGCGCTGCGCGAGCGTTCCTTGTGGATCGCGGAGGCTTGCAAGGAAGAGGGATTCCGCTTCAGCCCAAGGCTGCACGTGGACCTCTATGGTAACCGCAGAGGAGTGTAAACCATGGACCCAAAGACCGCGCTTCTGGCCGACCCGATTTTCCGCGAGCACCTGGCTGGCCGCGAACATGTCGAAAGGCCGGAGCGCTTCGATGCCGTGGTCGCAGGCCTCGAACAGGCTGGCCTGTTGGACAAACTGGCGCGCATCGACCGCCGCGCGATCACCGCACCGGAGCTGGAGCTGTGCCATTCGCCCGAATACCTGCGCGCCGCGCGCCACGACATCGAAGCCGGCCATCCCTACCTCAGCACGGGCGACACCGACATCACGCGCAACACCTGGGAGGTGGCCAGCCAGGCCGCGGGCGGGGTGCTGAATGCGGTGGACGCGGTGGCCGCCGGACGCGTCCGCAACGCCTTCTGCGCGGTCCGGCCGCCGGGCCATCACGCCACGCGCCGCCGCGGCATGGGCTTCTGCGTGTTCAACAGCGTGGCTCTGGGGGCCCGCTATGCGCAGCGCCGCCACGGCCTGGAGCGCGTGATGATCGTGGATTGGGACGTGCATCACGGCAACGGCACGCAGGACATTTTCTATGACGACCCCACGGTGTTCTTCTTCAGCACGCACCAGTGGCCGTGGTACCCCGGCACCGGGCGCGCGGACGAAACGGGGGCCGGCTCCGGCGTGGGCACGACCATGAATTTCCCGCTGCCCGCCGGCTCCGGCCGCGCGGAAATTCTGCCGCTATTCCAGGAGGTGCTGGCGCCGGCCGCGGAACGTTTCCGCCCCGACCTGGTCATGATTTCGGCGGGCTTCGATTCCCGCGAAGGCGACCCGCTCGGCCGTTTCACGCTGACAGATCGCGATTTCGCAGATTTGACCCGCGAGCTGATGGCGATCGCCGATCGCCATGCCAATGGAAGGCTGGTCTCGGTGCTGGAAGGCGGCTACAACCTGGCGGGCCTGGCATCCGCCGCGGCCGCGCACGTGGAAGCGCTCGCGGGCTCGCGCGATTGATTCGAGAGTCACCAACTCGAGCAGACGTCTGTCGCGAACCCGAAGCGAGGTATCGTGAGGGAAGCTTCTGATTTCCGGGCAGATGCAGAAAGGAATGAATCCATGAAACTACATACCTATCTCAACTATGGCGGTAACTGCGAGCAGGCATTCCGTTTCTACGAACAGCATCTCGGGGGAAAAATCACGATGATGATGACTCACGGCCAAATGCCGAATCCGAATGACGTTTCACCCGATTGGAAAAACGCCATCCTCCACGCCCGCATGACCATCGGAGAGGCGGAGATCATGGGCGCCGACGTTCCGCCGGAGCGCTTTCAGCCCATGCGGAGCGCCTATCTTTCCCTCACCGTCGATAGCATCGAAGAGGCGGAGCGCATCTATGCCCTGCTGTCCGATGGCGGTCAGATCTTCATGCCGATGGAGGAGACCTTTTTCGCCTTTCGCTTTGCAATGCTCAGGGACAGGTTCGGCACCTCCTGGATGATCCTCAACGAGCGTCCGAGGCCGCAAAGCGCCTGAGCGGGGAGACTCTTGACGCGGAGCCGCGGAGGAAGATGCTGAGAGAAACCACTCAAAAATGCCCGCGCAGCCCTTCGAAGCGCTCCAGCCGCAGGAGCGTGCCGTTGCCGGGGCGGATCTCCTGCTTCTCCAGGACCCAGGTGTGGGGGTGCGGCACGTAGACCGCGTTCAGGCCAGCCTCCAGCGCGGGGTTGATGTCCGATTTCGGGCTGTTGCCGATCATCCAGGCGCGGCCGCGGTCCATGCCGCGCTCCTCCACCAGTTGGCGGTATGCCGGCGCATCTTTCTCCTTCACGATGGCGGTGTGGATGAAGAAACCGCCCAGGCCGGAGCGATCCAGCTTAAGCTTTTGCTCTTCCACGTGGCCCTTGGTGAAGAGCGTCAAATCGTGGCGTTCGGCCAGGTATTCGAGGGTTTCGGCGACGCCCTCGATCACCTCCATGGGGCACTCCAGAATACGTTCGGCGAACCCCATGACGGTCCGGAGGTCATCCGGAAATACGTCGCGTTCGGCCAAATGCTGGTAGCACTGCCGCAGGTTGCGGCCGAAATTGAGCGAGCCGTAGCCGTGGATGCGGGCGTTGGCGGCCTCGATTTCGTCCAGCACGTCGCGCACTTCACGCGGGCTCAGCGAAGAGTGGTCCAGGAATTCCACGAATTCGTCGAAGGCGCGCTCGAAATAGATGTTGTTTTCCCAGAGAGTGTCGTCGGCGTCGATGATCAGGTATTGGCGCATTATCGGGCAGCCTTGGGAGCGAGATAGAAGGGAATTTCGAAGACCGCATCCACGTCGATGGGGGCGCCGTTGCGGCGGGCGGGCTGGAAGAGCCACTTGCCCAGCGCCTCTTCGGCGGTCTCGTCGAGCCGGGAGTCCAGGTGGCGAAGCAGCACCACGGAATCCACGCGGCCATCCTTACGGATGATGGCGGAGAGGCGCACCTTGCCTTCCACGCGCTCGGCCACGGCGGTGGCGATGTACTTGGGATCGACCTTACGCAAGGGCACCGGCGGCTCGACGCCGGCCCTTCCGCCCACCGTGGCTCGTTCGGCGAACCAGACCAACCAGCTCCCCGAAAAGCTGGTGATATTGGGCATCTGGATGGCCATGGTATAGATCACGCGGCCTTCGAGCAACGGATCGGGCGCATCGGAAACACGCGTGGCGCGGGCGGTATCCCGCAGGGAGGGTGGCGGCAGAACGGCGTCCAGAGGGTGCAGAGGGTCCATCCCTCTGGGCCGCGGCAGTGGCGCTGGGATGGCGGTAGCCCCGCCACGCGCCAGCAGGCCGGGCACCACCACGGGGCTGCCCGGCTCGCTGGCGCCATCCGTGCCGCCTTCGGGGCGCAGTTCGGGACCGGCGGAGAAATTGGCCTCGCGCGAGCCGGGCGGCTTGGGGAGATCGGTCAACTTGGCGGGATCCAGGCCGGCGATGGCCAGCGCGGGCGACGGCCGCGTTTCCGGCACGGCGGGCGGCCGAGGAGCGTCGGGCAACGGCGCGGAGGCCTTGACAGCCGGCTTGGATGCGGGTGGCGGAGTGAATTCACGGTGCGGCGCCGGCGTCACGGCAGCGTGATAAACCGGCGTCTCCACGGCCAACGACGCAGGGACGTTGGGCGCTTCGGGCAGGTCGGGCGCGGGGACGGAGGCGCGTTTGGCAGGCGGCGGAGTGAAGCGCCGGTGCGGGGGAAGCGGCAAGGCAGGCTTGTACTCGGGGACTGCCATGGCCAGCGCGGGCGCCTTGGGCGCTTCCGGCAGCGGCGCAGCGGCCTTGACGGCCGACTTGGGTTGGGGCGGCGGAGTGAAGCGGCGGTGCGGGGGAAGCGGCAGCGCAGGCTTGTATTCGGGGACTTCGATGGCCAGCGCGGGCGCCTTGGGCGTTTCGGGCAACGGCGCAGCGGCCTTGCCGGCCGGCTTGGGTTCGGGCGGCGGAGTGAAGCGGCGGTGCGGGGGAAGCGGCAGCGCAGGCTTGTACTCGGGGACTTCCATAGCCAGCGCGAGCGCCTTGGGCGCTTCGGGCAGTGGCGCGGCGGCCTTGACGGCCCGCTTGGGCTGGGCCGGCGGAGTGAAGCGGCGGTGCGGAGGAAGCGGCAGGACAGGCTTGTACTCGGGGATTTCCATTGCCAGCACGGGCGCCTTGGGCGCATCGGGCAGCGGCGCCGGAGCGGCGATCCGCCGGATCTCGGGTGGCACAAACAGCCGCTCGGGCCTGGACGCTGCCACGGCCAGTACATTCGGGAGCGGTGGCGGTTTCGGCGCGTCGGCCTGGGGATCGGGCGTCCAGATCATCTGGCGGTCTTGCGGGTTGTCTTTCGTGCCTGCTACCAGCGTCTGATCGAACTTCGTCAGCGCGCGCGGCGGGCGGCGGTCCCGCGTCGCCGCAGAGGGCGAGACATCCGGCAGGTTGCCACGGAGGTTGTACCAGACCAGGTGGTCCTCATGCGGGCGAATCTCCTGGTCGTAGACTGATTTCCGCGGCTCCGGATCGGCGGGCGAAGCCAGCGCCAGCCAACCCAACAGCAGGCCGTGAACCGAGGCCGAGAGGCCGAAGGCGCTCGCGCGTCGCAGCGGAAGAGGTTTGCCGCGAATCACGAGGTACATGAATCCTCACAACTCCACGTGCTTGCCGCCGAAGCCATTGGTCGGCGCGAGCTGTCGCATGCGCTCAATAGTGCGCTGGCGCGGAATGTACTCCGCCAGAAAACTATTGAACTGTTTGAGGCGGCTGTTTTCGGAACGCTGGCGCAGCAGGCCATTCAGGAAATCCAGGTCCGGCACGGCCTGCGCGAGCTGGAAGCTGAGCTGCGGATCGGAAAGATCCGGCGACGAGTGCTCGCGCGCGTTGGCGAGCCGGCTCAGTTGCTGGTAGTTATCGAGCGCCAACTGGCGCAGGTCGCCCGGCACCGGCGCGAACTCCTCGTCGTCGAAGAAGGTCACCTCACCTTGTAAGAACGACTTCTCTTCGTTGAGAGACTGAATTTCGAAGCGGCGTTTCCCTTCGGCGAGGATATCCATGCGTCCGTCGGGATACATTTGAAGCACTTTTTGCACCGCGACGGTGCAGCCAGCATTTACAATGCCATCGTCCTTCGCCAGTACGATGCCGAATTCCGAACTGTCGCGGATGGCCTCTCCCACCATTTCCTTATAGCGGTCCTCGAAGATGTGGAGCGGCAACTGCGTGCGTGGGAAGACCACCACGTTCAACGGGAACAGCGGGATGAGCCGCGAGGGCATGGTTCTATTATGCAATGTGGGCGGTGAGGCCGCGAGTTCACCGCGGAGACGCGGAGGACACGGAGGAAGCGCGGAGAAAAACAATCCTGGTCTTGCTTCTCTCCGCGCTTCCTCCGTTATCTCCGCGTCTCCGCGGTGAGGGCTTACCTCACCCGCAGCGCAGCAGCGCCCAGGCGCCTTTTGCGCGGACCTCGCTGGGGCCGGGGAACGCGGCCTTCAGCCTGTCCGCTTCGTAAACTTCGAATCCGCTGGCGAGCAGAACTCCGCCGGGGCGCAGCACCCGCAGCAGGTCGGGCGCCAGCTCGATGAGGGCTTCGGGGTTGATATTGGCAGTCACCAGGTCGGCGCATCCAGTGGCCACCGCGTCCACCGAGCCGACGAATCCCCGGCCCGCGATTTCGACCGCCACCGGATCGATGTCGCACGCGTACACCTTGCCTGCTCCCAGAAGTCCGGCGGCTTTGGCGAGAATGCCGGAACCGGTGCCCACGTCGAGGACCGTCATGCCCGGCCGCAGAAAATCCTCCAGCGCTTCCAGGCACAGGCGCGTGGTTTCGTGTACGCCCGTGCCGAAGGCCATCCCGGGATTCACGGCGATGCGGAAGCGGCCGGGCGGAGCAGGATCGTCGCGCCACTCGGGCACGAGGAAGAAGCGCTCGCCCACCTCCATCGGCTGTAGCAGGTCGCGGGCCGATTGCACCCAATCGCGCGGCTCCTCAATACGGAGCCTTGCGCCGGGGAAAAGGCCGAGCAGAGCATCGCGCCCGCCGGCATCCTCGAAGAAAGCGCGCACGCGGCGGGGGCTCAGTTCGACAATGCCTTCGGATCCGCGTTCCCACAGCTCGGCGATGAGTAAATCGCGCTCGTCGGGGTCGCACTCGATTTCGAGGGAGAACATAAGGGGGGGTAGAAGAGAAGACCGCCATGTTCAGATTAGCAGCCAGCCCGGAGCGCCGCCAGCAGAGTTACCATACACCACATGAGACGCCGAGACCTGCTTCGTGCCGCGGCCGCCGCGCCGCTGGCCCTCGCCGCCCGCCGTGGCCGTGCCGCCCCATTCGACGCCACCTGGGAATCCCTCGACCGCCGCCCCATGCCAGCCTGGTATAACGACGCCAAGTTCGGCATTTTCATCCACTGGGGCGTCTATTCCGTGCCCTCCTACGCGGCTGTGAAAGCCAAGGGCCAGAATCCGTACGCCGAGTGGTATTGGAATTCGCTGACCGAAGGCAAGAAGGCCAAGCAGCCGACCGACAATGGCGCGCTGACCTGGCAGTTTCACCAGCGCGTCTATGGGGCCAACTTTCCGTACGCCGATTTCGCCCCCCTGTTCCGCGCGGAATTGTACGATCCCAACCATTGGGCCGACGTCTTCGCGCGCTCCGGGGCCCGCTACGTGGCGCTGACGTCGAAACATCACGAGGGCTTTACGTTGTGGCGCAGCGCGGAGGCCAACCGGGCCTGGGGGCGTCCGTGGAACGCCGTGGATATCGGCCCCAGGCGCGACCTGCTCGTCGACCTGATGGACGCCGGCCGCCGCAGGAATCTGCACATGGGGATCTACTATTCGCTGTACGAATGGTACAACCCACTCTGGCTGGCCGATCGCAAGCGCTACGCCTCCGAGCACGTGGCGCCGCAATTCAAAGACGTGGTGAACCACGCGCGGCCGGACATCATCTTCTCGGACGGCGAATGGGAGATGACCAGCGAGGAATGGCACGCGCCCGAATTGCTGGCCTGGCTGTTCAACGAATCGCCGGTGCGCGACACGGTGGTGATCGACGACCGATGGGGCAAGGACACGCGCCACAAGCACGGCGGCTATTACACCACCGAGTACACCTCCGGCCTGCAGCAGGCCGCGCACGTCTGGGAGGAGAACCGCGGCATGGGCTATTCCTACGGCTACAACCGCATGGAGACGGTGGCCGATTATCGCACCGGCCGCGAGCTGCTGCTGATGCTGATCGACATCGTGAGCCGCGGCGGCAACCTGCTGCTGGACATCGGGCCTACGGCCGACGGGCGCATTCCGGTAATCATGGAGGAGCGGCTGGCGCAGATCGGCGAGTGGCTCGCAAAGAGCGGCGAAGCGATTTACGGAACCCACGCGTGGAAGCATTCGCGGCAGTGGAGCTCGGGCGCCGTTCCCAAGCTGCAGGACAGCCAGTTCATGTCGGAGTACGACATCACCAAGCTGGTGGACGCGCCGCCGGCGGGCTTCGCGCACGTGGAGGCCTTCCTCACGGCGAAAGAGGATACGGTGTACGTGATCGTGCCGCGGCGGCCGAGGGGTGAGGTGGCGATCGACGATTTGACGGCGCGGAGGGTGACGCTGCTGGAGACCGGGCAGCCGGTGGAGTTCCGGCGCGAGGGCGCGCGGTTGCGGATCCGGGTGCCGGACCCGCTGGCGGCGGGTTTGCCGGACCGGCAGGCGTACGTGTTCAAAGTGGAGACGGCGGGCTAAAGGCGCCAGCGTCGGCACGAGTGCGCGGCGGACTGAGAGTCTAGGCCACAGCTCCGTGGCGCAGGCACTCATGCCTGCGGGGTGCCCGCTGGGCCCGAGACTCGTCTCGATGCCGTCCTGGCGTTGTCAAAGCGCCTTTAGCAGCGCGCGCAACGCCTGGCCGCGGTGGCTGACGGCGAATTTCTGCTCCTCGCCGGCCTCGCCGAAGGTGCAGTCGAAGGGCGGATAGTAAAACAGCGGATCGTAGCCGAAGCCGCCGGCTCCGCGCGGGGCTTCCAGGATGCGGCCTTCCACGGCGCCATGGTAGACGCCCAGCAGGCGCTCGCCTTCCACCAGCGCGATGGCGCAGACGAAGCGCGCGGAGCGGTCTTCCAAGCCGCGCAGTTTTTCGAGCAGCAGGCGGTTGTTGGATGCATCGGTGGCATTGGGGCCGGAGAAGCGGGCCGAGTAAACCCCGGGCGCGCCGCCTAGCGCGTCCACTTCCAGGCCCGAATCGTCGGCGAACAACGGGCTGTCGGCGTGCCGCCCGTAATGCAGCGCTTTGCGGATGGCGTTCTCCTCGAAGGTGGCGCCGTCCTCGGCGCAGGGCGGAATCGCGCGATAGCCGGGCAGCAACTCGATCTCGACGGGTGCATGACCCGCCACAAGACGGAATTCGCGCAGCTTTCCCGCGTTGCCGGTGGCGCAGTAGAGCCGCATCAGATGCGCGCCACCGTCTTCTGCACTTCGATCAGTTGCGCGACGCCGGTGCGCGCCAGCGCCAGCAGGCTGCTCATCTGGGCGTCGTCGAAGGGGCGGTGCTCGGCGGTGGCCTGCACTTCGACGAACTGGCCGGCGCCGGTCATGGCCACGTTCATGTCCACGTCGGCTTGGGAATCCTCTTCATAGCAGAGGTCCAGCATGGGGACGCCCCCCACGAGCCCGACGCTGGTGGCGGCCAGGTAATCGCGCAGCGGCGACGTGCGCAGCACGCGGAACTCCACCAGTTGGCGAAGCGCCAGGGCCAAGGCTACGAAGGCGCCGGTGATGGAGGCGGTGCGCGTGCCGCCATCGGCCTGGAGCACGTCGCAATCCACCGTGATGGTGCGCTCGCCGAGCGCGGAGAGATCCACCACTGAGCGCATGGCGCGGCCGATCAGTCGCTGAATCTCGTGCGTGCGGCCGGAGGGGCGGCCCTTGGAGACCTCACGCGGGGTGCGCCGGGCGGTGGCGCGCGGCAGCATGGAATACTCGGCCGTCACCCAGCCCTTGCCGGAATTGCGGAGGAAGGGAGGCACGCTGTCTTCCACCGAGGCGGCGCAGAGCACGTGCGTGTTGCCCACCTGGATGAGCGCGGAACCCTCCGCGGTCTTCAGGTAGCCGGTGACAATTTCGACGGGCCGCATTTCGCAAGGCTGACGATTATCCGTTCGCATTTTTCATCACGTAGTAGAGAAAGAACATCACCAGAAACATGGCGGAGATCACCAGGATCAGGCAGGAGATGCCGCCTTGCGGGGCGGGCCGGCTCTTGGCCTTTCCTTTGAACGGCTTGAACTTCGCCATAACTGCGATGGTAGCACCGCGATTCCCGAGGACATGCAAGAATCGAGTGGGATGACACAACGCGCGTGGATTTCGCTCGCGAGCCTGGTGGCGCTGACGGGAGCATGCCGCGAAAACACCGCGCCGCTCGGTCTGCTGCCGGAGAACGTGGCGGGCGCATGGCGTCGCACCGGCCTGCAGGAAACGCCCGTGGCCGAGGCGCCCGACCCGGTTCCGCGGAACGCGGTGAGCCGTCTGGAAACGGCGCAGTACGAAGGCCCGGGCAAGCTGGAAGCGCGGATTTACGAGCTGACTTCGCCGGAGGTGGGCGTCACCCTCGCGCAGCGCTGGCGGCCCTCGGCCGACACGGTGTTCTTCAGCCACGGACGGTATTTCGTGGTGATCAAGTGGCAACAGGCCGAGCGGGACGCGCTGCGCGATTTCGTGCGCGAGTTAGAGGGGAGGATGAAAGAGTAGCGGATCCACGAAAGCGTTCGGGGTGTGCGTGCGCACGCGCTCGGCCCGGATTCCGAGCGATGTTGCACCTCGGGCGGGACCGGATTAAGCTTGATGTCAACGAAGGCAACGCCGGCTTCGGCAAGGGAGATCCCCATGGGATGGGGCCGAACCATCCCGGGCCGCCGTCCTTCCGCTGCACGCTGTCGCGGAATCGAACATGAAAACTCGTCTCGCAGCCGCTTTATTTCTATTCCTGCTGATCAACAGCGGCTACCTGTCGGCGTATCCGGGCGCATCTTTGTTCTACATGGGGAACGTGGTGGCGCACCTGACGGTGGGTTTGTCGCTGATGGTGGCGGCGGCGTGGACCGTGAAGCGATATCCGCGGGAAAGCGGAGCATTTTTGGTGGCCGGTCTGCCGGCCGTGTTCCTGGCGGTGCGGGGGAACACACTCGACCATCGCGGTATTTTGTGGCTGCACGTCTTCCTGGGAGTGGCCGCGGCAGCGTTGGTGGTCTTCCGTTTCCGGCGCCGGCTTCCGTTGGCAGCGCCGGCCTGCCTCGTCGCTGTGCTGCTGCCGGTATCGGCGGCCGTCTGGAACCGGGTTCATCCCGACCCGAATGACCGGATCGTGAACCCGCCATCCCCGCCGCTTTCCATGGATGAGGAGGGTCTGGGTGCGCATTCGCCCTTTGCCCCGTCCTCCGCACGCACCACCAGCGGGCGGATCATCCCCTCGAATTTCTTCATGGATTCTGAAACCTGCGGCGAGTGTCACAAGGACATCTACGAGCAGTGGAAGAGTTCGATGCACCATATGGCATCGTTCAACAACCAGTTCTATCGAAAATCCATCGAATACATGCAGAGCGTGACCGGAACGCGCGGCAGCAAATGGTGCGCCGGATGCCATGACCACGCGGTGTTTTTTAACGGCCGTTTCGACCGGCCCATCTCCGAACAGATCGACACCCCGGAGGCGCAGGCGGGCCTGGGCTGCATGTCCTGCCATGCCATCGTGCATGTGGGAAGCACCATGGGCAACTCCGATTTCGCGGTGGAATACCCGCCTCTGCATGAACTGGCTTCCAGCCACAGCCGGCCGGTCCGGGCGATCTCCGCCTTCCTGACCTATCTCAACCCGCAGCCTCACCGGATGACATTCATGAAACCCTTCATGCGCGACCCTGAGTTCTGCGCGGCCTGCCACAAAGTACACCTGGATGTGCCGGTGAATAACTACCGCTGGTTTCGCGGCTTCAACGATTACGACAACTGGCAGGCCAGCGGTGTTTCCGGCCAGGGCGCCCGCTCGTTCTACTACCCCGACAAGTCCATGGCATGCGCCGATTGCCATATGCCGCTGGTGGCCTCGAATGACGCCGGCAATCGAGAGGGCAAGGTTCACTCGCACCGCTTCGCCGCCGCCAACACGGCAGTGCCTTACGTCGACGAGGACCGCGAGCAACTCGAAGCTACGGAGAAGTTTCTCCGATCGGGTTTCATCACGGTGGACATCTTTGCGGTGTCACCCGTGGACGCTGTGAACGCCGCCACGGGACAGACTTCGATGATGCGCCGGAGCGACAGCGTCCAGGCCAATTCCACGTTCGCGGTGGGAGAGGAAGCGGAACAGTCCGTGCCGGCGATGGTGAGGGAGGTCGGCAAGCTGTCGGCGCCGGTGGGAGCCGCCGGCACGTGCCTGGAGCCCGGCTCTACGGCCCGCGTGGATGTGGTGGTGCGGACCCGCAAAATCGGCCATTTCTTTCCGGCCGGAACGGTGGATGCCTTCGACACCTGGCTGGAATTGCAGGCCAAGGACGACGATGGGCGCGTGCTGTTCTGGAGCGGCAAGGTGGAAGACGGTGGCAAGGGTCCGGTAGAGCCGGGCGCGCATTTCTATCGCTCTCTGCAACTGGACGGCGCCGGAAACCCGATCGACAAGCGCAACGCCTGGCAATCCCGCAGCATGCTCTATGTGAGGCTCATCCCGCCGGGCGCGGCCGACGTGGTGCATTACCTGGTGAAGACGCCCCGCGACGCCAAAGGCCCGATCCACCTCACAGCCCGCCTGAACTACCGGAAGTTCTCCTGGTATTACACGCAATTTTCTTATGCCGGCGTACCCAAGCCCGGACAAGACCCGGCACTGCTTAACAAGGACTTCAACAGCCTGGAGTACGGCTTTCTGCCGGCATCCATACCGCCGAACGTCTCCGGGAAAATTCGCGGGCGCATTCCCGATCTGCCGATCGTCACCCTGGCGGAAGCGCAGGCCACTATCCCTCTGGGCCAGCCGGACTGGACGCCGGTGGTGCGGAAACAGGATCGCGAGCGGTGGAACGATTGGGGCATCGGGCTGTTGCTGCAAGGCGATCTGAAGGGCGCGGAGTATGCCTTCGAGCGAGTGACGGAGGCCGATCCCGGTTACGCCGACGGCTGGCTCAACGTGGCTCGCGCGCTGATTCAGGAGGGCGAGACCGACGCCGCCAAACCGTATTTGGCGAAAGCCCTCGCGATCAGCCCGCGGCTCGGCCGCGCCATGTTCTTCCAGGCCGCGGTCGAGAAGGCCGACGGAGACTACGACGGCGCGCTACGTTCTCTGGCGGCGGCGCGCGCGCAATATCCACGCGACCGCGTAGTGCTGAACCAGATCGCCCGCATCCAGTTTCTCGAGCGTCGATACGCGGAGGCCGTAGACACTCTACAGGCGGTGAACGCCGTGGATCCGGAGGATGTGCAGATGCACTATACGCTCATGCTGTGCTATCGGGGCTTAGGCAATGGGACCGCGGCGGAGCGCGAGGAGCAGTTGTTCCGCCGGTTCAAAGCCGACGAGGCATCGCAGTCACTCACCGAAAGACGGAGGCGGCTCAGCCCTGAGGACAACAATGAGCGCCAGGCTGTCCACGACCATGAGAGCGTGGCGCTTGGGGAGGGAAAGTGAGACCATCGTGCGCGCTGGCCCTTGCAGTAAGGCTCCACGCGAGAACAACTTCACAGTCTGCCGCTGTGGCACAGGCTCCGGCCGTGGCACAGTCTGCCGCTGTGGCACAGTCTGCCGCTGTGGCACAGTCTGCCGCTGTGGCGCAGTCTGCCGCTGTGGCGCAGTCTGCCGCTGTGGCGCAGTCTGCCGCTGTGGCGCAGTCTGCCGCTGTGGCGCAGGGTCTCAGCCAGGCTCTCAGCCTGCTGCGTCGAGTCTCCACTCGACGCTTTTGGGGCCTAGGGCAGCGCGCGTCGGCACGAGTGCCCGACCCCGGAGGGGTACCCCGGCAGGCTGAGAGCCTGCGCCACGTCCGCCACTCAGTCAAATTTAGAGTTATTCTTGCGCCGCTCCTAATTGCAGTGGCTCTAGTTGTCGCAACCCTCGCGGCGGATCGGCCGCCTCGCGTGGAGGTGCAGTTTACCGATGTTACTGCCCAGGCGGGCGTTCATTTCACACACAATGCCGGGCGCACGGGGCGGAAGTATCTGCCCGAGACGCTCGGCGCGGGCTGCGCCTTTTTCGATGCCGACGGCGATGGCTGGCCGGATATTCTGCTGATCAATGGCAAGGATTTTACTCCCCGCGGCCGCCGGTCCGTGGCCGCGCTCTATCACAACAACCACAACGGAACGTTCACCGATGTGACCGCCGGAAGCGGCCTGGACGTGGAAATGTATGGCATGGGCGTGGCTGTCGCGGACTACGATAACGACGGCCGCGAAGACGTCTATATCACCGCGCTGGAGGGAGACCATCTTTTCCATAACGAGGGCAACGGCAAATTTCACGACGTGACCGCGGCCTCCGGAATCCAAAATGCCAATTTCGGCACCAGCGCCGCCTGGCTGGATTACGATCGCGACGGCAAGGTGGATCTGTTCGTCGCCAACTACGTGCAGTGGACCGCTAAGGGCGACCTCTTTTGCTCTCTGGATGGCGCCACCAAATCCTACTGCACGCCCGAATCCTACAAGGGTACGCGCTCGCGCCTGTTTCATAACCTGGGCAACGGCCGCTTCGAAGATGTGACCGAGAAGGCCGGACTGGGCGACCCCGCCAGCAAGTCGCTGGGCGTTACAGTGCTCGACTACAACAACGATGGATGGCCGGACCTGTTCGTGGCCAACGATACCCAGCCCAATAAACTGTATCGCAACCTGGGCAACGGCACATTCAAAGAAGAGGGCATGACGGCCGGAGTCGCCTATGGCGAAGACGGCGTGGCTCGCGGAGCCATGGGCGCCGATGCCGCCGATTACGATCGCAGCGGCCGGCCCCATCTGCTGGTGGGCAACTTCTCCAATCAGATGCTGGGCCTTTACCACAATGAAGGAAATGGGCTGTTCGTGGATGAAGCGCCTTCCTCCGCGGTGGGCCGATCGAGCCTCCTCTCGCTCTCATTCGGCGTATTCTTCTTCGACTACGATCTGGATGGCTATCCGGATATCCTGGCGGCCAATGGCCATATCGAAGACGAGATCGGGCGCGTGCAGCCCAAGGTGAGCTACAAGGAATCCCCGCTGCTATTCCGCAATTTGGGAAATCACCGGTTCGACAACGTAAGCTCCCAGGTGGGACCGGCGTTTTCCAAAGCCATGGTGGCGCGCGGCGCCGCCTATGCCGATTTCGACCACGACGGCGATCTCGACGTTCTGATCTCCACTAACAATGGACCGGCGGTCTTGCTCCGCAATGACGGAGGCAATCGCAACCATTGGCTGAGCATCCGGCTGGCGGGTGTGCGTTCGAATCGCGACGGTCTCGGCGCGGTGGTCCGGGTAGAGAGCAACGGCGGAAAGCAGTGGAACATGGTGCGCAGCGGATCCAGTTACTGCTCGCAAAGCGATCTGGCCCTCACCTTCGGGCTGGGCCCTGATGCGACCGCCAGTGTGGAGGTCGTTTGGCCCAGCGGCGCAAAACAGCAGTTCAAAAATGTGGCCGTCAATGAGCGGGTGCTCATCGACGAGAATCGCGGGCTGAGTGCGCTACGTTGACCGCCCGAAGGGCGGTGGATTGGTAGTACAGCCAGTTGCCGGGGACCGCGGCGTCGCCGGGCAATGCGCTATTTGTGGGTTGATGCGGCTGATTCAAAAGGGCCGACGTTCTGCCGCAACGCTCATATGAGCGGCCCGGCTGTTCCGCCGGGGACTTCCTCGTCTACGGCTGGCGCGGGCGATCGAGGTTTCCATGGCCCTCGCTGGCGATAAAGGCGCGGAGTTGCAGGTACGGCCGGTGGGGGTTGGATTGGCTGAGGGTAGACCGGATCCAGCTCTCGTGATACCAGCGGTCGAATGGCGGATATTCGGCACGGAGCAACTCCGTCTCCAGTTGCTCCAATGACGCGCGCGCTTCCCGGACCCATTGCCACATCCGTGCCGCGTCCGGCGCACTGAGCGCCTCTTCCAGCTTGAGCGCCGCCTGCGTTTGCCGCTGGGCGACTTCGAGGCCCAGGGCGACGTCCACGGACAAGAACCGCTGCTCGGAGAGCGACATCCCGGTCTCTGCCCGGGCCTCGGCCGCGAGCGCGTCATCCAATTGCCGGCTTCGCGACCGCAACTGGGAGAGCGTATCGGCATCGATCGCCGGCCAGGTTGCGCCCGCCACCTTGCGGTAGAGCCGGTCGAGCAGCTCTTGAATCGCATCCGAAGCGAACCACAGCTTGTCCGGCGTTTCGATCGCGGCGAAGTACTGGTTGTAGGCTGCCTCGGCAGCCCGCGCCGTGGCCCCTTCACCGGCCGCCGCCCCGAAATACTCACGCGACCACCAGGCGGTGTAGCGTGCGGCCGGATTGGGCGCGGCATAGATCGCAGGCGCGTCCCAGGTGATGTCGGTGAGCATGCGCGCGCCCATGACGTAATCGCGCACCTCCGAGACGTTGACCAGCATGTACTCGGTCGCTCCGGACTTCACAATGTTTTCGAACTGCCCGGCGACGGTCGCGGGGCCCACCGTGTGGGTCAACTGCTTGGTCAACCTTCCGCCCAAATAGGCCAAATGATAGTAGACGCCGTGCTTCCATTTGCCCAACCCCGAGGGCAAGGCGCGCATGTGGCCGTCGTTGTCGTCGGGCCATACGACGATGACCTCGGCGGGCAGGTCGAACGCCGCCGGATTGCGCTGATACTGGGGCAGCATCTCCGAGTACATGGTGAAGTGGAAGAGCGGAGTCTTGTCTTTCGGCAGGAGCTCGCGGACCATCGAAACCTGCTGCCGGATCACCTCCCGGAAGGTGGCCGTCTTGTCGTCGTCGGTGGCGCCGGGAGGAAAGAGGAAGGGGCGGTCCTCGGTGCCGCGCATGCCCACCGGCCAGATCACGTCCAGGTTCCGGTTCTCCAGCACGCCGCCGCGCCAGAACGTGAGCAAGCCCTCGCGGTTGGTGAACCAGTTCCACTCCGGCCGCACACCGCGCTCGGCTGCCAGGTGGAACCGCTCCAGGCCGTAGGGGTTGGAGACCAGGATGTCGTAGTGATGCGAGGTGTAGTAGAGTCCCCAGTCGCTCGCCAGCTTTTGCACCTCGTAGCGCCGGTGCACGCGCGTGTATGGCGCGACCATATTCATGCGCAGGCGCAGTGCGGTCTCAAAGAACCGCTTGTACCAGTCGAGTGGGACGTCGCCGGTCTGCAATGGATTCCCGTTGGCGTCGAAGGGCCGCGGCAGGAGGTCTTCGTCGTCGTGAAAGAAGCCGCGATAGCGGAAGGCCGGCGGAGCTTGCGCGAAGCTCGTGCGCTTGAGCACCAGCGGGTCGCGATGCTCGGGCGCGTACCCGGTCCAGATGTAGAGCGGATCGATCCCCAGGCGCTCCGACAGGGTGTAGGCGGCAAACGCGGTCCCGCGCGGGTTCGCACCCACCAGCCATACGTCGCGGCCGGCGGTGACGATTCGGTAGCTTTCCCATTCGCCCTGCATGGCGCTGGCATCCACCGCGGCGGGCACCTGACCGTGGCCCAGTGTCACGAGCCGGATGCTGGCGCGATCGCCACCGGGCGTCTGCACCACCCGAGGCCGATACCCGCTGATCTTTTCGATGTCGCCGGCAAGAAAGTCGGCAGCCTGGTGCACGGCCGCGTTTTCGTCGTCGCCCACGACGATCTGGCTGGTGCTATCTCGCCCCGCCAGGATGACGTCACTCTGGGCCGGCGGCCCGGTCTGAACCCAGGACCCGCGAAGGGGAGTTGTCCAGGGAGCGGTCTGAGCAGACGCCCGGCCGGAGGTGAAGGCGCACAGCGCCAGCAGATACGGGATCGCGCCAATTCGGTGAGCCATCATGAAATCCGCCATTTAGTTCATGCGTCGAACAATATCGTCTATACTATAACTCACCTCAACCGAGGCAGGCGCCGTTCGTGATTCCCGATTTTTCCCGTTGAGGATGCCCGCCTTTTAGTTGAAACGCGCGACTCTCGCCGGAGCCGTGATAGGCTCCGGCAAATGCCTTTTCTCGGGAGAGCCGCAGATGAAGAAACGATATCAAATTGACAAGCAGCGTGCCGTAACAGACATTTCGGCCATTGGCGGCACAAGACGATCACAGCGTCCAACTGGTGATTCCGCTGAAAGAAGTGGTGGATCTGAATCCTCGGGGTTACCCAGTCACCAAAAATCGAAAAGAATATTCCGAATATTCTCAATCGTTTGCGGACATGGCCCGCAGGTCAACCGGAACCCGCGTGCTAGCTTGAAACTGAAGACGGAACCGCTTGTTGGGCGAGATTGCGGTCCTCGCGGGGATGTCTGCCGGAGCCCAACCATGGGGGCCTTAAATCCGGAGCACAGACATTGCAACGCTT
>JBKQPR010000129.1:0-3205 GCA_052144935.1 Bryobacteraceae bacterium
TCGGCGGGAATTTCCAGCTTGGCGATGCCGTCGTAAGTCTTGATGACGAAATCGGCAACGTTAGGAACCCCCTCGTCGTTGAAGAGGATCTCCCGGCAACCCAAAATCTCCGCTTCCACACCGACGTAGGATAGGCTCCAGACATTGTCGTGCCCGTAGCGGGCCAGCATTTTCAGTTGCGCCTCGGCTACGTTCTCCCCACGCGCGTAGTACTCCTTTTGCGTCATCCCCAATTCCCGGGCGCCCTGATCCAGCAGATTGCAAAAGACCGGAATGCGTGGCGCGGGCTCGCCATTGATGGCGGCGGCGAGTATTTCGAGGGGGGTCATAGCGCATTCACCTCCATGACTGGGGATTTCGGCGCGCTGGTCCTGTTTACCTGTTGGACCATGTCGAGGATCAGCCGCCCGGCCTTGATGCCATCGGGTGCCCAACCGTCCGCGCCGACAGATTTGTAAAGCTCTTGATCGAACCGGTAGGGCGCCCCGCCGACCACAATCTTTATTTGATCCTCCAGGCCACGCTCATGCAGAATCTGGCGAACTTTCCGGCATCCGTCCGGGCCGGTTGCAGTGTGCACCATCATGGCGGAAATGCCGATTACCTGGGCGCCCACACGCTGCGCCTCATCCACAAACCGCTCGGCCGGCACATTGCCACCGAGGTCGAACACCTCCACCATCAAGGTCTTCAGGCAGCCTATGACGATACGCTTGCCTAGAGTGTGCAGATCGCCAAGCGCGGTGCCGATGACAACGCGGCCAACGGGCTCCGGGGGAAAACGGAACAATGCCAGCAGCTTGTCTGTTACTTCCGACGCAATCTGAGCGACCATGAATTGCTGCGCGAGGTTGGAGTCGGGATCCTGGTTGATCAAGGTCATCATCTCGTCCACGGCGGGAATGACGAGCTTTATGACGATGTCCTCGGGCGTCGCACCTTCGGCCAGTGCCTGGTCGATCACCTTGAAGGCCGCATCCTTGTCCGTTTCGAACACCGCCGTATTGTAGGCGCCAATCAGATCGGAGAGCATGAAACCTCCTCGCTTTCCCATTCGGCTGGAATTGGACGCAAACGTAGATGCTCCAAATACAAATCGCCGAATTCCGGCGCCGCTGACATATTTATTACGCCCAGGTTTGCTACTGCTTTGCTAAACAGCGCTTCGCCATGGGCCGATAGCAGCGCCAGTTCGCAGCCTGTGAGAGCCGCATCGCCATGCAACTCAACCCGCGCCGGCGCGATGGGCGGCAGCAAGCCGAGCTGCTGGGCGTGACCGATATCCAGGGTGCGCCCGAACGCCCCGCAGATGCATAGGCGGCGCAGGCCCGGCCAAGCCATGCCGGCCCGGCGAAGCAATACCGCGACGCCTGCTGCCGTGGCTGCCTTGGCGCGCTGAAAAGCGTCGATATCGCTACCGGCGATCGCCGTGCGGCTATTCCCGGCCAGCAGCATGTAGCCTCCCTCGCCAGGGGGGACAGCAAACCGGCCCGAAGGCTTCAGCTTGCCCATCGCCACCAGGGCAGCGATCGCGTCAACCAGGCCGGAACCGCAGAAGCCCCTAGGCTCGCCGCCGCCGATAACCTCGCATTCGAAGCCGCTATCCTGCCGGCACTGGACCCGGAAGATCGCTCCGGGTTCGGCGGGCATGCCCCGGCTGACACCGCCGCCCTCGAAGGCCGGGCCTCCGGGCACCGAAGTGACGTGCAGCATCCGGCCATCCCAAAGCGCAATTTCGGTGTTGGTGCCCACGTCCAGCAGCAGCGATCCGGGTGACCCATCGGCAAGACCGGTGGCGAGGAGATCGGAGGTCAGGTCGGAGCCGATGAAACCGGCCACAGGGGGCGGCAGCACAACCTCTACATGGGGCATGAACCACTCGGCCTGCCAGGCGGCCGGGTCCAGGGGAAGGTAATCGGCCGGCCGCTGCCAGCTATCCGGATCGAGCAGCTCGGCGGCGCCCCGGCCGGTAAGCAAGGCCAGCATCGCCGTGTTGCCCTCCACCATCAGCCGGCCGATCTCCGCAAGCATGGGCTTCACCTCTCCCACGTCGCGGGTCAGCATGTCGCGCACCGCTTGAATAATTGCCGTGCGCGCCAGCTTGGCTAGTTCACGCGCCCGTTCCGGGCTATCCCTGGCCGCGCTGAGGCGGTTGAGTATGTCGGCGCCGAAATTGCCTTGAGGATTAGGGCCAAGCCGCGTCGCGATGCGCCTCCCGTTGCGGCGGTCCCACAGCGACACCCGGATATGGGTCGTGCCGAGATCGGCGGCCACTCCATAGATGTGCTCTTTCAAATCCGGTAAGCCGCCGCCTTCGGGTGCCAAATCTTCGGGAGGAATACTCTTCCAGGCGGATCGCGGCGCGGGATCCTCGACAAAAATCTCCGCATCGCCCTTCAGCCGCAACTGACAAGCGAGGCGGATGCCATTGGCCCGGTCTTCCGGCGTGAGTTTCATGTACTCCGCCACTGTAAGCCCGTTCGTTTCCCCACCCAGCAAACGCACCACACAGGCTCCGCAAGCCCCCGTTCCGCCGCAGGCGGCGCGGACACGTAACTCGGTGGTGTCCAGCACATCGCGTACCGAACACCCGTCCGCCACCTGTAGCCGGATGGTGGAGCCTTCCGCGCGAATGGTTAGGGTGGCCGTTGGGCTTTTCATGGCAACAACGCTCGCATTCGATGAAAAATCCCTGCGCAATTGCTAAGCTCACGCAGGGTTTGGCCGGACGGCCCGCGTTCGGCGCCGCATCGCTGGGCTTCGATAAGTGGATCGATCGGCAGCTTCGGCGCCGGCTTCCTTGAAGCCGGATAGAAATGGCTGGGCTGAGGCCCATTCAGTTTAGGGCATCGCGCGCTCCGTCGCTTCAACTGCAGCAATAAACGCAAGCAACTTTAGATTGCAACGCTTAAGCCTGTCCTAATGGGCCTGCCGGTTGTGCTCCGAATTGCAACGCGCGCCATTGTGCATGTCCGGTACTGGCGTTGCAAAAAATGACGGGTATGGTCCGCAACGGTGCAGGTTTCTCGACGGTGCAGGTTTCTCGGACGCCGTGGCGCTGAGGTTGCCTCACGCACTACCGGCGGCGTCCGAGAAGCGCCCAGGCACGAAATCGCGGTGGGAGGGGCACCAAGGGTGCGTGTGGCTCTATGGTGATTGGAGGCTTGCCGCAGTGCCGGCGAAAGGGCACGGGGCTGACGCCAGG
>JBKQPR010000130.1:0-18750 GCA_052144935.1 Bryobacteraceae bacterium
GCGGAAAAGAACTCTGGGGGCAGGAGGTGAAGCAGCGAAAACTAAACTGACTTACTCACACACGAGGGGCATCAGCCGAGCGGGGCCAGCGCTCGGAAGGGTGATCGTGTGCATAATCCAGGTGACAGTGTGCCTGCCTCTGGTCCAGGTAATGCTGTCGCTCATATTGAAGGTGAAGTCGGTGCCGTTCTTGAGGAAGCGGTCGTCGAAGCTGACGTTGGGCGGATCCTGAACGTTGAAGGAATACCGCGGGATGATATCGTCCGGGTTGGACGAAGGAAACCACTGCCCCGCCGTATATCCCAGAGCCGCCCGCGACACCGTAGAGAGGGGGTCCCCCTTTGTCGGGACCTGCTGAGTGGGAGTCAGGGTGTCATTGAAGGCCTTCCAACCCTCGTGATTGCGGCGCACGCCAGCCTGAAATTCCGACACCATTGTGGGCGAGAAGATGTGCGTCCAGCCGGTGGCTAGCCCTTCTTCGGAAAAGCAATAGCACTGCGCAAAGAAGCCCGTGGGCGTGGCGGCGGCGGAAACCGCGTAGCCCTGATCCTCGGAAAGAAACGTCTTGCCGCGCACGAAGATCCGGTCCTTCTCTTTGGGCACGTAGTCGATTCGGAACAACTGGGTGCGCTTGGGGAAGTTCAGGACTTCCTGGATCTGATAGTTGTAGTTGTAGCCGGTGATCGACGGATACACGAAATTCGGCAGCGGCAGGATGTTCAGCAGAATCTGGCCGTTGGGGTTCAGACGGTTGGCGGGAATGATACCTCCCGGGCGGTACCGCCTGGAAGGTAAAAGCTCCGGCTTCGCCGCTGGCCATCGAGCGAACCTCCCTGGTGGATTCGCTGGTAAGGCTTACAGTGGCAGCCGGGACAGCCCGGCCCGACTGGTCCATTACCGTTCCTTCGATCGTTCCGGTGGTAGTCATCTGCGCGAAGATGCACCCCGACGATAGCGCGGCCAGCAGCGAGCAATAAAGCAACCTGCGGTTCAGAAATCCCCTCACAAGCCCCCCTTCGAAACGACGACATCGTGCTAACTCTGCAATGCCGTCTCACGATTGGCGCCGGCACGGCCGCCAAGTGAGAAACGGCAGTAACAAATGTAGCGGAACGCCTCCGTTAGCGGTAACTATCTTCTGAACTCTATAACGAGAATGGTGGCCTGTCAAGGGTTTTCTGCGGTTCCGGCCGGCGGGAACCGCTCCTTTGCCGGCACAAAAGTGGAAACGTCCGGTCGGCACAAAAGTGGAAACGTCCGGTCGGCGCAAAGTGGAATGCCCGGGCCGGCGCAAAGTGGAAATGTACGGTGGGCGCAAAGTGGAATGCCCGGGCCAGCGCAAAGTGGAATGCCCGGGCCGGCGCAAAGTGGAAATGTCCCTTTTGGCCGGGACGCCGAAGCCTGTCGACGATGGTTTACCATTGCCGCCGAGCCGCCTGGCGGATATCGCAGCGCCGAGCGTGTCCGGCGTGACGGGACTTAACAAGCCGTCCCATTTGGATTACCATAGGCTCGGAATGCGTCGCGGAGGGCGGCCATTCGCAAAGGCCGGAGCCAACAGCGTTATCGCGGGCCAATCTGAAAGCCAAGATTATGCGAACCGATGGCTTGAGCATTCCTGACAAGCGTACCCAGCCGAGCTACGGGAAACATCGGGTTGCTCCGTTGCGGCTGGTGCTGTTCCCGGTCGTGCTCCTCGCCGGCTTTTCGCTGTTTCCCTGGGTCCGAGCCAACCCCCGGTTGGCCTGGTCTTTTTGGGGGGCCGTGGGTGGACTGCTGGTGTTCCTTCTGGTCCTGCGCCGCCAGGTCGCCCGCGCCCGACGGGTGCTGCGATATGACATAGTCCCCAGGCCGGTGCACTACGTGCAGCTCGCGATGCACACCAGCATCTACGCTTACTGGGGCTGGTACTGGCGGGAGGTTTACCACTATGCGCCGCTCATCATGGCGCAAATTCTCTTCGTCTATGCCTTGGACATGCTGGTGTGCTGGTCGCGCCGAGACCGGTGGATTCTGGGCTTCGGCCCGTTCCCCATCGTTCTCAGCACGAACCTGTTTCTTTGGTTCCACGACGACTGGTTCTTCCTGCAGTTCGCCCTGGTCTCGACCGGCGTGCTGTGCAAGGAGTTCCTGACCTGGAACCGGGAGGGACGGCGGACCCACATCTTTAACCCTTCGGCCATCGCGCTGGCGATCTTTTCGGCGGGCTTGCTCATCACGCACAGCTCGCAAATCGCCTGGGGCGAGGAGATCGCCATCACCATGGGCCGGCCCCCGAATATCTACCTCGAGATTTTCCTGGTGGGCCTGGTGGTGCAGGCTCTCTTCTCGGTGACGTTGGTCACGCTCTCCGCGGCCGCGGCGCTCTACGCGCTGAACCTGATCTACACGGGATCGACCGGGGTCTACTATTTTGTCGATTCCAACATCCCGATCGCGGTCTTCCTGGGTCTGCACCTGCTCGTGACAGACCCGGCCACCTCGCCGCGGAAGGGCCTCGGCAAAGTTCTGTTCGGCGCGATGTACGGCGCCGGAGTGTTCGGCATTTACACGGCTCTGGGCACGCTCGGCGCTCCCACTTTCTACGATAAGCTGCTGTGCGTGCCGCCGCTCAACCTCCTGGTCCAGTTCCTCGACCGGGCGAGCCTGGCCCTGGCTGCGAGATTCCGGGCACTGAGGTTTCGCCCCTTGGACTGGGTCCTGGGGTGGAACCCGCGCCAAGCCAATCTCGCTCACATGGCGATGTGGATTGCGCTTTTCGGGGTAATGACGGCCACGGGCTTCGTGGGTGGCCGTCACCCGGGCAGCTCCCCCGAGTTCTGGCGCCGGGCCTGCGAGCAGGGCCGGAGAAACGCCTGCCGGACGTGGCTCGGTACCATGAATGTGGCGTGCCAGCACGAGTCGGTGCGCGCCTGCGCAACCCTGGGAGTCGTGTTGAGCGAGGGCCGCATGGTTCCGCGCGATCCATCCGAGGCGGGCAAGGATTTCGGCGCCGCCTGCGACCTGGGGCTGCGCGAAGCCTGCCTGAGCCTTGTGGCGCTGGTGCGGGAAGGCGGGCCGGACGTCTTCCAGCGCCCTTGCGACCGGGGCGATGGCGAGAGCTGCTTCATTCTGGCTTCTCTCTACTTCGGAGGCCAGGGGTTGGCCAAGGACTATGCCCGCGCCGTCACGCTCTTTCGCCAGTCCTGCGACAACGGCTGGTGGCGCGGTTGTGGCGGGCTGGGGGAATGTTACCGGTTTGGGCAGGGAACCCCCGCCGACGCCGTACAGGCGATCGGGTACTTCGAGAAGGCCTGCCGGGCCGGCATTGCGGCCAGTTGCTTCAGCGCCGGCGCCATGTACCGTCAGATGAGCGACGAGGCGCTGGCCCGGCAGCGTTTCCGGCAGGCCTGCGAGTTCAGCACCCGGCACTCGGCATCGAGCGCCGCTTACTTCATGCGGGGTTCGCTGGCGCAGCCCAGGCCGGCCTCGCCGTTCTGCTCGCAGGTGGATCCGTGAATGCTTGAATGAACACCGGGAAAACCGGCCGGCCGCGCCACAAGCCGGCAAAGCTGGATTTTTTAGACGGCGGTCCCAACGCCGGAAAGCGCCGCGCGGCTAGCCTGCGTCTCCCATCAAGCCAACCCGCGGTAGCGGACAGGTGGACCGGATTCTCGCCCGCCATTTCCACGCGCAAGGCACGCGGTTACGGTGTTCAGCCGCAGCCCGCGACAGGGATCGATGGCGCGTGGTTGCCTGGGACGGCCTCACGCCCGGCGCCTGGATTGCCGGCCTTGCTGAGAGCGATATCTGCATCAACCTTGCGGGACGGAGCCTGAACTGCCGCTACAATGCGGCCAACCGGCGGAACCGGCTGCGACTGTTTCTGAACGGGTTCAAAATAGCGGTTGACAGGCTGCCCGCCGAAGCCCATACTGGTCTTGAACACGTTCAAATACGTGCAGCGCGGGCCGCGGCCCAATGCCGGCGGGCAATCCCGGCCGGCGCTGCGGAGATGCGCACATGGTGACACTGGAAGAGCTGACGGTGATACAGGCGCCGATCGAGCGATGCTTCGATCTGGCGCGCAGCGTCGAAGTGCACCTCGTGGGAAACGTCCATTCCGGAGAGTCGGCAGTAGCTGCGGCTGGGGTCACCTCCGGGCTGGTCGGCATGGGGCAGCGGGTTACCTGGCGGGCGAAGCACTTCGGCGTATGGCATAAACTCACCAGTGAAATCACGGCGATGGATCGGCCGGCCTGGTTTCAGGACACTATGATTCGGGGACCGTTTCGATCCATGCGGCACGATCACTTCTTTCGGCCCCTGTCCGGCGATCGAACCGAAATGAAGGACCTGTTTTGGGTTGAGGCCCCGCTGCCGCTTCTGGGCCGGCTGGCTGAGATGGCTTTCCTCCGCCGCTACATGCAGGCCCTCCTCGACGAGCGGAATGCGGCGATTCAGCGAATCGCCGAGTCATCCGAGTGGCGGAGATATCTGCCATCGGAGCCGGAAGGCGATGGATCGTATGAGAATTGTCATACCCGGCGGTAGCGGACAGGTGGGCCGGATTCTCGCCCGCCATTTCCACGCCCAGGGTCACGCGGTGACCGTGTTCAGCCGCAGCCCGCGGCCGGCTCCCTGGCGCATGGTTGCCTGGGACGGCCTCACGCCCGGCGGCTGGATCGCCGATCTCGAGCGGAGCGATGTCTGCATCAACCTGGCGGGGCGGAGCGTGGATTGCCGGTACACCGCGGCCAACCGGCGCTCCATCCATGAATCGCGGATTCGGAGCACCCTCCTGTTGAACCAAGCGATCGCCTCTCTCAAGCATCCTCCCCGGCTGTGGATGAACGCGAGCACCGCAACCATCTACCGGCACGCCCTGGACCGCGCCATGGACGAGGCTACCGGCGAACTGGGCGGCAACGAACCGGGCGCGCCGGACACCTGGAATTTTTCGATCGATGTCGCCAAAAGCTGGGAAGAGGCTCTCTTTTCGACGCCCACGCCGCGCACGCGCAAGGTGGCGATCCGCAGCGCGATGACGTTCAGCCCGGACCGAGGGGGAGTCTTCGATATGTTCTCAGCCCTTGCCCGCCGTGGCTTGGGCGGCCGGCAAGGGTCCGGCGATCAGTTCGTTTCCTGGATTCACGAAGCCGACTTCGTGCGGGCCGTGGAACTCATCGTCTCTCGGGAGGAGTTTAGCGGCGTAGTCAACCTGGCCTCTCCCAACCCGCTGCCGAATCGCGAGTTCATGCGAGCGCTACGCCAGGCATGGGGCATGCCCTTCGGCCTGGCCACTCCGGGATGGATGCTTGAGATTGGCTGCTATCTGATGCGCACCGAGTCGGAGCTGGTCCTCAAGAGCCGCCGGGTTGTACCGGTCAGACTCCTGGCTGCCGGCTTTCAGTTCCAATTCCCGGATTGGCCCGCCGCCGCGCGCGATCTGGTGGGCCGTTGGGGCGGCGGCCCCCGGAGAGCGCCCTGGCAACCGCTCCCTTACGGGGCACCCCCTGGGCCCGACTCTGAAAAGCGCATCGGAGCCGAGCCCAGGGGTGTCCGGTAAGGGAGCGGCTGGCGCTCTTGTGTGCTAAGCTGTCTCTGTATTAAGATATCTCGGTATGGCCAGACCCGACACCCTCCAAGGCTCGCTCGATCTGCTGGTGCTGAAGATTCTTTCGCGCCGCGCGCCGCTCCATGGCTACGCCATCATGACCGCGGTCGAGGAGCTTTCGGACGAAGTCCTGCGGGTGGAAGAAGGCTCGCTTTACCCGGCCCTCCACCGTATGGAAGAGGCGGCTCGATTCGCGCCAGGTGGATCGACAAAGACAACGGGCGCCGCGCCCGCGTTTATGAGCTGACCGCGCACGGCCGCAAACAACTGGCCAGCGAGGAGGCCCGCTGGACGGCGGTCATCGGCGCGGTCGCCCGCGTCCTGAAACTGGCATAAGGAGAATCGCCATGTCCTGGGTGAAACGGTTTGCCAATCTGTTCCGCCAGGAGCGGATCGACCACGAGATCGCCGAGGAGCTCGATGCACACCTCCAAGAAGCCATCGAGCGCGGCCGTCCCGCCGAAGAGGCGCGGCGAGCGTTCGGCGGCGCCCTGCGCTTTCGCGAGCAGAGCCGCGACCTGAAGTTCGTGCCGTGGCTCGAATCCCTGGCCAGGGATGCCGTCTTCGGCTGGCGGCAACTGAACAAGCACCGCGCGGCCAGCGCCGCGGCCATCCTCTCGCTCGCCCTCGCCATCGGCGCCACCACGGCCGCGTTCCGCCTGGTGGATGCCGTGCTGCTGCGTACTTTGCCCGTCGCCGAGCCTGAGCGGCTCTCTTTCCTGTCCGTCAGTTATATCGACCGCGACGGCCACCCCGACGATTATGACGACTTCGACTACCCCACCTTTCGCCAGTACCGCGCTGCCGTCGCCAACCGGGCGGATCTGATGGTCGTAGGCATGACCCATGCACGCCAGGACGCCGTCTTTGGGCCGGGCGCCGAAACCGAAAGAGTCTACCGTCAGTATGTCTCCGGCAACGTCTTCGGCATTTTCGGCTTGCGCCCGGCCCTCGGCCGCTTGCTCACGCCCAATGACGACCTCGCGCCCGGCCAGCAACCAGTCGCGGTTCTGAGCTACGAGTTCTGGTCCCGCCGCTTCGCCCGCGACCCCCATATCCTGGGGAAGACGTTCCGCATGGGCGAGGAGTCCGACGGTCTGGCCGGAAAGCGCAGCGCCGACCGTTTCGAGATCGTGGGCGTGGCGCCGGAGGGCTTCACCGGCACCGATCCCGGTTTGGTCACGGACGTCTTCATCCCTTCGATGATGAACACGCGCGCCATCGATAGCCCCGGCTGGTCCTGGTTCCGCATCTGGATGCGGCCCAAGCCGGGTTTTTCGCTCGAGCAGGTCCGCCAACTTTTGCAGGCGGTCCTCGCGCGCGATCTTGAGCAGCGCCTCAAGGGCCTTCACTCCGACACGCCCAAGCAGGTTGTCGCCGCCTACCTCAGCCGGAGGGTGCTCGTCTTTCCGGCGTCCTGGGGCGCGTCGCGCGTACAAAAGGAATACCGCCGTCCGCTGCTCATCCTGGCTGCGCTGGTGGCCCTGGTTCTCCTGCTGGCCTGCGCCAACACGGGCAATCTGCTGGCCGCCCAGGCCGCCGCACGCGCTCGCGAGATGGCCTTGCGCGTCTCGATCGGCGCCGGGCAATGGCGCCTCATCCAAATGGTGCTGATGGAAAGCGCGCTCGTCGCAGCGGTCGCCTCCGTCCTGGGCATGCTGTTCGCTTCGTGGGCAGCGCCCTTGGTCGTGCCCATGCTTCACGTGCCCCAGGATCCCGTGCGGCTGGTTCTGGAGATCGGCTGGCGGCAAGTCGCTTTCAGCGTCGCCCTCGCGCTCTCGGTCACCGTGCTGTTCGGGCTCGCGCCAGCGCTGCGCGCCTCGTCCGTCAAACCGATGGGCGCGCTCCGGGGCGGCGAAGATCCGCACGCCCGCCGCCGCCTCATGCACGCACTGCTCGCCGCGCAGATGGCCTTCTGCGTCCTGGTGCAATTCGTCGCCGGACTCTTCGTCACCACCTTCGAACGCCTGTCGAACCGGCCTTTGGGATTCTCGCCCCAACACCTTCTAGTCATGGACACCTCGGCCGGCGCAAGAGAACAGCCGCCGGAAGTCTGGATGCAAGTGGCCGAGCGGCTTCGCCAGACTCCCGGTGTGGATTCGGTCTCGCTGGCCGGTTGGGCGCTGTTGAGCGAGAACCGCTGGACCCGCACCGTGAGCGTCCCCGGGCATGCCATCGAGCCTCGCTCGCCGTATTGCCTCGACGTATCTCCCGGCTTCTTCGAAACCATGCGGATCGGCCTGATCGGGGGACGCGACTTTCGACCGGGCGATGCCGATGCGCGCCTGAACGGCAGGCAACCCATGGCGGGCGTTGGCATCGTCAACGAGGCCTTCGCCAGAACCTACTTCAACGGGCAGAACCCGGTCGGCAGATCGGTGGAAGTCCGCGTCGGTAAGGACCTCTCCGCGCCAATGGAGATTGTCGGCTACGTGCGGGACGCCGCTTATGCGACCTTGCGCGAGCCCGTCCGTCTCACGATGTACGTTCCGCAAGTGGGCAGAAGCTCTAACACGTTCCTGGTGCGCACCGCAGGCGATCCGCTGCCCCTTGCGCCCATCCTGCGCCGCGAGATTTCGCTGGCCCGCTCCGATTTCCAGGTGCATCAGATCCAACCGCAGACCAACTTCGTCGACTGGCACCTGGTTCGCCAGCGGCTGCTGGCGGTGCTGTCGTTATTCTTCGCCGTGGTGGCGCTGGCGCTGGCAGCCATCGGGATGTACGGCGTGCTGAACTATGCGGTCGCGCAGCGGCGCCGCGAGATCGGCATCCGCATGGCGCTGGGCGCACGCTCCGCGCACGTTGTGGGCCGCATCGTCACCGAGGTCTTCTGGATGGTCTCGCTCGGCGCGGCCCTCGGCGTGGCGGCAGGCGTGGCCAGCGGACGCTTCGTCGAGACGCTGCTCTACGAGGTGAAGGCCACGGACGCCGGAGCCGTGGCGGCGCCGCTTTTGCTGCTTCTGGGCACGGCACTGTTGGCGGCTCTACCCCCAGCCATCCGTGCCGTGCGGATCGATCCCGCGAAGACGCTGCGGAGCGAGTAAGCGGCGCCGAAAGAGTTATCGCGCTACTCGCCTCACGGCCACGATTCGACGCGCAGGCCGGCAACCCGCTCGAACTCTCGACTGTTCCGGGTCACCAGGCAACAGTCGTACGCCAGAGCGATGGACGCAATCAGCAAATCGTTGGCGCCAATCGGTGTGCCGGCCTGTTCCAGGGTTGCCCGCAGCATGCCATAGTGGCCGGCGGCATGGTCGTCGAATGGAAGCGATTCGAACGGCTCGAGGAGACGGCGAAAGTCTTCGAGATTCCCGGCCACTCGGCGGCTCTTGCGCGCCCCGAACATCAACTCGGCTTTCACCACGCTACAGGTCACCACCTGCCCCGGGTCCAACTTCCGGAGCCGGGCCACGGGGCCGGTATCGCCCTTTGCGATTGCGATCCAGATATTGGTATCCAACAAACGAAGGCTCACAGGCCGATCTCGGGCAGTTCCACGGGCTCCGGCAACCGGTCTTCGGGCTCCGGAAAATCCTCGTGAAGGAAACCACAGGTTTTCTCGAAGTAGCCCGGCGGCCAACCGGATTTCTTGCCCGCCGAAAGCAGGGAAACGACATACCGGGAAAGGGGCAAGCCGGCACGGCGAGCTTCGCGCTTCAGGCGTGAAGCAAGATCCTCCGAAACGTACAAATTGAGCTGTGGCACACAACGAGGATAACACGTATACTTGGATACGTGGATTGGCGCGGGAAGAGCGGCGGTGCCTGTGGCTGCTGAGATCCCGCCCCAATACGACAATGGGATCATGACCGGCGTGAGAATGGACAAGTGGCTGTGGGCCGCCCGATTCTTCAAAACGCGCTCGCTCGCCCGGCGGGCCTGTGAACTCGGCAGGGTTCGGTCCAACGGACAACCCGCCAAGGCTGCGCGTGAAGTCCGCGCCGGCGACCTGTTGCAAGTGAAGAACGACAGCGGCGACTTTGAAGTGGAGGTTCTGGCGCTCAGCGAGATGCGCGGTCCCGCGCCGGTTGCGCAGACGCTCTACCGCGAGACCGAGGCCAGCAGGGAGTCGCGCCTCCGGTTGGCGGAAGAGCGCAAAGCGATGCCGCATTTCGAAGCGTTCCGGGAGGGCAAACCATCGAAACGCGACCGCCGTCAAATCGGCCGGCTTCGTGGCAGAGTGTGAGCGTGGTCGTTCGAACGCGAGAAGCAGAGACGCCGAGGCGCGGAGAAAAATACTATCGCGGGTCTTCTCCGTCGATTTCTCGTCTTTGTGTTGTTCTCTCATGGTGCTACTTTGCGCCTTGGCGGCTTGGCGAGATTCTTAGGGTTGACCGCGCGCGATGCCGCATTTCGAAGCGTTCCGGGAGGGCAAACCATCGAAACGCGACCGCCGTGAAATCGGCCGGCTTCGTGGCAGAGTGTGAGCGTCGTCGTTCAAACGCCAGAAGCTCTTGACGCAGAGACGCCGAGGCGCGGAGAAAAATCATATCGCGGGTCTTCCCCGTCGATTTTCGTCTTTGTGTTGTTCTCTCATGGTGCTACTTTGCGCCTTGGCGGCTTGGCGAGATTCTTAGGGTTGACCGCGCGTCTCTGCGTCAAAGGGCCGTCTCGGGACTTTGCGCGGAGCCTCAGCACCAACCCGCGCCGCCGTTCAAGGGCGACAATCTTGACGCCGAGGCGCGGGGGCGCGGAGGCCACGGAGCAAGCCGGCCGGGAGGGCCAACATGCTGCGTGCTTGCGCGAGGCGGAACTTCAGTTCATAACTGTTGTCGGGCGGGCCGGGGCGCGCGGCCGATGGTGTGGTCGTGGCCGCTAGCGGGCGGCAGCGGCGGCCAGAGGCTCGCGCAGGCGGAAGAACATCACGGCGGCAACGAGCTGGGCGGCGACCCCGAAGACGACCAGGGTGGGGATGGAGTGGTCGTAGAGCAGACCCATGATGACGCTGCCGAGGAACCACATTACTCCGAAAACGGCGTTAAAGGCCCCGAAGGCGCCGCCGCGCTTGTTCATGGAAACCACCTGGGCGATGCCCGAGCGCAGGCAGGCATCCTGCGCGCCCAGTCCGATGGCCCAGCAGGCCACGCTGGCGATGGCGGCGCCAAATCCGCCCAGGAATCCGAGGGGCAGCGATAACAGCGACACCAGGATGCCGGCCGAGAGGACGGGCAGTCCGTAGCGGTCGAACAGACGGCCCAGCACCAGCGCGGTAAGGCCGTTGACGCCCATGGCGCCGGCGTACAGAAGCGGAATCACCGGCGATTTCATCAGCGCCGCGTCCTGAAAATGGTACGACAGCAGCGGGAAATCGATGAATCCGAAGGCCAGCACGCCGGCCGCGGCCACGTACCACCAGAAGACCTTGGGGAGGGTCTGTTGGGGCGGTTTTTTGGCCCCGGTAGCCGGCCGCGGTTGCGTGGCGCGGGCCAGAATCAGGGCCAGAAAGGCTCCCGCCGCGGGGAACGCCAGACGCAGGAAGGCGGGGCCGAAATGGTGCGCTTTGGCCACCGCCATGGCCATCATCACCGGACCGAGAACCGCGCCGGTCTGGTCCATGGCCGCGTGGACGCCGAAGCCGAAACCGTGGCCCACCATGCCGGTGGATTCCGAAAGCAGCACATCGCGGGCCGGACCGCGCAGGGCTTTGCCGGTGCGCTCGGCCACGATCAAGAGCGCCGCCATCCGCCAATTGCCGGCGAAGGCCAGCGCCGGCACCACCAGCAGGTTCAGGGCATAGCCGAAGACCGCGATAGTCCAATAGGCGCGCGTGCGGTCGACCAGGCGGCCCGAGAACAGCCGCAGGCTGGCGGCGATCATTTCGCCCAAGCCGGCGATCAGCCCCACCTGGGCGGCGGTGGCGCCGAGGTCCTTCAGGAAGGGGCCGACGATGCTATAGGCGCCCTCATAAGTCATGTCCGCGCAGAGGCTGACCACCCCCAGGCAGAGGATGAAGCGGATGGCGGCCGCGCGTTCCTGTTTGGTGACGGTCACGCGTTCACAGAGCGCAGCAGCATGCCGGCGGCTTCGTGGGTTTCAGTGAGGATCTCGGCCACCGAGAGGATTCCCAGAACCAGCAACACTCCCACCGCGGCCCAGCGGAGGGTTTTGGGCGAGAGGTGGGATTGAATCCACCCGCGCACGCCGGCGCCGACCGAGACCGCCAGCGATCCCTTGGTCACCATAGCGGCGACCGCGCCCAGCCAGACGATCAGCGCAGCCGAGGGGACGGGAGCCGAGGCGAACTTGAGCGCCATGGCGGCGGCGGTGATCTGGCCCACGTCGCCCCATTCGGAAAAGAAGATGGCGGCGAAAGAGATCGCTACGGCGTGCGAGGCGGGGTATTCCTTGACTTCGCGCTTGTCCGGCTTGCGCCACAGCATGAAAGCGATGGCGAAGAAATTGACGGCGGTGACCGCGGCCACCAGCAGCGGCGGCAGCGTGGAGATCAATTTGGCCACCGTCACCGCGACGGCCATTTTGGCCATGAAGGCCACGGCCATGCCGCAGAGAATCGGCACGGTCCGATAGCGCGTGGCCAGCACACCGGTGGTATAGAGCAGCTTGTCGCCTACGATTTCAGCCATGAATACGGTTCCGTAGGTGGCGAAAAAAATGGGCAGCATTCTGTCCTCGCGAAAAATGTGATTTTCGCCTAGTATAGCTCAGAGAGGCGAGGGTAGGATCGAAGCTCCGCCCGTTGAAAGCCCGTTGGAAAGCGTCAGGTGCCGATTGGAGGTGTAAGATGAGGAAGAGATGGGCCCTACGACTCCTGCGTACCTTGAGATCGTCGACTTTATCGGGCCCAGGGGGCACCCCGGCGCCACTCCCGAGGCGGTTGCTCATTTCCGGCCCTCGCCGGAGGCGCAGCAGCGAGTCGCTGAACTGATCGAGCGAGAGAAGGAGTGCGGCTGGCCGCCAGAGGAGAAGGCGGAACTAGACCACTTCATGGAGGTGGAGCACATATTGAGGATGGCTAAGGCAAAGGCACGCCAAATCCTGTCCGGTGGCCAGTAATATCGATGAGCTCCTTCGAGCCGCGGTCGCCCGCCGGGCGGAATATCGTTGCGAGTATTGCCTCATCCACGAACGACGCGGGGTTCCCTCACCAGGTCGATCGCGTCGTGAGCCGCAAGCACGGCGGCTCCTCACTGGCCGGCAATCTGGCGTATGCCTGCGTTCTCTGTAACCGCCACAAAGGAAGCGATGTCGCTTCAATCGATCTGAGCACCGGAGAAATTGTTCGCCTATTCCATCCCCGCCGCGACCGATGGACCGATCGTTTCCGTCCGGATGGCGAGTTCATTGAAGCACGTACCGAAGTCGGAGTCGCAACCGCCAGGCTCTTGCGGCTGAACGCTGCCGAGAGGATAGCTGAGCGCCGGCTACTACGGAGTTTGGGCAGCTATCCACGGCGGCAAAGCTGACCACTTGTCAAGACGCCGCGTTACCTTCCTCCCATGCGGATCTCCCAGGAGCCCGAACCCAGCTACCTGCGGAAGAGGCTCCCCGGCCGCATCACGCTTCCGGACAATCCGGAATTCGCGCGCGCCGTCTCTCCAGGGTAGACTCCCCGGCAGTCGGCTTCGGTCGTTCCCTGGTGCCGGCCGTTTTCCACCGGTTTGCGCTGGTATGCGCCCGAGGGGAACCCGCCAGGATTGGCTGCCGCAATTTGCCTGATCCGGGCCTTCAGGCCGTCAGCGGCAGTTCCTCTCCGCACGGCTGAAAGCGGCAGCCCACGCGGAAGACCCTCTCCAGGTAAGCCTCTCCGTAAGGGCGCAGCACTTTGCGCAGACGGCTGAGGTGTACGTCCAGGGTTCGCGTGCGGACCTCCGTGCTGTACCCCCATACGTTGGTGAGCAGGGCCGCGGGCGAGACAATCATCCCCGAGTGTCTTACCAGAAAAGCCAGCAGGTCGAATTCCTTGTCAGTCAGAATCAGCGGCTTCGAATCGAGCGCGGCCAGCCGCCTTTCGAAATCGATGCGCAAGTGCGCGTCCAGGTAATGACCGCCGTTATCCATTTCCAGTGCCGGTTGCATGTTTGTTAAACTGTCCCTCCAAGTCGGATGGTAAGGCAGTCCCGCGGCGGCATGGTGTGCAACATGTAAACGTCTTGTAAAAGCGCGGGGCGGCTCGGACGCCGCGTGCCCCAAGCCGTCGACTGGGAGGAACGATGAGATGACGCCTCGCGAGGCGCCTGGGCGGATCGAAACGCTCAACGGCGCCGAACTCTATTTCGAAGTCCACGGAACCGGCGATCCGCTCGTTTTGCTGCACGGATTCTCGGGTTCGAGCCAGGATTGGACGGCAACAATAGCCGAATGGCGCACCGCATTCCAACTGATCGTGCCGGACCTGCGCGGTCATGGGCGGTCGGGTATTCTGTCGAAACCGTTCCGGCATCGGGATGCCGCGGCGGACACGCTGGCGCTGCTCGACCATCTGGAGGTCGGCGCCTGCAAAGGGATCGGAGTGAGCGGCGGCGGCAACGTCCTGTTGCACGTGGCCACCATGCAACCGGAGCGCATAACGGCGATGGTGCTGGTGAGCGCGACCCCTTACTTCCCCGCGCAGGCACGCCCCATCATGCGCCAGTACGGCAACAGCCTTTCCGGGGAGCAATGGGAAATCCTGCGGCGCCGCCATCCCGGCGGAGACGCTCAGATCCAGGCGCTTCTGGACAGTGTGGCGGGTTTTGCCGACGACTATGACGACCTGAGCTTTACTCCGCCGCAGCTCTCCACGATCCGGGCCCGCACGCTCCGTGTGCAGGGCGATCGCGATCCCTTGTATCCGGTCGAGCTGACGGTCGAAATGGCCCAGGCGATTCCGCGGTCCGGTCTGTGGATCGTGCCCAACCGCGGCCACGGTCCCGTGATCGGCGAAAGATGGCCCGAGTTTCTGCATGCGGCGCTGGGATTCCTGCAGCGGGAATGATGCCGGCGAGCGGGATCAGGCACGCAGGGGCCATATCAGGGGGAACTGGGCGCAGCAACCGGACGTTACAAGGGGCTTAGGAGCCTGTGGCAGAAGCGCTCGAAGATCCAAGTCGGTTCATTTCGCCACAACGGCGGCCTTTCGAATCAGCTACCTGCGCGGGTGTACGACCCAACTTGGGTCAT
Source organism: Bryobacteraceae bacterium (assembly GCA_052144935.1). GTDB lineage: Bacteria > Acidobacteriota > Terriglobia > Bryobacterales > Bryobacteraceae > JOPF133. The sequence goes on from JBKQPR010000130.1 coordinate 14,717, forward strand.
TTTGAAGCTCTGCCACGGACTGTTAGGGTCGGACAGGCGGGCCGGTTTTTATAGACGGCAACCATACTTTATCGTCCCGTAAGGCTCCGAATGAACGGGGCCGCTTTTTCGGGTTGATGTTTGGTCCAAAGAAGCTGCCCGAGCTGGGCAAGGGACTGGCGGAGGGGATCAGTGGCTTTAAGGATGCCATAAAAGGCCCTCCGGCGGACTCGGGCAAGGCTTGAGGAGGACTGCGTCGCCGACCAAGCGGCCGATGCCGCTTCTCTCAACTCGGCACGAGAGGGAATCGCGCGCCACCCCGCCATTCAGCGAATATCGAAATCCTGTGGCAGCGACAACCCCAATCAGGAGACCGGGCTGTGCGAACCGCTAGGCAATCGTCGGATTAAAGTCGATTGGCCGTCCGGCCGGCACTGTTTCGTTCTGTCTCACCAAATCGCGAGCGGCACCCAACGAACCTTCCAAGGCCATGCGCACCAACTGGCTTCGGGTTCGAACGCCTGCCCTCACAAACAAATGCTGTACGACTGATTTCACAGTGCTCTCCGAAAGCCCCATGCTGTCGCCAATCTTTCGATTGGTCAGACCGCCCAGGATGCCCAGAAGGACCTTTTCTTCTTTTTCAGTCAAGACATTGGCTGGTCTCGAATCGGCTACTCGACCAGGCCGATCCCCCAGTTGTTCGGCGAGAAGTTGGATGGCCTTCTGATCGACCCAGACGGCGCCGCTGGCTACCAGCCGGATGGCCTGTACAAGACGTTCCGGGGCTTCGGATTTCAAAAAAATGCCCGAAGCCCCGAGCTTGATAGCGTCCGCCAGTTCTTTTGCGCCGGCCGTCCCAGCCACCACGAGGAACCGTCCCTGGTAGCCCGCGCGCCGTGCCGCAGACATGAGTGCTTCCCCGTCTTCGGCGCGCAGGTCCAGATCCACCAAGACAATATCGACGGAAAAGCCGGCGAGAATCTCCAGGGCTTCCGCGGCGCTTCCGCACTCGCCCACCACCTCCAGATACGGTTGGGTGGCCAGGAAACGGCTCAAGCTCGCACGGAACAGAGCTTGAGCGTCCACCAGAACGAGCCGAATTCGCCCTTGCTCTGCTTGTTCTTCCATTGCTGCTCAGACCTCGGATCTGGAATCGGCCTGCCGCCGCTGACGCCGGTCCGTATGAGGCCATCTTAGGCGCGTATTACGTCCCTGCCAAGCACCTTGCCTGAAAGACATGCGAATTTGTCTCAAAGAATAATCGACCGATTCCCTGATCGGCGCCATGCGACTCTCGGCAGCCAGGACGTACCGGCGATTGATCAAAAGACAACCGGAGGGAAACAGAAGATCGGCGGCGGCCGCGGGTAGAGCGCGGTAAAGTTTAGCTGTCAATACTGCGTGCGGTCTCTTATGATAATTGGACCTCCCGGCACGACTGTTTTGAAAAACAGCAGGCGGATCCTGCCGCTTCGCGTCTGGGGCAGGTTTCCCAGTGCGGCACTCCTGCCGGGTGCTGTTTTCCGGATTGAGTTGGTCGACGCCTGTACTGAAGTCCGGGCGCACTCGACTACCGGGGCTACGGTCCGCCAGCCGGCGCCAACGCATTTCCGTGCGGATCGATCCGTAGCTATGTCATCCGCTCAGGCAATTCCGGAGCCGACCACTTTAACCCCGTTTTCGTCGAACGGCGGTTACCAAGAACGGAAATGATGATGCCTTCAATTCACATCGGCAAACGAGTTGTTCTCGTGTGCGTGACTGTCATGGGGATTGTTGTCGTTGCGGCCATTTTGGTGTCTGGCGGCAACCGTGAAGTCTGGCGAGGAACATTTTCGCATTTTCAACACGCTGCGGCGGCCTATCTGCAGCCCGGCAGCAGCCGTACTCAAGCCGCGGACGGGAATACGCCGCACCAACCGGGCAAGAACTCCAATCCGTCCGGCACAAACTCCAACACAGCTAGCCCAAGCGTGGATTTGTCCCCGAGCCAACTGAACGCCATCAAGATCGAGCCGGTGGGGATGTCCGAGTTCCCTGTTGAGAGAGAGACGGTTGGCAATATCAGTTTTGCGGACGAGCTGTCGGTTCAAGTATTTCCGGCTTATCAGGGAACCATCATCAAGGCGTTTGTGGAACTCGGCGCTCAAGTTGAAAAAGACCAGGCGCTCTATACGATCAAAAGCCCCGACCTCATCCAGGCGGAATCCACGCTGATCGGCGCGGCGGCGACTTTCGAATTGACGAATAAGGAACTGGAGCGCGTCAAGGGCCTTCCCGGAATTGCGCAGCGCGAATTGGAGCAGGCCACCTCCGATGAGCAGACCGCCGACGGCGCTCTTAAAGCCGCGCGGGATGCCGTGCGCGTCTTCGGCAAGGCCGATGCGGATATCGATCAAATGATCGCCTCGCGCAAGATCGACCCCGCCCTGGTTGTTCACAGTCCAATTGCCGGCCAGATCACGTCGTACAACGCACCGCCGGGGCTGATGGTGCAGCCGGGGAACGCGCCGGCACCCTACACGGTCTCGAATGTCTCGGTCAAATGGATGCTGGCCAACGTCATCGAGAGCGACATCGCGTTGCTTCATTTGGGACAGCCGGTTCAAGTCAAGGTGATGGCTTTCCCTAACCGCGTGTTCCGGGCCAAGGTATCGAAGATCTACCCGATGGTCGATCCGAATACCCATCGGGGCACCATCCGTTCGGAAATCGAGGACCCCAAGGATGAGCTGCGTCCGGGGATGCTCGCTAACTTCGTCATCCGCGTCGACGGTCCGGCGGTGGGGATCGCCATACCGGCCAACGGCGTGGTACGCGAACCCGATGGCACGATGACCGCCTGGGTTACCACCGACCGCCGCCATTTTGAACAAAGGATCGTCAAAATTGGCCTGCGAAGAGACGATCGGGTGCAGATCCTCAGCGGTCTGCGCCGTGGAGAGCTGGCCGTGACAGACGGTGCGGTATTCCTGAGCAGCATGCTGTCGGCGCCGCCCACCGAGTGAGACCCTGCCATGTTCAAGTCTCTGATCGCATTTTGCTTAAGCCGGCGCGCCATCGTCGTGGCGGGGTTGCTGCTGTTTGCTGTCGCCGGGGTCGTCGCCTTCAAGCTGCTCAACATCGAGGCCTATCCGAACCCCACCCCGGTGATCCTGGAAATCACCGCGCAGGCTCCGGGCCTGTCCGCCGAGGAGATTGAGCGTTACTACACGCGGCCCATGGAGATCGGCCTCTACTCCACTCCCGGCATCGAGGTCATCCGTTCGACTTCCTTCTACGGTCTGTCGTTTGTCCGCGTCAGCTTCAAGTATGGCGTGGACTATTTCTTCGCCTACAGCCAGGCGTCGGTGGCCATGACGCAGAATGTCAGCCTGCCGGGCAATCTGGTGCCTACCATCCAGGCCAACAGTTCCACCGGGGAAATCTACCGCTATCAGGTGGTTGGCCCGCCGCATTTTGGAATCATCAACCTGCGCACCGTTCAGGATTGGATCGTGGCGCGCAGGCTGCTGACCATCCCCGGCATCGCAGCCGTCAACAGTTGGGGAGGCCCCACCAAGGAGTTTGAGGTCGAGGTGGACCCTCACAAGCTGGAAGCCTACAGCGTTACCGTGCCCCAGATTCTGACCGCGCTCGGCAACGCCAATATTAATGTAGGCGGGCGCGAAATCCGCATAGGCCAGCAGTCCATCAATATTCGCGGCGTCGGCCTGATTGACGATGGCGGCAACGACGATTTGACCGAAGGCTACAGAGTTAACGACATCGAGAATGTGGTCCTGAGCCAGGAGAACGGCATTCCGATTCTGATGAAGGATGTCGGAACGGTTTCGGTGGGCTTCCGGCCACGGCTTGGCATTTTAGGCCGCGACCGGCAGGACGATGTCGTTGGGGCCATCGTGGTGCAAAGACGAACGGAAAAGACCGCCGACATGATTCCCAAGGTCAAGGAGGCGATCGACACGGTGAATCGCGACGGGAGTCTGCCGCGGGGAGTCCGGGTTGTTCCGTTCTACGACCGGTCTTCCCTGGTCGCCATCACCACGCAT
>JBKQPR010000131.1:0-56838 GCA_052144935.1 Bryobacteraceae bacterium
CGCCAGACTGTGACCCACAAGCGGTTCAAACGCCTGGTTGACCAGTGGATCGACCTGAGTATCGAGCACTCACGGCTGACCCTACTCAAGCCTGACTGACGGGCTGGAACTCGGTACTCTCAAGTACGGTACGCCCCTTCAGATAGAACGTCAAGGCGATGGGCCGTGCCCCGGTCGTGCCCCGCCCGGATGTCTGGGGCCGGGGGTCAATTGGGAAAGTCGTTGACGCGACCCGGCCCGTAACGGTGGTGGGGGGCCTCGGGAGATCCATCCCCTGAACAGCTCGGAGGAGGCGGCGGCCCAGAAACGCCGCCACACCCGCCGCCTAAGAGGGAACTCAGAAAGATGAGAACGAAGAGTCCGACGACGTAAATAAAGGAATACGCTCCACCTTGTACGACAATAAAGACACCACCCCGCGGAAAATTGCTGGCGCGATAAGACCCGCTTCGGGAATGAGCGCTGCTGTTTCCAATGTATTCTCTTTTCAAGGGAGCAAGTGGGGAATTCAATCCTGCCGGATGGAGCTTTTTTTGGGGGAAACCTGTCCCGGCGCGCCCTGGCGAACCCAGCGCCATCACCTACGCCATCGAGTACACTGTGGGGTGGTGCCGGAAATCGCCGAGCTGGAACCTGAAGCCGCAGCGCTCAGCTATCTGCGCGGGGCAGCCGTGCCCCTTCTCAATCTGACCCTCTCCCAAGCCCTCACCGAAACCGCCAGCAAGTTTCCCGGCCGTGAGGCGCTGGTGGTGTGCCATGAAGGGGTACGCCTGACCTGGAGCGAACTGGACCGCGAGGTGACGCGCACCGCGCGCGGGCTCGCCGGACTGGGCCTCCGGCCGAGCGACCGCGCCGGCATCTGGGCCAGCAACTGCCTGGAGTGGGTGCTCCTTCAATATGCCGCGCCGCGCGCCGGAGTCATCCTGGTGAATGTCAATCCGGCCTACCGCTCGCACGAACTGCGGTATGTGCTGGCCAAATCGCACATTCGCGCCTTGTTCCTGCGGGAGAAGGATTCGCGGGCGAACTACCGCGAGATTCTGGCCGCGTCGCGTAATGGCGACAGCCTGCCCTTGCGGCACATCGTCTGGCTGGGCGACGCATCGTGGCAGGCCATGATCGCGGGCGGAGGCGATTTCCCGCAAAACGCCGGCGCACCAGACGACGTGGTGAACATCCAGTACACCTCCGGCACCACCGGCGCTCCCAAAGGCGCCATGCTCAGCCACCGCAACCTGCTGAATAACGGTATGGCGATGGCGATGGGGCTAAAGGCGACCGAACAGGATCGGATCTGCGCGCCGGTGCCCCTGTACCATTGCTTCGGGTCGGTGATCGGGTCGATGGTGTCGGTGGTTTCGGGAGCTGCGCTGATTCTGCCCTCGGCGCAGTTCGACGCGCTGGCGACGCTGGAGGCCATTCACCGCGAGCGGGCCACCGCCATCTACGGCGTCCCCACGATGTTTATCGCCGAGATGGAGCATGCCGAATTTGCGCGCTTCGACCTGACTTCGCTGCGCACCGGCGTGATGGCGGGGTCGCCGTGTCCCATCGAGGTGATGCGGCGCGTGGTGGAGCGCATGCACTGCCCCGAGATCACCATCGTGTACGGACAGACGGAGTCTTCGCCCGGGATCACCATGTCTCGGGCGGACGATCCGCTGGAGCTGCGCGTGACCACCGTGGGGACCGCGCTGCCCAATACGGAGATCCAGATCGTCGACCCGCTAACCCACCGCCGGCTCCCGATCGGACAGCAGGGCGAGCTGGCGACGCGCGGTTACCTGGTGATGAAGGGTTACGATGCCGATCCGGAGGCCACCGCTAAGGTCATCGACAGCGAGGGCTGGCTGTACACCGGCGACCTGGCGGTGATGCGGCCCGATGGCTATTTCAGCTTCAAGGGACGATCCAAGGACACCATTATTCGCGGCGGCGAAAACATTTATCCGCGCGAAGTGGAAGACTTCCTGCACACGCATCCCAAGATCGCCGACGTGTATGTGGTGGGATTGCCGGACGCCAAGCTGGGCGAGACCGTGCTGGCGTGGGTCATGCTGAAGAACGGCGAGCAGGCCACGGCCGAGGAGATCCGCGATTTCTGCCGCGGCAAGATCGCCTACTTCAAGATTCCGCAGTTCATCCGCTTCGTGGATTCGTTCCCCATGACGGTCAGCAAGAAGGTGCAGAAGTTCCTGATCCGCGAGCAGGAGATCGAGGAGCGGGGCCTGAAAGAGGTAGCGCGGCAGGCTACCGCATAGCCGGGCGCAGCAGCCGCGCGTGCTAAACTGACTCCAACGCCAGCCAGGAGGGATCCGGCATGTCCACCTCGACTTTCCTTCACCGCTTGCCAGCGGCGATTTGCGCAATCATTTTGAGTACGGTAACTGCACAGACTCCTGCGGCGCTGGAACAGCGGATCCAGCGCATCGTCGACGCGATTCCGCCCGCGGTAATGGTCAAGGGCGATCCGGCCCCCATGACGAAATTGGCCGATCGCATGGCGGCTCTGCACGTCCCCGGAGTCGGCATCGCGGTAATCCACGATGGCAAGATCGAATGGGCGCGCGGCTTCGGTGTTACCAGGATCGGCGGTCCGCCGGTAACGCCCGACACGCTTTTCCAAGCGGCATCCATCAGCAAGCCGGTGACGGCGATGGCCGTGTTGCGCCTGGTCGAATCGGGAAAGCTCTCGCTCGATACCGACGTGAACCAATACCTCAAGAGCTGGAAAGTGCCGGCGAATAGCTTCACCGAGCGAACCAAGGTAACCATACGGGAGTTACTCACTCACACCGCCGGCTTGACGGTGCATGGATTCCCTGGTTATGCCTCGGACGTTCCGGTGCCGACGCTGGTCGAGGTCTTGAACGGGGAAAAGCCCGCCAATAGCCCGCCCATCCGCGTGGACACGGAGCCCGGCACGATCTGGCGATACTCCGGCGGCGGCTATGTGGTGGCTCAACAATTAGTGCAGGATGTTACTGGCGAGCCGTTCCCCAAGCTGATGCACGATACCGTGCTCGCGCCGATCGGTATGACCAGGAGCACTTACGAGCAGCCCTTGTCCAAGGACCGGTTGGCCGAGGTGGCAACGCCGTACCGGGGGGATGGGCAGCCTGTCCCCGGTGGGCCGCACGTCTATCCCGAGATGGCCCCGGCGGGTCTGTGGACCACGCCCTCGGACCTCGCCCGGTACGCCATCGAAGTGCAAAAATCCTTGTCAGGGGCTTCCAACCACGTACTCTCGGCGGCCATGGTGCGGCAGATGCTCACGCCCGGCCTGAACCATCAAGGGCTGGGACCGGGGCTTGGCGGAAGCGCGAAGCATCCTTTCTTTGAGCACGGTGGGGCAAACGAAGGTTATCGCTGCAACCTGCTGGCCTACGACGATGGCGATGGCGTAGTCATCATGACTAACGGGGATAATGGCGGCCAGTTGGCCTCCGAGATCCAGCGCAGTGTGGCGCGCGAATATGGCTGGCCCGATTTTCAGCCGGTGGAACATACGACCACTAAGTTGGATCCGAAGACCCTGGACACATACACCGGCGCTTACCAGGGTTCCGGTGGCGTCTTCACCGTCACACGGGAAGAGGACCAGCTTTTTGTACAACTCACAGGACAGCCGAAGTTCCCCTTATTCCCGGAGAGCGAGCGGGAGTTTTTCCTCAGGGTAGTCGACGCTCAGGTCACCTTCAAAGTCGACGCGCAAGGCAAAGCCACCGAGCTAATCAATCACCAGAATGGGACGGACCACCCGGCCAAGCGGATAGACGACGCAGAGGCAAAACGGATGGCGGATGAGGCCGCGGCCAAGGCCGAGTTGGCAGCCAGGAGATTCAAGGAGCAAAAAGCGGCGGCGGGTAGCGAAGCGGCGTTGCGGCGTTTGATTGAAGAACTGCGCCAGGGCCAGCCGGACTATTCCCAAATGAGTCCGGCATTTGCCGACGTGACTCGCCAGCAGTTGCCGGATTTGAAGTCGGGCGCCAACCAACTCGGCGCCGTGCAGTCGGTGACCTTCAAGGGAGTCGGCCCGGGCGGCTTCGACATCTACGAAGTGAAGTTCCAGAATGGCATGATGGAATGCCGGATCGGGCTCACGCCGGATGGGAAAATCGAAGGCATGGGATTCCGCCCCATGTAGCGGCAGCTTCTTACTCCGTCGCCATCCCGATCAGCGCCAGGCCGCATCCGTAACCTGCAAACATGAGTGCGATCAGCCAGCCGGTTCCTTTGGGCGCGTCGCGGAATTCGCGCCAGATGAACACGCCCCAGATGGCCGCGACCAAAGTGGCGCCCTGGCCCAGCGCATAGGACACCGCCGGGCCGACCACGCCGGAAGCGATCAGGTTCAGGCTCAGGGCGATCATCCACAGGAACCCGCCCAGCAGGCCCAGGGAGTGCAGCCGCGCGCTCCCGCGGAAGTAGTCCGCATAACCGAGCGATCGGGTGCGCATGAAGATGCTGTTCCAGACGAAGTTGCTGGCCAGCAAGCCGGCGCCGAACAGGGCCAGAGCCGTGTAAGGCGTCAGGAATCCGGCGCGGATGGGAGCCGTCGAGAAGTCCGGCGACAAAGACGCCGCGAGCTGCGGGTAGAAGAAGCCCATCAGGCAGCCGGCCGCGACCGCCGCGACGACGCCCCTCGACCCGCTCCGGCTTGCGCCGCGCGGCAGCCGGCGGTGCGCGACCGCCGAGACCACGATGGCGGACAGCACCAGCAGCACTCCGGCAAACAACACCACGGCGTTGCCCTTGGGAGCCTGAATGTAGGAGGCAACGGTTCCGATGATCAGCGCGAGACCGACGCCGACGGGGAATGCCACCGCCATGCCAGCCCCGTCGATGGCCACTACCAGAAGAATATTGGACAGGTTGAACAGGGCGCCGCTGAGAAACGCGTGAGCCATCGGTCCGGCAGCAGCCTGACGGAAGTTCTCTCCGGCGCTCATGCCCGCGCTGCCGAAGTTCCCCAGCGCGGCCATCCAGAGAATACCGAAAAGGAAGACGCCCAGCGCGTAATCCCAATAGAAAAGCGGGAAGGCCCACTGGTCCTTGCCGGCGAGTTTCTGGGTGTTGGCCCAGGATCCCCAGCCGAGCATGGTGATCACGCAGAACAACGTGGCTAACCAGAAATTATGAACTACGAACATAAGCCTCCTGAGACAAAGTAATCGTACTAGATTTCACGAATCCCGGTAGCGATCAACTGAGCTTGGCTTTGGCGTCCGTGCGGGCCCGATCCATGTATTTCATGGTCCCCAGATCGAGCCGGATCATGTCGCCGGCCCTGATGAATTGCGGCACCATGACCTCGATGCCGTTGCCGAGTTTGGCCGGCTTGAAGGAGCTGTCCGCCTGCTGGTGAGCGGCGGGAGCGGTGTCCGCGATCTGCACCTCGATCACATCCGGAAACAGCACGTGGACCGGCCGGCCGCTTACGAACTCGACCGACAGCTTCATCCCCGGCTCCAGAAAAGCGGCACGGGGACCGACGATCGCGTTGGCGATTTCGGTCTGCTCGTAGTTTTCAGGATCCATGAAACAGCACCGATCGGCGTCCGTGTAAAGGAACTGCAGCGCCTGCCTTTCGATGGGGACATCCGGTAGCCTCAATTCGGCGCGGAAACTGTGCTCCCAAAACGTTCCCGTATCGATATTTTGCAGACGGGCATGAGTGACGCCTCCCATTCTGCCTTGTCCCGAGTGGTATTCGGCGGCGACCACGCGGTAGGTCTGATTTTCGAAAACGATCGCCATACCCGCGCGCATTTGCGATGCAAGCACCATGCTCAGCTCCTCTCGTCAATAAGCAGATACCGAAGTCCGATTCCATTCTACCTCGGGAGCCGCGCGATGCTACCCTGTTCGTTCGGAGCTTGAATTTGTCCCGCTGAACTTCCGGCCGGTGGCCGATCCTGGTAGTCTAAAATATGCAGCCGGCTCCTCGCCGCCAGCCGGCCGAATCGCTGAAAGCCAACCGCTCACCATGGAAACCCTCCGCCCCGTTTCTGCCGCCTCCGCCACTGTCGCGCTTTTCGATTTCGATGGCACCCTCTCGCTCATCCGCAGCGGGTGGATGGGCGTGATGGTTCCCATGATGGTCGAGGTATTGGCCGAGTGCCGCAGCGGCGAAACCGAGGCGCAGTTGCGCCTGGTGGTGGAGGACTTCGTCTGGCGCCTCACCGGCCAGGAAACCATCTATCAAATGATCCGCCTGGCCGAAGAGGTGCGCCTGCGCGGAGGATCGCCGCTCGACCCTCTGCTCTACAAGAAGCGCTATTTGGACCGCCTGTGGCAGGTGATCCGCCACCGCGTGGAGGAACTGCGCGCCGGCCAAAGCTCTCCCGACAAGTACATGATTCCGGGCGCCCGCGCGATGCTCGAATTGCTCGGCAGCCGCGGCTTGCGCCTTTACCTGGCCAGCGGCACCGACGAAATCTACATGCAAGAGGAGGCCCGCTTGCTCGACGTGACGCGCTACTTCGATGGCGGGGTGTACGGCGCTCTCGACGACTACCGCAGCTTCTCGAAGCGCATTCTGGTAGAGCGCATCCTGTCGCTCCCGGAAACGCGCGAGGCCAATTTGTTGGGCTTCGGCGACGGCTACGTCGAAATCGAGGAGGTCAAGCGCGTGGGCGGCGTGGCCGTGGGAGTTGCCTCCGACGAGCCGGCCTGCCTCCGGATCGACGGATGGAAGCGGCAGCGCCTCATCGGAGCCGGCGCCGATTACATCATTCCCAATTACCTGGCCCTCGACGCTCTCGGCCAAGCCCTTTTTTCGAAATCATGAGCCGCTACGAAATCTTCGACCGTTCCCGCCTGCAACTGAAACCGCTGGCGCAACGCGCAAACGACCTTCAGCTTGAGCATTGGCTCGCGCCCGGCGATCCAACGCCGCCTTTCGCCCATCCCGATCTGCCCGCCATGGCCGATCGCCTGCGCCAGGCCCGCGCCGCCGGAGGGACCGATGGGGCGCCCCCTGGGCCCGCGCGCATTCTCATGATGGGCGCGCACGTGCTCCGCGCGGGCGTCAACCGCCACTTGATCGACTTGATCGAGCGCGGCTTCCTCAGCCACATCGCGGTGAACGGGGCCGTCGCCATTCACGATTACGAGCTGGCCCGCATCGGCGCGACCACGGAAAGCGTGGAGCGCTATATCCGCACCGGCGAATTCGGCCTGTGGCGGGAAACCGGCGAGCTGAACGACTGGATCGCCGAAGCCGCCGCGCTCTCACTCGGTCTGGGTGAAAACGTGGGCCGCCGCATCGAAGCGTCCGATTTTCCGCACAAGCGGCTCTCGGTCTGCGCCGCCGCCTACCGCGCCGGCGTACCGGTGACGGTACACGCCGGCGTGGGCTACGACATCATCCACGAACACCCCAACTGCGACGGCGCCGCTTTGGGCGCGGCCAGCTACCGCGACTTCCTGATCTTCGCCCGCGCCGTGGAGCGCCTGGAGCACGGCGTGCTTCTCAACTTCGGCTCCGCCATCATGGGCCCCGAGGTGTATCTGAAGGCGCTGGCCATGGCCCGCAACGTGGCGCGGCAGGAGGGCCGCGAGATTCGCCATTTCACCACCGCCGTGTTCGACATGGCGCCCATCCACGGCGACTACCGCCGCGAGCTGCCCAAGTCCGATCCCGGCTATTACTTCCGCCCGCACAAGACCATCCTGGTGCGCACCGTGGCCGATGGCGGAGAGAGCTTCTATTTCGAGGGGCTGCACCGCGCCACTTTGCCCGCGCTGTGGCGCCTGCTGGCGGAGGACGGACAATGAACCCCGCGGCGATTCTGGCGGCCTTCCCACGGCTGCGCGTGCTGGTAGTGGGCGATGTCTGTCTGGACCGCTGGTGCACCTACGACCCCGCGCTGTCCGAGCCGTCGCGCGAAACCGGCATTCCGCGCACCGCCGTGATCTCGACCGAGGTCACCCCCGGCGCCGCCGGCACCATCGCCGGCAATGTGGCCGCGTTGGGCGCGCGGGTGGGAGTGCTGGGGCTGGTAGGGCGCGATGGCTTCGGCCACGAGCTGAGCCGCGCCCTGGACGCGCGAGCGATTGCCTCGCAACTTCTAGTCTGGTCCGAAAAGATCGCCACCTTCACCTATACCAAGCTGCTCAACGCGCGCACCGGCCAGGAGGATCTGCCGCGCGTGGACTTCATCAACACGCGGCCGGTTCCGGAGGATCTGGAGGACGAAGTAGTGCGCCGCCTGGAAGAGGCCGCGCCCGAGTACGACGCCATCCTGGTGGCCGACCAGGCCGAAACCGAGCACGGCGGCGTGGTGACTCCGGCCGTCCGCGAGGCCCTCGCGCGTCTCGCCGAAGCCCCATCGCGGCCTCTGATCTGGGTGGATTCGCGCCTCCGCGCCGAACACTTCCGCAGGGTGATCGTCAAGCCCAACCGGCAGGAGGCCGAGGCCGCCGCCCTGCGCGCCGTAGGCCGGGTAGACTACCCCGAGCTGCGCCGCCGGATGGAGGCGCCGCTGCTGGTGATCACGCATGGCGCGGAGGGCGCGCTGCTGTTGGACGAGGCCGGCGAGCGCTGGGTCCGCACCCGCCCCATCGAGCATCCCGTGGACATCTGCGGCGCCGGCGACAGCTACTCCGCGGGCGCCGCGCTGGCGCTCAAGGTGACCGGCGATCCCGTCGCCGCCGCACGTTTCGGCAACCTGGTGGCGTCCATCACGATCATGAAAAAGGGAACGGGCACCGCGTCGCCCGAGGAAGTGCTGCGAGCGGCGAGCGAGGAGACGCTGCTGCCGGCGGAGGCGTGAGGACTGGCGCGGGAAATGGAGTCGGGCGCCGAACCGAATGTCGGAGTCCCGAATCGAGTGCCGAAAGCGTGCCTGCGCCGAGCGAGGTGCTAGAATCCCGTTGTGCTCGATACGGTCTTCGATAGGTGGGTTCACGAAGCCGGACAGAAGCTTCGCGTCTCCGGTGAGTATCCGCTCATCGACAGTCCCGAAATCGACATGGCCGACGAACTTCGAACGCTCGCGAACAAGGTGGTCGAAGAGCGCCCTGGGGAGGCACCCACAGCAATTCCCTCCGATATCGAGCCCACCATTGAGTTCTTGGAACTTCGCCTGATTACCTCCCGGGCTTCGCTCCAAGTCCGCTTTGTCGTCTTGAACTTCCTGTACCGCCTTGCTCACTTCACGGGTTTCGTGTCCGAGAATGCCGCACAGGAACTCCGTGGGGTTGTCTGGCCACACCTCAAGAGGTTCGTGGGCCTTCACATCCAAGAAGTCAAGGCGCTCCAGGACCCGAGGGTCATACGGTGGGAGATAACGAATGCTTGTGCAGTCCACGATTGGGGTGTGGCATCCGAGCTGTTTGACCTTTTGAAGTCGTCGAGGGCGAACACGGAATTGCAGTACCGGGCACTCAAAGGTAAGATGTATGTCTGCTCGGTGGCTGCCCCGAGGCATGCGCATGAGGTGAAAGAGGATTTGGGCGGTGCCCCGTACGAAGACCTGGGATGGTTGGGCCCCGAAATTCGACAGTGCTTACTTCGACGATAGCTTTAGCGTCCGCCCGTTGGGCCTGCTGGGGTGGGGCATAACCCTTGCGGAACAAGGGGAATATTCGCCGGACGAACGCGTGCGGTTATCTGATGCCGCACACGAGTGGGAGGTCTCTTTCCAGAAGGATTCCACCTTGCTCGGTTCGTATCGGGCAGCATGGGGCAAGTGCTACTTCCTCTCCGGCGATTATGCGAAGGCGGCGGAACAGTTTGACCTTCTCCTCGCCCACGGGTGCGGATTACCAAGCGAGGCGGACACGTCGGTGCGGTCCAGGCTGTACCAGAATGCCGCTGAGTGCTACGTGAAGAGCGGCGCAGTTGAGACGGCTGCCCGCCTCTTGGAGCAGTGCGCCCAGGAGTTTCCTGAGACCCCTGGCCTTTGGTTGCAACTGGCCCGTGTGTACATCTCTTCACCATTGGATGTCGACCTGGCAAAGGTTCAAGCGTGCCTTCGCAAGGCAGAGGAGATTGACCCGTCGTTTAGGGAGAATCCGTTGGGTTCCATCGCTCTCACGCTTGGGGAAGTGGCCGGGAGCGACCTTCCCGCCAAGTTGCGAAAAGTTGCGGAATCGAGCCCGGCGGACTTGCTGTTCATGACCTCGGTTGTCTCAAGGCACTGGCCCTCGTTCCGGTCCCTGGACGAAAGGAGCCGAAAGGAATGGGTTGGCGCGGCCCTCTGGCTCTGGAGTACCAGTCGCTCGTGGGAGCGGGATCTTCTGCGGCGGAGGGTAGCTGGTACCTTCGCCGATATTGTCGAGGACCAGTTGCGGCGGCTTTTTGAGCGCTTTCGGCAGGAAAAAGGCAACTCAATTCTGGGAAGGCTGTCGCTTGATCCTAAACCTGGCTCACAAAAAGACAAGTTTCTGAAATATCTGGAAAAAGGATCATATCTAAACCTCGGCGACATGATCTCCGAGATCGAAGACACTCGCCGCCTGCCGGAGCCTCGGTACCCCGACCTGAAAGCGTGGCTCCAACGGAACGCTCGTCGTCTATCGCAAAATTGGGATACAAAGCGCGCATGGAAGCTCAATGACCTTCGTCGCGCATCCAGCCATCGGGGCGCTGACTTCTCGGAACAAGATGCCGTGGATCTATATACCTGAGCGTCTGGTTCGTCAGCCAGCTTTGCGGTGACTAGAGCGATCGAGGCGAGTGGCCCGGCTGATTGACTGCCTACCCCAGTCGGACACAATCGGACAGGGCCTCAAGTCGGCGCCGAGGCAACCCCGAACTTGGAACTTAGAACGAAGCGTCGTCTCACCGGAGACCCTTGCCGGAGGGGAAGGGAACGCCCAATAGGCCGGCGCCCGGATCTTTATCGAACTCCGCAATCCGGATGGCATTCTGCCGGAGTAGTTCCTCGATAATGCGGAACGGGAAATCGCATCGCTCAAGGTGGATCGCCTTCGGTGGCCATCCCAGTCGTCGGCTGAGTTCTGCAAAATCGGCATCCGTGGTGACGATTGTGTAGCTGTTTTTCCTCGCCCATTCCCAGATCGTTTCATCGGAAGCCCGCCTCAAGCCGACGTCCCGCACATGGATCAGGCCTGGGAAGAGCGATGAGAGCCGTTTGATCAGGCGTGGAGAGAGGTTTTCGTCCAGTAACAGGCTCACTCGATCTTCGCTCTGCGACCGGCCTCGGCGGCGAACTGATACACAGCGGGGAAATCCTCCTGCTCGAGATCGGGGTGTTCATCGAGGATCTGCGCCTCGCTCATTCCGGCGCCCAACCACCCGAGAATGTCCCACGCCGTGATCCGCAATCCTCGCACGCACGGCTTTCCTCCGCGCTTGCCCGGCTCAATCGTAATCCTTCCGATCGCTGCTGGCATGTTCCACCTCTACCAGTATGATACTTCGTGCAACAGGGTTCGACGGCTCACCGCAGCCGGAAGATCAAAATATGCTGCCGCGGCAGCGTTTCCAAAGTTTGGTCCAGGCGAAAGCCCTCGGGTTCCACCTCCGCTTTCACTTGCGCCACGGTCATCTTATGCTCGGGGCGGATGGGCACGTTGGGATCTTCGCCGCGGTACTCCAACAGCACCAGGCGCCCTGTGGGCTTGAGCGACTCGCGCATGTGGCGCAGCATCTTCTGCGGCTCGGAGAATTCGTGGTACACGTCCACCAGCAGCATCAGGTCCAGGGCCGCGCGGGGCAGTTTGGGATCGTCCACCGCGCCCAGGACGGTTTCCACGTTGGAGATGTGGCGCGCCTCCATATTGCGGCGCAGCAGGTCCAGCATTTTGGGCTCGATATCGTTGGCGTATACTTTGCCCGCCGGTCCCACCCGCGCAGCCAGGCGCCACGTCATGTAGCCGGCCCCGGCGCCCACATCGGCCACCACCGCGCCTTTGGCGATGCCGATCGCGTCCAGCGCTTCTTCGGGATGCTCTTCGGTTTCCCGCTCGGGCCGCACCAGCCAATCGGCGCCACCCGCTCCCATCACGCCGGCATACTTGCGGCCGGTGATAGGATGCACGCCCTGGGGTGTCCCCTGGGCCCAGGCGAGCGATTGAGCGATGAACAGGAGGCTACAGAGAAGTTTGCGCATGGTTACTTGCGGCATTACTCGCTTACCGGGTCGATATCGGTGGGCAGGCTCTTCGATTCGTCGAGCGCACGTTGCACCGCGGGGCGAATGATGCCGAGCGTATCGAGCATCCGCTTGGCGCCTGGATAGTCGCCCTGGGCTTCCAGCGTGAGCAAGTCGTGCGTGAGGTCGCGAACCGCGCCTTTCACCCTGGCGAAATCCACGTGGAACGTGCCGTCGTTGCCCGCCACGAAGGCGCCTTTATCGCTCAGATAGTTGAATTGCAGCGCCATGCCCTTGGCGTGGGCATCGGTGAGGCCGAAGCGCAGCGAGCGGAAGGCCGACGCCAGGAACGTAGTGTAGAGCTGCCGCTCGGCTTGCGGGCCGTGCGCCATGCCGTGGTCGAACAGATATTGCAGCATATAGAGGCCGGTGATATCGGCCTTGGCTTCCTCGATGGCGCTGTAGAGTTCCTTCAATTCCTGGCGCGGGTTAGTCGAGCGGCCGGCGATCTCGATCTGGTGCGGACCGATGCCGTGGCTCAACTCGTGCGCCAGAATGTGCATGAAGAAATAATCGAAGCTCAGATCTTCGCGCGCCGCGGAGGGAAGCACACGCGCGGCCAACGGAACCAGGATGCTTTCGAACTTGGCCTCCTGAATGTTCTTCAGCATGACGCGCTTCGATCCCTTTTCATGAACCACGCGCTCGTCGTTAGGAAGGTTGAATGCGGCCGTGCGCACGCCGTGCGCGCCATCGCCCGAGGCCAGCACCTCGTTGACCACGCGAATGGGAGCGGAGGCGCCCAGCTTGGGATTGCGGTGGCGCGGCTCGATGGGCAGGTTGTTTTCCACCTCCTGCAAGTGCGCCGAGAAGTCCTTGAGCCGCTCTGTCTCGCGGTCGTCGCGAATCGTGATGTAGGCCTCGAAGGCGGCCTTATAGCCGAACATCTCGTCGTTGTAGGTTTCGTAAGGGCCGATGGTGATATCGAGGGGCGCGTCCAGGTCCATCCACGCCAGGTCGCTCTCGTAGTAATCGTTGGAGAGAAAGGCGGCGGCCCGCAGGGTCAGATACTGGCGCAGCGAGGCGTTCTCGGTAAGCGCCGCCGCCTCTCGCAACAGGCCCGCGGCGTTCGCCAGATCGGCCGCGTAGGCCTGACTGTAGGGGACTGCGGTAAGCCGCCGATTCGCGCCGCGGCGGATCACCGTGAAGAAGCCCTCGGCCTCGCGGCGCGCGGCTTCCGGCAGCGTCTTGGCCCAGGCTTCGAACTCCTCGCGAGTCATGTCCTCGGGGTAGAAATTGGCGCCGAGGGGTTTGCGTGCGGGCACATCGGGGAGGAACGCGGTGTGGCCGTCCAGGTCGGACCAGGGACCTTTGTTGAGCCAGAAGTATTGCAGGCGCGCTCGACCCAGAGGTGTCGCGTCCTTCTGCAGCTTTTCATACAGCGCGCGGTTGCCGCTCCACATCTGGTCCATAAAGACCAGGTTCAGCAAGCGCGCGGCTTCCAGCAGTTTGGGCAGCGCCTGGCGGTCGCCGGAGGACAGGCCGGACTGATCCACCTTGAGCTTCACGGGCGCAAATCGCGCGGTCATCTGGGTTAGTTGCGTCAGATCGGGCATAACGGCAGCGGCGGCCAGCAGGACTACGAAAGGCTTCATCAGGTTCCATTCTATGCGGTGGCACGGGGTGTGGGTTGGCAGGCGGAAGCGCCCGCCCCACCTCGGTCACTTGGCGGGGGTGCGTAGGGCGATGCCCAATTCGCGCAACTGGCGCTCCGGGACGGTGGAGGGCGCGTCGCACATCAAGTCGGTGGCGCGCGCGGTCTTGGGGAACGGAATGACTTCGCGGATGGAGGTCTCGCCCGCCAGAATCATCACCAGCCGGTCGAGACCCAGGGCGATTCCGCCATGCGGCGGGGCGCCATATTCCAGGGCATCCAACAGGAAGCCGAACCGGCGGCGGGCCTCCTCGGGAGTGAATCCCAGGGCCGCGAAGACCTTGGACTGTACGTCGCGGCGATGAATACGAATCGACCCCGACCCCAGCTCGGTGCCGTTCAGCACCAAGTCATACGACTTGGCGCGGCAACGGGCTGGGTCGGCGGTAAGCTTTTCGAGATCCTCGTCGTGCACCGAAGTGAAAGGATGGTGCGCCGCGTTCCAGCGGCTCTCCTCCGCATCCCACTCGAACATGGGGAAGTCCACCACCCAGAGGAACCGGAAATTTTTCGGATCGAGCAGCTTGTGGCGGTCGGCGAACTTCTGCGCGCAATAGAGACGCAACTGGCCGCAGGCCTGGTAGACGGTCTCTTCGGGGCGATGGCCCTTGGGTTCGCCGGCCCAGGTGGCCAGCACCAGCAAATCGTTTTCGCCCGCGCCGGTGCGCTCCCGCACGCGCGCCATGGCCTCCGGATAATCGCGGTCCAGCCGCTTGGCATCGTCATAAACCCGCAGGCCGCGCTCCTGGCCGAAGGCCTTCAACTCATCGCGCTCCCTGCGGCTGGGCGCGCCCGTGCCGGGAAGATGGATGGCCACCAGCGGCAGGCCGTTATTGGCCAGCTCGGGCGCCAGGTCGTCCACCGGATGCATGGGCGGGATGCGGCAATCGGGCTTGTCGATTCCGTAGCTGCGCATGGCCTCCGCGTAGGTGATGCGCGGGAAAGGCGTCTCCACGCGATAACCGGCCACCTGGCAGACCCGCTGCACGAGCGGCTCGATGACTTCAAACACGCGCTCCTGCTGCGGGAAAGACATCTCCAGATCGATCTGGGTGAATTCGGGCTGGCGGTCGGCGCGCAGGTCTTCGTCGCGGAAACAGCGCACAATCTGGAAATACTTTTCAAACCCGCTGACCATCAGCAGTTGCTTGAAGATCTGCGGCGATTGCGGCAGGGCATAGAAGCTGCCGGGCTGCACGCGGCTGGGCACCAGGTAGTCGCGCGCGCCCTCGGGAGTGGAGCGCGTCATGAACGGAGTTTCGATTTCCAGGAAGCCCTGGGAATACAAAAACTCGCGCACCGCGAATGAGATCTTCGAGCGCAGGATGATGTTGCGCTGCATGTGCGGGCGGCGCAAATCCACATAGCGGTATTTCAGGCGCACGTCTTCGGCGACATCCACCTGCTCTTCCATGGGGAACGGCGGCGTGCGGGATTCGTTGAGAATCCAGATGCGCGAGGCCACCACCTCAATCTCGCCGGTGGCCAGATTGGGATTGACGGAGGCCTCGCCGCGCAGCGCCACGCGGCCCTCGACGGCGATGACATACTCCGGCCGCACCTCCTCGGCGCGGCTGTGCACCGCGGCGCCCACTTCCTGATGGAAGACCACCTGGGTAATGCCGTCGCGGTCGCGCAAATCCACGAAGATGACGCCGCCATGATCGCGGCGGCGGTGGACCCAGCCCATCAGCACGGCGGACTGGCCTTCCGCGGCGGCGCGTAACTCCCCGCAACTATGGGTGCGGCGGAGCTCGCCCAGAAAATCCAGTGCAACAGAGGTTTCCGTGTTCATCTTAATCGTGATCCCTACGCCGTGCTTTGAACCATGAACTCGTGCCAGAGCGCGTCCAGCGGTGCGCCGCAACGTTGCTTGAAGATGTCGTCCGAGTATCGTTTTTCACGCAGGGCCAGGTTCAAGGTGGGAACGATCTGTTGATCCTTCCGCACTTCGAGCCAGAATAGAAAGGCGGATGCTACGGTGTAACCGATAAGATAACCCTTTTGGTCCAGCTTGGGTTTGGTCCGGCCGCGCCCGAGGCCCTGCAAGTTACCTTTCTTATCCAGGTGCAACTTCGGCTCGATATCTTTTTCGTAGTACTTATGCCGAACATAGCCGGCGATGCCTTCCCCGAGCCAACCTGTGTCCGGGAGGCGCTTGTAGTTCTGAACAACGTGCGCCAACTCGTGAATGATCATTGTGTGGTAATCGTCCGGCATGCGGCCGGGATAGTCGGCGTTGAGAAGGGAATTGATCTTCGGATACCATTCCTCGCAAAGCGCCTTGACCGGCTCGACATACTTAGTCGTGGAAATTTCAACCTGCACTTGAAAAGTGTCGGCGCCGGCACTCCATAAAGGGCCGGACGTCAACAGCGTCGCCGCGAGCAGTGTTCGATTCACCCAGGTCGTCCGCATCTCTTCCAACTCTTGAATCTGGTTTCGTTCGGAGCGGGGCTCTTTGGACCAGAACCGCGCCCCGTTGAGGGCTTCCGGAAGATTCCATGCTAACACGCCGGCTTGTAGCCCCATTTGCGGCGGCGGACCAACTCCGTCACAATCGTAGATGATGCTGATAACCATCGTACGAGCTTCGCCGCAACAGGCAGATTCCGATGCATTGATTGTCCCGGTCTTTGAAGGCAGCCGCGAGGAACGCTTCGGCGCGGCCGGTTTGGCCGAAGCCGGCGAGGTGACCGGGAAAGCCGGGGAACTCACGCTCCTGCATCACCCGCCCGGAACCGCTGCCACGCGCGTGCTGCTGGCCGGGGCTGGGAAGCGGGAGAAGTTCAGTCCTGCCGAGCTGCGCAAATTGGCGGGAACCGCCGTCCGCCATTTGAAAGCCAAATCGATCCGCAGGATCGGGCTGGCGCTGGAAGCGGAATGGGCCACGGCCGTGAACGCCGAGGCCGCCGTGGAAGGCGCCATTCTGGGCGATTTCGAGCCGGACCGTTACAAGCCCAGCGGCGATCATAAGACCGTCGAGAGCTTTACCGTAGTGGCGCCGCCCGAAGCCGGCGGGATCGACGAGGGGGTCGCCCGGGGGCGGATTGTGGGCGAAGCGCAGAACTACACTCGGAGCCTGGTCAACGAGCCGGCCAACCGCCTGACGCCGCTGAAGCTGGCCGAGGCCGCCCGTGAGACGGCCGCCGAGTTGCAGCTTGAATGCCAGGTCCTGGACACCGCCCGCATGACGGAACTGGGAATGGGGTCCCTGTTGGGAGTCGCTCTGGGCAGCGCCGAACCGCCCGCGCTGATCGAAATTCACTATCGCCCCGAAGGCGCCGGCGGGCAGGCGCACCTGGGGCTGGTGGGCAAAGGCGTGACATTCGACACCGGCGGCATCTCCATCAAGCCGGCCGAAGGCATGGAGAAGATGAAGTACGACATGGCCGGGGGCGCCGCCATGATCGGCGTCATGCGGGCCCTGGCGCAACTCAAGCCGCCGATTCCCGTCAGCGCCTATATCCCCGCCGTGGAGAACATGCCCGGCAGCCGGGCGCAGCGTCCCGGCGATATCGTCACCGCCATGTCCGGCAAGACCATCGAAGTGATCAATACCGATGCGGAGGGCCGGCTCATTCTGGCCGATGCGTTGACCTACGCGCGCCGCCAGGGCTGCACCCATCTGGTGGACGCCGCCACGCTTACGGGGGCGATCGTGGTGGCGCTGGGCCACATCAACGTGGGGCTGTTCGCCAACGACGACGCGTTGCGCGACCGCGTGCTCCAGGCATCCAAAGCCGCCGGAGAGCGGATGTGGGCCATGCCGCTCGAGGAGGAGTACAAAGAGTACCTCAAGAGCGCCTTTGCCGACCTGGCCAACGTGGGCGGCCGATGGGGCGGGGCCATCACCGCGGCCTGGTTCTTGAAGGAATTCGCCGAAGATACCCCCTGGGTCCACCTGGACATCGCCGGGACCGCCTGGCTCGACGATGCCAAGCCTTTCCTGGCCAAGGGCCCCACCGGCGTGCCGGTGCGAACCCTGGTGCGGCTGGCCATGGACTGGAACGGGTAAACCTGTACCATCCGGAAACTTCTTTGACGCAGAGGCGCGGAGACGCTGAGGAAGATGCGGAGAAGGCTCACAAACTTCACCAACTTTCTTCATCCTTCCAACTCCCGCTGCTCCAACCACTTACCGTCCCGCCCCGCTTTCTCCCCCACCGCCCTACGCCTGCCCGACGGATACAATATGGCTTCGGGAGGGCTTCGCGAGAGCGGATTTGCCCCGAAGAACTGGCTTCCGGACGCACGTGTCCGGTTCACCCCTGGTTAACTCTTTTGGTTTCAACGACGCCCTCCGAAATTCCCGGACATACATGTCCGGAATGGGTTCGTTTATGGAAGAACTACGCAAACACTGCGGAGCGGGTCGGCATGGCTGCCTGGGCTGGGCCGCAACAAGCCTTCGCCATGGTCGCCAACCAGTGCTCCGCCGCTCAGGCGGTGTCCCGCTGGGTCGTCCACTCCTGCCGGCGCCCGTTGCGCCAGGCCGCCAACGCGTCGAGGGGAGACTCGACGGGCCCACAGGGCACCCCGGTTGAGAGCCTGCGCCACAGCCCCCACCACCCTCCCCACAAGCGTAGAATCGTACTTGGGGGTCCGCAATGCGATTCCGGCTATTGTCCGCCTTTATTCCCGCCCTCCTGGCGGCCGCTCCGGCGCTCGAAGTAGTCAAACCCGTCATCGCGCAGAGCGATGGCGGCCCGCCCGATCCGGCCGGGTTCACCCATGTGGCGGGGGAAACCCTGTTTTTCACCTGCCGTGTCGCCAACTTTACCAAATCGGCCGACGAGAAGATTCACCTGGCTTACTCGGTGGAGGCGTTCGATCCGCAGGGCGTCCCGCTGAACGAGATCTACAAGAACGAGATTGCCGACGAGGTGACCCCGCAGGACCGCGAGTGGCAGCCGAAAATCGAAACCGAAATCGATACGCCTCCGCTGGTCCCATCCGGCGCCTACAAGATCGTGGTGAAGGTCGAAGATCTGATCGCCAAGACTTCGGCCGAGCTGTCGGTCCCATTCCAGGTCCACGGCCACGCTTTGGAGCCCAGCGACACGCTGGTGGTGCGCAACTTCCAATACTTCCGTGGTGAAGACGACGTCCGGCCGCTCGAAAAAGCGGTCTACCATCCCGGCGATGCCGTGTGGGCGAAGTTCGACATCATAGGTTATAAGTTGGGCGATAAGAACAGTGTCGACGTAAGTTATGTGACCTCGCTGATTTCGCCCGAAGGCAAGGTCATGTGGACTCAGCCCGATCCGGCGGTCGATCGGGACGCCTCGTTCTATCCCAAGCGCTACGTGACGGCCACCATGGGCATCAACCTGCTGAAGGGCACCAAGCCCGGCGTATATACGATCGGCGTGCAGGTGAAGGACGGCATTGGCAAGCAGACGGCGGAAGCTAAGTTCCCCTTCACCTTGGAATAGGCGGGGCATGCCCCCGCGGCATTAAGCGGAACTTCATAAGTAAGCGTCCGCGACCTGACGGCGTGCCCGCTGGGCCAGGCCCCGACACCGTTCATTCAGAGCCGCGACCGTAAGGGAGCGGTTGGTGGCGCTAACAACAACGTCGCCGTGCTTTAGCTAAGCTAGTCGACCTGCGCTAACCTACAAGTTATGCCTGAATTGCTTGCCCTGGGAGCCGATCCGCTCTCGATCGAGGACGTGGTTCGTGTGGCGCGCTCAGGCGTCCAGGTGCGCCTCACCGGCGGCGCGCGCACGCGCATTGCGAAAGGGCGCGCCTGCCTGGAAGAACTTCTGGCGCGCGGTGAGCGTATTTACGGCGTCAACACGGGAGTGGGCGGCAACGTTGGCATTTCGCTCGCGCCCGGCCAGATGGAGCTGCTGCAGCACAACATCGTCCGGCATCTCTCTTGCGCCACCGGACAGCCCCTGCCGCGCGACGTAGTCCGCGCCGCCACGCTGCTGCGCATCGCTACCTTCGTCACCGGCGCCTCGGCGGTGCGCAACGAATTGGTGGATGCCCTGGCCGCCCTGCTGAACCGCGGCGTCACGCCGGTGGTGCCGCGCTACGGTTCGGTGGGGGCGAGCGGCGACCTGATGCCCTCCGCCTATATCGCGCGCGTGCTGGTGGGCTTGGGCGATGCCGAATTCCAGGGTCGCGTACTGCCCGCCGCCGAAGCGCTGGCCGGCGCGGGCTTGGAGCCGGTCCGCTTCGCTCCCAAGGAGGCCCTGGCACTGATCAACGGCACCACCATGATGACCGCCTGCGCGGCCCTCCTGTGGCGCGACGCCTTTCGCGTGCTGCGCGCCCTGTTGGGCGCGGTGGCGCTCTCCATCGAAGCTCTGGAGGCCCCCGCCCTGCCCTTCGATCCCTGGGTTCACCAGCGCAAGGGCCACCCCGGACAGATCGCCGTGGCCGCGCACCTGCGCGAGTTGCTGGCGGGGTCCGGTTATACGCGGCCCTCCGGCGGCCAGAGCTGCTACTCGCTGCGCTGCCCGCCGCAGGGGCTCGGCCAGGTGTGGGAAGCGCTCCAGGATTCCCGCGCGCCCATCGAGCGCGAGATCAATTCGGCCAACGACAACCCCCTCATCGACCCCGAGACCGGAACCCTCTACAAAGCCGGCAACTTTTACGGCGGCCATATTTCGCGCCTGCTGGACACCTGGAAACTGGATTTCGCGTCCATGGCGAACTGGGGCAACGCCCTGATGGCTGTCCTGGTAGACGACCGCTTCAGTGGCGGCCTGCCTGCCAACCTCACCCCGGAGCCGGGCGCCAACATGGGTTTCAAGGGCATGCAGTTGAGCGTCACCAGCCTGGCCTGCGCCGTCCGCCAAATGGCCGGCCCCAGCTCCATCCACTCTCTGCCCACCGAGCAGTACAACGAGGATGTAGTCAGCCTGGGGATGCACGCCGCGGTCACCGCCATGGATGCGCTGGAGTGCGTGCGCAACCAAACCGCCATGCTGCTGCTGGCTTCGGCGCAGGCGGTGGATTTGCGCGGCGGCGAGGAGAGGTTGGGCGCCGGCTCGCGCCGCGTGTACCAAGCGGTGCGCGAGCTGGCCGAGTTCCAGGATAAGGACCGGCCTATGGAGCGCGAAGTCGCCGCGGTCGCGGCGCTCATCCTGGCCGAAGATCTCTAAGGACCGCGCAACAATAACTTCACATTCTGTCGGCCGGCGTGGGGCAGCCAATCCTGAAGTGCCCTCTGGGCCCCGCCGGCTTTCAGCCGGCGCTTGCCGGGCGCGCAGACTCACGTGTGGCCCCAAAACGCCGCCTGGGAGTGCCCTCTGGGCCCGGCTGCGGGCACGATTGCCCGCCCCACAATTAATGCAGAATGCTGCTTGCAGGCAAAGTAAGTGGCATTGCCCTCCGAGTTCGCCCTCCGAGTTCGCGGGCGGTCGGTGCGCGCCGCCCGCTCTGCACGGTCTAATGGCCGGGTCCACCTCCTCCTTGCGGCGCCGCGGTATCGGACGTGCCGGCGTTCAGGTAAACGTGCGTCACCCCGGTAGTGCTGTCGTAGCTTTCGAGCGAGACGAGTAACTCGCACGGCACATCGGAAGGCCTGGTCCCCGTGTGTGTCACTACCCCGCGGATTCCCGCGCGGCCCGATTCGCCAACCGCTGAGTACGGCACGCTGACCGACTTCAGTTGGTTGGTTCCGAGCGGGTAAGTGGTAGCGGTTCCAATTACCGTGCCGCTGCCATTGAGAAACGAAATGCTTCCGGTGCAGGACGCCGCCGTGCCGCCGGACGACGCCGCGGCCAGGTTGACGGCGTTGATCTGCGCCGTCTCCGTGCTGGCCAGACCGATAGGCGGAAAGTTCTGGGTTGTCGTATAGCTGCTGCTCGTGGTGGTGGTTTGTGCCAATAGCGCCGGCGCAGCCGCTGCGAGCAGAGTCAAAACAAACTTCCGTATGGACATGCTTGACCTCTTGTTGAGATTGTGGATTCTACCGAACCGGTTCGCAGGCGAACCGCCTCGACACCACTGCGGACGGACGCCCGCGGGCCGCCGTTTCGATCCGGCGCTAGGAATTACGTTCTTAATAGACAGTGCCCGATTAGTGGGACAACCCGCCGCATGGCGGCAGTTATGTTACCTTACGGCGGCAAGTATGGTGGGCGGCAAGTTTGTCGCACGGCGGCAAGTATGTAAGTTAGGGAGGTGGCCGATTGGCTCACCGAGTTAGCCGACTAAGTTACACGACCTCGCGCACGTGGAGCATCGCATGAATCGCCCGAACGCCGTCCATAAATGCCGCGGGAGTGGAAAGCTCGCGTTCGAACCATCGCGCGGCCGTCGGGGATCGAGCGCCAGTGCCCCGCGCAACTCGCCGGTCCAGGCGACAGCGGGTTCGCCCGCGGCCAGAACAACTGGGCGGGTGCGCCGCGGCGTCGAGCAGCGCTTCCAGGCCAGGCGTACCCGAGCGATGCCTCGTCGCGCACGGCCGCGGCTGCGGGCGTTTCCTGGTAGGCCTTCATGGCGAAGCGGCATGGCCGCTCAATCGGAATCAGCGCTGGGAAAATGCCTGATCGATCCGCGCGGCCAACGCAAAGTCGCGCTCGGTGATCCCACCCGCGTCGTGCGTCCAGGTGGTCGCATCCACGCGGCCCCACGCGAGGTGGAGATCGGGATGGTGCCCCTGCTCCTCTGCCGCGGCGCCCACGCGGTTCACGAAATCGAGCGCCAGTTGAAAATTCGGAAACAAAAAGGTCTTCGAGAGACGCCCTTCCGCAATTTTCCAGTCCGGCAAGGCGGCTGCGCGCTGCTCGAGCGCCTCACCCGAGATTATTCCGGATTCACCCATAGTTCAAGCCCTCTCAATTCTACCCGATAGGTTTCCCGCAGACACGGTTGCGGCGGGCGCAGAGTGCCTGGCCGACCCGGGGACGCCGGCTTCCCGCGACGTTCGAGACAGAGCCGCGACCCTCAGGGAGCGCTGTCTTCGGATCTCCGCCACGGCCCGCCCGCATAGCGCCGCGACCGCGTCAACGCCGCCCCGCCGCACCCGCCACTTCCCGTTCCGCGCCGATAAACCCCCAGGTGACCCAGACTTTGCCCTGGAGCACCCGCCGGAAATATTCCTGCGCCTTAGCCTGCTCGCCGTTATACAAGTGCCAGTTGCCCACCCCGTATGCGACCGTGTCGAAGCGCAGTTCGGCTTCGGTGTCCGATCCATCGCGCGGCGGCTCGGGCGGGGTTATTTCAGCCTCTGTCATGCGGCCCTGGAACAACCGCACCAGGTTCAAATAGTGCAGCGTGTGGGGCTCCTTGTTGGTCATTTCAGGGGTGATCGCCGCGGCGGCCTGGGCCGCTTCCTGTGGCCGATTGGCGCGGCGCAGAGCGGCGTATACCCAGTTGGTGGAATTGATCCGCTCGTCGGAGTTAGGGGCCGTTTCCACAGCGTGCCGGAAGGCATCCGCCGCCGCCGCGAACTCGCCCAAAAAATAGTGTGCCAGGCCCAGATGGTAATAGCCCGCCATGTTCTTTGGGTCGATCTCGACTGCCCGGGTCAGGTCGGCGCGCGCCTTCTGGAATTCGCGCAGCGGCAGCTCGCGATGGCCGCGCTCGGTCAGCAGGTCCGCGCGATTGGGAGCCAGCGCCAGACCGCGCGTGCACGCTTCCACCGCCTCGCGCTCCTGCCACACCGCCGCATGCGCCTGAGCCAGCTTCAGCAGCAGATCCGCATTCCTGGCGTCCGCGGCCGCTTCCTTCCGCGCGGCCGCAACCACGCCCTTCTCGTCGGCGATCGAATAGAATTTCGTCCCCAGCGGGGACGTGACTTCGAGGATGGCCTGGTTGCCATCCTGCCCATAAGCAATTGGCGCAAGCGCCAGAGCAAACATAACGAGCAGTTTCATAGTAGCGTGCAGAAGTTTCATAGTAGCGTGCAGAGAATTATATCGCGGCTCCCGCGCGGCAGGACATTTCCGCCGCCGTCTCCCGATGTCGGATGTGCCGTCAAGCACGTCAAACGGCCCACGCCGGTTCAAGTTTGCGAAAGTCGGGCTAGAATAGAGCAGATGCGGCCCTTTTTTCATTCCTTAACATTCTTGGCTTCTTGTGCGCTCCTGCTGACGGCAGGCGCGGCCCCGGCGCGGGCGCAAGCGCCCGTGATCATGACAGGCGGCATTGCGAACGCCGCTAGCGGGAACCTGCCCGTAGCGGTGGGATCGCTCATCTCGATTTACGGCTCCAATCTCAGTTCTGTCACCGACGTGGATACGGCGATCCCCCTCCCGCCCACTATGGACGGCGTGAGGGTGACGGTGAATGGCGTGGCGGCGCCCCTCTGGTTCGTGAGCAGCGGACAGATCAACGCGCAGATTCCGTGGGAGGCGCTGGCCTCCACTCCGCCCACCACCAACACCTCCACCGCACAGGTGGTTGTTTCGACCACGGCCGGCGGCGCTTCGGCCCCGGCCAGCGTGACGATCGCGCCCGCCGGGCCGGGCATCTTCACATTTAATTATGGTTCCGGGCAGGCGATAGCCTACAACTATTCCGATGGGTCCTTCGCCTCGGCGACTCCCATTGCGGGTTACCCCACCGTCCCTTACCGTGCCGCGAAGATCAACGATCCGAACCCGCTGGTGATTTATGCGACCGGGCTTGGTGCGGTGAGCCCCCCGGTGAGCGATGGCGCACCGCCTCCAACCGGCGTGATCTCCTATGTGGTGGCCCCGGTGACCGTCCTGGTCGGCGGCGTTCCGGTGACGGTGCAATTCGCCGGACTGTCCCAGGACCCCGGCGTCTACCAACTGAACGTCACGCTCCCCACCGGCACGCCGCCTGGCAACGCCGTGCCGCTGCAGATTCAGATGAATGGCATCACCAGCCGCAACGACGTGACCATCGCCGTTTCCCAGTAGAGGTGGGGCAGCCAATCTTGGCTGTCCGAATGGGCCTGCGGCCCACCAAACTCCGATGGAAGCCCCAGCGGTTTCGAAGAACGTATTTTCCAATGACTTGCGATGGGCTTTCGACGCTGCGGCCGGCTTTTCAGCCGGCCGGCCTATCTTCGCGCCCTCGCATTCGTCCTATAAGCGTATGCAGACCCTCCGCTTCCTCCTCCGGAAGCCGGGCGTCACCTTGCTGGCCATCGCCTCGGCGGGATTGGCCATCGGGTTCAGCACGGCGGCATTCAGCGTGCTGGACGCCTATGCTTTGCGCGAACTGCCGGTTCGCGATCCGCGCAGCCTGGCCTGGATCTATTCGATCGGCCGTGAAGGCCGGCCGGACCAGATCAGTTGGATCGAATACCAGGCGCTGGCGGCGCGCAGCCATCTCTTCACCGGCTTTCTGGCGCAGGACCGCCAGGGACCGCCGGTCCACCTTCCCGGCCGCGACGATTACCCCATCACCGCCGGGGTCTCCGACAATTTCTTCGACCTGTTGGGCGTGCGCGCGGCCTTTGGCGACGTCTTCCACGCCGGCCGCGGCAGCGATGGAACGGTGGTGATCACCGACCATTATTGGAAATCGGCGCTGGCGAGCGACCCCGCCGCGGTCGGCCGCAGCCTGGCCGTGGGCCGCGGCGTGCTGCGGATCTCTGGCGTCCTGCCCCCTGGATTCACCGGGACCAACCGCGGCCTGCTGGTGGACCTGTTCGTTCCTCACCAGGCCATGTTCGGCTGGCTGCGGTTCTCCGAACCGGACAATCCGCGCGCCACGGATTTCGAGCTGCTGGGCCGCCTGCGCCCCGGCGTGACGCTCGCCCAGGGACGCGCCGAACTCAGCGCCATCCTGCGGCAGGTGGAGGCCGAGGGCCGCGCCCCGGCGCCCGAGCGCAAGGCCGCCATGGAGGATTTCACCGAGCGCAGCCTGGGCGAGAAACTGTCTTCGAATGCCGTGCTGCTGGCGGTGGCCGTGCTGCTGGTGCTGATCGCCGCGGCCAATCTGGCCAACCTGCGGCTGGTGGATAACGAGAGCCATCGCCGCGAAACCGCCATCCGCCTGGCCCTGGGTGCCGGCCGCCGCGACCTGGCGCGCCAGCACGCGGCGGAAGCGCTGCTGCTGGGAGGCGCTGGCCTCGCCGGCGGCGTGGCGCTGGCCGCCTGGCTGATCCGCCTGGCGCCGACGCTTTTCTACGGCGGCCGGACCTACATCGATTTCGGCATCCGTCTGGACTGGCGCACGCTGGCCTTCAGCTCGGCCGCCATGCTGGCGGTGACCGCCATGGGCGCCTGGATTCCCATGGCCGACGCTTGGAAACGCAGCTTTCTGCCGTCGCTCGCGGGCGGCCGCAGCACGCGCGCCTCGCGCTGGATGGGGGCGCTGGTGGTGGCGCAGATGGCGCTGGTCACCGGCGGCGCCTGTTCGGCCGGGCTGCTCTGGCGGAGCGTGCAAAACCTGGCTGCCATCCGTCCGGCCATGGACCCGGACCGGCCGCTGTTGCTGGTGCGCGGTTACTGGACCGGCGGCGGCAACCTGCCATCGCGCACCGAATCGCTAGCTGGGCGAATGGCGGGCGTGCCCGGTGTGGACGGGGTGGCCTGGGCGCGGCGGGCCATGCTCAGCGGATCGGGCGGCGGCGCGGCGGTGGATGTCGAGATGCCCAACCAGCCCAAATATTCCTTCTACTACAACCAGGTGAGCCCGCGGTACTTCGCGGTGACCGGCGGGCGCATTCTCAGCGGGCGCGCCTTCAATGCCTCCGATGGCCCCGCGGCAACTCCCGTGGTAATGGTCAACGCCACCTTTCTGCGCCGCTTCCTGCCGGGGCGCGAGGCGCTGGGGCAGTGGGTCAAGGTCAATGGCCGGGATCACCAGATCGTGGGCGTGGTGGAAGATGGCCCCACCATCGACCTGCGCGAAGCCGTAGCGCCCTATCTCTATTTCGCCTTCGCGCAAAGGCCGTCATCGGATGTGACGTATTTCGTGGCCTCGCACCGCGACGCGAAGGCCCTAGGCGAGGCCCTGCGGCCGGTGATCCGCTCTGGCGATGCGGCCCTTGCGGCGGTGGGAACCATCAGCTTGCGCCAGCACCTGCGCAACGCGCGCCAGGACGAGCAGCTTGCGGCTACGGTGGCCGGCAGCCTGGCGCTGGTGGCGCTGTTGCTGGCGGCGGCCGGACTCGCGGGCGTGACGCTCTATGCGGTGGCGCGGCGCACCCGTGAATTCGGCGTGCGCATGGCGGTGGGGGCGAGTCCCGCGCGCCTCGCGCGGCAAGTGTTGCGCGAAGCCGGGCTGCGCATTCTGGTGGCGCTGCCGCTGGGCTGGGCGCTGGCCTACGCGGCGCGCCGCGCCCTGGAAAGGCTGCTATACGGAGTGGCGCCGGACGATCCGGCGACCTTGCTCGCGGCCAGCGGAGCGGTGGCCCTGGTGGGCGCACTGGCCGCGCTGCAGCCGGCCCTGCGCGCGGCGCACACGGATCCGATGGCGGCGTTGCGGGCGGAGTGATGCCCTTGGCTTCCCTGCCGCCCTACGGTCTGGCCGAGACCTGGCATTTGAACAACCGCGTGAACCTGCGGTTGCTGGCTCATCTCACCGACGCGCAGCTTGGCTGCGCGTCGCACCCCCGGGCGCGCAGCATCGCCGACCAGTTCGCGCATCTGCACAACGTCCGCATCCTGTGGCTGGAGCCGCGCCTGCCGGCCGTGGCGCAGCGATTGCACAAGATCGAAAAGGGCGCCGCCACGCGCGCCGGGCTGGAGCGGGCGCTGGCCGAATCGGCGGATGCCATTGCGGAGATGCTGGCCGAGGCGGAGCGGATCGGCAAGCTGAAGTCCGCCAGGCGCGGCCCGCTCGCTTTCCTCGGCTATGCGCTGGCGCACGAGGCGCACCATCGCGGCCAGATCATCGTGCATCTCAAGCAGGCCGGGATGCCCATCGACACGATGGTCGGGTTTTCGCTGTGGGAGTGGGAGAAGATCTGAAGGGTTAGCGCATTTGCTATTGGGTGGTTACCCGTGGTGCGGAACCTGGGCTGACGTTCACCCGCACACTCATGGGCCGAATGAGAGAGAATAGACATTCCCAGGGCACGGGGTGGCGTCAATATCATAGTTCTCCTTTTGGCCGGCCCGCTCCCGTCCCTGGACGGCCGAACCATGGCGCTCAAGAAATCCGAGCTGTACAGCTCCCTCTGGTCCAGTTGCGACGAACTGCGCGGCGGCATGGACGCCAGCCAGTACAAGGACTACGTCCTCGTCCTCCTCTTCATCAAATACGTCAGCGACAAGTACGCCGGCGTCCCCTACGCCCCCATCACCATCCCACGGGGCGCCAGCTTCCGCGACATGGCCGCGCTCAAGGGCACGTCCGACATCGGCGACCAGATCAATAAGAAAATCATCGCGCCCCTCGCCAGGGAGAACGGGCTGTCCGACATGCCCGACTTCAACGACGCCACCAAGCTCGGCAGCGGCAAGGAAATGGTGGAGCGCCTCACCAACCTCATCGCCATCTTCGAAAACCAGGCCCTCGACTTCTCCAAGAACCGCGCCGAGGGCGACGACATCCTCGGCGACGCCTAGGAATACCTCATGCGCCACTTCGCCACCGAGAGCGGCAAGAGCAAGGGCCAGTTCTACACTCCCGCCGAGGTCTCCCGCGTGATCGCCAAAATCGTCGGCATCCACGATGCCGTGACCTCCACCACCACCACGGTCTACGACCCCACCTGCGGCTCCGGCTCCCTGCTTCTGAAAGTGGCCGACGAGGCCCGCTTCAAGGTGACCCTCTACGGCCAGGAAAAGGACGCCGCCACCGCCGGCCTCGCCCGCATGAACATGATCCTGCACAACAACCCCGGGGCGCTCATCCATCAGGGCAACACGCTCTCCACTCCCTGGTTCAAGGAAGGCGCTTCCCTCAAAACTTTCGATTACGTCGTCGCCAACCCGCCCTTCAGCGACAAGCGCTGGAGCACCGGCATCGACCCCCTCAACGACCCCCACAATCGCTTCCGGCCCTTCGGCATCCCGCCCGCCAGACAGGGCGACTACGCGTACCTTCTCCACATCGTCGGTTCGCTCAAGAGCGCCGGCAAAGGCGCCTGCATTCTCCCGCACGGCGTCCTATTCCGCGGCAACGCCGAAGCCGACATCCGCCGCGCCCTCATCCGCAAGGGATACATCGCCGGCATCATCGGCCTGCCTCCCAACCTGTTTTATGGCACCGGCATTCCCGCCTGTATCGTCGTCATCGATAAGGAAGACGCCCACGCCCGCAAGGGTATCTTCCTGATCGATGCCAGCGCCGGCTTCCTCAAGGACGGCAACAAGAACCGCCTCCGCGCCATGGACATCCACAAAATCGTCGATGTCTTCAACCGCCGCCTCGAAATCCCCCGATACTCCCGCATGGCCGGTTTTGAGGAGATCGAGAAGAACGACTTCAACCTCAACATCCCGCGCTACATCGACAGCCGGCAGGCCGAGGACATCCAGGACATCGAGGGCCACCTTCGCGGCGGCATCCCCGTCGCCGATATCGATGCCCTCGGCCGCTACTGGTCCGTCTGTCCGCAACTGCGCCAGGCGTTGTTCCGCGACAATCGCCCCGGCTACCTTGACCTCGCGGTAGAGAAGGCAGCGATCAAGCCCGCCATCTACCAACACCCCGAATTCGTCGCGTTCACGAAGAGCATGAATGCCCTGTTTGCTAAATGGCGCAAGCACACTGCCGCAACGCTGAAGGCACTGAAGCCCGGCTTCCATCCGAAAAAGCTCATCGCCGACCTTTCCGAGGACCTCCTCGCCCATTACGCCGGCAAGCCCCTCATCGATCCATACGACGTCTACCAGCACCTCATGGACTATTGGGCCGACACCATGCAGGACGACTGCTACCTCATCGCCGCCGATGGATGGAAGGCGGAGACCACCCGCGTGCTGGTGAAGAACACCAAGGGCAAGGAATTGGATAGAGGCTGGACCTGCGACCTAGTCCCCAAGTCCCTCATCGTCGCCCGCTACTTCGCCGCCGAGCAGGCCGCCATCACAGCACTGGGGTCCGAACTGGAGAGCGTCACCGCGGAACTGACCGAGATGGAGGACGAGCACGGCGGACAGGAAGGTGCCTTCTCCGATTTGGACAAGGTGAACCGAGCGAACGTCGCGGCCCGTCTGAAGGAGATCAAAGACGACAAGGAGTCGAAGGAAGAGACCGCTGTGCTGAACGCCTGGCTGAAACTGAGCGACCGTGAGGCCGCTCTCAGGCGCTGCATCAAAGAAGCCGAGTCCGAGCTTGACGCCAAGGCCTATGCGAAATACCCCACGCTCACGGAAGCCGAGGCCCAGACGCTGGTGGTAGACGACAAGTGGCTCGCGACCCTCGACGCCGCCATCCACGGCGAAGTGGGCCGCATCAGCCAGGCCCTCACGGCGCGCGTGACGGAACTGGCCGAGCGGTACGATAGCCCCATGCCGCAACTGGTCCACAAGGTCGCAGGGTTGGAGCAGACCGTGAGCTGCCATCTCGAAAGAATGGGGTTCCCATGGTAGATACCTGGAGGCTCCAGCCACTTAGGAGAATCGCCACCCTACAGCGTGGCTTCGACTTGCCGCATCGAAATCGCAAGCCCGGCGGCGTGCCAATAGTCACATCTTCAGGCATTGCGGACACCCACTGTGAATCCAAAGTCGCCGGACCAGGAGTGGTCACGGGCCGCTACGGAACGATCGGGGAAGTGTTTTATGTCCAAACAGATTTCTGGCCGCTGAACACCACGCTCTATGTCAAGGATTTCCACGGTAACCACCCGCTCTTTGTCTCGTACTTATTGAGAACCATCGACTTCCACTCCCATAGCGGCAAGAGTGGTGTTCCTGGGGTCAATCGAAATGACCTTCATGAGATCTCCGTTTGTATTCCGCCAACCCAAGCCGAACAAACTGCCATAGCTAATGTCTTGAGCGACGCAGATAGCCTCATCGAATCCCTTGAGCAGCTCATCGTCAAAAAGCGCCACCTCAAACAAGGCGCCATGCAGGAGTTGCTCCGCCCGAAGGTCGGATGGTTCGCAACCAACCTTGGAAGCTTGGGGGTCTTCCTCAAGGGTAGCGGCGTCAGAAAAGACGAATCAATGACCGGAGACCTTCCATGCGTCCGCTACGGCGAGATCTACACGAGGCACAACGATTACATTAAGGCTTTCCACTCGCGGATTTCTTCAGAAGTCGCGGTCGCCGCGCGACGCCTGAGAACCGGCGACCTGCTATTTGCGGGCTCCGGCGAAACAAAGGAAGAAATCGGGAAATGCGTCGCCTTCGTGGACAACATCGAGGCTTACGCGGGCGGTGACATCGTGATCCTCAGGCCAGAGGATTCCGATTCGACGTTTCTCGGCTACTACTTGAACACGGTCTCCATCAACCGCCAGAAGGCCAGCAGAGGTCAGGGTGATGCTGTCGTCCACATCGGCTCCGCCGCGCTATCGAGCATAGATCTGATTATTCCTCCTATCGACGAGCAAACTGCCATCGCCGCCGTCCTCTCCGACATGGACGCCGAAATCGCCGCCCTGGAGGCCAAGCTCGCCAAAGCCCGCCGGATCAAGCAGGGCATGATGCACAACCTTCTCACCGGGAGGATTCGCCTCGTATGAGAGCAACTTCCTCCCGCTGAGCCACGCGTTACTATAAGCTTCAAACGAATGTCCGACAGCCCAACCGTTCCCGTAGAGCTGGTGGCCCGCAGAATCCGTGTCATCCGCGGCCAACGAGTAATGCTCGACAGCGACTTGGCCGAGATCTATCAGGCGCCCACCAAAAGGCTCAACGAAGCGGTAAAACGCAACATTGCCCGCTTCCCCGAAGACTTCATGTTTCAGCTCACCAGCGAGGAAGCCGAATCTTTGAGGTCGCAAATTGCGACCTCAAACGAAGGCCGCGGCGGCCGCCGCTCCCTGCCTTATGCCTTCACCGAGCACGGCGTGGCCATGCTGTCATCGGTGCTCAACAGCGACCGCGCCGTGCAGATGAACATTTCCATCATCCGCG
The DNA here is from genome assembly GCA_052144935.1 of Bryobacteraceae bacterium. Classification (GTDB taxonomy): domain Bacteria; phylum Acidobacteriota; class Terriglobia; order Bryobacterales; family Bryobacteraceae; genus JOPF133. The sequence continues at coordinate 31,707 of JBKQPR010000131.1, forward strand.
CCTTTATCAAGCTCCGGGAAGTGCTGGCCGCCAACAAGGCTCTGGCCCAGAAGATCGAGCAACTCAGCGCCACCGGGAAAGACCACGCCGCACTCTTCGATATCGTCATCGCCGACATCCAGAAGCTCGATCAAAAATTCACGAAGGAAATCCGCAGGCTGAAAGCTCCGCGCCGGCGAAAGCCGCGCATCGGCTTCCACCTGCCCGGCGCGTAACCGCCAATTGGAAATCGCAATTTGCGATGTCCAACTCGTCCGCCCCTTGCTCTGCCGGCCAGGACGAATCTGATACTGCCTGACTCAGGAATGCCTACCGTTCGCTCTCAAGTCGCGCCTAGCGGCGGCCACGGCAGCGTTGATTTCACGCTTGGTCATCTTGTCGATGCCTTTCTCCTGGGCTTCCTGTCGGATCTCGGCTACCACCTGGGCCAAGTCGCGCATGAGCTGCTTCGGGTCCCTTCGCCTTTCCGGCATACTACTGGATCACCTCCGGCACGCCCTGTCCAACAGGGCCTGCACGAGAATATCCGCATCCACGACCAGCAGTTTACCTGGCATTCCGCTTCTTCTCTCGGGCAGCCCTGCGGATCTCCTTGTACTCCTCGATCAACTCGTCTTCGCTGGCGCCCCACGACGCAATCATTTCGTCCAGGTCTTTCGCGAGGGCGCGCACGGCCTCCAGTTCGGCTTTCCGGTTACTCACTGTACACATTCTACCTCCGCATGGAAATCCTTTTCCGAGCCGCGACCGTGAGGGATCGACTGATCCGCTCACTCCCAACCGCGAACCACGTATCATTAACAAGAGAATGAGCACCATCGGCCAATCCGAGCGCGCCACGCAGGACCGTGTCATCGCCCTGTTCCGCGACGAACTCGGCTATCGTTATCTCGGCGACTGGCGCGACCGCGATGGCAACACCAACGTCGAGGAAGACCTCCTCACCGCGTATCTCACGCGCGCCGGCTACAGCCGCGCGCAAATCGCCAGGGCCATCCATGCCCTCCGCACCGAGGCCGACAACCCCGCCCGCAACCTCTTCCACAACAATCAGGCCGTCTACAGCCTCCTCCGTTACGGCGTTCCCGTCAAGATCGAAGCGGGCCGGCCCACCGAAACGGTCAACCTCATCAACTGGGCGGAACCGCTGAACAACGATTTCGCCATCGCCGAGGAGGTCACGCTTCGCGGCAACCACGAACGCCGGCCGGATATCGTGCTCTACGTCAACGGCATCGCCGTGGGTGTGCTGGAGCTGAAGAACAGCCGCGTCTCCATCGGCGACGGCATCCGCCAGAACCTGTCCAACCAGAGCGCCGAATTCAACGCCTGGTTCTTCAGCACCGTGCAGCTCGTCTTCGCCGGCAACGATTCCGAAGGCCTGCGTTACGGCGCCATCGCCACCGAAGAGAAGTACTTCATGACGTGGAAGGAGGACGAACAGGACGACACGCGCCTCAAGCTCGACAAGTACTTGCTCAAGATGTGCGCCAAGGAGCGCCTGATCGAGCTGATGCACGATTTCGTGCTCTTCGATGGCGGCGTGAAGAAGTTGCCGCGCGTCCACCAGTATTTCGGCATCAAGGCCGCCCAGCGCCACGTGCGCCAGCGCAAGGGCGGCATTATCTGGCACACCCAGGGCAGCGGCAAGAGCATCGTCATGGTGCTGCTCGCCAGGTGGATCCTGGAAAACCGGCCCCACGCCCGCGTGGTCGTTGCGACCGACCGCGACGAACTCGACAAACAGATTGAGGGCGTATTCGCCGCCGCGGGCGAGGCGATCCAGCGCACCAGCAGCGGGCGCGATTTGCTCCAACTCCTCAGCCATGCCAAGCCGCGGCTGATATGCTCCCTGGTCCACAAGTTCGGCCGGAAGGACGTGGACAACTTCGACCAGTTCATCCGCGAACTTGAGGCACAGCCTTGCCAGGCGGTGGGCGAGATTTTCGTCTTCGTGGACGAGTGCCACCGCACCGAAAGCGGCAAGCTGCACCGCGCCATGAAGGCCATCCTGCGCAACGCCGTATTCATCGGCTTCACCGGCACGCCCCTGCTCAAAAGGGACAAGCAGACCAGCCTGGAGGTCTTCGGCGGATACATCCACACCTATAAATTCAGCGAGGCGGTGGAGGATGAGGTCGTGCTCGATCTCGTCTATGAAGCGCGCGACATCGATCAGCGCCTGGGATCGCAGGACAGGATCGACGCCTGGTTCGACGCCAAGACCCGCGGACTGAACGACTGGCAAAAGGGGGCCTTACGCGAAAAATGGGGCACCATGCAAAACGTGCTCAGCTCCAGGGGCCGCATGGACCGCGTGGTGAGCGATATCGTCTTCGACTTCAGCGTGAAGCCGCGGCTCAGCAGCGAGCGCGGCAACGCCCTCCTGGTGGCGTCCAGCATTTACGAAGCCTGCAAGTATTTCACGCTGTTCCAGAAAACGCCCTTCAAGGGCCGCTGCGCCGTGGTCACCTCCTACAACCCGCAGACCAGGGATATCACCATGGAGGAAACCGGAGCCGTCACCGAAACCGACAAGCAATTCATCTACAACACCTACGCCGACCTGCTCAGAGATGTCGACCCTGCACCGCATAAGACCAAGACCGAAACCTACGAGGATCGGGCCAAGGACCTGTTCAAGAAGGAACCCGCCCATATGAGGCTCCTCATCGTGGTGGACAAGCTGCTGACAGGCTTCGACGCGCCCCCGTGTACTTACCTCTATATCGACAAGTCCATGCAGGATCACGGTCTGTTTCAGGCCATTTGCCGTGTCAACCGGCTCGATGGCGAGGACAAGGATTTCGGCTACATCGTGGACTACAAGGACCTCTTCAAAAAGGTCGAGAACGCCATTGCGGTCTACACCTCCGAGCTGGACCGCACGAGCGGCGGCGCCGATCCCGAAATTCTCCTCCAGGACCGCTTGAAAAAGGGTCGCGAGCGCCTGGACAACGCGCTGGAGGCCATCGCCATGCTCTGCGAGCCGGTTCCGCCGCCCAATGGCGAACTGGAACACATCCACTATTTCTGCGGCAACACCGAAAACCCGGACGACCTCAAGGAGCGGGAACCACAGCGTGTCGCTCTCTACAAGGCCACGGCGGTCCTGGTGCGAGCCTTCGCCAACATCGCCGACGAATTGGACGCCGCCGGTTACAGCCAACCGGAGATTGTCCGCATCAAGCACTCGATCGACCGCTATCTCAAGCTGCGCGAGATCATCCGCAACGCCAGCGGCGAGAACCTCGACCTGAAGGCCTATGAGGCCGACATGCGCCACCTCCTCGATACCTATATCGAGGCCAGCGAACCCAGGAAGATATCGCCCTTCGACAATATGTCATTGCTCGATCTGATCGTGAAGACCGGCATTGCGGACGCCATCAACCGCATGCCCGAGGGCATCAAGAGCGACAGGGGTGCGATCGCCGAGACCATCGAGAACAACGTCCGCCGCAAAATCATCAAGGAACACCTCAACGACCCGGCCTACTACGACACCATGTCGGCTCTGCTCGATGAGATCATCGCCGCCCGCAAGGCCAGGGCGATTGAGTACGAGGAATACCTGAAGCGAATTGCGGAACTGGCGAAGAGAGTCGAAGCAGGCCACGCCGGGGATGCGCCTGAGGAGATCGACACGCCCGCACGCCGCGCCCTCTACAACAATCTCAACCACGACCGGGACCTGGCCCTGCGGGTCGATGAAGCGGTCAGGCAGAACCGCCAGGACAGTTGGCGCGGCGTCCAGGCGCGCGAGATGGACATAAAGAGGGCGGTCTACGAAGTGTTGCAAGACGTGGATCAGGTGGAGCGCATCTTTCTCATCGTCAAGCAGCAACGGGAATATTGATGGCTACAAACATCGATCTGGGCGGGATTTCGGTGGAGGTAATCAAGAAGGATATCAAGAACGTCCATCTTAGCGTTTACCCTCCCACAGGCAAGGTTCGGATCTCCGCGCCGCTCCGCATGAACCTCGACAACGTTCGTGTGTTTGCGGTTTCCAAGCTCGGCTGGATCCGTCAGCAGCAGAAGAAGGTCCAGGAGCAGGAACGCGAACCGCTCCGCGAATATCTGGACCGCGAAAGCCACTATGTGTGGGGCAAGCGCTACTTGTTGAAGGTGATCGAAAAGGACGCGGCGGCGGTAGTGGAGTTAATGCACAGTCAACTGGTGCTTCAGGTTCGTCCGGCAACCGGAGAAGAGAAGAAACAGGCCATCCTCGAAGAATGGTATCGCACGCAGCTCAAGGCGGCCATTCCGCCCTTGATCGCCAAATGGGAGCCGCTCATGGGTGTCAGGGTGGAACGCTGCTTTGTCCGGAGAATGAAGACGAAATGGGGAAGCTGCAGCCGGGCCTCCGCCAACATCCGGCTCAATACCGATCTCGCCCGCAAACCGCGGGAGTGCCTCGAATACATCGTCGTACACGAAATGGTGCACGTGCTGGAACCCACTCACAACAGCCGTTTCATCGCCCTGATGGACCGGTTCATGCCCACTTGGCGATTCCATCGCGAGGTCCTGAATCGCCTTCCTTTACGGCATGAAAGCTGGCAATACTGAGACGTCCGGCGCGACGTAGCCGCATTAGGAACCGGCCTCCCAACGTCCGTCACACCCATTTCCTATTGCTTTCTGCGATACGAGTAGCCTTACTTCGCCAGCACCACGCGCCCTGGGCCGATGGGCACTTCCGGCGGTTCGCCCGAGGGCCTGACCTTGGCCACCACCGCCAGCGCGGCCAGATAAAAGATGCCGCCGATGATCAGGGTCTGCACCAGGCCCAGGTAGATCGCGCAGACCAGCGCGCCTACCGATCCGAGCACGCTGGAGGCGGCATTCAGCGACCAGGCCCAGCGTACCGCGGGCGCGTGCCACTCCTCCAAACGTGCCAGCGCCGTCGGGAATGGCATCCCCATGGCGAATCCCAGCGGCGCGATCAGCACCACGGTAAGCGCGGCCTTCAACGGCAGCGGCAGCCAGACCAGCGCCGCAAGCAGCCACGAGAGGATCAACGCCAGGGCGGCGGCCAGCAGCGCCACCGAACCCAGCGCCTTGATCAGCCGGCCTTCATGCTCGCCCAACAGGCGGCGGCTCCAAAAACTGCCCAGGCCGCTCGAAACCAGCATCGAGAAAATCACCACGGCCAGCGCGTAAACGGGGTGTCCCAGGAACAGGACGAATTTCTGAATCAGCCCCACCTCGATCAGGATGTACCCCGCGCCGACGAACAGGAAATACAGCAGGAAGCCGCGTATGCCCGCGTGGCGCGGCAGCCGCGTACCCAATATCAAGGGCGGGGCCAGCAGGATCAGAGCCGTCGCCAGCAGGCTCACCGCCATCAGCCCAAACAGCAGCGGCACGGCCTTGTTGATCTTATAATCGGCGGTCTCGTGCGACGCGGTGGTCACGAAGGTCCACAGGTCGCGCGGCTGCACGGTATAGAAGAAGAACGGCCGGTTATCGGTCACCGGGCTGATGTCGAAGGTGTAATGGCGCTGGTATTCGTCGGGGTTGGGGCTGTGCAGCAGGTCCCAGAACTGGTTGCGCACTTCCACGTCCGGCAGGTAGACCGCGGTTATGTGGGCCTCTTCGATCACCGCCCGGACGCGCGCCACATCTTCGGCCGTGAAAGGCTTGCGGGCAATCAGAACGGTATCCTTGGCGCCAAAGCCCTGGACCGTGCCTTCCCGCCCTACCATCACGTGCGCGGCCGGATTGCTCTCGCCAAGCTGCCCCAGCGCCTCCATGGCCAGCGAGATCAGGCGCAGCGATTCGCGCGGAGGTTCGAATCCCCAGCGGGTCATGGCCACCAGGCCATCGTCGGTCAGGTGCGAGAGGTAGTCGCGGAAGGCGTCGGTGGTGTAGAGGTTATTTTCCGAGAGCGCGAAAGCGCCGGCCGCGGTGGAGGCCCAGGTGTCCACCAGGGTGGCTTGCAGCACCTGGTACTTCTCGGTGCTGCGGCGGACGAAGCTGCGGCCGTCCTCCACACGGACATGCACGTCCGGCCGCAGGTACAGGTTGCGGCTGTACTGGGGGAACTTCTCCTGCATAATCACCGTGGCGATGATCGGGTTGATCTCGACCGCGGTAATGTCGTGACTGCCGGAGGCCAGCGCGCGCGCCACATCCCATCCGCCGCCCGGTCCGATCACCAGGGTCTTGGCGCCCGGCCGCACAATGTAGGGCAGGCTCTCGCCGGCGTTGCGCAGTTCGCGGCGGTCGTCGGCGCTGAGGTGGTCGAAATCGAAATTGGCAATCGAGGTGGCGGCGTCGCCATCGATGATGATGTCGTAGCGGCCGTCCTTTTTCGTGTGGTCCACCAGCGCGATGCGGGAAAAGGTGTTCCATTGGGTCCAGACCTCGTTGCCGTAGCCGTTTGGCTTGGCGAGGGTCTGTCCTTTGGAATGGGTGACGTCGATGACGGGATGCCGGCGGTTATAGGTGAGCAGGGCCACCAGGCCAAGCGCCAGCGCCACACTGCCGGCCCGGCCCATGACCGATCCGGCCATGCTGTGCCACACCGCCGCCGCCACGGCGAAGAAGACGGCCGCGGCGATCACCGTGTTGGGACCGCCGAACCAACCCAGCAGAGGCACCAGCAGCAGGCAGCCGCCGGAGGCGCCCATCAGGTCGAAGAAGTAGACCCGGTTGACACGCTCGATGGTTTCGGAGATGGCCAGCGAGACGATGGCGCCCGAAACGAAGAACGGCAGCGAGGTGGTGAAGTAGATGAGGGCCAGGTCCCAGTTGGACAGGTTGTTCCCCTGCAGGAGAATGACGCTCAGGGCCAGCAGCACCAGAAAGCTATTGACGGCGCTAAGGCGGCCCAACCGGGTGAACAGCGGCGCCTTCCAGCCGGACACCACATACGAGAACACGCCGCCAATCCCCAACCCGAACAGCGCGATGGAGATGGCCAGAAAGGCCAGGTGGTAATAGAAAACCACCGAAAAGATGCGGGTGAGCGACAGCTCTAGCAGCAGGGTGGCTAAGGTGGTCAGGAAAACGCATAGGTAGACCTGCGGCCAGGGGATTGGGGACGGCTTCACGGAATCCAACCCATTATGGTAGCAGCGGGCGGCGAAGGCGGATTATTGGATGGCGATGGGGACGGCGTTGCCGGTGGCGTCCGGGAAGACCAGCTTGAGGAAGATGTTGCCGGTCGCGTTGGGCGGGATCGTGAGGTTGGCCTGATAGAGGCCCAGGGCTCCGGGGCTGAGGCCGGAGAAGATGGTGGGGCGGTGATGCTGGGCCGAACTGGACCGTGGGAGTGACCGTGGTGACCGCCAGCACGGAAGGGCGCGGCGGTTCCGTCCGGAACGGCGGGGGTGGTCGGACCCAGACCGATGGCCCACAGGATGAGGGTGACGCCGGCGTGGGCGGGGTGGAAGGCGTCGAGGAGATTGTAAGCGGTGTCGGTGACTACCGCGATTCCGGGGGCGCGTTGCGCGACTGTCACCACGAACAGGTTGCTGGTCTGGCCGTCGCGCTGGACCTGGCCTAGTGGATAGCCGCCAACCGGCTGTAGCGGGCGGGCATGATCCTAAGGCGCCGCAGTCCCTTTCGGATAGCCTGGGTGGATCTCCACCGCATTGTGGACCGCCGGAACCGTCCTCAGGTACGCATAGATGGCGCTCAACTCCTCGGGATCTCTCCTCGAAAAGCCGAGCCACGGCATCAGCGTGAAGGCCTGCGGCCCCGGCGAGGGCGGCGGCCCGTTAGTGGCGTATTCCTTGTAGTCGTAAAACTTCTTCTCGAAAAACTCCTCGCTCCATTTGCCGATGCCGGTCTCGGTATCCGGCGTGATGTTGGCGGTCACCACCTTGCCCATGGACGTGTCGAACACCATCCCGCCGGCCAGCAGCTTGCCCGGCAGGGGGTTGTTCTTATCGTCCACCGGCGTGTGGCAATCGGCGCAGCCGCCCACTGCCACCAGGTACTCGCCGAGTTTCTTGCGGTCCGCACGGTCCACCGGCGCCACGCTTCCGGCCGGTTGCGGGGCGCTCTTGATCAGCACCGAAACCGGGAAATCCAGCCTGGTCTGCGGCAGCGGATTGTGGAGCGGCGGAAGCGAATCCAGAAACGCCACTAACGCCTGTACATCGTCGTCGCTGAAACGCCGGTAGGCTTGGTAAGGCATCATCGGAAACAGCGCCCGTCCGTCTTTATCCACTCCTTCGCGGATGGCCCGGATCTTTTCGCCGTCGGTCCACGTCCCCAGTCCCGTTTCGGCGTCGGGCGTGAGATTGGGAGCCACCACCCGCCCCGGCAACCCCTTCATCGAATCGGAGAGCAAGTTGCCGCGCCCGCATCCCGATTCCACTTCCGGGCCCAGCGCGCGCGTGAAATCCCGCTCGGAGTGGCAGCCGCCGCAATCCGCGACGCTCACAAAAATGTACTTCCCTCGCGCGATCCGCTCCGGCGTCAGGGCTACTTTGATAGCCGGCGCCGGGGCCATGGCCGGTTTGCGCAGAAACAGCCAGGCGATCCCCACTCCGCCGAGGATCACCACCGTCAGCAGCAGGCCACCGAGAATCAGCAAAATCTTTTTCAACATGGGCAGCAAGTATTCTGGCATACTTTCGCCCGGCAGTGAAGTCGAGTGTGAGCTGCGTGCGCCCGGCACCGGGAGCGTACACGTCTTCGGATTTCGCGGCTCAGCGGCGGCAACCGTTCCCTTACGGTCGGGGCTCGGCTAGGCCTCGTGCCGATTCGGCGTGCGTTACAGAGCCGGGCCCCAGGGGGGCACCCAGAGCGTACCCCGTCGGGAGCGGTCTGCGGGATCGAATCTTGCCGAATCCGTTTACGCACCCCCGGCACTTGTCAGCAACCGGGGCCACGCCCGGGCCGCGGTAGAATAACTGAATCCATGCGAAAACTGGTGGTTACTTTCCTGTGCGGTTGTCTGGCATTGCCCAGCGCCTTTCCGGCCGACTCGGGGCCCTTGGCCGGCTATTCCGAAACTTCCGCGCGCGGCGAGCGCGATTGGGAGGCCAAGTTCCGCGCCATCCCCGATCCGGCCAACATGCGCGCCTACATGCAGCGGCTCTCCGCCCGCCCGCACCATGTCGGCTCCCCCTACGATGCCGATAACGCCGAGTGGCTGCTCGCGAAACTCAAGGAGTGGGGACTCGACGCGCACATCGAAACTTTCGACGTCCTCTTCCCGACCCCCAAGGAACGCGCGCTGGAAATGATCGAGCCGTCCCGCTTCACCGCCAAGCTGGCCGAGCCAACCGAAGCAGCCGACCCCACCTCCTCGCAGCACGCCGAACAGCTTCCCAGTTACAACGCCTACTCGATCGACGGCGATGTCACCGCGCCGTTGGTATACGTGAATTTCGGCATCCCCGAGGATTACGAGACGCTCGACCGGCTGGGGATTTCGGTCAGGGGAGCCGTCGTCATCGCGCGCTACGGAGGCTCCTGGCGCGGCATCAAGCCCAAGGTGGCCGCCGAGCACGGCGCGGTGGGCTGCCTGATCTACTCCGATCCGCACGAAGACGGCTACTTTGCCGGCGACGTGTTCCCCGCGGGCGGGCTGCGCAATCGCGATGGTGTGCAACGTGGCAGCGTGATGGACATGCCGGTCTATCCGGGCGACCCCCTGACTCCCGGCGTCGGCGCCACCAAGGACGCCAAACGGCTGCCCATCGAGCAGGCGGTCACACTGACGAAAATCCCCGTGATGCCCATTTCCTACGGCGACGCCCAGCCGCTGCTGGCGGCCATGCAGGGACCGGTGGCGCCGGCGGCGTGGCGCGGCGCGCTGCCCCTCACCTATCACCTGGGCCCCGGACCCGCCAAGGTGCACTTGAAGCTGGCTTTCAATTGGGATCTGAAGACCCTCCACGACGTGATCGCGCGCATTCCGGGATCGAGCGAATCGGACGAATGGATCATCCGCGGCAACCATCATGACGCCTGGGTGAACGGGGCGGACGATCCGATTTCCGGCGCCGCGGCCCTGCTCGAAGAGGCCCGCGCGTTGGGGACGCTGTTGCAGCAGGGATGGAAACCGCGGCGGACCATCGTCTATTGCCTGTGGGATGGAGAGGAGCCGGGCCTCTTGGGGTCCACCGAGTGGGCCGAGACCCATGCCGAGGAATTGCACCGCGTGGGCGCGGTCTACATCAATTCGGACAGCAACGGGCGCGGGTTTCTGCAGATGTCCGGCTCCCACACGCTGGAGCGCTTCATCAACGGCGTGGCGCGCGAGATCCCCGACCCGGAATCGAAAGTCTCCGTATGGCAGCGCCAGCAATTCCACCGGATTGCCAATCCGGCGCCCGGCGCGACCCCCGAGGAGCGCACGGAGTTGCGCAGCCGTGCGGATCTCCGCATTGCGGCCCTGGGCTCGGGATCGGATTACACGGCGTTTCTGGATCATCTGGGGATCGCGTCCATCGATTTGGGATTCGGCGGCGAGGATTCCTCGGGAATCTACCACTCGGTCTACGACGATTTCTACTGGTACACGCATTTTTCGGATAGCGGCTTTGTGTACGGGCGCGCGCTGGCCCAGACCGCCGGAACGGCCGTGATGCGTCTGGCCGACGCCGAGCTGCTGCCCTTCGATTTCGACGACTTCACCGACACGTTGCGGCGCTACGTGCAGGAAGTGGAGCGGCTGGCGCGCGACAAGCGCGACCAGATTGTGGAGCGCAACCGGCAGATCGACGAGGGCCTGTTCGCCGCGGTGAACGATCCGCGCCACCCCATGGCCGCTCCCGCCAAAGAGCCGGTTCCGCCATTCCTGAACTTCGCGCCTTTGGAAAACGGAATGGCGGCGCTGGACCGCACGGCGCAGATTTACCGCCAGACGCTGGCGCAGGCCAATGCCAACGGGGCTTCGGCGCTGGCGCGGGCCATGCTGCGCGAGGCCAACGGCAAGCTGATCGCGGTGGAGCGGGCGCTCACTCTCAACGACGGCCTGCCCAACCGCCCGTGGTTCCAGCACCAGATCTATGCGCCGGGCTTCTACACCGGCTACGGTGTGAAGACGCTGCCGGCGGTGCGGGAAGCCATCGAGCAGAAGCAATGGCCCCTGGCGGAGGAGCAGATCGGCCGCGTGGGCAAGGTGCTGGAAAACGCCGGTGAAGCCATCGAGGGCGCGGCAGCCGCGCTGGGCCAGGCGGTGCGCTGAAAGGTCGCCGGCGTCCGCATTACAGCCGGGAGTCAGTGTGACGACTGCTTGGAGCGGTCCGCCCAAATGACTCCAAGCAGGAAATACAGAACAGGAGTATAGGCTCCCGCGCTGATCACTCCCACGATCACCTGCCGCGTAGATTGCGAGACGTGGTGGATGATCTTGGCGAATGGTTGCGCGACGATACCGGGCAAAAGCATCAAAATCCCGGCCACCCGGTTTCCGGAATTCCCCGCGACACAACCTGCAACAGCAATTGCAATACCGATCGCGGCAGAAAGGCCAAGGCGCGCAGAAAGGCCAAAGGGCGCAGGCATACAGCTTTCCCCACTGGTAGCTGCTTCCGCGTTGGAATTGGAGCCACCTGGCAGCTTCGCTCGTGGCGTTGCGGGAGACGTTCGGTTTGGCAACGAGCCGACGCCCACTCGATTTGCTGGGGTTGAGAATTGCGAAAATGTATTGCGCTACAGTCGGGCATGACGAGAGGTTTGCTCAGTGCCCGATCACGGCGGGCGGAGGGTACTCATCGGCGGCCACCGCGCGCGGCGCAGGGGATCTGGAGAGGCCGGAGGTCTGCGCCAATCCGTCCGCCCGCCAAGATCACTGCGAGACGGCGAAGGTAGTGATGTAGGTGCCGGTGCCGATGCTGGCGATGCCGTCTTGAATCAGACCGATCATGGTCTGCTCGCCGGGCGGAATCGCCATGGGGATCTGCACGTTAATCTGCCAGACGCCCGGGTCCCAAGGTGCCAGACCCGAAAACTGGATGAATTGTCCATTGGCGGGATCGCCCTGCTGGGGCGTGATTTCGTCCAGGATCTGGAAGTTCATCACCACCCGCGGATTGGTGGGCGTGGTGACCAGTCCCTGCGGCAAACTGCCATCCGGAGGGGCGTTGGGGACATAGCCCTGGCCGGTTCCGTAAATCGTAATCACAGTGCCGCGCTTGGCCGGATTGGTCGGTGAATTCGTTGTGCCGTCCTGATTCACCACGATGGCCTGGCGCGTTGCGCCGGTATATTGCACCAGGTAAATTCCGGGCGAAGCGACGTTCATGGGCACCTGGGCCGATGCATAAAGACGCCCGGTGGACGCCTGGATCACTTCCAGGTCGGCGGTGTTCGACGTGGGCGCGCTCATGGGGACCACGAAATTAATCTGGGTCGGTGAGACGTAGTAGAGGGGGACCGGGGAGCCGTTGAAATTCACCTGGATATCCCCCAAAGTGGTGGGCAGCGGGAGCGGATTGGGCAGACCGCCGTTGGAGGCTGTTATACTGCCGAACTCCGCCAGACTATTCGCGCAGCCCGTGGTGGCGGAACTGGGCACCGGCGAGCAGATGGAGGCGATCATGCCGGGCGCGAGAGGGAGGGCGGATATGAAGCTGGCGCCATTGACCGCCTGGAGGCCGGGGAAGTACAGGCTCACGCGGTTGCTGGCGTCGGCCACCAGCAGGTTCCCGTACTGATCCTGCGCCACCGCGATGGGGCTGGGCGCCGCGATGGTCGTCGGGCTGCCCAGGCTAAACTGCAGCAAGTCGTACTGCGGATAATCGATGGCGCTGCCGTTGTTGGTATTGGCTACCCAGATCTCTCCCGTGGAGGGATTCACGAAAACCCCGCGGGGGGCGCTCAAGCCGGTAATGGGAAGGGTGGCTTGGGCGCCGGTGGCGGGTGTCTGGGGGCTATTGGGATCGGAGAAGACGAGCACGCGGCTGTTGCCGGCGTCGGCGACGTAGAGACGCCCGTTGGCGTCGGATGCGATGCCAAGGGGGTTCGAAAAGTTGGCATCGGAACTGCCTGGGGTGATGGTGCTGAAATCGGGCTGGCCGTATACCTTGGTGGCGGCCTTGCCATTGTCCGTGCCGGCGTTGAACGTGCTGTTGGTCATGGGGATATAGAGCACCCGGTTGTAGTCGATGTCGGAGACCAGCAGGCCGTTCGTGCTGCAAGTGGCCGCGGCCGGGCTGCAGGCGGGGGAAAGCGCCAGGCCGTACGGGGCGCTCATGGTGGAGGAGGTGGGGCCGGGGCTGCCACTGACGGTGAAATTGGTGTGGCCGAGAACCAGATCGGCCTGCTCCAACTGGCCTTGAAAAGCAAACGGGGCCGGGAAGCGCAGTACGCGGCCGTTGCCGCGATCGGCCACGTAGAGATTGCCGTTCGAATCGACCGCCAGCCCGCTGGGATAGCAGAGGCTGGACTGGGTGGGCTGATTGGGATCGCCGCCGCCGTTGACGCCGGAAGCGTTGTAGTTGCAGAGCGAGGTGGCGAAATCGGGCTGGCCGAGAACGATGTCGGCGGTCACGCCGGCGGCGACCTTGCGGGCATCCTTGAAACCGAGGATGCGGTGGTTGTAGGTGTCTGCGACGTACAGGTGCGGAGTGCCGCTGGAGGCATCGATGGCCATGCCGGCGGCGACGGCGAGTTGGTTGTTGCTGGTGATCGCGGCGAAGCGGAATTCCTTGCCTTCGATCAGATTGGGAGCGTTGGAAGTGAAGTTGTCCTGGCCCAGCACGCGGGTGGCGGCGCCGAAGGGAGGGTTTTGGCCGCTCGAGTACGGCAGCACTGCCACGCGGTTGTTGCCGGTATCGGCGACAAACAATTCAGTTCCGGAAAAATACACCAGGGAGGGCGCATAGAGCGAGGCGCCGGTAGCGCCGGGAAGCACGCCGGAAACGGTCGCCTGGTTGGGATAGATATTGGTGATCAACAAGGCCGCCTGGCCGACGACCGCCGTGGCCGCGGGCGGCGAGACGCCGGCGCCGGTGGTCACATCGGCCCAACTGGCGGCGGGAGGGAAGATCAGGATGCGGTGGAGCAACGAATCCACCACGCCAACTCCGGAATTACCGGGGAGAAAGAAGATGCCTTGGGGCTCTACAAACTGCGATTGGGCGCGCTGGGTGAGGGTGGGAGTGGAGCCGGGATAATAAACACCCAGAATGCGGTATGCGCTTTGGCCGCTGGCAAAAGGCGGCCTGAAGACCAGCACGCGATTGATGCCGGTGATGCTGTCGCTGCCGTCGAAATCGGAGACGTACAGCCATCCACTCGAGTCGAAGGCCAGATTGGTCGGAATGGCAAGCTGGTTCGCGGTGATGGCCGAGGTGGTGGCCGTATTGGTCAAGCTGGTGTTGGAAGTGAAATCCAACTGGCCGATTTCGAGGACGGCAGCGAGCGGACCGCCTCCGGCGGCGAGGTCGGAAGCCTTGAATTCGAGGACGCGGAAATTGGCCACGTCGGTGACCCAAAGGTTGCCCGAGCTATCGAAAGCCATGCCGCCGATGCCGGCGTTCAGGGCCAGACCTTGCGCGGCCACGCGGCCGGTGTAGTTGGCGGCGTTCGAGTTAAGATTGGGCTCCCCGATATAGAGGTCGGGGAAGATGGCGCCGGCCTGCTGCGCAAAGGGCTTGGGATACCGCAGCACGCGATTGTTGCCGGCATCCATCACATAGAGATTACCCTTGGTATCGACGGCGAGGGCGCCAGGGTAGGTCAGGCCGCCGGGAAAGGTCTGGCCCGGTCCCTGTGGGAAAGTGCTGTAGAGATCCTTCTGCCCGACGACCAGGTCGGCGGGCTGGCCGTTGCTGAAGGCGGTGGCGTTCTTCCAGGCCAGGACGCGGCTGTTATTGGTGTCGCTGACGTAGAGAATGGGGGGAGAAACGGTAGTGTCTTCGGCGATTCCGTAAGGCGACCAGAATTCCCGGCCGACTACCAGATTGGGATTTTCCGTGGAGAGGGTGTTGCCCTCGTTGGTAGCATGGCCGACGACACGCGAAGGAACGCTATTCAGCGGGACCAGGCTCTGCGGCCAAGCCGCACAGGCGCCCGAGAGGATTAGAGCCAGGACACAGAAGGATGGTTGTCTCATTGAGGTACCACGAACACGCTACGCGGAAAGAGCGCTACTTAACGAGGATACCAGACACCGCCGGAGCGGGTACGCGCGAAGGTACTGCCGATTGTACCGGACGACCTTCCGGTCCCGCCTGTCCGAGTGGAAAGGGGCACTCGGGGATCGCGGTACACTAGGAGTTGCGCCACCAGATTGCTTCCCACCGGCTGCGGGTTTCCGCAGTCAGCTTCCTGAACACCACGCCGCTGGTTTGGGGCATGCTCCACGGTCCCCAGAAGGGGCTTTTCGACCTGGACTTCCAGATTCCCTCGGCATGCGCGGACCGGTTGGCGGCGGGCGAGGCGGACATTGGGATTGTGCCGTCCTTCGAGCTGACGAAGCAAGACCTGGAGATCATTCCAGGGGCGGGAATCGCCTGCCACGGAGCGGTGCGGAGCATTCTGCTGGTGAGCGCGCGGCCGGCGGCGAAAATCCGCACGTTGGCGGCGGACGCGAGCTCCCGCACCTCGGTGCAACTGGCGCGGCTGGTTCTGGATCGGCGGTACGGGGCGTCGCCAGCGGTGACCGCGCAACCGCCGGACCTGGATAAGATGTTGCGGTCGGCCGATGCGGCGCTGATCATCGGGGACCCGGCGCTGCGGATCGACCCGGCGCGGCTGCCCTACCACGTGTACGATCTGGGCGCCGAATGGGTGGAGATGACCGGCTTGCCGATGGTATTTGCGGTGTGGGCGGGGCGGCCGGGGGTGGTCACGCCCGCGGTGGGCGAGGCGTTCCGGGCATCGCTTGGCTACGGCCGCGAGCAAATGGAGCAGATCGTGACGCTGGAATCGGCGCGGCGGGAATTCGCGCCGGAGTTGGTGCGGGAATACCTGACGCGGCACATCGTGCATGAGTTGGGCGAGCGGGATTACGCCGGAATGGAGCGGTTCCTGACGTGGGCGCGGATGGCGCGGGGCGTGGAAAGCGGGCGCTGAGCGGGCCGAAGGGCGGCCAAGGCGGCCAGGGCGGCCACGGGCGGTTTGACCCGTGCCGGGCGCTCCCTTATACTGAAGAGACAGCGATGTATATTCTGACTTTAATCGTTCATGTGATAGTGTGTGTTTTTCTGATCATTGTGGTTCTGCTGCAGAGCGGGAAGGCGGCGGACCTGGCGGGAGCGTTTGGCGGCATGGGGTCGCAGACGGCGTTCGGTCCGCGCGGATCGGCGACTTTGCTCTCGAAGGCCACCACGATATCCGCGGTCCTGTTCATGGTCACCTCGATGTCGCTTTCGATTTTGGCGACGCGGAACGCGGGATTAGGCACGACGGTGCTGGAGGACACGCAGCAGAAAAAGGCGCCGGCGCAAACCGTGCCTGCGGCGCCGCAGGGCCAGGCGCCCATCACGATGACGCCGAACGGGGGCGGGAAGCCGATTCAGTTGACGATTCCGGCGCAGCCGCCGGGCGGGGCACCGGCACCGGTGAAGCAGGCTCCGGTAAAGAAGTAGCACTCCACCCATGCGGAGGTGGCGGAATTGGCAGACGCACTAGCTTGAGGTGCTAGCGGGAGCAATCTCGTGGGGGTTCAAGTCCCCCTCTCCGCACCAGTTTTTATCTTTTGTTTTCATTAGTTTACGGCTCCGGATTTTTCGTGTGACTTTTTTGTGACTGGGTTTGTAACGCCCGCGGTCTGAAAGTGGGCCATCATCAGCCGGTCGATGTTCACCTGACGCCCCCTGGACCACCTCCCGTAGGCCTCCGGACCACCTCCGGGCTGTTCCCAGGATGTCCGCAACCTGCTCGAAAGTGGCGCCCTGGTCGCTAGGAGGCGGGCATCGTCCGCGACGGGCCGCCAGACAGGACCGGTTTGGCTTTCGAAGCGGAATTACCAGGTTCGAGTGCGCCAGAAGCAGCATAGCTTGCCATCCGTAGCAACCACCGTCACCGGCACAACTCCAATCAGGCAACAACGTGAAGGTCGCCGCAGAAGTCACCACGCTTGGGTTCACTCTCTATGGAGGGACCTCGGCATAAGCTTTGGAGGAAAGGTAGCGAAGCAGTACGAGCCGCCGACCTTAACGGCTGGCACCCCTTTGGCGTACGATCAGTCAGCTCTTTCCGGTGAGAGCCGGTGAGAGGGATCATCGCCTCGGGGATCCCTGGAACAGGCCCGAAGGCTTCCCGCCGCGAGCAATCATCCGCTCCAAAGCCAGGAGGTTCAGCATGAGGTGGCGGGGATGATGATAATTCTCAACGCGCGTGGCGTGCGGCTCGAAAGTGACTTTCCGGTCGGCGTTCACGATCCACAGCGAATAACCGTGCGGCCGGAGCGGGTACTTCGCGCGGACATAGTCATACATCTTCGAGAACATCCCGGCAGACCAGGGAGCGCCCGTGTGCTCGTACACCAGGAGCGATCCAATCAGGACTTCCTCTTGGGCCCACAGCACTTTGTCCAAAGCCCACTGGTTCCGGTCTACATGGTTGAGGCTCCGGAAGACGCCGCCGTAGACGCCGTCCCAGGCAACCTCGACGTGCCGCCGGAATCGTTCCCCGGCCCGATCGAACAAGCTCTGGTTGCGCGTCCGCACGGCCTCGGCGGCGATCATCCAGAGTGTCTCGATGGAGTGTCCCGTATACACGAACTGCGCCAGCTCGTTGTCCGGGCGCGAGTAGTCGTGTTCGAGCAGTTCGTTGTTGAGATCGAAGGCGGGGTTGTAGTGCCGGTTCGTCACCGCGTCCACCGAACGCTCCAGGATAGCCTGGAGCTCACGATCGCTTTGCTGGTCCAGCATCGGGCCGATCACCCGAAGCAGTACCATCGACACCCCCTGGATTCGGGCGCCGGGGAAAGGAATGGCCGGCGGACCGCTGTAACTGGCCACAATGTCCGGCGCGTAATCCGGCCGGTTGTAAATCCGGTCGCACTTGAGCACCAACTCCTTGGCCATCTCCCAGTACCGGCGCTCGCCCGAGGCCGCCGCGTATTCGGCGAGGCCCTCGGCGATGAAAAGGTCGCCGTAAATCTCGGCCGCCGGCGGTGTCAGCGGCTGGCCCTCGCGGGTGAAACTCGCCGGCCAGAGGGTGTCTTTGCCCGCAGGCGCCGCGCGAAGGATGAACTCGACCGATCTACGCGCCACCTCCAGGTGAGGGGCGTGCCCGCCCAAGTGGTTGTACAGGAACGAATAGACCCAGATGCCGCGCCCTTCGTACCATGCCGCCTTCCGGCCGTTGAGGTTGGCGCCATCGCGATCCGTGTTACACATGAAGCCGCCGTATTGACGGTCGATGACGTACTTGTCCATGAAGGGCAGGAAATCCTCGAACAAGTCGTAACGGTACTGTTCGCGAAGTTGTGCGAGAGGCAAGAACTGCGCGGCCTGGTCCGGCTGGGCAACCGCCGGAGCGGCCTGATCCGGCTGGGCAACCGCCGGAGCGGCCAATAATCCTGCGGCGCCCAAAAGAGTTCTTCTCTTCATGACGCCTTCCGATCGGCTGTCCGCTGTCGTGCTTCGCCCGGATCTGTTTCCCGTTGGAGCGCTTCGGCGTGGACGCCGCCCCAACCAGCTTGCAGCGGCCAACGCCGCGACGAGGCAATCATATGGGCTGTTTCGGAAACTTCACATGCAGCACGTCGCGCAGATAGTCGATGTTGACGGCGAGATTGTCCGGGATGCTGCCGGTGCCATCGTCCGGCCGGGGCGCATCGAGATCGTAAACGACCCATCCTTTGAAGTGTCGATCGCGCAATACCTTGAAGACCGCCGGAAAGTCTACGCCGCCCGCGCCTAGATTGTGGTAGAGGCTCGCCTGGCGGTGCTCCGCCTGCGTCGGCGTCAAAGTATTGCCGCGATATTTGGAGTAGGTATCTTTGAGATGCACTTCCGCGATCCGCGGAAAATAGTCGCTAATGATCTTGACGGTATCCATGCCGCCCAGCGTCAAATGCGCGGTATCCGTCGTCAGCCAGACATATTTCGGATCGGTGAGCGACAACACCGTACGGACTTCATGCTCACGTTCCATCGGTCCCCAAATGTGGGGATGCGGAGCCAGCCTGACCCCGAAGGCGATCGTCCGTCTGCCGATCTCGTTGAGCGTATCGGCCAACCTCTTGAGCTGATCCTCGTTCGGCCCGCCTTCCGGGCGGCTGCCCATATTAGTCTTCCAATGGTCGCAGCCGCACGGCGCAAGAAAGTCGCGCGCGAAGCCCACCATTTCAGCGATCAGTTCGACATTTCCATCCACCTCGAGCCAGGGACTCGGCCCCCCGCGGCCACCACCTCCGCGCCCAGCGGCGCTCGGAGCCGCGCCCCGAGCGGGCGCGGGGCCCGCGCGCGCCAAATCGCCAACGTCAATCAATGCGATGCCTGCCGCATCGCACATTTGCTTGAGCGCGAGCGGGTTGCCCAAGAACTGTGCGGCTTGCCCGGAGTACGGCTCGATACCCTGCAAACCGAAACGAGCCGTATCCGAGACGATCTGCCGCATATCGGTGGTCATTCGCAGGTTGCCGTTCGGCCAATCGCCCCACAGTGCGCCGGTGATTCCATAGCGGATGTCCGGGTCGAACGGATCGAGGGGTTGGGAAGCGGCTCCCCACACTGGGGACGATCCCAGCACAGCCGCCGCACCCGCCATGCTGGACAACACCAGCGCAGAAGAGACAAATTCCCGCCTACCGAGGCGGCGATTGGCAATGTCTACGGACATGTCGTTTCCCTCCGTGTGGTTAGAAATTCGTCCTTTGCGCGTCGCCTTCACCGGCTCGACCGACCGGCAAGCTCCAAGGCGACCCGTCTTGTGTTGGCCTCCCGGCAGCTTCCAGGTACCGGCCTCGATCTCGTAGCGGACGGCCCCAACGTCGCCCTGCCATAGCAACGCACAGCTCGATGAGAACGAATCGTAGATCATGATCGGTCCGATTGTGACGGATGTCAAGGGGATCGGTATGGTATGGCGCCGGACGAACGCGGCGGACAGGACGAGGAATTTTAGAAGCCACCCCAACAGGAGACTGCTTCTCAGCGGCTCCGCACTCCAGGCCCGCGGTCTTCGCGCCGCTGCGCGCCTGCGCGCTGCTACCGGTGTGGGAGTCTTCGCCGACCGGCACGCCGCCAGGATGGCCCGCGGAGCCGACATTCCCGCCGTCGAGCGCATTTCCCTGCTTCCCCGAGGCCGGCACAGGCGCGGCCGGCGGGATTCAACCGCCTGCTCCTGGTCGAAGCCCGGCCGCCAGTCTCGTTCTTTGGCTATCCCGGCCTGAGAGGCTCTCTGGCGCCGATCGGCTGCGCCTTCGACGTGCTCGCATCCGAGGAGCGGGATGGCGCGGGCGCACTTGAGTGGCTGGCTCAGGAACTGGGCGCGCGGCCGGCGGCGAGTGCTACCTCGGTTCCACCGCGGCCGGCTCTACCCAGCGGCGAGCGCCTCACGAGGAAATCGATTCGGTGGGTTGACAGCTTCCCGGTGCAAGGGCGCGGGGGGCGTCCGGCCGGCCGAATAGCTACCGATATCGGAACATATCGCGCTGAGCTTGGCGATATAAGCGCGGATTGCCGGGGCAACTTTACATAACGCCGGACTCGGGATCGTGGCTTTCAGCCGCCCGGCTCCAACATTTTATCGCCATGCACCCGGCGGTCAACGTAAACAAAACAGTACGGCCTCAGATCGGCTATTATCTTGGCCGGAGCGATTGAGGCTTCCGTGAAATTGCGGTTCCACGGCTAAGCGGTTATTCTATTTGCTGCATGATCGGCAAGGTGATCGCTCATTTCGAGATCACTGGCGAACTCGGCCAGGGAGGCATGGGTTCCGTGTATAAGGCGCGGGACCAGCATCTGGATCGCCCGGTAGCGTTGAAGGTGCTGCTGCCGGAAACGGTAAACGACCCCGACCGCCGGCGCCGGTTCGTACAGGAGGCCAAGGCGGCTTCCGCGCTCAACCACCCCAACATCGTCCACATATACGACATCAACGAGGCCGATGGCGTTCTGTTTATCGCCATGGAATACGTGGCCGGCAAGACGCTGGACCAGACGATCCCGCGAAAGGGCCTGCCGCTCGGTGAGGCGTTGCGGTACGCCGGGCAGATCGCCGGCGCCCTGGCGGCGGCCCATGCGGCGGGCATCGTTCACCGCGATCTCAAGCCCTCCAACATCATGGTCACGGAGCAGGGCGCGATCAAATTGCTGGATTTCGGCTTGGCGAAACTGCTGGAACGCGGAGGCGGCGATTCCGACGCCACCGAGACCCTCGCGGAGGCCGGGCTGACTAAGGAAGGAACCATCGTCGGCACGGCAGCCTTCATGTCTCCCGAGCAGGCGGAAGGAAAGCCACTGGACGGGCGCTCCGATATCTTCTCTTTCGGAGCGGTGCTATACGAAATGATCACCGGCCAGCGGGCGTTTCAAGGCACCACCCGGCTTTCGACGCTTTCCGCCGTGTTGCGCGACGAACCCAAGCCGCCTGGCGAAATCCGGGAAGAGACGCCGCAGGAGCTCGGCCGCATTATCGCGCGCTGCCTCCGCAAGGAGCCCGGCCGCCGTTTTCAGCACATGTCCGATCTGGGTGTGGCGCTGGAAGAGGTGAAGGAGGAATCCGAAGCCGGCCAGCGGGCTGTAGTAGAACCGAAGGGGCGGCTTGGACGCCGCTGGGGTTTGATTGCCGCGGCGGCGGTGATTCTGGCCGGCGGCGTGGCGGTCTGGCGGTTCGGTTGGCTGGCTTCCGGTCGAGTGCCTTCCGGGTCGCCACAGTCCACCCAGTTGACTACTTCGCCGGGCCTCTCGATGGGGGCATCCCTCAGCCCTGACGGCAGTTCGATGGCGTTCAGCTCGAATCGCTCGGGGCGCTTCGAGGTCTACACCCGCTCGGCCAATACACGCGGGGGTGAGCGCCAGATTACCGCCGACGGCCGACAGAACATCGAGCCCAGTTGGTCGCCCGACGGCAAAACTATCGCCTACCACTCGGTGGCCCGTCAGGGCATCTGGACGGTTCCGGCATCCGGGTCCGGCTCGCCGCACCAGCTCGCGCCTTTCGGATCCAGGCCGGTCTGGTCACCTGACGGCCGCCAGGTGGCCTTCCGATCCGTGTCCCCCAACGACCTGGCATGGTTCGATTGGGGAAGCGGAGGAGAATCGACCATCTTCACCGTGGACGCCGATGGTTCGCATCTGCACCAGGTAACCGTCGCGCGGAACCCGGCCGGACAACACGCCGACCCGGATTGGAGTCCCGATGGCAAGCACCTGGTCTTTGCCGCGCTAGGTGGAATGGGGGCTCGAGCCAGCATTAATACGCTTTGGACGGTGGACCCGGCATCCGGCGAGCTGAAGAAGATCGCGACCGGCAATCTGGTGAATCAGGTGAGTCCGGTAATGAGTCCCGATGGGCGCACGGTCTATTTCGGCGCCATGGCAGCGGACGGATTCGGCGTCTATTCCGTGCCGCTTTCCGGAGACACTCCCGCCGTGGCGCTTTACCGAACCGGGAAGGATGTGCCCGGCGGGATCGCGGTTTCGCGCGATGGAAAACGGCTGTTCTTTACGCGCGTGAGAGCCATCAGCCAGATCTGGCAAACCGGTACCGGCGCGAGCCCGGCGATGGCGCTCTATCAGGATGAGGTGGTGCGGGCGAAACTCCCCGTGTACTCGCCGGACGGGAAGCGCCTCGCCTACGTGGTGCAGCCGCAAAACGCCACCCAGGACCTGTGGATGATGAATTCCGACGGTTCGAATGCCACGCCGGTGGTGTCCGATCAGGGCCTGGCCAACGGGCCCGGGTGGACCGCGGACAGCCAGGCCGTCTGGTATTCCTTCATGACCAGCGGTGGATTCCAGATCCGGCGGTTCCAGCCGGCGGATGGATCCCAACAGGTTTTGCTGGACTCAAAGGAGGGTCACACCCGCGCGCACCTCACGCCGGACCTGCGGGAAATGGTCTACGACGCTGGAAGGCCTTTGAATATTTGGGTTCTTCCGTTGCAGGGCGGATCGCCCCGGCAACTCACGTTCGAGCGGGAAGGCGCCGGCTTCCCCTTCATCTCCCCGGACGGAAAATGGATCGCGTATCAGGTATACCGAGGCGAAGGGACCACTATCTCGATAATGGATCGGAACGGCGAACACCAGCAGACGATCGTGGCCAGTCCGGGCGTGCATTTTCCTTACTCATTCGCCTCGGACAATCGCCGGATCGCATATACCGCCTGTCCCGAAGGTGTATGGAACGTCTACTGGGTCGACCGGATCACCGGCGAGACCAGGCAGGTCACCAACTATACGGCATACGGCTCGGTGGTGCGCAGTCCCGCCTGGCGTCCCGGTACCGAGCAGATGGCATTCGAGTACACCGAGGTGAAGGGCAACGTGTACGCGATCGACCTGCGGGGAATCAACCGGTAACGGGGCGCTCGGGGGTGGCCTTTGGGCGAGTTGGGTTGGCGTCTGCCATTTCCGCAACCAATTCCGCTCCGGTACATCCAACACTGTGGGGACGCTTTATGATATCGGCTGAATTGGTCGATTGTACGAGTTTGGCGAGCGGATCTGTGATCGACGTCGAGACCAAGAGCCGCCATTACCGCATCGAATGCCTGGGCGGTAATGCCATCCATATCTCCGGCCACCCGGAGTATTGTCCCGAGCCGGTTGCTGCGCGGCTGAAGGGTTCCGTGGACAAAGAAGGCGTCCTGGAATTCGGCGTGATTGGCCGCGGGATGCGCCTTCAGTTCCTGCTCAACGAGCGCCAGCCGGTGACCACCACAAGGGTCGTTCATGTCCGGGTGGACCAGCCAAAGTCCGTTCGCAACCCATCCTCCACGATCCACTAAGCCGAGCCTGGAATACTCACGGTGCGGGGCGGAGGCGGTAGTGGTCCCACGGTCCCACGTTAACCTTCCCCCACTACCGCGGAGCGGCTGGTATACTCAATCGCAGAGACGAATAGAAATTCTGGTCGATGTCGAGGGTCCTATGAGCAGCGGCCGTAATTTTCCCATTCGGTCTTTTGTAGGGTCCGTGGTGCTGGTCGCAGTCGCCGCTGCCAGCGTCTATCTGTCGTTTGAACTGGTCGTCCTGCCGCGGCGGGCACTGCAGGACCAGATCCGCGAGCAGAAAGGGACCATTCTCAAGCTCGAGCAAGAGAAGCAGCGCCTCGAAACCTACCTGAAGATTCTGAAGCGCATCGACCGCCGGGCTCGAGTTGAGGTTCTTCGACAGGCGACCGATCAGCAGGGGAGCCTGCAAACCACGATCAGGTTCACCGAGGTTGACGACGCCGGCAAGCCGATCAACGTCTCGCGAGAGCTGACTCTGCCTGGGCAAGAAGTCTATTTTGACACCCTGGTGATCAAGTTCGACGACCACTTCATCGAGCAGGGCGACCCTGTCAAGGGCGGGGCGCTCATGGTGTTTCGCCGGATCTTCTCCAGCACCATGCGGGCCGAAGATGGCTTCGTCATCGACACGGAGGGCCAGGTACCCGAGGTCTACGCGGAGCGGCAAGCGACCAGCGAATTCGAGAAGGATCTCTGGAAACGCTTCTGGGATCTTGCCAACGACGAGAAATTGGCGCGAGAGAGCGGCGTGCGGGCTATCCACGGCGACGCGCCCTACATGCGTCTGGAGCCCGACCGAGTGTACGAAATCTGCCTGAGGTCAACCGGAGAAGTCATCATCACGCCCGGAACGCGCATGGCGCCGCCGCAAACGAAACCCGTGTGATCGGCGACAATTACAAGTTGCGCGCGCGGCGGCGCCCGCTGCGACGCCCCGCTGCGACGCCCCGCTGCGACGCCCCGCTGCGACGCCCTGCTGCGACGCCCCGCTGCGACGCCTTTGGTGGCGTGCTACTGGCGCCGGCAGGCAGCCTGGTCGTCCGCGTGATAGACATCCTTTTCAAAACGTCGGCCGCGCGGTCATGCGGATACCGCGAGGTGGATTGACTTCGCGTCGTCCGGCCTGCGGCTGGCCAGGGTGCCAGCGCCACCGTCGGCATCAACCCAGCAAATCTTATAAAGCCCCGCGGAGCCGCGTAAAGGGCGCTTCCGATTTATTGCGTCAGGGCAAAACTAAGAACTCCGCCATCTCCGGCAAGAACCACATATTGTGTACCGCCGGCCATGTAG